>CAIYBN010000044.1 GCA_903924465.1 uncultured Myxococcales bacterium | reverse complement strand
TGATGCAGCAGCGGATGAAGCGGTCGGGGATTCGGTGGAGTCACGCTGGAAGCCCGCCGATGCTGGCGCTGCGGGCGGCGTGGCGGTGCGAGCCGGCGGTGGCGCTACGGGCGGCTTGAATCAGTCTGCGGATGCGCCCCCTGATCGATCCCGCGCGCCGGTTTGCGGCAGAACCCGTTCCAGTGATCTGCCCAGCAGCTCTCGTCAACGCACCGTATCACGCTGCGTCGGCTCCCCTATGAGCATCGCGCTCGTCTGGGCGGCACCCCGGGACAATCACGCTGCGCGCGCCAACCGTGAAGCCAGCGGCTTCGGCAGCGCGACCTCGGCAAAAAGTTTCGCGGGAAACAGGTAGTCCTCGCCCGACTCATCCACGACCCGCACCATCGCGTGGCTGGCGGCGACCGGATCTTCGAGCCGGCGATACAGCCGCCTGGTCACGAGCGACACGGCGTGCCCGCGGTTGGACAAGCACACGACAAACATGGGTTTTTCTGCTGTGTCTTTCATGGTGCGTCGTCCAACAGGCGTTTGACCTTGTGCTCGCGGGCGCCGATGCCGTGCGCCTCGTACCAGTGTATCTCAGCGACCGCGGTCACGCCATCCGCCAAAACGACGCGCGCGATGGCCTTGAGCTTGCGCCACCGGCCGGGTCCGTAGACGCGCTTCAACCGCGCGAGCTCGCGGATGGCACTGCCGACCGCGATGACTTCGACTTCGCTTAGGAGGGCCAGAACCTTCATGGCGTCGCGTTCTACTACAGCTGCGCGCCGGATCCCAGCGATCTGCCTCCTGCATCAGTCGCCGCCCACCTGCCCGGACGGAGTGCACCCTGATGCGCAGCTCTGTGCGCCGTCAACGCCTGACGCGCCATCTCGACGTCCTCTTGTGCCCACAAGCGCTTGTTGCCGCTCATGGCGCCCGCGAACGTCACGACGCCGTGCGCCAGATACCACCGCAGCATGTCGCCGCTGATGCCCAAGCTGTCAGCCGCCAGCGCCGTCGGAACCGCTCCCTGCGCGGCCGCGGTGCGCTTGATACCCGTAGGCGCATGACCCAGCAGTTCTTCCCAACTCGCCGGCCGGTCTGAAGTGCACGTCACGACGCTGCCATCGTCACCGTAGACCCGAAAGTTCGCCCACACGATCGCGTGGTTCGCGATGTAGATCGCCTCCACGTACTTCGCCAACCACTTGCGCTTTTGCTCCGGCGGCCACTCCGCGTTCCAGCTCCACGCCGCTGCCTGAGCCCGAATCGCACGCTCGCTCGGCACAACTGGCACCGCAATCGCGTTGGCCAGCGCCTGCTGCAGCACAGCACGTTCCGTTTTGATAACTTCCCGACGCGCGGTGTGCTCGTGAAGGTCGATGCCGTCGTGCTCGTACAGGTCCAGCAGCCTCTTCTCGCGTCGTTCCAGCGCAGCCAGCGCTCTTGCCGTTCGTTCGCCGATCGCCGCGGTGTCGGGTGCCTTGGCCTGTTTGACCGCCTCGAACGCGGCTGCGACCAGCCAGTCGCTGTGGGTGAGTTCGGTCAGGTAGCGGTCGAGGCAAGGATTCACGACATCGCAGCGGAAGCCCACAAGCCCGCAGCGGCGCAGTTCACCTGACGAGTCCCCGTGTTTGCAGCGGCACATGTACCTGGGGGCGGCGCGAGGGCCGGCGCCGGTGCTGCAGCCGTAGACGATGTGCCGGCGCGCCGCTGTTCCGTCGGCATCGGGCTCATGCGAGCTAAACAGGAACGAGGACGCCCATGACGACGGCGCCGTGGCTTCACGCGTTCGCCGATGCTGCTGTTCGGCCACACGAAGGCGCGCCTGCACGCTCATCCACAGTTCGTGCGGCACCAGCTGGTCAGTCTCGCTGTAGACGCGCACGTCGATGACGTGGTCGGCCGGACGCGCGACTTTCTGCTGGTGCTTCGAGTTGGCGATCCGGCCACTCGACCGCGAAGCAAACACCAGCCGGCCGTCGTAGATCGGATTCTGCAGCAGGAAGCGGATGGTCTGGCTCGGAACACCCGTGCGGCGGCCAATCTCGGCCTGCGTCGCACCCTCCGCCGCCAGCCTGAACACCTCGCGCACTCCGTCCGCCGCCGTTGTGTAGCTCCAGGTTTGCGTCTTGCGGTCGTAGGCTATCCCGCGGGGCAAGAAGTCCACGCTCTGAACCCACTGCCCGCGTTGCCGTTTCGCCTCTTTGCCAGCCTGGGATCGGCGGACGATCTCGGCCTTCTCCTTGCCGCCAATCAGCGCCAGCAAGCCGCTGACGAGCACTCCGTCGGGCCTCGCGAGGTCGTGCGTGCCAGCGGGCGTGTAGATGCGCGTGTGCGTGCTTTGGCAGATGGCCAGCACGCCGAACGCGGCGAAGTTGGACGCGCGGATGAGCCTGTCGAGCGCGTCGATCGCGATGTGAACGTCGGGGTCGGCGATGACCGGCAGGACCTGCGTCAGCCACTCCTTGGACGTGCCGACATCGCTGCCGGAGACGTCCACGATGTTGACGATTCCGATGAGGCTCGCGCCGTTGGCCTCGACGACACGATGGATCGCGTCGTGCTGGCGGTTGAGCCCGGCGCCGTTGTCGCCGGCTTGTTCTTCGGTGCTGACTCTTGCGATGCCTAAGAATTTCATGAGCCTCTCCTCGTCCGGTGCGACCGCTTCGCACACGATTGAGGATAAAGGCTGACCACAGTGGTGTGGTCGTCGCACCAATCGTATGTGAAGTCCCTGCCAGCCGGTCTGTGAAGCCCGAAGTCATTCATCCGTAAGAAGAAACGGCCCAGCCAACCGCACGGCGCCTCGGGCACCGCACAGCTAACCGGTCGTCATCGACATGCAACCGCGCATTCGCATGAACTTCCGCTGGCCTGCCGAGGCTTGTCGGCAGAATCGGCATGAGCGAGTACGGCGAGGGCGCGCTCTCTCGCGTATTAGCAGATAGTAGGCATTTGGGCGAAGGCGTCTGGGCAAGAGCGCCGGCTAACAAACAGCCTGGCCAGCTACACAGCGCCCAGCAGGGCGTCGTGCTTCTGGCCTGCCGTTTGTCGCCGTACTTGCCAGCTACGCCACCGCACGCAGCGGCTGTTGGACCTGCACCCGCGCCACAGCCGGCACGTCGCAGTTGGGGCACCAGTTGACCAAGATCGCGCCATCATCGAACACGATGGTCGCGAAGCCCTCCGCGCGCAGCCGGTGGCGCCCAAGGTCGTTCAGCAGGTAACGCACGTCCCAGTGGTGGTTGCAGGTCGCGCAGGGAACATCTTGATCTTGGTCGAGAACGCCGATGAGCCGCATGGCCGAGTCCTTCACCGGCGTCGCGCGCCGGCCTTCAAGCAGTGAGGAACCGCACGGCAAATCCGCACGGCGAGCCAGCCCTGGATGGGCTGAGGAGCGCGACTTTGGGGGCGCCTCCGTTGTTCTTATACTGAGAACTACTGGTGATTTTGCATCGGACACGGCCAACGCTGGCGACGCGGGCGCGACTGCACGACGCCGCTGCTGCGCCGCCCTACTCCGCTGCGTCGATGCGCGACTTTGGCCACGACGTCGAGTGCTGACGCGATTTCCTTTCCGCCTAAGTAGCTGTGCGCACGTCAGTATTTCGCGATATTCTGGACGAAAACAAAGTACACCAGACGACCAAAACAAAGTACACGTTGCTCGACGACAGAACCGACGGCCGGTTTGTCGCGTTCGCCAGGACCACGAATCGGGAAGAACACCCCGTCCCGGCTCGCGGGCTGGACATCACGACGCGATTACCGTATCTTTTGTACGGTAGAACCTCGACGGTGATCGCCATGTCCCTGCCCGCGCAGCCACAACTGGAACCCGGCCACGCCTACCGAACCCGCGATCTGCGGGCATGGGGCAAGAACCCCGCACGGCTGGCGCAGCGACTCGTACACGAAGGCAAGCTGCGTGAAGCCGCACACGGCTTGTACTACGCGCCGCTGCGCACCTGGTTCGGCACCGCGCCAGCGACCGATGAGGCGTTGCTCGCCGGTTTTTTGGGAACGGACAGCTTTCTGCTGACCGGCCCTGCACGCTGGAACGCGCTTGGGCTCGGCACGACCGCGATGTTCGCCGCGACGCTGGTCTACAACACGCAGCGGACCGGGGAGTTCACCTTGGACGGCCGCAAGTTCATGCTGCGCCGGGTGCTGTTTCCGGATCGCCCGCAGCCCGAGTGGTTCATCGTCGACCTGTTCCAGCATCACGATATGGCGGCAATCGAACTGCATGAACTGGAAACGGGCCTCCTGGCGCAGTTGCGGCTCGGTCGCTGGAATCGGGAAGAACTGCGCGAGTTGGCGGCGGAGTACGGCAGCAAGGCGACCGTTGCGGCTGTCGGCAGGTGCCTGCGGGCGGCGGCAGCGTGAGCACGACCTTCATCCACGATGACCCGCAGTTTGCTGACCTGCTGCGCGAGGTTGCCCGGGTAACCCAGATCGACGTGGCGTTGGTCGAAAAGGACTACTGGGTCACGCACTGCCTCTGGGGTCTGCATCGGACCGGGCTCGCGATCTGGTTCAAAGGCGGCACGAGCCTATCCAAGGGCTTCGGCCTGATCCAGCGCTTTTCCGAGGACTTGGACCTCATGGTGGAGGCCGGTTCGGTCGAGGGCTTGCCGGCGGTCGCGAACTGGACGAGCACCAACGCCGGGCCGCTCGCGCTGCGCCGCGCGTGGTACGCCGCCCTACCCGCCGCGATGCAGATTCCAGGGATGCGGGTGTCGGCAGATGCGACGCGCGAGGACAAGCAGGCGCGAACGGCGGACTACTTGGCGATGTACCCGGGCCACTTCCTCGACCAGCTCGCCGATGCGGTCAGCCCATTCGTGCGGCTCGAGGTCGGCCGGGCGCGCGTCCTGCCGTGCGTCGCAGTGGCGATCTCGTCCTTCGTGCACGACTTCCTGAGCCAGAATGCGCAGCTGGACCGGTTCGTCGACAACCGCCCCACGGAGGTGCGCTGCGTGCATCCGTACGTGACCCTGTTGGAGAAGCTCGATGCTGTGTCCAGGCGCTACGGACGCGACGAGATCGCTGCGGACACCTTCGTGCGGCACTACGAGGACGCCGTGCACGTCATCCGCGCTGCGTCGACACTGCCGCCGATGACTATGTCGATCCGCGCACTGGCCAGTGAAATGCTGACCGACAAGGACATTGGCCGGGTTCCACACCCGGACGAACCCGCGTTGCTACTGGCGGACACGGTGAAGCGCGCCGCGGTGCACAAGGCATGGCAGCGAATCGGTCCGATGTTTTGGGGTCCGCGGATTGAGCTGGAGGACGCGTGCCGGGAGATACGCGTCTGGCTCGTTGCCCAGGTGCAGCCGTGACCGCGGTACCCGCGCGGATTTGCAACGACGCGCGTCTGTGCTGTGGGCGACGCAGCCGCGCATGGTCGTTCGACCACCTCCGCGTGCTGACGCGGTTTATGGCCTATTCGCAACACGCAAAGCCATTGGGGGCACTAGAGCCCTTGGTGCCCCCGACTGGTGCCCCCTGTTCGTTCCACAGGTGTCGCCGGACGCCGCCAGGTGTCGGCCAACTTCGCGAAACTTCAGTAATCCTTTGACCCGGCGAGACCCCGATTGACGTTCACACGGTGGGAGTCCTAGGTTCAAATCCTAGTGTGCGCACCAAAAATAGCCTTCGGAAACGAAGGCTTTTTTCGTTTTGGACGGAGGTCCGAGCGACTTTTGGCAGCACCGGAAAGGCCGCTGGTGACACCAGTTGCGAAAATCAGGTATCCGCGCGCACTCTTTGGCGTCGGGCGACCGACTGTGCCCCACTGCGCGGCATCTGTCCCGGTATCGCTTCCACGGCAGAGCCGTTCACCGGGTGTCCGCCGCCCGTCTGCTGTCCGGAGGCGGGGCGCAAGGTCATTCAGTTCAACAAGTCGGTCAAGCGGTTTCGCGCTGGACACCAGGCTGAAGCCCGGGACGTGCGACGTTTGTGTGGTTGGTTTGGCGCGCGATCCGCGGCAGGATCCAGAACCTGACGAAGCTGCCCTGGCGGCTGCACACCCCGCAGCTTCGGGCAACACAGTGCGGCTCCGATCTGCATGCCGACAAATCCCGCTGCCTTTGACCATACGCGACGGACATGAGCAGGTCTCGCACGCCCGGGATTTCCGAAGAGTCCCGCGGCGGTCACGGCGCGGTCCTGAAATGCACGACCCGATCCAACGGCGCAAAGGTAAGCCCATAGAAATCGGTCACGTCGTCGGGAAACGTGACGACGTATTCCGTGTCCGGCTTGAGCGGAGCCGTCTTCCAGGTCAGTCCGGTCGGGAAAATATACTCGTAATCCTTGACGGCGGCCCCGCTTGCCTCCTGGAGCAGGGGCTTCTTGCCGGCCATCGACAGCGCGTCCGCTTGGGTCTGCGGCAGCGCGACACCTGCGCTGGCGGATTGCCAGTTGATTTTGGCGACAACGCGAAAGGTCCCATCCGGGTCGCGGGTGAAATCGGTGTCGCTGATGTGGAGCACCAAGGGCAGATCGCGCGGGTCGGCGGGCCGCGGCTCGCCCTTGGTGCGAAACGTGAGGACCGGGCGTTTCCCGCTGGGGTATTGCCAGTCCTTGCCAATGGCGACGGCCAGACGGAAGCGGTGGTTGCCCGTCAGCGGCGCCTTCATGACCACGTGCACCTCCCCTGGCGTCGAGACGTCGACACTTGCAAAGGCTACCCCGCCCACATTGTCCGAGGTATCCATGAACTCCACGTCGCTTATCGTGGCCACGGAAGTCGGCCGGTCGAACTTCAGCACGATCTCGTTCAACGCCGGGTCCACGTCCACTGCGCCGTCCGCCGGCGTGCTCGAGACCAGCACGGGGAGATCGCCCCGCGCCGTTGAACTCGGATCGGGCGTGTAGCTGCCGCTGCAGATCTCAAGCGTGTCGTCATCGCGCAGGCACAGGACCGCGTTGTACGGGCGGACGCCGTGCGCCGGAGTCGGGTACTTCAAGGTGGCGGAGTTTCCCTCATCGTCGGTGCGGAACATGACCGGTGCGCGCCGCTGCATCCAGCAACCGCCGGGCTGCCCACCCATCGACCAGTAGCCGAGCCAGGCGGACATCAGCACCGGTGCCCGCCCGCATTCGTCGACCTGCGGCGAACCGCCCAAGCGCGTGTTGGGGTCGCCCGAGGCCCACTGGAAGATCGGGCTGTTCGTCCCCTTGAAACCGATGCCGATGAACGACAGGACGGTGAGGTACAGGTTTGGCTTTGCGGACTGTGAGGCGGGGCCAGCCAGAATCTCACCGTCTGGATTCACATCGACGTCGAATTCGCCACCGTAGCACTCGCACGTGGAACCGAACGAGCGCGACTCGTTGTGAAACCGGCCGTCCGCGCCGAGGAAGAGCGGTGTGACCCACGACCCAGGCGCGTGAGTCCCCATGGTCGGATTGAGGGAGTCGGCCGCGGAATCCGGGATGCCGCGGTGCAGCGTCAGGACACGAGGACGCCCCGTCTCGTCAAAGGCCACGCGATTCTTGCATCCCACTTCGCCAAAGATGCCGGAACCCGGGTTGGTGTACCACGGGCGGTTGCCTTGATCCGCGACGGTGCGGGTCCAGGCGGAAGCCCCTTTGGCCCGCTGCGCGAGCATGACGCGGCCGGAGCCTTCGCTGGTTGTGAAGTCGCGGTAGAGCACCGCCAGGCCGCCGGTCGGGTCGACCGCCACACTGATGTCCGGGCATCGCTCCGCGCCGAACCCGACCGACTGCGCCGTCTCCTCGGTCGTGAGGGTCTCGATTGTCGCCGCCGTGCCCGGGCGCCACTGGATGATGGTGACCGGTACTGTCTCGTTGCGCGGCCGCATCACCGCGACAAGCCCGCCGTCACCGGTAGCCACCGCGTCGAGCGCACCCACTTGATCGGGAGGTGTGTCGATGAGGTGCTCGCGCGTCCACGGTTTGCCAAAGCCCGCGTAGGCGACATCGAAGCCCTCTCGGTCGGCGGGCGGGAAGATCACCGCCACGACGTCGGGCAGCGCGACCGGGACGGCCAGGATCGCATGTGCTTCCTGCACGTACCCCTGCGCCTGACGACTGTACTGACTCCGGCCGATCTCCACACCATCAAAGGGATAGGTATTGTCGCCCTTCTTGGGACCCGAAGCGCGCGCCTTGAACGGAAGGGTCGCCGACGGGTACTGGTCCGCAGTGGCATTGTCGTCTGTCACACCGGCGGCGTTCTTGCCACTGGAGCAAGCAGGGACGAGCGCCAGGAGGCAGGCCACGGCGAGGGCGAAGGCAGTTTGGTTAGATTGCGGTCTGCGCATGGCACATCCTCTCATGATCAAGGTTGAACGCGTGGGAAGCAGAACTTCAGACGTCGTCCGCCAGACCGACACGCATCGTGCGCAGCAAGACCGGCTCGTTCGCGGAATCTGCACGCGACGGCGACGCCTGTCAACCTGTGAATTCACGTGCTTTTTGCTGTTTGGAGGCAGCCATGCTGCTCAGCCTCGTGCGCTCGGCTGCCGCGGCATCCGCAAAGACAACCGCATCGCGTTGTCCAGCCTGGCCCGACCGTCCAGCTAGCCGACGACGCGGATCTGCTGCAGCACCTGCGCGACGCCCACAAGGACACGGGGGCCGTGGCTGGCATCACGGCGGCGAAACCACCGGTCGAGACGCCGCCGATTCGCGCCAAGCTGGATAACCTGAAGGCCACGCCGCGGACGTACATCCTGCAAGTCGTCGCGAACGCATCGCTGGAACCGACGGATGCGAATGCCGCGCTGGCGGAGAGTTTGTTGGCGCCGGTGGCGAACCATGTGCCGGCTGAGTCGAGCAAGGCGGCGGTGGTGGCGCCAGCGCCGACGACGAACTGAACTGAGCCTTCGGGCGTGCGGGCACGGCGCGGAGTTGAGTGGATTGAGGTCGGGGCGCTCTTGGCAGCGGTCGGGGCGAAGAGAATGGAGGTCGGTCAAGCGGTTGCGCGCGGGGCGCCAAAGAGACAACGGCGACGGTCCAACATCCGTCCGCCTCGCCTGCCCCTACGGCCTCGCAAACCCCGCCAGACACTGCCCCGCCGTCAGCGGCCCCTCGGCGCCCGGCCAGCGCACCAGCCGCGTGTTGACGACCTCGCCATGGGCATCGCGCACCAACTCCGGCCGCGACGCATCGACCGCCAAGCGCCGCACTTTGCCGGCCCGCTGGGCGATCAGCACGATGCGCGTACCGTCCACGCGTTCGACAACGCCCACCAACGTCACGCCGTCGTCCGCCCGGCCGTTGCTGTTCAAATCGGCGGTGTTGTTGAAGAAGATCAAGTCGCCCGGCCGCGCCGAGCCCGCCGAAATCAGCAGCCCGCGCCGCTGCAGCGCTTCAAACAGCGCGGGCGCATACGGGCGGTTGCGATCGACATCCAGATCCTGGCCCGCGGCGCGCAGCACGTGTGCCACGAACGCGCGATCCTGCAGGCCCGGCGTACCCAGCAGCGCCGACGCCGACTCCACGCGCTGAATGCCGCGCAGGTCCGCCTCCGTGCGCGTCGTCCCTGCCAGTTGCGGCTGAGGCTGTTCGCGCGGCGCTTCGACGACCGGCTTGGGCGGCTCGACCACGGGCTTGGGCGTCTCCACGATCGGCGCCGCGACAACCCGCGGCGGCGGTTCCGGGCGCGGCGCTTCGACATGAACCGGCGGTTCCCGGTGCACCGGCTGCGGTCGCACTTCAGGCTTGGGATCAGGCGCTTTGGCGATCGGCCGCGGTTCCGGCGGCTTGGACACCGGTCGGGGCGCGTGCGGTCGCGTCGCCCACGGATCCTGGTTCAAGGCACCGGAGCCATAGGCGTAGTCATCGGCAACTTGTGTCGCACCCACGCAGCCTTGCAGCACGGGCAGACACGCGAAACCCGTCGCGAGGAGCATCAGTCGCTGGCGGTGCACGGCAAACGACGGCAAATCAGCATTCCGACGTCGAGGTGACCTCGACGCCATCAGGATCGCGCCGAAGGCAATTTCGTCAACTTTGTCTTATACTGGCGCTTCGCGAGCCAGTGAATACACTGCGGCGCGGTGCGTTGACAGCTCGGGAGTGCGAATCGCCCCACGGAGGATGCCAAGATGTGGAATTGCGTCAGTCAGTTGCTTCACGGTCGGTGGCGCGCGTTTGCGCTGAGTCTGTTCGTCGTCACGGCGCCCTTGCAGGGCTGCATGGTCAACAACAGCTCGTCGCGCGGCAACATCATCGTCCAATGGGCGCCGCAGGGCGGTACGTCGTGCGGATCGCTGGGGATTGCCAGCATCAACGTCGTCGCCTCGCGGGACGGCTCCGCCTACGGCACGTTCACCAATGGCATTTGCACGAGCGGCGCCATGACCATCCAGGTCGGTGAAGGCACGTACGTCCTGCACGTCGAAGGCGTCGGCTACGACGGCAGCATCGTCGCGTCCACGCCATCGGTCAGCGTTCCGGTAATGGCGTACAGCACCGTTTCCTCTGCCGTCCTCGTGCTCTCGCCGCTTGGCACCTCGACCGGCAACAACAGCAGCATCCAGGCAACGTGGACCGTCAACGGCCAGGCGCCCGCGATCGCGTGTGGCGCGAACAACCTGAAGTCGGTCGTGCTCAGCATCGTGGACTCGACGCAGACCCAGGTGATTGCCACCGCGCAGTCACCGTGCGCGAACGGGGTCGCGACGGCCCTGAACCTCGCGGCCGGAACGTATTATCTCCAGCTGGACGGCTACACGCCCAGCGACGCAACCGGCCAGCCGTCATGGGGCACGACGGGGCTCAAGGGACCGTTCGTCCTCAACGCCAACACCGACATGACGTTCAACTCGCCCATCGACATCGTCAAACTCGGCACCACGAGCGCGCTCGGCGGCTTGACCCTCGGCTGGACCGTCTTCGGCAAATCGGCGATCACGGGCTGCAGCCAGTACGTCATCGACAAACTCAACGTCACCGTGCTCGGCGCCGACAAGACGCAGCAATTGCAGACGACGCAGGTGGCGTGCAGCGCGGGGCAGATTTCCTTTGCCAACCTGCCCGTCGGCGCGGTGTATGTGCGCATTGACGAAGCCAATCCGCCGGACACGTCGGCTTACGGCAACATCAATTTCGCCGGCCCGGTGTCCATTCTGGCCAACCAGACCGCGACCATCGCAACGCCCATCGACATCGGCCAGCGCTCGATCGTCACAGTGCCTCTCGCCTTTGACGGCGGCGGCTCTTGCAGCACCCACGGCGTTGGCTCCGTGAAGTACCAAATTCTCGGCGACAGCAAGCTGATTGTGCCGTTCACTGACGCCGACGCGACCAAGCCTTGCGAACTGAGCAGCACGACGTTTGCGCAGCACGTCATCGACTTGGACAATTCGCCGCCGGCGTGCGCCGTACCGGACACGGCGACCGGCCTGGTGGTGTGCAACGCCCATGGCATCGCGACCTTGACGGTGCAGGCCCAGGCCATTTCCAGTACCGGCATCGGCTACGCCGCCAAGATGGACGTCACCGGTCTCGTCGACGGCAAACTGACCGCGGTCAAAGTGCCGCTCGACCTGCAAGTTTGCGCTTCAGGCGACCCGCTCTGCCCGCTGTAGCCCGTTCCACGCATTGACTGGAGCTACACTTCCAGCTAGCGTTGCTCCTGCTCGCGATGCGTCTCCACGGAGGCGCCGCATGCCGGGAGGATTCGCATCTTTCTGACATGACGAGGGAAGCCGGGAAGGGCCCACAAAGCTCAAGCCGGCACGGACCCGCCACTGTAGGCAGCACATCGGCCAACCACAAAGCCACTGTTTGAACCGGGAAATCGGCGAGAACGGGAAGGCGGTTGGGCCCGCGCTGCGAGTCAGGAGACCGGTCGCGCGCTTGGACTGCCGTTCCCGGGGGGCTTGGGACGCGAGGGTCATATGCCACGGCGCGTCGTTTTGCTGCTTTTCTGTCTGTTTGCGCCTCATCTGGCGCACGCTGCGGATTTGCCGGAGCCCGCGTCGCCGACCGCCATGCCCACCTGGCGCCTGCCGGCGCAGCGCGTCCACGGTCGCAAGCCGGATTTGCCCGCTGCCGAATTGGACCCGACTGCGCCCGCCAACGTGATCACCGGCGACGAGTTGCGTGAGCACAATTTGTCGGTGCCGGAGGCGCTGGATGCTCAGGCGGGACTGCGCGTGCAGCAGCTGAGCGGCTTTGGTGCGCCGGCGCTGTTGGCCATCCGCGGCTGTTCATCGGAGCAGGTGGACGTGTATGTCGACGACGTGCCGCTGCAATCGCTGGATGGCTCGCCGCTGGACTTGGCGGACGTGCCGTCGGGGCAAATCGAACGACTGGAAATCTATCGGGGCATGACGCCCGCCGCCCTGGGTAGCCAGTCTGTGGGTGGCACGCTGCGGTTGACGCTGCGCCAGCCCGACGGCGCAGGCGGAGAAGTCAACGGCGGCATGGGCAGTTACGGCGCGAGACAGACAGAAGCGGCAGCCGCCTGGCAAGGTGAATCGCTGCGCATTTCCGGCGGCATCCGCTGGCTTCACGCCGACGGCAACTTCCCCTTTCGCTTCGACAACGGGACTTTGTACAACACCGCCGACGATTCCACGCGGATCCGCCAAAACAACGCGCTGGATCGCCTCGGCGGCACGGTCGGCGGCCAGTGGCAGATCAACAAGCGCTGGTCGCTGCAAGGCCGCTGGTTCGGCGCCGGCCTGCATCAAGGCATTCCGGGGCCCGCGCTGTTCGAGTCGACCACGGCGAACCTGCAGCGTGACCGGCAGTTGGCGGCGCTCTCGCTTCTTGGCCAGAACGTGTGGCGTCTGGACGACCGGCTGCGCGTGTCCCTGCAAGGCAGTTGGCTGGGCACGGACGTGAACGATCCGCGCGGTGAGCTGGGTGTGCCGTGGCAAACGGCCCAGGCGGTGCGGACGCTGGGGTTGCAGACGGTCTGGCAGACGCCGGTTGCGGGGCCGATGAGCGCGGTGGCGCGCGTTTCCGCGATGGCCGGCGACGTGGCAACCCACGACGTGCTGACTGGGACCGATCAGCCGACGGCGTCGCGTCAATCGCTGCAAGCGGGGCTGTCGTTGCCCTTGCAGTGGCTGGAATCCGCGCTGCACGTCGTGCCGTCAGCGAGCGTGGAAATGCAGCACAGCCGGCGTACGACGGATGAGAGCTACCCGTTTACGACCCGCGACGTGACGGTGGCCGAGGATGCGCTGTGGACGACGCGGCTTGCGGCGTCATGGCAAGTGCTGCCGTGGCTGCAACCGCGGGTGGCCTGGACGCGTGGCACGCGAGCGCCGAACTTGATGGAATTGTATGGCAATGATGGCGTGATTCGCGGCAATCCGACGCTGCTGCCGGAAACGGCGATGACGTGGGACATCGGCGCCGCGGCGCGCTACGAGGCCGAGCGCTGGACGGTGGCAGTGGACGCGAGCGCGTTTTACAAGCAGGTCGATGATTTGATTCAACTGGCGTCGGTGAACGCCCACGAAGCGCGGTTCGACAACATCGCGAGCGCGCGGCTTCTCGGCCTGGAAGTTCAGGCATCGACGCGGCTTTTCAAGCAGCTTCGGCTGATCGGCCAACACACGACTCTGGTCGCCGAGGACACGTCCGGGCGGCCGGTCTACGACGGCAAGGCACTGCCTATGCGGCCGCGGACGCGCTGGTCCCTGCGCGCGGATTGGCTGCGGCGGACGGGTGTGCTGGCGTGGCGGCCGTTCGTGACCGGGCAATGGCAAGCGGGGCATTATCTGGATGCCGCGAACCTCGTGGTCGTGCCCGCGCACGCGCTGGTGGGCGGAGGGCTGCGCGTGGAACACAAGCCGTGGCAAGTCTTTGTGGAGCTGCGGGTCGACAATGCACTGGATGCGGCCGTGGTGGATTTGGTCGGTTACCCGCTGCCGGGCCGAACGGTTTGGCTGCAACTGGGCTGGCACCTGTGGCGCGACGAAGAAACACCTCAACCGGTGAAAACCCAAGACAAACAAGGCGAAGTCGCCGAGGCTGCACCATGAAATGGTCCATCGTCGCGTGCGCGTGGCTCGTCGCCTGTGCAGACGACACCCGCGCGCCCAATGCCGATGTGGGGTACGAGGCCGCGTTGCCAGCCATCGGCAATCGCCTCGCCGTGCTCGGTTCTGACTACCAAAGTTCCGCGCTGTCGCTGCTCGCCGCCGATTCGCAGCAGCGGATCGGCGCCGCCTTGTGGCATTCCGGCTCCGAAGTTTCCTCCGCCACGACGGCGCTTTCCGGCGACGCTGCGTTGGGCCAGACGCCGCTTGGCGATGGCCGCATCGTCGTGATCGATCGCGGTTCCTCCGTAATCAGCTTCTGGGATCCCGCAACCCGTGCGATCCAGCAAATCCCCGTGAGCACTGGGTTTTACAGCAATCCGCAAGATGCGGTGCCGATCGACGCGCACAAGATGTACGTCATCCGCATGAAGCGCAATCCGCAGCCGACCGCGAACCTGGCAGACCTCGACGAAGGCGATGACGTGCTGATCGTCGATCCGAGCGACGGCAAGCTGCTGGGGCGTGTCGACCTCGCGCCGTTTGCGTCGGAGCCTGGACTGGTTGCGGCGGGGAGTCGGGCGGTGAAGATCGGCAACCAGGTCTGGGTGCCGTTGCAGTCGTTGGCGAACGATTTTGGCCATCAGGGTCCGGCGCGAATCGTCGTCATCGATACAACAAAAGATCTTGTCGTTCAAACGATTGATATGCAAAATATCAAGAATTGCATTGAAATGGTCTGGCTGGCCGACTCACAGCAACTCGTCGCCGTTTGCCCTGGTGCATACTCGGACAAAGCCCAGCAAGGGACGTTCGCTGGCATGGCGGTTTTGGCGCCTGCTGACCCGACCGCCACGGTGGCTGTGCCCTTTCGCGCCAAGGACTTCGGCGGTGCAACGACACTCGGCCGCGACGTGGCGTGCTTGCCCGGCGGTCACTGCCTCGTCATCACGCCCGGCGAGCCCGATTCCGGCACGCCCGACCGCATCTGGCGCTTCGAACTCACGGGCGGCGCACCCGTCCAGGTCGGCGAAGGCAGCGGACCATTCACCATCAGCGGCTTCCACGCCAACGCAGCAACGCATCGCATCCTCGTCGGCGACCGCAACAACGTCGCAGGCGATGTTCGCGTCTTCGAACTCTCGGCAGCCAGCACGGTCGAACTCCCGGCGTTGGTCAGCAACCCCGGCGGCCTCGGCGCCATCGATTTTGGAGTTTTCTGATGCGATGGCAAGCTGTTATTCTACTTTTCATGATCAGCTGCACGCGTTCATCGCCAACAACTGCTCATGCTGCATTGACTTTATCGACATCAACCGTTCCGGACGCCAACGGTCCAGGGACCGTGGTGGACCAACGCGGTCATGCAGTGACTTTCACTGGCCGCGCGCAACGCATCGTTTCGCTATCGCCAGCGTTGACGGAGACGCTCTTCGCCGTTGGCTGCGGTGACCGCATCGTGCTGCGCGATGGCTGGAGCGACTACCCGCCAGAAGCACGAGCGCTCCCTGCCGTGCAAGGCTTTTCGCCGAGCGCAGAGGCGATTCTTTCCGTCCGTCCGGACCTCGTGCTGACCAATTTTCCACCACCGGCGTTGGCGGCCGCGCTGGATGCGGCCCACGTGCCATGGCTCGCTTTTGCGCCCAAGCATCTCGCGGAAGTCACGCAGACGCTGCGCTCCGTCGGAATGGCGTGCGGCCGGCGTCAGAATGGCGAAGCACTCGCCGAGTCTTTTGACAATCGAATCAAGGTGATTGAGACGCATCTGCAAGGCACTACATCGCCAACCGTGTTTTATGAAATGGATTCGGGCATCGGCGGACAGCCGTATACCATCGGCCAAGCCACTTTCGGCCACGAAGTGCTCACGCGGGCCGGGGGCTTGAACATTTTTGCCACCGAACCACGCGAATGGTTTCAGGTCTCTCCGGAAGCAGTGTTGACCGCTGACCCCGACGTGGTGCTGCTGGGCGACGCGGACGTGCAGGACCAGCCGCAGTCGCTGGAGACCGTGCGCCATCGGCCGACGATGGCGCTGTTGCGCGCGGTGCGCGGTGGGCAAGTCTTCGGGCTGCATACCGATCTGGTCGCACGTCCCGGCCCGCGTCTGGCGCTGGGGGTCGAGGAAATCGCCCGGTTACTGCACCCAACCGCGCTGCTGGATCTGGCCATTTTCGCGCCGTTGTAG
This sequence comes from uncultured Myxococcales bacterium, assembly GCA_903924465.1. Taxonomy (GTDB): domain Bacteria; phylum Myxococcota_A; class UBA9042; order UBA9042; family UBA9042; genus CAIYBN01. Next base: position 20,643 of record CAIYBN010000044.1, on the reverse strand, counting down.
GAAGTTCATGTGGTGATTTCCCGTCCAACCCACGCGTGGTTTCTGGGACTGGCGGCCGTGCTGCTGGCCGCGGCCGTGACGCTGTCGCTGGGCGCGGGTCACACGCCCATCTGGACGTTGCTGCGGCAGGCCCACGACGGCGACGCCGTGGCCCTGGCGATTCTGCGCGATGTCAGGCTGCCCCGCGCCTTTGCGGCCCTGCTGGTCGGTGCGTCGCTGTCGGTGTCGGGCGTGCTGCTGCAAGCCGCAACACGCAATCCGGTGGCTGATCCCTATCTGGTGGGCACGAGCGCTGGTGCGACGACAGCCGCCGTTTTGGCCGCGCCCCTGACCGCGTGGCTCTGCGGTCTGCTGGCGCTGCCGTTTGAGCAGGTCCTGCCGTGGCTTCAGCCTCTTGCGGCGTTTGGCGGCGCGTTGGCGGCGGTCTCACTGGCTTTTGCCATCGCCCGTGCCGGTGGTCCGTTGCGTCCAGAGCGCGTGCTGCTGGCGGGCTTGGTTCTGACTGCTTTCGCTGGCGCCGCGACGTCGTTTTTGCTTTACCAATTCAGTGATATGCGCCTTCGTGCCGCGACGCTCTGGCTGATGGGCGGCGTGTCCCTGCCCGATTGGCGACTCGCTGTGCCGATGACCGCGCTGCTGGTGATGGCTGTTCTGTGGTCGCTGCGCGCGGCGGCGGGCCTGAACGCGCTGGGGCTTGGCAGCGATGCGGCACGCGGGCTCGGCGTGGACGAGGCAAGACTGGCCAAGCACGCCCTGTGGTGGTCAAGCGCGCTGGCGGCTATCGCTGTTTCGCTGGGCGGAATCATTGGTTTCGTTGGCCTTCTGGTGCCACACGCGCTGCGCGGTTGGCTGGGCCGCGATCACCGGGCGCTGTTGCCCGGCGCCGCCCTGTTCGGTGCCGCGTTTCTGATGCTGTGCGATGCCCTCGCGCGCGTGCTCGTGGCGCCGGCGGAGCTGCCGGTCGGGATCCTGACCGCGCTCGCCGGTGCGCCAGTCCTGGTCGTGCTGCTGGGCCTCCATCGACGCGAATCGACGCCGGGTGCCGGTCCGGTGCCGCTCGCCAAGCCGACCGACGCCGCGCTTTCGAGCCGCGCCCTGCTCCTGCAACATTCCGGCCAAAGCGAGCCGACCTTGCACGATGTGCAACTTGACCTGCCGCTCGGCCAGTTGGTGCTGGTCGTCGGCGCCAACGGCGCAGGGAAATCGACGTTGCTGCGCGTGCTGGCGGGCGTGGCGCCGCCGACTTCCGGGCTCGTGCTCGACCACGGGCAGACGCGCGCACGGGCGACGCGCGCGCCGGATCACGTCAGCTTTCTGCCGCAGGATCCGCGCGCTGAGCCAGGCCTGACCGTCCAAGCATTGGTGGCGCTGGGCCGGACCGCATTCCTTGCCCAACAGCCCTGGCGGTCCGACCTGCCGCCGGAGGATCGGGCCGCGGTGGACCGGGCGCTCGTCCAGTGTCAACTCGCGGACCGAGCCACAAAGCCGTGCGCAACGCTTTCCGGCGGCCAGCTCCAACGCGCCTTTGTGGCGATGGTCCTGGCGCGCGAAGCCGAAGTGGTGCTGCTCGACGAACCGTCCGCGTCCCTGGACTTGCCGCAAGCCGAGCAAATGCTGGCCATGCTGGCCGATGTCGCCCACGCCCAGAATCGCCTGGTGATGGCGGCGGTGCACGACCTGCGACTGGCGACGCGTCACGCAGACGTCCTGCTTGTCCTGCACAAAGGTCTTGCGGTTGGTCCGCTGACGCCACACACTCCGGCGCTGCGTACCGCGTTGGAAGAGGCGTTCGGCCCAGACATCAGCGAGTTGGCCGGGCTGCACTGGCCAGATTGACCCGCGTTGCCCGCGCAAATTCCAAGCCGTTTGATTGCACCACCCAGGAGAAACTTCATGTATTTTGAGATCATTCAGCAATTTCACAAGAGCCTCGGCAATCTGGACGCGATCCTCGCCAAGGCGGAGAAGTACGCGGAAGCGCGCAAGTTCAGTCCGGACAATTTCCTGACTGCCCGCCTCGCACCGGACATGCTGCCGTTCACGGCGCAGATTCGCATTGCGTGTGACGGAGCCAAAGGCGCGGCGGCGGCGATGTCGGGGCAGCAGGCGCCGAAACACGAGGACAGCGAGGCGACGTTTGCCGACCTGCGCGCCCGCGTCCAGAAGTGTCGCGATTACCTGGCGACGTTCACCCCGGACGACTTCGCCAACACGACCGCTACGACCATCGTGCCGATTCCGTATCCGCCGCAAAAGGCCATGTACGCTCAGGAAGCGCTGCTCGCACGCTACGTGCCGAATTTCTTTTTCCACGTCACGACAGCCTACGACCTGCTGCGCAAAGGCGGCGTGGACCTGGGCAAGAACGACTATCTCGGCGAATTGCAACAGTTCGATCGCCCCGCCTAGCCGATGTGGCCGTTTGCGCGCTCGCCGCGGCTGTGGCTGATCCTCGCCGGTCTGCTGCTGCTGCCCGTTTCCAGCGAAGCGGCGCGGCGGCGTGCGACGTTTTTTCCCAAAGATTTGGACATGGAAGAAGCCGGCGACGCGGAGCTGGATACGCGCGTCGGGATCCTGCGAACCGGCGATGCCAGCAATATCGTTGTGCCTGATTTCGCTCTGGATCTGGGCATCAGCCGGCGTCTGGAGCTGGATCTGGATGCGCAGGCGGGCATGGATCTGGCGACCGGTCAGTGGCTGGCGCAGGACCAGTTGTGGATTTCCGGCAAGCACATGATTTGGGATCAGCATGGCAAAACCGAGGCTTGGGCGTTTGGCGTGCAGCAAGGACCGCGCTTCGCCGTGATGCCCAACACCTGGGGCTTCGGCTACCAGGCCCTGGCGATGACGAGCATCCGCGCGTTGCATTGGCAGGGAGTCGTGAGCCTTGGCGGCTTCATCGACCCGCAGGACGTCAACACGTTCCATCGCCCGGTGGGCGCGCTGGCGGGCCTGGACTGGAGCTTCGACCTGAACGACGACTGGGACATCGCGCCGTCGCTGGCGTTCACCTTGCACGGCGAAGGCAATGTGGACGCCGTCGCGACGGTGGATCTGGAACTGGACGTCGGCAAGTGGGGCTCGACGCGCGTCGGCGTCATGGGCGGCTGGCAGGACTCCGGGCGCGTGGTCGGACTGGAATTGGGCTACGCCCCGCGATTTGCCTTCCTGCCCAAGCACTGATGAACAGCCAAAATGATGACTTGCAGTTTGCGCATGGCGCCGCTAGCCTCGTCGCATGCGAGGCCATTTCGGGGCCAATTGCACAGGACCGATCCCATGAAGTTGAACGTTCTTTTCCAAGTGGCGTTGGCGCTGCTTCTGGCCAGCTGTGGCACGACGATAGCTGCAGCGACGACCGACGACGTTGCCGACGACGCGGGAGATACCGCGAGCGCGACGGATGCGGCTGATGGCAGCAGCGGCGTGGACGCAGGCGGCAGCGACGTGGTCAGCGATCCCGGTGATGCGACCTACACCGTGCGCGGTGGCGTCGAGCAGATCTTCCTTTCGCACGCGGATCCGGGCCTCAAGCTGGAGGTGCATGACGCCAGCGGCAAGAGCGTGGCGACCGGCGTAGCGGATCACCTCGGCAGTTTCGTGTTTCGCAAGGTCGCGCCGGGCAAGAGCTATCGTGTCTACACCGTGGGGCTGACACCTGCGCGGTATTCTGGCGCTGTGGACGTCCTCGCGGCCGACGCCAGCCTGCCGCCACAATCGTTCTACGCTTCACAGGTCATCACGCCAGGCAACGGCTACATCACCACGCGCGACGGCACGACCTTGGCGTACTTCGCCACGCTGCCTGGACCGGCGACTGACGGGCCCTACCCGACCATCGTCAACTACTCCGGCTACGATCCCGGCCGGCCCGGCAAGGCCATGGTCAGCGGCGACCTTCTCAGCCTCTGCGACACCATTCCGGTCCTGTGCAACTCGCCATCGGACGCCAGCGCGATGATCGCCGCCGTCTTTGGCTACGCCACCGTCAGCGTCAACATCCGCGGCACGGGCTGCTCCGGCGGCGCGTACGACTACTTTGAGACGATGCAACTCCTCGACGGCTACGACATCATCGAGACCGTCGCCGCGCAGCCTTGGGTCGCCTTTCACAAGGTCGGCATGACCGGCTTGTCGTATCCGGGCATCACGCAGCTGTTCGTCGCCAAGACGCAACCGCCGAGCCTGGCCGCGATCACGCCGCTGAGCGTCATCGGCAACACGGTGACGACGCTGGTGCCGGGCGGCATCCTGAACAGCGGTTTCGCACTGAACTGGATCAACCAGGTCTACAACCGCGCCGCGCCGTACGGTCAAGGTTGGGAACAAGGCCGGGTCGACGGTGGCGATCTGATTTGCAAGGAAAATCAGCTTTTGCACGATTGCCGAGTCAACAACGTCGATCAGGCCAAGAATTCCGCGTACTACGATCCTGCGACCATCGATCCGTTGAATCCGACCAAATGGGTCAATCAAATCAACGTGCCGGTCTTCCTCGCCGGTGCGTGGCAGGACGAACAAACCGGGCCGTTCTTCGTGACGTTGCTGGACAAGTTCACGTCGGCGCCGAATCGGCGGTTTTCGGTCTACAACGGCGTGCATGCCGACGGTTTTGCGCCGCAAGTGCTCGTCGAGTGGAAGGCGTTCCTGGACATTTACGTCGCCCACCAGAAGCCGACGGTTGCCGGTTTGATGGGCGTGCTGGCGCCGCAGCTGACGCAGCAGGTGTACGGCGTCGCCGTGCCGCTGCCGCCGGATCGCTGGACCGCCGTGAACACTTGGGAGGAAGCCAAGGCGAAGTGGGAGGCGGAGCCTGAGGTGCACTACTACGCGGAGGACGGCGCGACGGACCCGGTTGGCGCGCCGCATGCGAACTTTGAGTTGAATTTCTCGCAGTGGCCGCCGAAGGAAACCGTGGCGCAGCGCTGGTATTTTCAACCGGACGCGTCGCTCGCCGACACGCCGCCGACGGCGACGGATGCGGCCTCGACCTTTGAGCTTGATCCCACGGCGGGCGATCGCGGCATCATGGGTCCCAAAGGCGGCCTGTGGAGCACGAAGCCGGACTACAACTGGCTGATTCCGACCGCAGTTCACGAAGTCGGCTTCACCTCCGCGCCGCTGGCCAACGACCTGATGATGATGGGCACCGGCAGCGTCGATTTCTGGATCCGCAGCCTGGCCGCGGACGTGACGGACGCCGACATCGAGGTCAATCTGACCGAGATTCGCGCCGACGGTCAGGAGCGCTATGTCCAGAGCGGCTGGTTGCGCGCCAGTTTCCGCAAGCTGACGGCGGCGTCGACGGAGTTGTTTCCGGAACCGTCGCTTTTGCACGACGATGTGGCGCCGCTCGCGACCGGCACTTGGCAGAAAGTCCGTGTGGCCATCGCTGGCTTCGGTCATGCATTCCGCAAAGGCTCCCGGATTCGCATCACCATCGACACGCCTGGCGACAGCCGCGCGGAGTGGCGTTTCGACCTGCTGAAGTTCCCGCACCCGGTGACCTACGACGTGGCGCATTCCTCGACCTATCCGTCCAGTCTGGCGCTGCCCGTGCTGGCCGGAAGCGTGGTTCCGTCGACCGCGCTGCTGCCGCCCTGCCCGTCGCTGCGCGGTCAGCCGTGTCGCGCGTTCGTCGAGAGCGTGAACACGCCCGCAACGCCGTGACGGCCCGAGGGCAACCTCCAACCCCGCAATCCCCAAACGAATCTATAGGCGCAACGGTCGATTTTTCTTGACCGGACGGTGTTGGCGCCCTATCCTGACTTCGCCAGAGCGCATTCGTTCAGGCAAGAAGCGCCTGTGCATGAATGACTTGCTCAGACGCTGCCGCAAGTTGGGTCGCGATGTGCGCCCACCTGCGGCAATCCGGACGTCGATGTAAGTTGTCACTCGATCACTTATTTTGGCGCAGGCCCTAAGGTGGCTGCGAGCCACGCATGAGTATTGATGTTGTTTCGTGATTTTGACCTGATTGAGCCCCTTCAGCGCGCCGTTGCTGATGCTGGCTATGAGACCCCGACCCCTATCCAAGTCCAAGCCATTGCACCGGCACTCGCTGGTCAGGACATTTTGGGCTGTGCCCAGACCGGCACGGGCAAGACGGCTGCGTTTGCCCTGCCGCTGCTCCAGCAATTGCATTTGGCGCCCAAAACGCCGGGTATCGCTGTGCTGGTTCTGGCGCCAACCCGTGAATTGGCGGCGCAAATCGGCGCTTCCTTCACCGAATACGGCAAGTACACGCGCTTGACCAACACCGTCATCTTTGGCGGCGTCGGTCAGGAACCGCAAGTGCGCGCGGTGCGCCGCGGTGTGGACATTCTCGTCGCGACGCCGGGCCGCCTGCTGGACTTGTTGCAGCAGCGGCTGGTGAACTTGAGCACGGTTCGCCACCTGGTGCTCGACGAAGCCGACCGGATGCTCGACATGGGCTTCATCCGCGACGTGCAGAAGATCCTCGCGGTGCTGCCGACGGAACGGCAGACCCTGTTCTTCTCGGCCACGCTGTCGCCGGAAGTGCAGCAGCTGTCGCGCTCGATGCTCAAGAATCCCGTGAGCATTTCCGTGACGCCGCCCGCGACGACCGTGGAGCGCATCGAGCAGTCGGTGTACTTTGTCGAGCGCGGCGACAAGCGGCTCCTGCTGGAGCAGCTGCTGGAGAACCCGGCGCTGTCGCGGGTCATCGTGTTTTCGCGCACCAAGCACGGCGCGAACAAGGTGGTCCAGGGGCTGGAACGCGCGCGGATTCCCTCGGCGGCGATTCACGGCAACAAGTCGCAGAGTGCGCGCACGCGGGCGCTCGACGACTTCAAGAACGGCCACGTGCGCGTGCTCGTGGCGACCGATATTGCGGCACGCGGCATCGACGTGGACGGCATCACGCACGTCATCAACTACGATCTGCCCAACATTTCAGACAGCTACGTGCACCGCATCGGCCGCACGGCGCGGGCGAGCGCGGATGGCATTGCCATTGCATTCTGCGAAATGGAAGAGCGGCCGTTCCTGCGCGACATCGAGAAGCTGATTCGCAAGGCGATTCCGGTGGTCACCGACCACGCGTTTCGCTCGATGCACCAGCCGCCGCAGACGTTCGTGCCGGGAGCGCCAAGTTCGCGTGGTCCGAGCGCGCCTGTGACGCATCATGTCGCGCCGCGCCCGCACCCGCAGCCGAACCACGGCCAGCCGCCGCGGCAGGAGCAGCGTGGTCGGTTCAACGATGCGCCGCGGCCGAATCGTCCGCAGCAGCAGCAACAGCAGCGGCCGCAGGAAGCGCAGCGGCAGCCTCCGCGCGCGCAGGAGAATCCGCCGCGCCAGCGTCCGCCCGAAGATCGCCGGCCGCCGGAGACGCAACGGGGCGAGGCGTCGCCGCGACGCGATCCGATCGTGCGGGACTGGTACTGAACCCAGCTGATTCGGCTGGCCTGACGACAAGCATCGCGGTACCCTGCGCGCACGCCCGTGTGGGCGCAGGGCCCTGTGATGCGGCGTGAAACCTTGGATGCGCGCCTCGCCCAGGCGATTGTGCCCGACTACTTTTCCGTGCAGATGCATCTTTTGCATGCCTGCAACCTGAAGTGCGCGCACTGCTATGACATCGACCACCCGTCGTCCGCCATGCCGCCGACGGCAGAAATCAAGCGGCGGATCGACAACGTCTTCGCGCTCGGTCGGCAGCTCGGCGTCGTGCCGGATATTCACCTGTCCGGTGGTGAACCGACGCTGCGCCGCGACCTCGTCGCGCTGGTTTCGCACATCCTACAGACGCACAACGGCGACGCCTTGTTGTTCAGCAACGGCACGCGGTTTTCACGCCAACTGGCCGAGCAGCTGTGGGAAGTTGGTCTGCGGTTTGTGCAAATCAGTCTGGAAGGTCCGGAGCCGCTGAACGATGACGTGCGCGGTCACGGTTCCTTCGCCAAAGCGCTGCAAACCGTCCACATGCTGCGGGAGTTGGGCTATCGCGTCACTATCAGCATCACCGTGACCGCGAAGAACTTCCCGTCGCTGTTCAGCTTTGTCGCCGGCTTGGATCCGCTCCAGCTGCATTTTCACATCCGCGAGGTCTTCGCCGTCGGCGGCGGCACGGATTTGCAGGCCATCACCTCGGCTGAACGGCGTCAGTTGGCGCAGTGGGCGGTTGCGTGGAGGGGTGAGTCAAGTATCGGCATCGAGGATCCGGTGCACTGCTCCGTCTCGCCGGACTACGCCCGGAGCCAAGCCGGCTGCGTCGCCGGTCGCAACCACTTCTGCATCGACGTCGACGGCGCGGTCTTCCCCTGCCGACCTCTCGGTTATCGCGTCGGCCACGTCGACGACTTGCCGGGCATGTGGTTCGGCGAGGTCATGACGCGCCTGCGCCACCGCGCTCTCGACGGCCAATGCGGCCGCTGCCAGTTGCGCCACCACTGCGGCGGCTGTCGCGTCCACGCGCTCGCGGCGGGCAATCTGTTCGGCGAGGACACACGCTGCTTTGCCAGCGAATCCGGGCAACTCATGACACCGCTGCAGGGCAAGGTGTTCCGCGTGACGCAGGACATCGGCTGGCGGGTCGCGGAAGCGCGGCGGATGGTCGGGACGTTGCGGACCCGGCGCTGAATCCATTCGGAACGCGGCTACACACGCGGCTACACACAACTTGACACAGGTACCAAGAGGGCCAGACTTTGTCCGACCCCGTTTTCGGGGGGAGGTGAATCATGATCTCACGTTGGTTGATTCTTGGTCTCTTCTGTCTGGCAGTCGCGCCCTGTGTGCTGGGGTGCGGCTCTTCTTCCACCACTCACGATGGCTCCGACGTAACCGTGGCGCAGGACGGCGCAACCACGCAGGCCGACGCCAGCACGACCCAAGCTTTTGGATTGCAGTACAACGGCTCGCTGCGGATGAAGAGGTAACAACAATGAAAACACTATTCATTTGTTCAGTCACGTGCGTACTCTTCGGCACGGCGACTGCGGTCTTCGCGGACACGGTGGACGTCTCGGCGCCCATCCTGCCCAAGGTCCTGACTCTCTATGCCCAAGAAGGCGTGACCCTGCCTACTGCGCCCACGGCCGAGTTGGCGCTGGTTGCAAGCGCGTCGTTGATCTTTGAGACTCTGCTCGCCGACTGCAAGAGCAACCCCACGTACGCGGGGGCGTACGCCGGGATCTCCCTGTGGAATCCAGTCGATGCGCCCCTCACCCCGACGCAGTTGACCGCCAACTACAGCCTGGTGGCCCAGTGCTCGTACGAACAGTACACGGCAAAGCCCTACTGGATCCCCAAGCTGGTCAATGACGTGGATATCTGTGGCACGCAACTGGGCAGCGACTGGCGGCTTCCGACCGAGGCAGACTTGGCGTCGTTCACGGACGAGAACTTCGCGACCATGCAAAATACGCTCATCGGCATCGCCGACGGCACATTTTGGGGCGGATTCTACTTCACGCTGCACATCTATGTTCGCGCCGCCGACGGGTCCCTGGTGCAGGGCGATCTCACGCCCGGAGTCGCGCAGCGGATCACCCCCTTCCCTGCCAGCATCGACTGGACGCGGCACTACGAAAGCGATCTCTCGCTGCGCTGCATTCGGGTTTCCAGCGGTTCCTAGCGCGTAGGAGACGGCAGCAGGACCAGCCGGCGGGTACGCGTCTACCGCACCTTGTATGGCCGAATCCCGAACGCCGTCAGGTCTGCCGACGCCTCACCGTAGTAGCCGCGCAGGAACTCCGTGGCGTCCCGCAGATACTGCACGGTCTTGGCGTTCATCGGCGCCTTGCTGGTACGCGTCCCCTCGCGGTTGTTCACAGCCACGCTCTTGGCGTCGTCCGCCGAACGCAGGCGCGTGAGGATATCGGCGACTGTCGGCAGCTTCAGCGCGGGCGGCATGCTGTCGGGATTGCCTGGATGCGCAATAAAACCGTTGACCAACGCGTCAAGTCGGACAATCAGGTTGTGCGGTCCCGGGCCGGGCGGAAAGAAATCGACGCGCTCCGGTCGACCCGTCCGTCGCCAACTACCTCCTCGGCCTGCGCTGCATGAGGTCTTGCCCCTAGATCCCTGTTGATCCGTTCCCCTGAAAAGACGCGCTAGCGGCTTGTATTGACAGGGGAAAGACGGACACAGCACCGAGACAGAACCGGCGCCGGGCGACCGGACGGACCGGCGGCGTAGCAAGCGGGCCGGCCAAGGCGCGCGGTGAAGGAGGAACTCGACGACGCTGGCGTGTGGCGAGGCCCGCGATCCCCGCCTCGCGCAACCACGTTTCACCCGCAACCCGCGCCATTTCCACCTTCCGGCGCCAAGAATCAACCCGCCGATGTCCTGATTCCAACTCGCTCCGTCGCGAATCGTCGTCAACCCGTCGCATTTCTCGTCGGACCCGTCGTGATCCGACGCGAGTCTGTCGTGTTCGCACTTGGGATAATGTGTTTCGGCGTCAGATAAGGCCGGGGCGGGCTGGGATAAGGCGGATCGCGCCCAGACGGGCGCAACGTGCGCCACGAGCCGTCCGGATCACGCCGCCGTTTCTCCCCGCACGCGCCGGTTCAGACGTGAGCGTCCCGAAATCAACAAGTGGACGGTCGCCCCGTTGCGCGCCAAACCCTGACTCAATTCGGCACGCAAGCGCCGTTGTCACACTGATCGCCCGCCGCGTTGCACGTCGTGCCGTTCGCCACATTGCTGTGCGAACACGCGCCCGCGCCGCACAAGTCCAGCGTGCACGGATTGCCGTCGTCGCAGTCGTTGGGCAACTTGCTGATGCAGCTGCCGGAGGCCGAGCAGCTCGCGTTGCCGAACAAATCGATGTGGCGGACGAATCCATCGCCGACGTTGGCGGCGCTGCTGGAGAGACCGGCGACGATGGCGGTGTTGTCGGCTTCGGTCTGGATGGCCAACGCAGAGTCGGCGAAGTTGCCGCCCCAATTCTTGCTCCAGTCCTCGTTGCCCACGCCGTCGGTGCGCATGAACCAAGCCGTGCCGCCGCTGCCGGCGATTTGACCGGCCAGCAGGAAGCCGCCGGTCGGGATGGGCGAAATGGCGAAGAAATAGTCCTGCGCCGTCTTGTTGAACGTGCGCTGCGTGGTCCCGTTGCCGTTGCCGTCGGCAAATTGCAACAGTGCGTCGGTCCCGCCCGGATTGCCGGGGTTGCCGGGGACGCCGGTCCAGCCGGCGATGGCGAAGCCCGCGCCGTCCGACACGACGCCGCGGAAGTCGACGCCGAAATTCTGGTTGTACGTGCGGCTCCAGACCTGTGCGCCGCTCGCGTCGACTTTCAGGAGCCAGCCCGCGTTCGCGCCCAGATTCAGGCCGCGCGAGCCGGCGGCGACGAACGAGCCGTCCGCAAGCGCGATGACGGCGTACAGCACGTCGCTGGCCTGGCCGCTGCCGTTCGTCTTTTCCCAAGTCTGGCTGCCGTCCGCGCCGAAGCGCATCAACCAGCCGTCGTCGGTGTAGAAGTTGGGGAACTGCGCGACGGACTTGTTGCCGACGGCAATCCAGCCGCCCGATGGCGCCGCAGCGATGGCGCGGAACTGGTCGCTGTTGCCGCTGCCGTAGACCGCGTCGATCTTGGACGCGCCGCTGGCGTCGACCTGCAACAACCAACCGTCGCCGCCGTTGCCGCCGTGCTGGCCGACCGCGGTGAGCGTGCCGTCGGTGTTGGCGACCACGCCCCGCAGTCGGTCGTCCGAGGCGCCGCCGTAGCTCTTGGCCCATTTCTGTGTGCCGCCGCCGTCGAGCTTGACCAGCCAGCCGTCCTGGCCGGCGTTTTGCACGCCGGTCTCGCCGGCAAGAATGAAGCCGCCGTCGCTGGTTCGCGCCGCGCCGGAGAATTGGTCCGTGTTGCTCGGGCCGTCGATGGTCTTTTCCCACAAGCGGTCGGACGATTTCAGGCAGCTGCCCGCGGTGCAAAAGTCGCCGCTGCAGCCGTCGAACGCGCCGCAAGCCGTGCCGTCGATGGCGTCGGCGTGCACGCAGGCGTTGTTCGCGCAGCTGTCGTTGGTGCAAACGTTGCCGTCATCGCAGGCGTTGGGCGTGCCGCCGCAGACGCCGGCCGTGCAGATGTCGCCGACCGTGCAGAAGTTGCCGTCGTCGCACGTGCCGCCGGTGGTGCCGGTGAAGATGCAGCCTTTGGTCGTGTCGCAGGAATCCGTTGTGCAGCTGTTGTTGTCGTTGCAGACAATCGCCGGGCCAGAGACGCATTTGCCGACCGCGCAGACGTCCGGCCCGGTGCACGCGTCGCTGTCGCTGCACGGCGCGGTGTTTTGCGTGAAGAGGCAGCCGGTTGCCGCGACGCACGTGTTGTCGGTGCAGGGATTCTTGTCATCGCAGACGACAGCGACGCCGACGCATTTGCCGCCGGAGCACGCGTCCTGCGCCGTGCACAGGCTGCCGTCGTCGCAGGCCGGGCCATCCGTGTTGGTGTGCATGCAGCCGCTGGCGACATCGCAGGAATCCGCCGTGCACGGGTTCTTGTCGTCGCAATTCGGCGCCGCGCCGCCGACGCAGAGGCCCGCAGTGCACAGGTCGTCGGTCGTGCACGCGTTGCCATCGGTGCAAGCGGTGCCGGTCAGGTCGGTGTGCGCGCAGCCGGTGCCCTCGACGCAGGCATCCGCGGTGCACGGTTTGCCGTCATCGCAAGAGACCGGCGTGCCCACGCACTTGCCCGCGCTGCACGCATCGTTGCCGGTGCACAGCAGTCCGTCGTTGCAGACATTCGCGACGTTGATGTGGACGCAGCCCGCGGCGACATCACACGAATCGCTGGTGCAGACATTGCTGTCGTTGCAATCAATCGTCAGGCCAACGCATGCGCCCGCGCTGCACGTGTCGCCGGTCGTGCACGCGTTGCCATCGGTGCAGGGCGCGGTGTTGTCCACATGCACGCAGCCGGTCAACAACTTGCACGAGTCGTTGGTGCAAGGTTTGCCGTCGTCGCAGGAAATGCCGGGGCCGTAGCCGCTCCCGTTGGGCAAGCAGGCGAATGTCGCGTCGCCCGAACAGCCGGAGCCGGTGCAAATGTCCGCCGTGCACACGTGGCTGGACATCTGGCAGAACTGCCACGCCTTGCAGTCCGTGTCGCTGAGGCAGTCCACGCAGGTGCCGCTCACGGTGTCGCACACCGCGCCGCAGTCCTTGCTGCTCTTGCACGGCGGCGCGGCGATGCACAGATGGCTGCTGCAGATTTGGTTCGTGCCGCAATCGGTTGTGGTGTTGCAGTCCACGCAGACGCCGTCGCTCAGGCTGCAGACCTGCTTGGTCGCCTTGCAGTCCACGTCCGACTTGCAACCGGGTGCGGCCACGCATGCGTTCGCCTGACACAGGAATCCAGCGCCGCAATCCGCAGAAACGAGGCAAGCGACGCAGGCATGGGACAGCGGATCGCATTTGCCGGTCGCGCAAGGCTGGTTGACGTCGCACGCGGTCGGCGGCGGTACGCAATTCGCGATGGCGGCGTGGCTGCACAGTCCGGCAGCGCAACTATCCGTCGTGCAAGGGTTGTTGTCATCGCAGCCAGCGGCGCTCACACATTGCGGTGCGGTGTCGGCGCTCGTGTCACCGGATGTGACGTCGGATCCCGCAGTTGCATCGGTACCGGCGTCAGGCACATCCGCGAATTCGGTGACGTCCGCTGCCAAGGCCGCGTCGCCGGCCGCATCGGTGGCCGTCACCGCACCCGCGAGGGCTCCGTCCGGCAGTTGCGCATCGACCGCGTCCACGGCCGTCACGTCCGCCGCATCCGGAGCACCGTCCGCAGCCAGAACACCGTCGCCATTGTTGTCGATCGTGTCGGCCTCAACAGTTGGCGTCACGCTGCCATTGTCGCCGCAGCCAACCAGCCACAGCGCCCCAAGCACCACAGCACGCACAACATGATTTCGCATTGGACCTCCCACACCGTGCATCGCCGTCACGTTACGAAACGCTGGCAAACGCATCACTACGGTTCACCATATCGATTTCGCCCGTCCGCATCGGATCGCCTTCATATTTCTTCACACGACTGTCCCAGCCCCATCAGAGTCGACCATCGGAATTTCCGCGGACGCCGATTCTGGATGCAGTTCAAGGCGCAAGCCGAAATCGGCCCGAAGGCGACCTTCGCGGTCGGCGAGGGCCGATTCCGGCGCAGCAACGCAGAAATGCGCCAGAAGCGGTGAGTTGCGGACGCTTGCCCTGTCGGGCGCGCATGGCAGACTACGGGCACGCAGACGACCTGCGTTGAGCCAGGACATGACCGACCAGCCCGCTCCGCCCACCGAATTTGCATCCGTGGACAGCCTGCCCACCGCGCCGCCGCCGCTGCGTCGGCTGTATTGCAACCGGACGCTGAACCTGCGGTCGATCAAGGTCATCGGCTACGACATGGATTACACGCTCATTCATTACCACGCGGATGAATGGGAAGGTCGCGCGTACGCGCACTTGCGCCAGCGCCTGCTCGCGCAAGGCTGGCCGGTAGACCATCTGCTGTTTGAGCCGGACCGGGTGCAGCGCGGCCTCGTCATCGACAAGCAGCTGGGCAACATCCTGAAAGTCAATCGATTTGGCTACATCAAGCAATCCATGCACGGCCTGCGGATGCTGACCATGGACGAACAGCGGCAAATCTACGGTCGCACGCTGGTGGATCTGGCCGATAGCGCCCGGTACGTCTTTCTGAACACGCTGTTTGAGGTGTCAGAAGGCTGTATGTTTGCCCAACTCGTGGATTTGCTGGACGAACGCCGCATCCCGGAAACGCTGGGCTACGAAGCGCTGTACCGGCGGGTCCGGTTCACCCTGGACCGCGCGCACGTGGAAGGCGAGCTGAAGGCTGAGATTCTGGCGACGCCGGATCGCTACGTCGCGCTGGACCCGGATCTGCCGCTGACGCTGCTGGATCAGCGCGAGGCGGGTAAGCACCTTGTGTTGATTACGAATTCGGAGTGGTCGTACACCCAGGCGATGATGTCCTACGCCTTTGATCGGTTCCTACCCGATGGCCAAACGTGGCGCGACCTGTTTGCCTACGTCGTGGTCTCGTCGCGCAAGCCCGCGTTCTTTTCCACCAACGCGCTGATGTTTGAAGTGATGGACGACACTGGGCTTTTGCGCCTGGTGGACGGTGATCTCCATGCCGGCAAGGTCTATTTCGGCGGCAGCGCGGATCGTCTGGAAAAAGCGCTGGGCGTTGATGGTGATCAGATCATGTACGTGGGCGATCACATGCTCGCCGACGTGCTGAATTCCAAGAAACTGCAGCAATGGCGCACCGCGTTGATCCTGCGCGAGTTGGAGGCGGAACTCCAGGCGCAGATCAAGTGGCAACCGCAGCAGGAGCAAATCGACGCGTTGATGGCCGAAAAGGAAGCGTTGGAGTTTCAGTTTTCGCAATTGCGCGCGCAACGGCAGCGGCAACGGCTGGGCTACGGGCCGATCCTGACGAGCACGAGCGCGACGACGGACGCGATGAATGACTTGCGCGAACGGATGATTGCGCTCGACGCGCGGGTTTCGCCGCTTGTGGCCATGGCCGGGCAGATCCACAACCGCCACTGGGGCCTGCTGATGCGCACGGGCAACGACAAGAGCTTGCTGGCGCGGCAGATTGAGCACCACGCGGATATCTACACGTCGCGTGTGTCCAACTTCCTGTATGAAACGCCGTTTGTCTTTCTGCGGAGCCTGCGCGGCACGCTGCCTCACGACCCGCAAGGGGCGCCGGGGCAGTAGACAACGACGCGAATTGTGTTTGTATGTGATGCGGGGTCGGCATAATTCGCCGGAACCGGTTGCGTTCGGAATCGATATTTGCCAACGTCCGAGTGGGCGGGGGCGCAGCGGTGCCTTCGACCCGCCATTTCAGTCCCACCTCGGCGATTTCACGCCTTCCTTGGCAAGACCATGACCAAAAGCAAGTCACATCCAGAATTGGCACATCTCCTGCCAAGTCGCCGCGCTTTTTTGCAAACCAGCTGTTCTGTCGCAGGGTTGGCTGTCCTGTCGGCGTGCAATACACAGTGGCCAGGCGAACTGGCGACGGTCAAAGTCACCGCGGGAGGCAGCTCGCTGGACTTTGATGTCACGCAAGCCGCGTACGCAGCCTTGGCGACCGTCGGCGGCATGGTCGGCGTGGACTCGGGCACGACGCAATTGCTGCTGGTCCGCGCTTCGGCAGACAAAGTTGAGGCATTTTCCCGTCTTTGCCCGCACGCGCAAGCGGATCTCGGACCGGATCAGCAAGGCAGCTACGACGCGCCGACCAGCACGTTGACCTGCAATTTGCACGGCTCCACATTCGACGCGACCGGCATGGGCACCGCCGGTCCCGCCAAGGGCAAGTCGCTCAAGACTTTCCCCGTCACGTTCGACGCGACGACCGGCAAGGGCTCCGTTTCGCTCGGCGTGTCGGTCGACTTTGACGTCAGCCAGGCCGCTTTCGCGCCGCTGGCAACGGTCGGCGGCATGGTGGCGGTCGATTCGCCGCAGTTGATCCTCATTCGCTCCGCGCAAAACAAGGTCGAAGCCTTCTCGCGCCTCTGCCCGCACGCGCAGGCGGATCTCGCGCCCGATCAGCAAGGCAGCTACGACGCGCCGACCAGCACGCTGACGTGCAATCTGCACGGCTCCACGTTTGACGCGACGGGGCTCTGCACCGGCGGCCCGGCCAAGGGCAAGACGCTCAAGACCTACTCCGTCACTTTTGACGCCACCACCGGCAAAGGCACGGTCACCGTATGAAGCCGCAAGGAGGATCCATGTTGAAGCGCCTCTTGCAGTCGCTGTTGGTGGTCTCGTTCGCCCTGATCGCCCTGCCCGCGCAGGCGTTGCCGCGCTTTACGTTGGACGCCGGCTCGCGCTGTTCCAACTGTCACGTCAATCCGCAAGGCGGAGGTCTGCGCAGCAATTCCGGCTGGTACATGATGAACACGACCCGCTCGGGCATGATCACCTGGGACAAGCTGGGCCTGCAGAAGGTGAACGACGCGGAGAGCAACACGTTCTTTGACGGCCGGCTGACGCTGGGCGGCGATCTGCGCATTCAGGAAGCGCAACTGGGGCGGCCGATCGTCAATGACGCGGGCATCACCACGGTGCCGGATCGCATGTGGGTGCCGATGCAGATGACGCCAGCGGCGGATGTGAAGATCACCAAGACCTTTTCGGCGACCGCGAGTGTGAACTTGGCGGGTGTGTATTATCAGACGGTGATGGGTTCCTCCATTTACCCCGGCCAATCCAATTTTGACGGCTGGATTCGCTGGACTCCGGAACGCTCGGTGCCCGCGGTGGTGGAAGCAGCGCCAGCAGCAGTTGATCCGTCGGCGCCACCCGTCGATGAGTTTGATGCACCGGCACCAGAAGCGCCTGTGGCTGCCGCGCCGCCCGTTGGCCTGCCCAGCGTGCGCGTGGGTATGTTGGAACCGAGTTTCGGCATCCGCCACGACGACCACACGCTCTTGATTCACGGCAGCGCGGCCAATCTGCGTCAGCCCGTGCTGCCGGCTTTCTACAACGACGTCGGCGGCGAAGTGAACTGGGAAGGCGTGCACTGGCTGTCCATCGACGCCGGCGCTTTTTGGCCGCGCAACTTCAGTGAAGCGCGCTTTGGCACGAATCCTTCGCAGAACAAGACCGACGCGGCGCAAAAGCCGCTCGGGAGCGCGCGCGTCACATTTTGGCCGCGCATCGACAGCGTCGGTGTCAACTTTTGGGCCGGCGCATCGACGATGTACACGCCGAATTTTCTCATCGAGGGCGCGCACTTTGGCATCGGCAAGACCTATTGGGGCTCGCTCTTTGCTGAAGCGACGCACTCGCGTGACGACACTCTGGCACTCAGCCGCTATGCCTGGATGGTGCAAGCCGATTACCCGATCAAACCGTGGCTGGCGCTCGAAGCGCGCTACGAGACTTCGCACGCGGCGACCGATTCGGGCAAGGCGACCGACGCACAGGCTGTGGTTGCTGGCGTCCAATGGATGCCGTTCCCGATGATTGAATTGCGTCCGGAATACCGCTACCTCGATACCACCGCGTATCGCATGGCGCAGTACACGCTTCAGGTGCACCTGTTCTACTGAACCGTTCGTGATCTGGCGGTGAATCAAGTCCACCGTCCAGCCGTTTTTCCCTCAAGGGGCAATCGTGCCCCATCGCCCAGGAGAATGCCCATGATGAACCGTTTCCTCCTCTCGATCGCCACGATTGTCGCCACACTGACTGCCCTGCCCGCGTTTGCCGATTCGCCGTTCACGGGCAAAACCGGCCCGCTGAAATTTGAAGTCGATTCGAGCAAGTCGCAGTTCACTTTCAACGCCGACACCGCAGCCGAAAAGGTCGGCGGTGTCGCGAAAGGCATCACTGGCACGTTCAGCTTGGCTGACGCAGCGGCGCCGGACGGCACCACGGGCACGATCACGGTGCCAGTCGCCAAGATGGAAACCGGAAATGCCATGCGCGACGAGCACATGCACAGCGCCGAGTGGCTCAACGCGGCTGGCCATCCGACCATTACGTTCAACATCACCAAGGTCAGCGATCTGAAAGTCACGGGCGCTGCTGCGACCGGCAAGGCGCACGGCAAGTTCACGCTGAACGGAATCAGCAAGGACATTTCTGCTCCGGTGGAGATCAAATACTCGGCCGAGAAGAACATGATCAAAGTGACCGCTGATCTGAAAGTGCCGCTGCTGGAACACGGCATCAAAGGCGGCGGCGGCGCGGTCGGCGACAAGGTCGCGGCCATTGTCAACGTCAAGTGCACGCTGTTCGGCGTGGCCAAGTAGCCGTTTTTTCAAGCCAATTCCACCACAAACCGAACAGGAGCTCTCATGGACGGCGCAAAGAATCAACTGAAACTGATCGTGACGATTCTGGTGCTCGCGGACGTCGCGATCTTCGGCACCTGGTTTGCCCTGTGGTCTCAGGTGCCCGCGGGCAGCCGCAGTTGGTTCTACCAGACCAGCTACTACGCGGAATCCGGTGAGAAAGACGACTTCGGCGACGCCAAGCCGCCGCAGGAAGTGAAGAAATTCACCCCCGGCCTGATCGACATGGCGCTGCCGGCCTCCGCGGCCGTCACCGCTGGCGCCGTGGGCTGGCTTCTGCTCGGTCGCCTGAAGGCGAAGAAGCGCGCCGCGTAGCGCCCAAACTGCGCAGGCGTCTCGCCACGAGGCATTTTGTCGGTCGCAACCAGTTGCATCCGGACTCCGCTCGTGCCAACTTCCCGCCGCCCCGGAGCGACTCCGGCGGGAGGTTCATCATGCAACTGCAAAACGCTATCGCCCTCGTTACTGGCGGCGCTTCCGGTCTGGGACGCGCCACTGCCACTCGTTTCGCCCAAGCCGGCGCACACGTCGTGATTTGCGACCTGCCCTCCAGCACCGGCGCCGCGATCGCTGCCGAGCTGGGCAAGAACGTCATTTTTTCGCCGACCGACGTCACGAGCGAAGCCGATGTGCTCACGGCGCTTGCCGCCGCCGAGTCTGCCTTTGGCAAGCCCGTCAACGTCGCCATCAATTGCGCTGGCATCGCGGTGGCCGCACGGACGATTTCGAAGAAAGGCGCCCACGATCTCGCAGCGTTCCAGCGCGTGCTCACCGTCAACGTCGCCGGCACCTTCAACGTGATTCGCCTCGTCGCCGCGCGCCTCTCTGAGACGGAAGCCGGCCCGGATGGCGAACGCGGCGTCATCGTCGACACCGCCAGCGTCGCCGCGTTTGACGGGCAGATCGGCCAAGCCGCCTATGCCGCGTCCAAGGGCGCCATCGCCGCGATGACCTTGCCGATTGCCCGCGATCTGTCCGGCTTCGGCATTCGCATTTGCACGATCGCCCCGGGTCTGTTCAAGACGCCGATGCTCGCCGGTCTGCCGGAGCAGGTGCAGAACGAACTGTCCAAGACCGTGCCTTTCCCGGCTCGTCTGGGCGATCCGAGCGAATACGCGATGCTGGCCCAGCACATCGTCGAGAACCCGATGCTGAACGGCGAAGTGATTCGCTTGGACGGTGCGCTGCGCATGGCGCCCAAGTAGCGTCGCGTTGCCCAAGAAGCGTTTGGTGCTCCTTTCAGGCAGCGATCCGACCTGCGCAAAGAAGTGCAAAAAGAAAAGCTTCCCAAGCTCGGGCGGTTGTGCTATTTTTGAATTACCTCCGGAGCAAACTGGTTGTTCCGGGGGAGACAAGACGGGCGAAAGCCTGTGAGGTTCTCATGCACGCGCATGTGACTCTCGCGGGTCCAGGCCCCGGCGAGAGTGGGGCGCAGGCCCCGGCAAGAGAGAAGATTCGATGGGTAAGAAACTGTTTGTGGGCGGCTTGAGTTGGAACACGGAAGATGCGTCTTTGCGCGCGGCATTTGAGAACTACGGTGCAGTCGCGGATGCGAAGGTCATCAAGGATCGGGAGACGGGCCGCTCGCGCGGATTCGGTTTCGTGACCATGTCGAATGACGGCGAGGCCACCACGGCCATCACCGAAATGGACGGCAAGGCCATTGACGGTCGTACTGTCAAGGTCAGCGAAGCGCTCGAGCGCGCTCCGCGTCCGGGCGGCGGCGGCGGTGATCGCGGCGGCTTCGGCGGCGGCGGTGAGCGCAGCGGCGGCGGCGGCTACGGCGAGCGCAGCGGCGGCGGTGGCCGCAGCTTCGGCGGTCGTGGCGGCAGCGGCGGCG
>CAIYBN010000043.1 GCA_903924465.1 uncultured Myxococcales bacterium | reverse complement strand
TGATGCAGCAGCGGATGAAGCGGTCGGGGATTCGGTGGAGTCACGCTGGAAGCCCGCCGATGCTGGCGCTGCGGGCGGCGTGGCGGTGCGAGCCGGCGGTGGCGCTACGGGCGGCTTGAATCAGTCTGCGGATGCGCCCCGCCGATCCGGGAGGGTGGGAGTTGGGCGACATGCGGAGCGTTGCAGGGACTGTGCGCCGTACATGCGGATGCAAATGCGGTAAGAATGGCGTACGTTCGCGGCGCGGATGGCTGGCGCCATCAGGGAGCCCAGACCATGCAACATTTCCGGATGCTGTGTTTTGTCCTGAGCCTCGTCGCCGCGTGCGCCACCCCGACGCCATCGACCAGCGGATCGGCCGACGCCGACGGCGATACCACGCCAGTGGATCGCCGCGGCTCAAGGTACTGCGAGGTCCTTGTCGGCATGATCAGCAACACAAGCGTCCATATCGACGTCTACAGCACGGAAGGCCTCAATGACTGCCCGGACGCCGCGTGGAGCCAGATCGATACCACGGCGCTGAAGGCCCAATTTGCTGCCGATCTGGTGATTCTCAACGGTCCACGCTATTGGATTTTGGATTCGCTCGCGGGATCGACGTTGCAGGACACGGCGGTCAAGCAGCTTGGCGGCATCGAGATGCGCAAAGCTGGGGCCATTGACTTGCCTTCGGCCGACGTTGTAGCGATGAGCACGCCGTACTTGCAGCACACCATCCAGCGCAACAGCGAGTTCCATTTCTGGCCGAACCAGTTGGTCTACGAATTGGTTGATTCGGCGGGAAATGCCTATGACATGCAGTCCTACAGCGTCCAGAAACAGGCGATTGCGCTGGCGGACCTGGCCAATCTGGCGACGAAGCTGACACTGCCGAATGGCTGGAGTTTCCGGACGCGGATGCTCACCGCGGAACTCGTGCTGACGGCGAATCACGGCGCTGCCACGGTCGTGCAGGACGATCTTGGCAACACGTATTCCTTGGTGCAATGACCCGCTACTTGGGCTTGCTACAGGTCGAAATTCCCAGCGGCAAGTACAGCGGGCAGCGCGAGACCGCCGCAGTGCCGAGGAAGATCAGGCCCAAATAACCCCACGCGCCGATGGTTTGCGTGGCAGCGAGTGCGATGAGGACGCCGCCAGCGACAAAGCGCAGGACGCGGTCCAAAGTTCCCATATTGACTGGCATGGCAATTCTCCTCGGGTCTGACGAAACGCCAGCACTGATGCAGCGCCAGCTGAGAAACACGCGATTCGGTCCGAGCGACGTTCACCGCGCAAGCAGGTAGCCCATGACCGCGCCGTAGAACGTGGCGACCCAACGGTTGCTTGTGATGAGGCAGACGCCGCTGCGGCATCCGACCAAGCGTTGGTAGCCAAAGCCCAAGCCGGCGCCGAGTGCCGTGCAGCCTGCGATATACAAGGTCATGGAAAAACTCCTGAATGTGGCTCGCAGGCTAGGCGCCGTGCGTGCCCGTCTGCTTCGCCTGGGCGGCCACTTCACGGCGGACTTGTTCCATGTCCAGCGCCTTCGCCTGACGAATCAGGTCTTCCAGTGCTGGCAGCGGCATCACGCCGGGCTGCGCGAACAACAAGATGCCGTCGCGGAACAGCATCAACGTCGGAATGGACTGGATGCCAAATTGGCCGGCCAGCGCCTGCTCGTGGTCGGTATCGACCTTGCCGAAGACGATGTCCGGATGGGCGGCCGCGGCCTTTTCAAAGATCGGTGCAAACGCGCGACATGGACCACACCAGGTCGCCCACCAGTCGACGAGGACGATGCCGGGCTTGGCGAGGGTGGCGTTGAAGTTCGCGACGTGTAGTTCGATGGGTTTCATGAGGGAAGCTCCAAGGCTGTGGCCAAAATGGCAACCGTATCGTCTGAGCCGACTGCCGGCAAAAGGGTTCAAACCCGCGCCTGCTCAGCTGTCGCACACCAAAATGCCGCCGGTGAGGTTCTTCACGTGCGCAAAGCCGTTCTGCTGCAGGATGCGTGACGCGAGGTAGCCGCGAAAACCGACCTTGCAATAGACGACCGTCTCGGCGGTGCGATCGAGTTCGCCCAGACGGTCGCGCAGTTCATCTACCGGCACATTGATGGCGTCCGGCAGGTGACCTGACGCGAATTCGCTGCGCGTTCGGGCATCAACCAGCTGGATCGCCGCGCCCGTGCCGACGCGTTCGCGCAGGGTAGGGCAGGTGATGACGTCGAAATCATTGCGCATGGCATTGGCCGCCACGAGCCCCGCCATGATGACCGGATCGCGCGCCGACGAGAATTGCGGCGCGTAGGCCAAATCCAGGTCCTCCAGTTCGTCCACATGCATACCGGCCTGCAGCGCCGTCGCGAGCACGTCCAGACGTTTGTCCACGCCGCTTTCGCCGACGACCTGGCCGCCGAGCAGCCGGCCTGTCGCCGCATCCGTCACCAGCTTGATGTGCAGCATCTGCGCCCCGGGATAATAGCCCGCGTGGTCCAAGTTGTGCGTGTGGGTCACGAGCGGCTCGAATCCTGCCGCCCTCGCTTCGCGCTCCGTGAGCCCCGTTCGGCCCGCGGAAATGCCCATCGTTCCCAGGATCGCGGTACCCACCGCGCCCGGAAAGCGCAGATCGCCCCCCGCGGCATTTGCGCCCGCCACGCGACCTTGCTTGCTCGCAGGCCCCGCCAGCGGCATCCGCACTTTCTGCCCCGTCACGCGCTGGATCACTTCCACCGCGTCGCCCGCCGCGTAGATCGCCGGATCGGAGGTCTGCTGCCGCTCATTGACCGCGATTCCACCCGCGCGGCCGATCTCCAGCCCCGCGTCCAGCGCCAGCTTCAGCTCAGGGCGCACGCCGATCGACAGCACGACGATACCCGCCGGCAGCGTCTTGCCACTCGCCAGCCGCACGCCGGTCACGATTTGCGCCGCGTCCGCGTCCAGCCCGGCAATGCCATCGCCGAGCACCAACTCCACACCGCGCTCGCGCAACCGTCGCGCCACGTGCTCGGCCATATCCGGGTCCAGCGCGGGCAGGACCTGCGGCTGCAGTTCCACCACGGTCACGTGCAAACCGCGCTGATGCAAAGCCTCCGCAGTTTCCAGGCCGATGAACCCGGCGCCGACCACCACCGCGTGCGTCGGCTTCTGCTCCTCCAGCCACGTCCGCACGGCGTCCGAATCCGGCACCGTCTTGACCGTGAACACGTTGCGCGCCGGCAAGCCCGCCAGCGGCGGCACGATCGCACCCGCGCCCGGCGACAGCACCAGCGCATCGTACGGTTGCTGGAACACGTCGCCGGTCTCCAAGTTGTGCACCCGGACCTGCTTGGCGATGCGATCGATGCCCAGCACTTCGTGGCGCACTTTCACCTGAACGCGAAACCGCCGCCAGAAACTCTCGGGCGTCTGAAGCAGCAGCGACTCGCGGTCGGCAATGTCGCCGCCCACGTAGTACGGCAGCCCGCAATTCGCGAAAGACACGTGCGGCCCGCGTTCAAACATCACAATCTGTGCGTGTTCATCTGTGCGCCGCGCCTTGGCTGCCGCTGCTGCACCGCCAGCGACGCCGCCGACGATCACGATTTGTTTGCCGGATTGACTGGTCATGACCAAGTACCTCGATAGTTTGTCCCAAGGTAGGACGCGACACGTTGGAGCCGCTTGGCCGGTGAACGATTCACAATTCCGGTTCGCCCGTCTGCGGACGATTTGTGAAGAAATGTGATGGTTGCGCAACCTGCACGCCGTTCCATCCAAACGCGTGAATAGGTTCGTCTTCCAAACGTTACCCACTGGCGGATGGTGGCGACCTCCCCCCAAGCAACAGGAGTCTGAATCGTGAACACAGAGCCCACCTTCGCGGGTTTCCCTTCGGGACCGCCGCGCGTTGTCGCCCCGCGGGCTCGGTCAGGCGCCGGCCGTTTCGTGCCGATCTTCATCGTTGTGGGCGTTGCCGCGGTCCTCGCCGCTGGTGCCTATCTGATTTGGCATTCGGAAGCGCAAACCAACAAAATTTCGCTGGCGTCGAGTCCCAAGCCGGTGACCGTTGTCGTAGCCAAGGCCAAGGATTTTCAGGCGGTCCGTGTGTACGTCGGCACGATGGAAGCCTGGTTGACGGCGAATGTGGGACCGCAAATGGTCTCCGCCTACGTCGACACCGTGCTCGTCCGGCCCGGCGCAGTCGTGAAGCGCGGCGACGTGTTGGCGACGCTGGATTGTCGCGGCACTCACGCCGAAAGCGATAGCGTGGCCATGGAAGCGCGGGCGATCGATGCGCGGCAGAAAGCGCTGGCGGTGGAGTCG
Organism: uncultured Myxococcales bacterium; assembly: GCA_903924465.1. Taxonomy (GTDB): domain Bacteria; phylum Myxococcota_A; class UBA9042; order UBA9042; family UBA9042; genus CAIYBN01. The sequence continues at coordinate 26,449 of CAIYBN010000043.1, read as the reverse complement.
GCGCGGCTGAAGTCGCTGGTCGCAGGCCAATTCGTCTCGGCCAATGAGGCGGAGCAGAAAGCGGCGCAGACCACGGCGGAAGGCGCGCATTTGCAGGCGATGAAGTCCAAGTTGGCGTTGAGCGGGCTGGAAGTGAGCGATTGCATCTTGCGCGCGCCGTTCGACGGTGAAGTGGCGACGCGGATGGCGGACCCGGGTGCGTTTGTGCGACCGGGCACGACGATTGTGTCCGTGGTCGATCGCAGTACGGTGCGGCTGTCCGCCGACGCGCCGGAAATCGACTTTGCCGTGGTTGCGCCGGGCCGGCAGGTGCACATTCGCCTGGCGGCCACGCGGCAGGAACTGGTGGGTACGGTGACGCGCCGCGCGCCGACCGCGGATCCTGCGACGCGCTCGGTGCATTTTGAAGTCGATCTGCCTGATCCGAAGCGCGGAATTCCGGTTGGTACGACGGGCGAAGCGCAGTTGGACGTGGGCGAGCCGATCGCCGCGACGGAAATTCCGCTTTACGCGGCTTCCGTTCGCGGCAAGAAAGCCACGGTTTTCGTCGTTGAAGGCGAGACCGCCAAAGCCATGACTGTCGACGTGCTGGGCGAAAGCGGCGGCAGCCTGTTCGTCGATCTTTCCTTGAAGCCAGGAGCCCTTGTCGTCGTCGAAGGCCGCGCCTTGTTGGCCAACGGCGATCGCGTGACGTTCAACATCGAAAAGGACGCCGTCGCGCCGACGGTTGCGCTGCCCGCCGCCGCGACGTCCAGGGCGCGGCCATGACCGAACTGTCGCTCCGCAATCCCATCGCCGTGCTCATGCTGTGCATCGGCCTCGTCGTCTTTGCGGGCGTTGTCACGCCGCGGATGAGCGTTGACACGTTTCCGGAACTCACGCCGCCGGTGCTGGTCGTCGGCACGATGGCGCCGGGACTTGGGCCGAAGGACGTGGAGAAAACCATCACGTGGCGGCTCGAAAAGTACGTCAGCGCGACGCCGGGCGTGGACCACGTGGAAAGCGTCTCGCGCAACAACCTCAGCATCGTCTACGTCTGGCTGAACTGGGGCACCGACTTGAACGCGGCGCAGACGCTGGTGCAGCAACAAGTCGCGTTTGCCATGTCCGCGGTGCCCAAGTCGCTGGGCGTGCTGCCGCCGTTCGTGTTGCAGTACGATCCGTCGAATGCGCCGGTGGTTCAGGTCGCGGTGACCGGCGGCGGGCTGTCCGGGCCGCAGCTCTATGATTACGCGCTCAACAACATCGAGCCGATCCTCGAAGGCATTCCCGGCGTTGCGAGCGCTTCGATCAACGGCGGTCGCCAGCGGCAGATCAACATCGTCGTGGATCCCGTCAAGGCGCAGGCGCGCGGGCTGACTTCGTCGGACGTGGCGGCGGCCGTGCGTGACTCGAACGCGCTGCTGCCATCTGGCGAGTTCATTTCGCCGAAATTCGACGCGAACGTGTACACGAATGCGATTCCCAAGCTTGTCGAAACGCTCGGCGAAGCGCCGGTGAAGGTCGTGGGGACCCGGGCTGTGCTGATTCAGGACGTCGCGAAAGTGGAGGATGGCGGCGCGCCGGAGACGCAGGCGGTGGCGGTGGGCGGTGAGAACGCCGTGTACCTGAACGTGCTGCGCGTGCCGGGTGGCAACACGATTGCGATCGTCGACGCGGTCAAGGCTGCGGTCAAGAACCTCAAAAACCTACCGACCGGACTGCACGTGGAGCCGGTTTTTGACCAGTCCACGTTCGTGCGGACGACGTACGCCGGTCTGAAGAAGGAGATTATCCAGGCGCTGTTCCTCATCGGCCTGGTCATTCTGCTGTTCCTGCAAAGCGTACGCGGCACCATCATCGTGTCGGTGGCGATACCGCTATCCTTTGCCGTGACGCTGATTGTGCTCTACGCCACCGGGCAGACGCTCAACGCGTTCACGCTGGGCGGCTTGACTCTGGCGATGGGCCGTTTGGTCGATGACGCCGTTGTGGTGCTGGAGGCGATTCACCGCGAGCAGCGGCTGGGCAAGTCGCCGATGGCGGCCGCGCGCGATGGCGCGAACTCCGTGGCGCTGCCCGTGCTGGCCTCGACGCTGACGACGATGGCCGTGCTGCTGCCGGTGCTGCTGCTGGCGGGTCTGGCCAAGAAGCTGTTTGCGCCGCTGGCGTTGACGGTCGCGGTGGCGATGATTGCCTCCTATTTCGTCTCGATGTCCGTCACGCCCGTCGCCTGTCGCTATTTCCTGGGCCACGGCGAGCAAGGGCGGTTGGGCAAAAGCGTGCAGGCGTTCATCGACGGCATCGCGGATCGCTACGCCCGCACGCTCAGCCTGGTGCTGCCGCATCGCGTGCTGGTGCTCTCGTCCTCGCTGGTTCTGGTGCTGGCCAGCGGCTGGGCCGCGCAACGCTTGCCGAGTACGTTCTTTCCGGAAATCGACGAGTCGATGGAGCGGATTTACGTCCGACTCGCGCCGGGCATGTCGCTGACGGAATCGGCGCAGCGGATGAACGAGATGGGGAACCTGCTGGCCAGAGAGCTGCCGAAAGACACGGTGAAGCTCGTGCTGACCAACGTTGGCGCGCCCAACAATGCCCGCAGCGCGATGACGAGTCCGAACGCGGGGCCGCACATGGGCTTCATTCGACTCGCGCTGACTTCGCCCGACGAGCGCAAGCTGAGCCAGCGCGAACTGGCCAACCGCGTGCGCGAGATCCTCAACCGGGCGTATCCCGGCGTCGAGATGCTGCAATGGCCGGGCGGGCTGGTGGCGAGCGTATTTGCCAACGGCTACATCGCGCCGGTCGTGCTGGAGCTGCGCGGCGAGAACCTGGACGATCTCGATGCTCAAGCCAAAGCGGTTGCCGAAGTGGCGCGGACCGTGCCGGGCGTGCGCGATGTCTGGCCATCGTTGCAGATGGACTACCCGGAGATCCGCGTCGATACCGACCGCCACAAGGCGGGTCTGGTCGGCGTGACGTCGCAGGACGCCGCGCAGACCACGCTGGAGGCGACGCTGGGCAACATCAACCGGCCGAGCGTGTGGATCGATCCGAAGAACGGCCAGTCGTACTATGTGGTGACGTACTACGACGGCAAAGTGGTGCAGGATACCAACGCGCTGGGGCAATTGCCGGTCAAGATTTCTCCCGCGGGCAAGGCCGTGGCGCTGGGCGCGTACGCCGACATCCACCGCAGCGTGGGACCGATCGCGGTGGAGCGCAACCAGCTGCAGCGGGCGGCGCACGTGCTGATGCAGACGGAAGGGCGCGACATTGGCAGCGTGGCGGCGGATTTGGAGGGGGCGTTGCACGCGGATCCGCGGACGCAGAACCTGAAGTTCAACTTCGTCGGCCAGGTGCAGCTGATGCGTACGACGTTCGCCGGCCTGGGCCTCGCGCTCGGTCTGGCGGTGATGGTGGTGTTCATGATCATGGCGGCGCAGTTCAAGTCGCTGCGGCTGCCGTTTGTGATGCTGTTCACGATTCCGGTGTCGCTGGTCGGCATCGTTCTGGCGCTGATGGCTGCGGGGCAGGGCTTCTCAATTACTGCGCTGATGGGCATCCTGATGGTCATCGGCATCGCGGTATCCAACGGTATCTTGCTGGTGGATGACGCCAATCGCCGGTTCAACGACGGGACGAGCGCGCGGGAATCCATTGTCGCCGCGGCCCGCTCGCGTTTTGTGCCGATCGCGATGACGAGCCTCGCCACGGTCATCGGCCTGATTCCGACGGCGATGGGCCTGGAAGCGGGGTCGGAGGCCAACCAGCCGCTCGCGCTGGCGGTGGTCGGTGGCCTGACGTCATCGACCTTCCTGTCGCTGTTCCTTGTGCCGGTGATGTTCCTGTTGTTTGCCAAACGCGCCGCGCCGGAAGAAGCTGGAATTCCGCTCGCTGAGGTGCATGCATGATCCGCAAAATCCTGCTCGCGCTTCTCGCTCTTGCGGCCGCGCCGGCGTGGTCGCAGACGACGCCCGTGGCCGAAGTGCCGGCGATCCAGGCTGTGACGCTCGATCAAGCGCTGGCGCACGCCCGGACGCATCACGTGGACCTGGCCGTGGTGAAGGCGCGCGTCGCGGCGGCGCGTGTGGATGCGGACGTGCCCGGCTCGCGTTGGCTGCCCACCGTCGGCGGCACCGCGCAAGTGCTGGGGTACACGGCCAATAACACGACGGCGAGTTATGTCGGTTCGCCGGTTGTCGACGTCGCGCGGATCAGCAGCACTCGCACGGTGGCTGGTGTGGGCAACCTCGCGCCCGAGCCCGCGACGCTGGTGGCCTTTGGTGTGCGGCAACTGCTGTATGACGGCGGACTGATGGCGGCTGAGCAGACACTGGCGGACGCGGTCCTTCGCACGGAAACCGCGTCGGCGCGCAGTGCCTGGCTGGACGTGTCGCTGGGCGTCGAGGAGGCTTGGTTTGCCGTGGCCGCAGCGCATCGTTTGCTGGCCGCGGCAGAGCAGGCACGCACGCGGCAAAACGCGCACCGAGAGGTGGTCAACGCCTATGTGCAAAAGAAACTGCGGCCGATGGCCGACCTGACGCGCGAGGATGCGCTGTTGGCGCGCTACGACGTGGACGTGCTGCAAGCGCAGGCCGGCTTGACCGTCACGCGTGCGCTGCTGGCCGCGGCGATGGGCGCGGAAGCGGATCAAGTGGATGCGGTCGACACCACCGTGCCGTTACCGCCGTCGCCGAGCCTGGAGCTGGCGGTCCAGCGGGCGATTCGCCAATCGCCCCGGTTGCAGGCCGCCGCCGCGCGGTTGGAAGCGCAGCAAGCGCGGACGCAGCTGGAGCAGGTCAAACGCCACCCGGAAGTACATGCGACTGCTGGTATTTCTGCTCAAGCTGGCGGTGCGCTGCCGTCCAGCGGCGCGGCGCCGTCCTTGGGCGGATGGCTGCCCGAAGTGCCGAACTGGTTCGCCGGCGTCGTGCTGAACTGGCCGATTTTCGACGGTCACCAAAACGCGCTGCTTGCTGCCTCATCGGCGCACGAGGCCACGCTGGGGCGCGAGATCGATGCCTTGCGGGAGGCGCGTCGCGTCGCTGTTCGTCGCGCGTGGTCGGATGTCCAGGCGGCACTCCAACAATTGCCTGCGATGCAAAAGGCCCGGGACGCAGCGCAGCTCAATGCCTCGCAGGCGGACGCGCGTTTGCGCGCGGGCTTGGCCACCGGCGTGGAAGTAGTCGACGCAGAAACCCGCTTGGCTGAAGCGGAAATTCTGATTGCGACAGGTGAATTCCGTGCAGCTCGGGCGCGCGCGGTCCTGGCGCGAACGATGGCTGAGGACTGGTACGGCGCTGAAGCAACCGATCCGTAGCGCGCCCGTCTTCGTGATTTTGTCACAGAAATGCCTTCCGACGGTCGCGCAACCGGGCCGGACGGCGCAAGCGTTTCGTTCTTTTCATCCTAATGTCACAATCGGCGGAGACACTGCGTCGGCCAACAACGGAGGACTTCGGCATGAACTGCGCACGCAAGCTGCATTGGAAGAAGCTCGGACTGACCGCGCTTTGTCTCATTCCTGTCTCGGCGTTTGCCCAGGAGGCTGCCGCGCCTGCGCCGGTCGTGGACGCCGCACCAGTGGTGCCGACGCCAGCGCCCGCTCCGCCCGCCGCGAAGCCGGCTGTCACGTCCAAATGGGAAAGCACATTTTACGGCTTCATCGAATCGGACACGATTTTCGACTCCACGCAGAGCTACAGCGACGCGCCGGGCAATGCGCTCATTCAGGCCAACAGCAAATACGCGGGCCAGAAGCCGCGCTTGCAGTTCTCGATTCGCAACTCGCGGCTGGGCTACAAGATCGCCGCGCCGGAGTTCGGCGGCTTGAAGCTCTCCGGCATCGCGGAAATGGACTTTCTCGGCAACCAACCGGGCGACAGCAGTGTCTCCAGCACGGCGGTTGGCGCCGACGGCAAGCCGGCCACCGAGTCCATCAGTCAGACCGAGTCGTCGATTTGGAACAACCCGGCCTTCCGTGCGCGGCACCTCGTGATGAAGGCTGAGAATCCGTACGTCGACTTCTGGTTCGGCCAGACCTGGAACCTGTTCGGCGGCCAATCCGTCGTGCATCCGGCGAGCGTGTTCATTCAAGGCCTGCCGGGTCAGGTGTACGGCCGTACGGCGCAGATTCGGCTGCTGCACACGTTCAAGACCGACGCGGTGAACATTGAAATCGCCGCCGCGGTGGCCCGCGCGCCGCAGCGGGATGCCGCCATGCCGGACATCCAGGGCGCGTTGAAGGTGCAGTTGCCCAAATGGAAGGGCGTGCACACGAACGGCTCGACCGGCACGGGCTTTGACCCGTTGACCGTTTCCGTATCCGGCATCTTCCGGACGCTGGACCTGTCGACCGACCCGACGGCGACGGCCAAGACGACCAACGGCTGGGGCCTGTCCATCGACGCGTTCCTGCCGATTATCCCCGGCACACTGGAAGACCGGTCAAACGCGCTTTCCTTGACCGCCTCGTACGTCATGGGCGCCGGCATCGGCGACATGTATTCCGGCATGAGCACGGGCGTTGCTGGCCCGGCTGGCGTCAACATCGACAAGAACCTCGCGGCGTTTGACGCGAACAAGAACCCGACGGCGGTCAAGCTGAATTCCATGCTGTTTGGCCTGCAGTACTACCTGCCGGGCAACAAGTTCTGGATTGCCGGCAACTTCTCGACCTGGGGATCGGACAACGCCAAGGACCTCGTCGCTCCGGCCAAGGCGCTCAAGAGCGGGCAATTCTTCTCCGGCGCGCTCTTCTTTGACCCGACGCCGGCGTTCCGGCTCGGCGCAGAATTCGCCCAGACCAAGACCACGCTGGGCGACGATTCCAGCGCGACCAACAACCGCGGCCAGTTCTCCGCGTTCTACTTGTTCTAGCTCGTCCCCCAACATCGCAACTTTCCCCGGAGGCATTCTCATGAATCGCATCACGTCACTCGTGCGCCTGATTCTCGTCAGCGTCACAATCGCCACGCCCGCGTTCGCCGGCAGCGTCACCATCAAAGGCTCAGACACGATGGTCGTGCTCGGCCAGAAGTGGGCGGAAACCTACATGAAAACCCATGCTGGCCAGACCATCCAGGTCACCGGCGGCGGCTCGGGCACAGGCATCAGCGCCTTGACCAACGGCACGACCGACATCGCGGAGTCATCCCGCTCCATGAAGGACGCGGAGAAAGCCGCGGTGCAGGCGAAATTCAGTCAACCGGCCACGGAATTCGTCGTGGCCCGCGACGGCGTGACGGTGTACGTCCACAAGTCCAATCCGCTCAACGAGTTGACGATGGACCAGATCAAGCAGATCTACACCGGCAAGATCGAAAACTGGAAGGAAGTGGGCGGTGCGGACGCGAAGATCACGATCTATTCGCGCGAGAATAACTCGGGAACCTACGTGTTTTTCAAAGAACACGTGCTGCAGAACGCCGATTTCGCGGCGCGTGCGCAGACGTTGCCGGGCACCGCAGCGGTCGTAAACGCTGTGGCGCGCGACAAGAACGGCGTGGGTTACGGCGGCGCGGCGTATGCCAAGAATATCAAGGCGCTCCGGGTCAAGAAGGACGCAGCGAGCGCGGCGATCGCGCCTTCCGCGGCGACGGTCAAGGACGGCAGCTACGCGTTGGCCCGCGCGCTGTTCTTCTACACCCGCGGCACGCCAGCGGGCGACGTGAAAGCGTTCATCGACTGGGTTTCCGGCAAGGATGGCCAGAAAGTCGTGACGGACGTCGGCTACTTCCCAGTCAAGTGATGGCGACAGATCAGTAAAGAAGTGCAACGGGCGTGCTGAACCTGCGGGGGTTGGGCGCCCGTTGCGCGTTTTTGCGCGGCGCATTGCGGAATAGATCATCGATCGGCAACCCATTGCGTTGCCTTGCAAAAGTTGCGATTTGCGCTTGACGCCTTGTCGGCGAGTGCGCGACAATCACCGACGTGCGGGTATCGTCAGGTCACTTCGGGGTGGCCTCGCGTCTTGAGTCGACATCTGTTGCGTCGTGCCGATCGTCATCTGTGGCGGTCGTTTGCTTCGGTGGGGGAACTATGCATCGCTTTGCCTCAAATCTTGGCCGTGTCCAGCTCGTGCTTTGTACCTGTTGTCTTGCCCTCGCTGCAGCGTGTACCGGCGTGAAGCCGGGCGCCGGGGAGCAGACGGCGGACGACGCGGGTGTCGATGCGACTGCGGCGGACGACGCGATCCTGGACGCCGCGGGTGACACGGGGTGGAAGGCCGATGCCGCGCCTCAGGACGATGCCGCACCTGACGCTGCGGGCACAGACGCCGCAGGGACGGATGCGGCGGGCACGGATGCCTTGGACGATACTGCCGACGCGGCGGGGCCGACCGATGCCACGTTGGACGCTGGCAACGACATTGAGGAAGTCACGATCGACGTGCCGCCAGCCCCAGGTGGTGTGACCATCAAGGTTGTCGATGCGGGTGGATTGGCCGTCTCGGGCGCGCTCGTCACGTTGCCCACGACGGCGACGACGACGGGTGCAGATGGCCTCGCCGTCTTTGCGCAAGTGCCGGTCGGTGACATCGTCGTCAAGATCGCGGTCAGCGGCTATGCGCCGGCTGCCAGCAAGGTCACCGTCGCTTCGGGCACCGTGGCTTCGCAGGTGCTGACCGTGAACGCGATTGCGACCCAGCAGACGGTCACGGCTACTGCTCCCGTTGCCGTGCAATCCGCCAGCGTCGGTGTTGCGCTGCCGGCCAACGCATTTGTCGATTCGTCCGGTACGGCTGTGACGGCTGATGTGCAAGTCTCTGTTTCGCCTATCGATCCGACGACGCAGTCGCTCACTGCGGCGCCCGGCCCGCTGGTTGGCGTGGCCACCGGTTCGAGCCAGTCCACGCCGCTGGAAACCGCCTTCATGGCCGATGTTTCCTTCAGCGCCGGTGGTCAGCCGGTGACCTTGGCGGCCGGTGTGAAGGCGGATCTGTCGTTCCAATTGCCGGCCGCGACCGCGGGCAATTACACCGTCGGCCAGGAACTCGGTGCGTGGTGGTTTGACCTGTCGACCGGCACCTGGAAACAGGACGGCGTGGGCACCGTCGGCATCGACCAGAACGGCAACAAGACGTTCAGCGCCAAGGTCAGCCACTTCACGTGGTGGATGGGCGCGCTGCCGATCAACGACACCGCGTGCTTGCACGTCAACGTCACCAACGGCGGCCAGCCGGTCAGCGGCATCCAGGTCATGGCCAAAGGCATCAGCTACAGTGCGATCAGCAAAGGCACAACCGGCCCCGACGGCAGCGTGTGCCTCGAAAGCAAGGTCGGCGGCAGCGCCATGGTGTTCATTCAAGATCCCGTGCTGACGCAAATTGGCGGCATGGAGCAAGTCGTTGCCGATGCGACTGTTTTGGCGTGCAGCGCGACCGAAACCGGCTGCAAGATCGTCGACATCGCCGTCCAGGCGCCCAACGCTTGCACGGACGCGAGCATCAACTGCGATGACCAGAACCCGTGCACGACCGACACCTGCGAAGCGCCGTCGGGCGTCTGCGCCCACGCGCCTGCCAACGGCAGCCCGTGCGACGACGGCAACGCCTGCACCACCGGCGACACGTGCAATGCGGGCGCCTGCTCGAGCAACCAAATCACCTGTAATGACGGCAATCCGTGCACGACAGATTCCTGCGACACGCTCACCGGCTGCGTCATTACCGCGACGCCGGACAGCGCGCCTTGCGACGACTGGAATGCCTGCACCGTCGGCGACATGTGCGTCAGCGGCAAGTGCCAGTCCGGCGCGAACACATGCACTTGCACCACCGACCTCCAGTGCGACGACGGCAACATTTGCACGCTGGACGCATGCACCAGTGGCAAATGCACGACGATTGCAGCGGCGACCGGCACGGGCTGTGACGACCACAGTGCGTGCACGACGGGCGACGCCTGCAATTCCGGCTGGTGCTACGGCGCCAGCGCGGTGGTTTGCAACGATGGACTGCCGTGCACGCTCGACCTGTGCGACGCGAAGCTGGGCTGCTTCACCAAGTTCGCCGACGGCCTGGCATGCGATGACGGCGACGTCTGCACGTCCGGGGACACGTGCACCAACGGCTTGTGCGCGGGGACGGGCACGTGCACGGACGTCGGCGAAACCGATGGGGGCGCGATTGTCGACGCAGGCGGTTGCGTTGGCACGTGCGATGTCGAAACGCCAGATGCCGGGCCGACCGATGCCGGTGCGGTCAAGGATGGCGGTGCGATTTTCGACGGCGGTGGCCTTCTGGACTCCGGAACAACCGTTGATGCAGGCGGCCCCGCCGATGGCGGCGCGACCAATCCCTGTGGCGGCAAGCCCGACGGCGCGACCTGCGACGATGGCAACGCGTGCACCACCAACGACGTCTGTCAGAAGCAAATGTGCATCAGCAACAGCCCTTCGAAGTGCGACGACACGAATCCGTGCACGATGGATAGCTGTGACCCGATGACCGGCGCGTGCACCCATCAGAATTTCGACGGCATGTCCTGCGAAGACGGCAACGGCTGCACCAAAGGCGACGTGTGCATGGCCGGCGCGTGCAAACCGGGCGTGGACAGCTGCCCATCCTGCACGTTGGACAGCCAGTGCGACGACAAGAATCCGTGCACGACGGACGCGTGCGTGGCGCTCAAGTGCAGCATCACCTTCAACGCCCCGGGCGCTGCGTGCGACGATGGCAACGCCTGCACCGGTCCCGACGCGTGCATCAGCGGCAATTGCACAGGCGCACCGTCGAAATGCGATGACGGCAATGTCTGCACGATGGACAGCTGCGATCCCATTTCCGGCTGCAAATCGGTTTCGCTTGCCAGCGGCACGACTTGCGCGACCGGCGACCTGTGCATCGAATCGGCGTGCCAGGCGTCAGCGTGCACGACCGTCAAGAACCTTTGCGTGGGCAACTGCGGCAACGGCGTATGCGATTCCGGCGAAACCGAGACGTCGTGCCCGAAGGACTGCCAGCCCGTCGTGGTCTGCGGCAACATGAAGTGCGAGCCGACGGAATCGCCGCTCACCTGCGGCTTTGACTGTTCCGGCATTTCCAGCTGCGCCCAGACGAACTGCAGCGGTCCGTGGGCTGCGTGCAGCAAGGATTCGCTGTGCGTCGCCGCCGTCAACTGCATGGTCGCGTGCGGCTCGGACCAGACGTGCACGAGCAAATGCCAGTCGAACTTGCCCCCGCCGACAGCGAGCACGTTGTCCGCCGGCGCCGCGTGCATCAACGCGACGTGCTCGGGGACCAATGCGGTGTGCGGCAATGGCAAGTGCGAAGCGTCTGAAAGTCCGCAGAGCTGCCCGGCGGATTGCCAGTCCAGCGGCCCGTGCGCCACGCTGCCCGACGGTTCGACCTGCACCGACAACAACGCCTGCACCACCGATGTGTGCATGAAAGGGCAGTGCATCGGCACGCCGATCTCGTGCGACGACGGCAATGCCTGCACGATGGACGCCTGCATGATGCCCGCCGGCTGCACGCACACAGTGGCGAACGGCATGGCGTGCGAAGATGGCAATGGCTGCACGCAGGGCGATCTGTGCGCGGCCGGCGTCTGCAAGTCCGGCACCAACACGTGCGGCGCTTGCACACTCGACGCGCAGTGCGACGACAAGAATCCGTGCACGGTCGACAAGTGTGGCGCGAACAACATCTGCACCATCACGTTCGGCGCCGCGGGCACGTCCTGCAGCGATGGCAACGCGTGCACGACCGGCGACGTTTGCGATCCTTCTGGCAAGTGCTACGGCAGTCCCGCCAAGTGCGATGACGGTAATGTCTGCACCAACGACGGCTGCGATCCCCTGAGCGGCTGCACCGTGACGGCGCTCGCCAGTGGCACGACCTGCACCACCGGCGACTTGTGCTCGATCTCGGCGTGCGAATTGTCGAGCTGCACCGTCCAGCAGAACCTGTGCGTCGGCAACTGCGGCAACGGCGTGTGCGACAGCGGCGAAACCTCGCAGACGTGCCCGAAGGACTGCGGCATTCCCTCGACTTGCGGCGACATGAAGTGCGGGGCGAACGAGTCGCCAACCACGTGTGCCTTTGACTGCGCGGCGAATTTCTCGTGTCCGATGCAGTCCTGCAACGCGACGTGGGCAGCTTGTGGCCAGGCGCCGGATTGCGTCACCGCCGTCAACTGCATGTACAACTGCGGCAACGATCAGACGTGCCAGAAGAACTGCACCACCAAACTCCTGCCGGCCACCACGCCGATCTTCAACGGCTTGGCCAGCTGCATTTCCTCCAAGTGCTCCGCTTCCACCACCTGCGGCAACGGCATGTGCGAAGCCGGTGAATCGAACGCCACCTGTCCGCAGGATTGCCCCGGCAGCGTGTGCGGCAACGGCATTTGCGAAGCGGGTGAAAGCCCGAGCACCTGTCCGCCCGACTGCGGCGTCAAGTGCGGCAATGGCATCTGCGAACCCGGCGAGACCACCACGAGTTGCCCGATCGATTGCGGCGGCGGCACGTGTGGCGATGGCATCTGCTCCGGCACGGAAACGCCCATCACGTGCCCGAAGGACTGCAGCAGCACCGGCCCCTGCACCGGCCTGCCAGACGGCTCGACCTGCACCGACAGCAACCCATGCACTGCGGACACGTGCTTGGGCGGCATGTGTGTGAGCAAAGTGCTCTCCTGCGACGACGGCAATTCCTGCACGATGGACGCCTGCATGATGCCGAACGGCTGCACGCACACCGTGGCCAACGGGATGGGCTGCGAGGACGGCAACGCGTGCACGCAGGGCGATGTCTGCGTCGGCAACGTTTGCACCTCTGGCAGCAACAAGTGTGTCGCGTGCACACTCGACGTCCAATGCGACGACAAGAATTCCTGCACGACCGACAAGTGCGGGCTCGACAACATTTGCGCCATCACGTTCGACGCCGCCGGCACGTCCTGCAGCGACGGCAACGCGTGCACCACCGGCGACGTCTGCAATTCCGCCGGCAACTGCATGGGGATGCCCGCCCAGTGCGACGACGGCAACAACTGCACCAGCGACGGCTGCAATCCGATGACCGGCTGCACCGTCACACCCTTGGCCAACGGCGTGACCTGCACCACCGGCGACTTGTGCACGATCTCAGCGTGCGAGTCTTCCAGTTGCACGGTCCAGCAGAATCTCTGCGTCGGCAACTGTGGCAATGGCACGTGCGACGCGGGCGAGACATCGACCTCTTGCCCGAAAGACTGCGTGAGCACGGCCAAGTGCGGCAACGGCATTTGCGAGCCGGGCGAGAGCTCGTTGACCTGCCCACCGGACTGTTCCGGCGGGAGTTCGTGCACGGGCAAGCCCAACGGTTCGACTTGTAACGACAACAACGCGTGCACCCAAGGCGACAGCTGCCTGAACAATGTCTGCATGCCGGGTGGCACCAACCCGTGTGACGACGGCAACGTCTGCACGGACAACGCCTGCAACCCGGTCGCTGGCTGTTCCGGTCCCGTCTTCAACACGTCGCCTTGCCCCGGCGGCACGTGTTCCGCTGGTGTCTGCAGCGCGTCCGCCGGTTGCGGCGACGGCATCTGCGAAGCCAACGAGAATTCCACGACTTGCCCGATGGACTGCATCGCGACGAGCTGCATCGGCCTGGCCGATGGCACAACGTGTACGGACGGCAATGCATGCACGCAAAACGACACCTGTCAGGCCAACTCGTGCGTGCCGGGAGCGGCCATGAACTGTGACGACGGCAACGTCTGCACCGACAACTCGTGCGATGTGACCAAAGGCTGCATGTCCCAGAACAACAGTGCGTCGTGCCCGAATGGCACCTGCTCGGCTGGCATCTGTGCCGCCAATCTGTGTCAAGGCATGGCCGACGGCACGGCTTGCGACGATGGCAACGCGTGCACGGTGGGCGACGTGTGCTTGGCGTCCGCTTGCACGCCCGGTGCAGCCAAGTGCAACGACAGCAATCCGTGCACGACTGACATGTGCACCTCGGGCATGTGCATGTACTTGCCGATTCACAACGGCACGACTTGCCCGTAGCGATTTTGCCGCAAGCCCGGCGCCGCTGATCCTTCGTTCCGATCCGCACACTCCGACCGGAGTTCGAGATCAAACGTTTTCGATCCGCGGCGTGCCACCAGAGGTGCACGCTCGCCGTCCCAGTCCGAAATGCGACAGGTCTGACCCAAGAAGTTTGGTGTCCGACATCGGTCAGCATGTTCGGCGCTGGCCTGCGCGCAACCGTTTCCCGATTTTCATCCGAATGTCACACATCGCGGGCATCTTGCCGTTGCGCCGTCTCCCGACGCGCGACGAGCCTGCCATGCCGACGCCGAACGCCATTCCGTTGCCGCTGCAGCACATTGCCAGTCGACCCCGTCGCGACTTGCCGGAGGAAACGCAGCAGCCCATCCGTGGTCTGCCGATTCGCCGCCCGCCGCAATGGCACGCGCCGCTGGAATGGCTGGTGCGCGCGTTGGCGATGCTGGCGGTTCTGGCGATTGTGCTGATTTTCGCGTTCCTGGTGAAGTCGGCGCTGCCGATGTGGACGTCCGGTGAGGTTCGCAAGGAAGTGACGCAGGCGCAGATGTGGTTTGCGACGCTGTGGCCGGGCTATGACACGCCGCAAAACGTCTGGCAGCCGGTGTCGGAGGTGCCCAAGTTCGGCCTGTGGCCGCTGGTGACAGGCACGCTCAAAAGCACCTTGGTCTCCATGGCGATCGCGGGGCCGATGGGCGTTGCGGCGGCTATCTTCGTGGCGTTCTATGCGCGCGGTCGGACCCGCGAGATCCTCAAGCCGACGCTGGAACTGCTCGCTGGGATTCCGTCTGTCGTGCTGGGTTTCTTTGCCCTGGTGTCGCTCGCGACGTGGCTGCAGGACACCTTCGGTTTCGACTCGCGGCTGAACGCGCTCGTGTCCGGCGTGGCGCTGTCGCTGGCCATCGTGCCGGTCGTGTTCACGATCAGCGAGGAGGCCATCCGCGCGGTGCCGGCGACCTACGTCGAAGCGTCGACCGCGTTGGGTGCGGCCAAGTGGCAGACGATCCTGAAAGTGGTGTTGCCGACGGCAGCGCCAGGCATTGCTTCAGCCATCGCGCTCGGCTTTGGTCGCGCTGTGGGAGAAACGATGGTGGTCCTGATGGCGTCTGGTAATGCCGCGATCACTTCGTGGAATCCGGCCGATTCGGTGCGCACGTTGTCCGCGACCATCGCGTCGGAGCTGGGTGAAGTCGTCTTTGGCTCTGCGCACTACGCCGTGCTGTTCTACCTCGGCCTGCTGCTGTTTGTGTTCACGTCGTTGCTGAACCTGCTCGGTGGCCGGGTCATCGATGCGCAAAAAGCCAAAGTGAAGTCGAGGTAGCGCATGCAACTTGCCGACAAAACCCGGTCCTTGCGCGCCAAGCTCGGCGACACGGCGATGGTGATCGCGACGTTGTCCGCGGTTCTGTTGTTGTTGCTCGCGCTCGTGCTGTTGCTCGGCGATGTCATGGTCCACGCGGGCGCGAAGCTGTCGTGGACGTTCATCAGCCAGGCGCCGAGCAACGGCATGATGGCGGGCGGCATCTTTCCGGCGATCCTGGGCACGGCGATGCTCGTGCTGTTGATGACCGCGGTCAGCGTGCCGGTGGGCGTTGCGACGGCGATTTACCTCCACGAGTACGCGCGCGCGGACGCGCTGTGGACGCGCGCGCTGCGGATGGCGGTGCAGAATCTGGCGGGTGTGCCGAGTATCGTGTTCGGCCTCTTCGGGCTCGGATTCTTCGTGCAGTTCGTCGGCGGCGGCATGGACAAGCTGCTGCACGACGGGCACCTCGTGTGGGGGCAGCCCGGGCTACTCTGGGCCGCGCTGACGCTGGCGACGCTCACGTTGCCGACGACGATCGTCGCGACCGAGGAGGCGCTGCGGCAGATTCCGGCGGCGCAGCGCGAAGCGGCGTACGCCCTGGCGACGTCGCGCTTTGAGGTTGTGTTCCGTCTGCTCGTGCCACAAGCGATGCCGGGCATCCTGACGGGTGGAATTCTCGCGGTGAGTCGTGGCGCCGGTGAAGTGGCGCCGATCCTGTTCACCGGCGCGGCGTACTTCCTGCCCGAGTTGCCCAAGAGCCTGGACAGCCAGTTCATGCATCTGGGCTACCATGTCTACGTCATGGCCACGCAGAGCGCGGATGTGGACGCCTCAACGCCCATCCTGTACGCGACCGTCGCCGTGCTCCTCATCCTGACGTTCACGCTGAATCTGGCGGCGGTCGTGGTCCGCGCGCGCATGCGGGCGGCCTGACGAGGCACTTGCTCGCCCATTTGTCGCGCCATGGCGATTCGTGGTAGACACCGCACGGCGCCACGTGGCGCGCGGGGCCCCGATGCGCGATTTCTGCCTGCTGGTGATTGCGGCAATGGAACGCCTGAACGCCGGTTCACGCGCCGGGTGCGCGGTCGCATCCTCCTTCGGCGGAGACTGCCCGTGAGCGTTCTCGACGCCATCGATACCAGCGTCACTCTGGAATGGGCGCAGACCCGCACGGTCGCCACGTTGGTGCATTTGGGCGAGCGCATCGCGACCGTGACGGCGCTGCGGACGCCCGACGTGGGGCTGGAGTGTTTTCTGCGCCTCGAAGGCGACGGGCCGAGCGACACAATCGCCATCGACGGTCTGTGCGTGGCCGCGCGCGACGGCGATTGGGGCGAGTTTGAAGTGGACATTGCGATGGTTCGCGTCGGCACGATGACTTCGGCCACGGCACTTCGCGACTTCATCGAGCAGCACGACATTGCCAAAGGCGGAAGTGTGACCGTCGGCAAGAATCGCGACAACCCGGATATCAAGCGGTTTGTGTACGCGTTGCCGCCGGTCGGTGCCCAGGTCGATGTGCCGACCTCGCGGGGGAGCCAGCCGCGGGCCGTGTCTTTGGAAACGCCGCGTACCGGGCAAGCCCTCGCGTTTGATGCGATCGAATCAGTGGAAACGGCCCGACCGACGGAGCCAATCACCGCTCCCGTTTCCTCGTTCGCGCCGCGCCTGCCGAGTGTCGCCCAGCCGCCCGAGCTGGGGCACCGCCTGCCGACCCCGCCACCGATGCCAGGCCTTGGCATGGGCGACGTGGACTCGGAACTGCGCAGCATGCTCGACATGCTGGACCAGCGGGTCGGGCGGATGACGAGTGAGGAGCGCGACGCGGAGTCGCCGGCGCAGATCGTGCGGCTGAAGGCGGACATGATCCCGGAATCGCCGCAGGAAGTCGCGGGGCCGCGTCAGCACGCCTCCAGCGGCGGCGAGGACGAAGGGCCGATCCTGGTCGAGACCGTGGCGCTTGGCGACAGCCAGCCGCGGCCGGTGATGACGGTCCCGCAAGCCAAGGCGGCGCCGCGCAAAGGCCTCGTTGCGCGGTTGTTCGGGCGCGGCGACAAGGACAAGGGAACGGACAGTGTTCCGACGGAGCACCTGCATCCGCAGACCCAACAGGACTTGGGGCCACCGGTGGATCCGATGTCGGTGTGGGACCAGCCCGTGCGTCAGCAGCAGACGGGGCGCGGCATGGTTTCAGGCTCGCTTGTGGCGGTTCAGCAACTGTTTTCGGTGGACCAAGCCGTGCGAACCGAACGGCCCGTGACGTTTGAGTCCGGCAAGAAGAAGCGCCAGGGCACTGTGCTCCGCTTGGCTGAGAGCAAAGTGCGGGTGCGCGCGCCCGTGCTGCCGACGATCTACGAGCGCATCGCGATCCAGCTGCCCGCGCCGCGGGGCGGCAAGGACGCGATCATCATCCGCTGTGAGGTCACGCGGATTCGCCCGGCGGAAACAGAAGGTGGCGAGCAGTCCTTCGATGCCAAACTGACCGGCGCCAACGATCCCAACACGATGGCCCGTCTGCGTCAGTTGATGAGCGAGATGCAGCCCGTGATGGGCGAAGGCCTCTGATTGCCAGCGGACGCGCGAGGGTTGCGCGGGCGTGCGGGCGTGTCGGGCGCCCGGCTGAGCCTGCGCGCGGTCGCCTTGGCCATCATCCTTTTGGGCTTGAGCATCGGGTCGTCGGCGGGCGCCGCGCCCCCCGCGAAGTCCTTGCCGTTGCCGATTGCCGCGACGCCGACGCAACGAGCGGAGCCGCCTCACCCGAATGATGTGGCGGACTTGCCGATTGCAGTGACCCCGGATCTCGTCACCTGGCCCAATCCCAGTTCGCCACCCGCGTGGATTCAATGGCTGGGCTGGTCGGACGATGGGCACCGCTTGGCCTGGCGCCAAGGCCCCGAGTGGGCGCAGATGTTGCCCGGCACGCCGATTGAGATCGTCCGCCTGGACGACCATGGCAATCCTGTGACACACCTGCATCAGCGCCAGAACCCAGGCGCGGTGCTCAAGGCGAAGCACATTCGCACCACTGAACCGCTGTTTGTTGAGCGCAAGACCGATCGCGACGTCCTGCTGCGGACCTCGAGCGGGCGCATGCTGGCGGTGGTGGTGCGGCCGGGGCGGACTTCTGTTGCCGCCGTACTGGAAAAAAACCGCCGTTCGTACGAACCTATCGCACGTTGGCTGATTCGGGGACCTGCCAATCGGGTGGATGTCATGGCGTTTGAAGACCTCAGGCACCGCCTGCTGGCGCTCGTTGTCCACGCGGACAGCGGCCCGTTGCGCCAGGCGCATGTTGCCGTCCTGTCGGTTGCTCGCAAGGTGCCGGCAGAAGTCTTCGCCTTGACGCTTCCGGAAGCCGTGACAGCGACTTCACCGCGTCAGAAGTAACGGTACGAACCTGCTCACGGAGCCTGCAATGACGACGATTCTCATCGTGGAAGACGAAGCTGACTTGCGCGATCTGGTCGCGCATCACGTCGAAGCGGCCGGCATGAAGGCGCTCCGTGCCGCGACGGGGAGCGAAGGGCTCGCGCTGGCGCGAACGGGCAAACCGGATTTGATTCTGCTGGACCTGATGCTGCCGGATTTGCAGGGCGTGGAAGTCTGCAAGCGGTTGCGCACCGACCCGGCGACGGCCGGAACGCCCATCATCATGCTGACGGCGCGAACGAGCGAGGGCGACCGCGTGCTGGGCTTTGAAGCCGGCGCCGATGACTACGTGCCGAAGCCGTTTTCGACCCGCGAACTGCTGCTGCGCGTGCGTGCGGTCCTGCGTCGCCGCGATCAGGCGCTGCCGCATCCCAGCGATCTCATCACGGGCGGCGGTATCACGGTCGATGCGGCGCGGCACATCGTCGTGGTCGATGGCGTGGAAGTGAAGATGACGGCGCTGGAATTCCGCCTGCTGGCGACGCTGATGCAGCGCCGTGCCCGCGTCCAGACGCGTCAGGTGCTGCTGGAAGACGTGTGGGGCCTCTCGCCGGACCTGCAAACGCGCACGGTGGACACGCACGTCAAGCGTCTGCGCGAGCGGTTGGGCAAGGCTGGCGACCACATCGAGACCGTGCGCGGCGTGGGCTACTGCTTCCGCATCCAGGACAACGCGTGATCGAGTTGGACAGCGCGGACGAAAAAGGCGTGCTGGACGAGAACGGCGTCGAAAAGCGGCGACCGCAGGCCAAAGCCAATCTGTTCTTCGCGGTCCTGAACACCATGACCGACGGCGTGATGGTCGTGGATGATCGCCTGCGCGTGGTCGTGACGAACCGCGCGCTGCGGGAAGTGCTGATTCTGCCGCCCAGCTCGGAAGGCCAGCCGATCGCCCGCGTGCTTCCGGATCCGCGCCTGCGCGACGCCTTCCAGCACGCCCTGGACGGCGATCCCGCGCGCACGATCGAGCTGGACCACCGCGGCCTGCAGCGCCGGACTTTTGACGTGCTGGTGACGCCGCTGCCCGACCACGAAGTCTGGGGCCACCGCGCGCTGGCGGTCTTTCGCGACGTGACCGAGCGGCGGGCGTTGGAGCAGGTGCTGCGGGACTTCATCGCCAACGCGAGCCACGAGCTGCGGACGCCGGTGACGGCGATTCTTGGTTACGCTGAAACGTTGCTCGATTTGCCGCCCAAGGATCTGAAGACGCTCAAGAAGTTCACCGAGCCGCTCTACCGCCACGCCCAACGACTGACGACGCTGGTCAACCGCCTGCTGGACTTGTCACGCTTGGACGCGAACACGTGGCAGTTGGACCTGCAGCCGGTGGCGGTCGAACCGCTGGTGCAAACGGTGCTGGAAGGCCTGCGCGAAGTGGCCGCGGATGCCGGGCTATCGGTCAGCGTGCACATCCCGGCGCAGCTGCCCAGGGTGTTGGCAGATGCCGGCGCACTGGACATTGTGCTCGGCAACCTGGTGCAGAACGCGATCAAGTACACGCCGCCGGGTGGTGGCCGCATTGAAGTGCGGGCGCGGCAGGTGGAAGCGCAAGGGCCGTATCCGCCGAGCGTCGCGATCGCCATCATCGACAGCGGCATCGGCATTTCCGCCGACGATCAAACACGCGTCTTCGAGCGCTTCTACCGCGTCGATCCCGGCCGAAGCCGGCGCATGGGCGGCGTGGGTTTGGGCCTGTCGCTGGTGCGGGAACTGGTGCTGGCGATGAGCGGCCGCATCGAGCTCTCGAGCCAGATTGGTCAAGGCTCGCGGTTCACAGTGCTGCTGCCGATGGCTGCGCCCTCAACATCCTGACCGATGTCGGACACCAAACTTGTTTGGTCAGACCTGTCGCATTGCGGACTGGGACCGCGAGCGTGCACCTGCCGTGGCACGCCGCAAATCGACGACGGATGATCTCAAACTTCGGTCGGAGTGGTTAGTTCACGTCCGCAAACCGCGTCTTCCGGTACTCCGGCGACACGCGCACGCCGTTGATGATCGTGGCGATGCACACGTCGCGCTTGTCGAACACGGCGTCCAGCGGATCGAGGATGCTGTTGCCTTCCTCGTCGCTGATCTTCTCGATCGCTTCAACGTCTTCGTTGATCGCCTTCACGGCTTTCTGCAGTTCCTGGTAGAGCTTGTACTCCGCTTCATCCCAGTTGTAGATGACCAACTGCGCCAGCAGACCGTTGCCGATCTCGAAAATCTCTTTCTTGAGCACGCGCTCCAAGTGCGCCGAATCGATTTTCTGCGGCCGGTAGCCCTTGAAATGACGGTAGAAAACCGCGCGGTCCAAGCGCTCCAATTCCGCGAGGAAGGTCCGCAGCGGCAGGCGGCGGCTCATGCGGGCAAAGAGCTTGGGCGACAATTCCCTGAGCGCGTCAATCGCGTCCTTGTCATCGTTGCGCTCGTCGCTCGGCACTTCTGGATTCGGCTGCTGATTCTCGCTCATCGTCACTCCGGTCAAACCCTCGTCGGGCGGGCGAGTTTAGGTTCGCGCGTGGGGCTTGGCAAGTCGGGTGTGCAGGTTCAATACTGGCGGTGGAGGTGTCCGGTGCGTCAAACGCGATTTCTCGTTCTGCTGGTGCTGCTGGTTGCGTGTCGTCCCAAGCTGGAGGACGAGCAGCCAAAAGTGAAAATTCCTTCGTCGCTGCCGGTATTTGTGCAAGAGCCGATTGCCGCGAGTGTGGTCTATCGCGCCACGGATCTGGCCAACGAGGCGACGGTTGCGCTGGCGCAGCAAGACGTGGCGAAGGCGATCCCGCTGCTCACGGAAGCGCTGACGGTGGACGGCTCGCACGAACAGGCGCGCTGGCTGTTGGCGCGCACGTTCCTGGAACAAGGTCGCGGGACGGTCGCGCTGCAGCTGATCGCGCCGCTTGCGGAACATCAAAAGGATTGCGGCTGGTGTATCGAATTCTTGCAAAAAGTGAGGAGCGACAAGGCATTTGAACACATCGCGCAGTCGGCCGAGGGCCACGCGCTGCTCGCCGACGTGGCGGAAAAGCCGTTGCCGTACGCCCAATGGGCCACGACGCTCGCGACGGCGATTCGGACCGGCAACTTGCCGGAAGTTGCTAAATTTGCGCATATTTCTCTGCCATTTGCGGTCGTGCGTTCGTGTCCGGATTGCGCGGACCTCAGCAAACATGAACCGCAGCGGCGGGAACTGCTGGGCCAGTCGATGCTGACGAAAGTGGCGTCGCGTTTTGATCTGGTGCGGCCGGAAAACGCCGGGATTCCGCTGACCGTGCAGGGCGATCCGCAGTGCGTCGACCGCTGCTGCACGTGGCAAACGCCCAGGAATCTGGGACCTGCGACCGCTGCGCTCGCGCGCGTGTGCCTGCGTCCGACCTTGCCGCAACAGGCAACGGTGTCGGAGATCGCGCTGGTCTTCGGCTCGTCGCAGCCGCGGGTGGGTGCGCCGACGCTTCGCTAGTCCCTAGGCGGACTTGGGCCGGAACACGACCATTCGTTCCAGCCGCGTCGTGAGAAACGGTCCGCCGATGAGGTCGATGCAATACGGCACGGCGGGCATCACCGCATCCAGGCATTCCGCGATCGCTTTGGGCTTGCCCGGCAGGTTGATCACCAGCGACTGGCCGCGCACACCCGCGGTCTGGCGGCTGAGAATCGCCGTCGGCACCTTCTGCAGTGACACCGCGCGCATCTGCTCGCCGAATCCGGACAGTTCCTTGTCGAGCACCGCCAACGTCGCTTCCGGCGTGACATCGCGCAGCGCCGGCCCCGTGCCGCCGGTCGTCACCACCAGGCAACACTGTTCCGCATCGCAGAGTTCCTTCAGCGTCGCCTCGATGATCGGCTGCTCATCGGGAATCAGGCGCGTCACGGCCTGCCACGGGCAGTCCAGCACGTCCTGAAAGTACTGCGCAATCGCCGGTCCGCCCAGATCCTGGTACAGGCCCTGGCTGGCACGGTCGGAGATGGTCACAATGCCGATGCGGATGTCGTTCATGTCCAAGGTCCGGCGCAAGGGGAAACGGGTCGCGCACAGCCAGTCTAGCGCAAAGCGCCGGGCGCGCATCCCGTCTTTGCCGTGCGTTTTCTGGCGTCCGTGGCATTCCATGTCCAGACTTGAAGCGGCGCGACGATAAGTCTACGCTATTGGCCGGTTCTATGAGGTGTTCGATGTCCAGTTTTCGCCTTGTCCATCTGCTCAGCCTGCTCTGCGTCCTGTCCCTCGCCGCGTGCGGGGACGGTATTCCGAGCGACACGACCGGCACCGCCGAAGGCGTCGACACTGGCAACAGCGACGGCCTGGGGCTCGCCAGCGACGCATCCGCCACGCAAACGTGCACGCCGGAAGCGGTCGTCTGCACCGCCAAGGAACGCTTTGTCTGCGCGGCTGACGGCGCCACGCTGCTCAAGAAGCCCTGCGATACCGGAACCTTTTGCGCGAGCGGCACATGCGTGCAATGCGTCGCCGACACCGATTGCCCGACCGGCAGCGTCTGCAACGTCGAGGGCGTGTGCAAGACCGACCGCTTGACGATCACGACGGACGCGTTGCCGGCTGGCCTGGTCAGCGCGCCGTACAAAGTCGACATGGCCGCGACAGGCGGCACGCCGCCGTACATTTGGACGGTCATCAAGGGCACGATCGCCGCGGGCCTCACGCTGGACAGCGCCAGCGGCGCGCTTGCCGGCACGCCGACTGCGGGCATGGACGGCAAGGTCACCATCGAGGTCAAGGACCAAACGGGTGCGACGGACAGCAAGGAATATGACCTGAAGATTGTCGACGCAGGCCTCATCATCACCACGACCTCGCCGCTGAAAGGCGGCACGGACGGCGCGGCCTACACGGTCACCTTCGCGGCGCAGGGCGGCACGCCGCCGTACTTCTGGGGTCTCGACCCGGCCAGCGGCGCTGTGCCGACCGGCTTGACGCTGAGCTCCGACGGCGTTCTGTCTGGCACGATCAACGGCGATGGCAAGTTCGGCTTCGACATTCGCGTCTTCGACAACAGTCCAAATACGTTGAAGGCGACCAAGCACTTTGACATCACCGTCGCGCTCGCACCGCTGCAGATCGTCGGCACGCAGCAGGTCAACCTGTTCATCGCCCAGCTCATCGTGCTGCCGCTGATCGTCGTCGCCAAAGCGCTGCCGGTGCCATACACGGCGCAGTTGGAAGCGACCGGCGGCAAGAAGCCGTATCACTGGAAAGAAGCGCCGATGCCGAGTTTCGTGAAGTCGCTCATCAAGAATTCCGGCATCCCGGCGGGCCTGACGTTGCAGGACAACGGCACGTTCTCCGGCGCGGTCACCGATCCGACGCTGGTGGTGTCGGTGGATTTGTCGCTGCTGAAGCTGGGGACGGTGAGCGGATTCTTCTTCTCCGCCACGGTCACCGACAGTGAGACGCCGCCGCAGACGCAGACCGGGATCTTTGTGATGCCGACGGTGCCGATCGGCGGTCCTTGAAGTCCGGTCAGGCTCTCGCCCGCTCCGCCGCCAGTCGCGTCAACGCCGCCTGCATCAGCGCCTCGACCTGATCGGCGCACGCCCGCACATACGCCTCATCGCTCGCCGCTTCCTCGCCTTGCCGCTCGAACTGGATCGGCGGCAACGCCTCGATGAGGATGCGCGTCGGCCACGGCCAGTACAGCAGCCCCGGTCCGACGACGATCCCCCAGGGCAGGCAGAGGGTAATCGGCCATACTTTGACGCGCAGCAGGCGATCGGCATGGAGCAGCTTCGCCAGCCAGCGGCCATCGTCCAGAATCAGGAATGTCTGATGCGCCCCGGCGGCGACAATCGGCACCAGCGGCACGCCCGCGCGGAGCGCCAGACGAATGTAGCCATTGCGCCCACCAAAGACGATGCGATCGCGGTCGCGGTACGGCCGCATCGCTTCATAATCGCCGCCCGGATAAACCAGGACCTTGGCGCCGCGCTCGAACAGGCGCAGCGCATTGCTATGACTTGCCCGCACGGCTCCCAGACGCACGACCAGTTCATGCAAAACCGGCACGGAAATCGCGAACTCGTGGCCCAGACCATAGGGCATCGCCGCCATGCCCAGCGTGCGGTAGAGCGCGGCGCCCAAAAGCATGCCTTCGGGCATCAGCAGGCCGCCATTGTGGTTGCCGACGTAGAGCGCCGCACCGGGCGGAATGCGCTCCAGCCCGCGGACCTCGGCGCGGAAATACGGCGTGAGCATCTGGTCGACGAGCGTGGCCATCCGGGCGATGACGCTCTCCTTGCGGTTGTCGAGGTTGTCGATGTTGAAGCGTGCCATGGCGATCCTGCGGCGCGAAAGGCCGGCGCGCAGTATCGGCCAGCGGCGGGCGGGAGGCCAGAGGGGAAATGCCAGCGTTGTTGTCACGCCACTTCGACCGGGGGCGGACTGGCGCGACCGACTGTTCCTGACCGCAGGCACTGGGGCCGTGATGAGACGCGCTCTGCTGGTCCAGCATGCGGTTCGGGCGCGCGCGGAGCCTCGCATAGCTCGGTGGCGCGCTTGCCGCTGCACCGAACGCCGGCCGCGCTACGCACTATTTCCAGCAGTACGGGTTGTGATTCTCGCCGTGGCAGGTGCCGCTGCATTGCACGGAATTTGCGCAATTGCCCGTGGTTGGCCGCGACGACGTGATGGACCCGGTCCCAGTCGCCGGAACGATGGTCGCGTTGACGTCCCGCTGACCGTTGACGTGGCTGGCCGAGCTCGCACCAGGATGGCACACGGTGCACGCATTGTTGTTGCCGCCGCTGGTGTGCACGTTGTGGTGACCGCTGGTCATGGTCGCCACGTGGCAACTCGCGCAAGAGCCGTCGGTCCAGGCGCCGCCCGCCCAGTACGGGAGCACCTGTGGCGCACCGCCGCGCCCATCGGAGTGACAGGCGCCAGTGCACGTGCCACGCGCGCTGACTGGCGTTCCAGACGTCGCTGCGACGTTCCAGGTCATCACACCCGTGTTCCACGTCACTGCCGGCGGCGCGGGAATGGTCACATCGCCGTGATGACCGGTCGAGGTGAGGTCCGCGCTCGGCACGTATTGCTGCGAATGCGCCACATCGCCGGTCGTCGGCACGATGTGGCAGCGGTCGCAGGTGAGCGCCACATGCGACGCCGTCGACGTCACATGCATGGCGTGCGCGCCCACCGCCAGCGTGTTCGTGGTTTGCTCGTTCCAGACACCCGACGGCGGGTCCTGATGTGCCGCGGTGCCGTGGCAGAAGTTGCATGCGTGCCAATCGCCGCCGGTGCCGTTGGTCGCTGCGTTGGCACCGTGGCAATTGACTGTCGAGTTGCTGCAGCTGATGCCCACCATTCCGCCGTCGAGGTTCGTGCCGTGGCAGCCGCTGCACGCCAGACCCTTGTCGTCAACGGCGTGATTCGCGAGGAAGTACGCCACGCCGTGATGCTGACTGTTGACCGCGCCATTGCTGGTGAATTTCGGCGTCACCCAGCCGGTGAGCACATGGTACTTCGAGACATTCAACGTGCCATCCACGTGCAAATTCGCGGCATTCCACGTCGCGGTCTGCGTCAGCGGGTCAAAACTCGCGATCACGTCGCCGTGGCACAGCTGGCACTCCGTGCTCGTCGGGTGGGTACCGCCCGGCGGCGTCGTGTGGCAGGCCTGGCCGCAGGCGTTGAAGGTGCCGTCGACCTGCGTCCATTTCGGCGCAGCTGGTGGCGTCGTCGCGTTGGCCAGCGTCGCACCGTGGCAGCCGGTGTTGCTGCACGTGGCC
>CAIYBN010000042.1 GCA_903924465.1 uncultured Myxococcales bacterium | reverse complement strand
TGATGCAGCAGCGGATGAAGCGGTCGGGGATTCGGTGGAGTCACGCTGGAAGCCCGCCGATGCTGGCGCTGCGGGCGGCGTGGCGGTGCGAGCCGGCGGTGGCGCTACGGGCGGCTTGAATCAGTCTGCGGATGCGCCCCGGACAGCAGACGCGACGCCGTCTGAACCGCGAGTGCGATTTGACCTTCGAACACCATCGGCGTGTCTAGAGACACAAGAACATGGTGTAAAAGTGGCAAGAGGCTCCCGCGACGACGCAGCAATGCCAGATCTCGTGAAAACCGAATCGGCCTGGCACGGGATTCGGCTTTTCCAAGCCAAAGATGAGACCGCCGCCGGTGAAGAATGCGCCGCCGATGGCGAGGCCGAGCAGGCCGGGCAAGCTGAGCGTCGCCCAGATGGTTGGAATCAACAGAACGGCCAACCAACCCATGCCGATGGTCATGGCCAGCGTCGCCCATTTGGGCAAGCCGGGATAGAGCGCCTTCGAAGCGATGCCGGCGACGGCCAGTGTCCAGACCAACACCAGCACGGCGATGCCCACTTTGCGTTCGGCCAGCAGCAGGCAGAAGGGCGTGAACGAGCCGGCAATCATCACGAAAATGGCGAAATAGTCTGCCTGGCGCAGCAAGTGATTGGTCCGCGGCGAGCCGTCGACGCCATGATGAAGCGCGCTGGTGACGAATACGCTGAGGACGCCGATGCCGTAGATGAAAAAGCTCGCCATGCGCACTTCGCTGCCCATCAGCCAGGAGCGCCAGAGCAGGTAGCTGACGCCGAAGACGGTGAGGATGGCGCCCAACGTGGAGATGCGCGTGTTGTAGACTTCATCGGTGACGTGGACGCTGCCGTCCTTGGAGAGGCCAGGTTGCATGGGGCAGGGCTCCGGGCGGCGGCGGATCGTCGCGCAGGTGCCGATACTATGCGGGTTTTTGCGCAAAAACAGTCACAGTTTGTCCTTGGAAATGTGATTTGTTGTGTGCGTGCGGGCCGATGAGCGACGCTGATGGCCCGGCTTTCGAAACGCTCACGGCAGTCGTTCACAGACCAATTTCACGACTGAGCTGTCACGTTCATAACGCCGCAGATGCAGTTCCGGCTGACGCCGGGTCCCTCCACGGCAAAAAGTCCCTCCCCGCCGAAGCACGCCCAGCCGACGCCGGACGTACGCCCACCATTGCGGTCCCGCGACGTTCATCACGTCGCGCCGCCCCACCTTCGCGTGGCCGTGGGTTTTCCCCCGTGGCCACGCCGGCCTGGTTGATGAAGACGGCGCAGTTCCGACCGTACGATCGGCTTCCGCAAGTCCCGCCAGCGCCGCTCGGTCACGACGCCAATGGAGTGTTCGCGGATCGTCGACTTTTGCCGCGAATTTTTTGATCCGCGTGGACTTCTGTTCCGACGCCTACGGTCATGCCACTCGAGCGCTCCGCGGTTTGTTGTGCCGTGGCCACGATGCTACAGTCCACCACAAGCGTGGACCGCAAAGTGTTGTACACGCAACGAGGTCTGGAATGCGCGCATTCGCTTTGGCCATGCTCCTGATCACGTTCGGCTGTGCGCCGGATCAGGTCGTGACGACGGCAGAGTCTGCCGATGCCGACACGGTCCTGGCGACTGATGCCGCAGTGGTTTCTGGGACGGAGGTTCGCGACACGTCCGTTGCGGTCGATGCAACGACGGATCCGTGTCTTGGCATAGACTGCGATGACCAAAACGTCTGCACCACTGACTCTTGCTTCGCGGGAACCTGTCAGCACGACAACAACACCGCGAGTTGCGATGACGGCAACGTCTGCACCGGCGGCGACACGTGCACGGCGGGCGCGTGCGCGGGCTTGCCCATCGACTGCACGAACGTCTGTGGCAACGCGATCTGCGACGGCGAAGAGACACCTGTGACATGCCCTGGCGACTGCAGTTGGCTGTGGCAGCGCCTCAAAGAACCGTGCGGCACGCCCGGCACGCTGGATATCTGCCCGCACGGCTATGTCTGCGTCGCGCGCAGCGCCGTGGGCGGCGGCAACGTCTGCGTGAGCGACACGCGCAGCTGGCTGCCACTGCCAGACGCCCGCACGCCGACGGACTTTGTCGACGACGGCGAGACCGTGCGCGACACCGCGACCGGTTTGCAGTGGCCAAAGAAGCAACTTTCCGATCGAAATTGGCACGAGGCGGGAACCGCTTGCATGTCCGAGAGCTACAACGGCCTGCACGATTGGCGGCTGCCGACCGAAACCGAGCTGTTGTCGCTGGTGGACATCGACAAAGTGATGCCATCCAGCGTGGCGCCCTTGCAGTGGCCGACGTCGTACAGCTGGTATTGGTCGGCGATGCCCTGGTCCACTGGCACCAGCGCGTGGCTTGTCCTGTTCACGTACGGTTATACCGGCGGTCACGACAAGAACTTTCCGTTCGCGGTTTGGTGCGTGCGCGGCGGATCGACATTGGGCACCGGCGGTGGCTCTCGGTTCGCTGTCAGCGACGACGGCATCACCGTTTTCGACCACGCCAGCGGCTTGCGCTGGCAGCACGCTGTCCAGGGCAACTATGCGGCGAGCGAGTTTATGGCCAAATGGGGCAAACTCATTTCGGGACTCCCGGGCACCGGTTGGCGTTTGCCGACGCGCGATGAATTGCTCACCCTCGTCGACCGTCAGTCCGCCGGTCCGGCGATCGACACCAGTGTCTTTCCGAATACGCCGATCGGCAATTTCTGGTCGAGCTCGCCGTCGAATTCTGGCTTCGGCACTTGGTGCGTCTCTTTTGACAACGGGATCAGCAATGGTCCCGCAAACGCGGCGACAGTCCGCGCGGTGACCACGTACCCATGCAACGCCACAACCTGCGACGACGGCAACCCTTGCACGACTGACTCCTGCCCGATGGGCAGTTGCCACCACGACAACCACAGCGGCGCCTGCGACGACGGCATTGTCTGCACGACCAATGACTCCTGCTTCGCTGGCAGTTGCATCGGCCAACCCAACGGATGCGCCATCCTCTGCGGCAACGGCATCTGCGATGGCGACGAGACGCCAACCACCTGCGTCGCCGATTGCCGTTGGCTCTGGCAACACTTGAGCGGCACGTGCACGACGCCCGGCGTCCAGGACGTCTGTGCCCATGGCTACGTCTGCGTGGCGCGCGGCAGCACAGCCGGCGGCAACATTTGCGTCAGCGACATCCACAACTGGTTGCCCTTGCCCGACACCCGCACTCCGAGCGACTTTGTCGACGACGGCAAGACGGTGACCGACAAAGTGACGGGGTTGCAGTGGGCCAAAGACACTTTGCCGAAGATGGACTGGAACACCGCGCTCGCCGCCTGCACGACGCAGACTTACGCCGGAGTTCTGGACTGGCGATTGCCAACCGAAACGGAGTTACTGTCGGTCACGGACGTCGTCCACCCGGCCTATGATCTCAAGAACACGGCCGCGTTGATTTGGCCAAAGTTTGTCGGCTATTGGATATCCTGCTGGTCGGCGGTGGAATTGCTCTTGACCAACAGCGGCTGGCAAGTCGATTTTCCGGTGGGCGTCAGCTACCCATTGGAATTCAGCGCGAAGCCGCTGAATTTTGTCGCATGCGTGCGCGGTGGCGCGACTGTGACCACCGGTACCGGTTCCCGTTTTGCCGCCAGCGCTGATGGCAAGACCGTCTTCGACCATGCCAGCGGTCTGCAGTGGCAGCGGGCGGTGGCTACGTCCCCGGCCAACTGGGCGGACGCAAAGTCGTGGTGCGCCAAGAACGTGACTGGTGCGCCGGGTACGGGCTGGCGCATGCCCACGCGCGGTGAATTGCTGACCCTCATCGACCGTGAGGCCAACCACCCAGCCATCGACATCACGGCCTTTCCAGCAACTCCCAATGCACCTTTCTGGTCAGCCTCGCCAGGCCTATCCATCTACTCAGACGAGCTGGTCATCGACTTTGACACTGGGCAGATCTACAACGACACGCCGTCCTCGCTCAAGCTGGTGCGCTGCGTGCGCTGACGCTGCTACCGATCCGGCTGCATCTGTCGCTCCACGTGAATATCGATCACCACGTCCGGCTTTTCGATCGCAATCATCTCATCATCCATCTCCGGACCGAATTCCACCGCCATGAAATGACTGGAACTTTCCGCGAGGAACGGAATCAAGCCGTTGCCAAACGAATCGCCGAACATCAGGATGCGCGGACCCTTGCTGCCCGGGCAATCGAAGGCCTCGAGCTTGATCCCTTTGGGCCGCGTCACACTCGGCGGCACGCGCTTGCACCGCCGCGGCATTTTTTCAAACGTTTGTGGACTGGCGTAGCGCTTTTCCAGGTCCAGCTGCCGCGCCATGTCCCCGCCCGGTCGTGGAATCTCAACGAATTGCACCTGATCCCGCTCCAGCATCGGCATCGCCGGAAACCACTTGCGCAGCTCGGTGACAATCTGCCGGTAGCCAAAGTACGCGCCCACCGCGTTCCAGTGCGTGTCCGTCTTGTGGTACGCCACCGCCTGCTGCCGCGCTGCCTTTTCGGCCTCGCGCAAATCGACAAACGACAGCCCCGCGCCGCGCAGCGTGTCCCGCAGTTGGTCCATCCGACACGGCTGGCCGGATTTCTGGATCCACAGCGGCAGGAATTCCGGGTAGACGTTCTCCTTGTTCGGCGCCCACACGTTGAGAAACTTGATGCCGCGCGCCGCCAGCGACTCCGTACGCGCCCGGGTGTTGGCGATTTCCTGCTGCAAACCCGGCGGCTGGTAAGGAAAAATGCAACGGTACGCGTCGATTGACTTGTTCGTGCCCAGGAACAGCCAGCCGTCCTTGCCCAGCACCACGTCCGCGCGCGGGGAAATGCCGAGGACGTCCAGCATCAGCTGCGAATGCCAGGCAATCAGGGAACTGCGGTAGCCAAAGTGGTCGCGCACCCACGTTTCGTACTGCGCCGGCCATTTCTGCAGCGCTTGCAGTCCGAGCGTCAGCCGCGGCCATTCGGCCAGCGTGCGGTTCTCCTCCGGCGGCGGCGTCTTGTCGAAATGCCAGCGCATATCCGCCGCGGGCGCCAGAATTCCCGCGATGCTCACAGCCAGCAGCAGGAACTGCGCCCACTGCGGCAGCCAGACGTGCGCTGGCTCCGTCGTCGGTGTCGCAGGTTGTCGCGCGGGGCGCTTGGCCATCGTCTAAAACCTGAAGTAGATAAATGGGTTATGAGTCGAAGCGGCAAGCATCACGGAACACGCCAGCAACATCGCCATCATGGCCGCGATCGCGACCAGCGCGCTGGCATGCCGCACCAGCAGGCCAAAATCACCGGTCTTGCCGAACGCCTCGATGCGCGCGCCCAGCCAGGGCAAGAAAGGTGCCGAGCCAACCACCGCAACTGCCAGCGCGACGCCGACGTCCAGCGTGAGGAACTGCAGAATCGGCCAAATTTCCGGCGGACCGCCGAAGCCCAACATCGCTTTCAAGAACGGCCAGGTCTGCGTCAGCGTCGGCGCGCGGAACGGCACCCAGCCGATGATCACGACCAGCAGCGCGTAGCCATGGCGCAACGGCCTGGGCAGGGCATCCATCCAGCGGCCCCAGCGCGTGCGCTCGAGCGCGAGGAAGGCGCCGTGGTAGAGGCCCCACGCGATGAAGGCCCAGCTTGCGCCGTGCCAGAGGCCGCAGAGGAAGAAGACGGTGACGAGGTTGAACGCGTTGCGCCACTCGCCGCGGCGGTTGCCGTCCAATGGAATGTACAGGTAGTCGCGAAACCAGTTGGACAGCGAAATATGCCAGCGCCGCCAGAACTCGCGAATGCTCTGCGACGCGTAGGGCCAGCGAAAATTCTCCGGGAAGCGGAAGCCAAGCATGTGGCCGAGGCCGATGGCCATGTCCGAATAGCCGCTGAAATCGAAGTAGATTTGCCCGGTGTAGCAGAGGATGCCGAGCCAGGACGTGCTGAAGCCCAATTGCTCGGGTGGCAAGGCAAAGATGCGATCGCAGGGCACCGCGAGCGTGTTGGCGACGAGCACTTTCTTGCCCATACCCACCAGAAACCGCTGCATGCCGTACGCCGCGCCGGGCACGGACATCTTGCGGCCCAGGAACTGCCAGGCGACTTCGTGATAGCGAAGGATCGGACCGGCGACCAGCTGTGGGAACAGCGTCACGTACAGCGCGAGATCCGCGAGATTCTTCTGCGGCTGGGCATCGCCGCGGTAGACGTCGATGACGTAGGACATCGCGTGGAAGGTGAAGAACGAAATGCCCAGCGGCATCACCCACTGCGGCACCGGCAGCGCGGGCAAACCGAGCGTGTGGGTGAGCGAATTGACTGTCGTTGTCGCGAACCCGGCGTACTTGAACGACGCCAGCACGCCGAGATCCACCGTGATCGCCAGCGCCAGCGCGCGTGTGGCCGCAGGCGTGCCGCGCAGACGGCCGATCCACAGACCAAACAGGTAGTTGGACAAGATGGTCGCCAGCATGACCCAGACCAGCTGCGGTTCGCCCCAGGCGTAGAACAGCAAGCTGACCAGCAACAGCCAGAGGTTGCGCAGCTTGTGCGGCAACAGCAGATGACCGCCGACCGCGATGGGCAGAAAGATGAACAGGAACAGGGTGGAGGAGAAGACCATGCTGTCCCTGCCCGCAAGGCTTTACTTCATGAACTTGGTGCGCAGACCGTACTTGGTGATCGCATAGATGGCGCGAAAGCCGTCCTTCAAGCCGATCTTCTTGCCTTCCGCGTAGGTCCGTCCGTCATAAGAAATCGGGACTTCGTAGATGCGCAGGTTCGGCATGGCCGCCAGCTTCGCCGTCATTTCCGGTTCAATGCCAAAGCGGTTCTCTTCCAGCGTCAGCGACTGGATGACTTCGCGGCGGAAGACCTTGTAGCAGGTCTCCATGTCCGTCAGGTTCAGGTCGGTGACCATGTTGGAAAATGTGGTCAGCGCGCGGTTGCCCACCGAATGCCAGAAATACAGCACGCGATGCGAGGAACCGCCAAAGCGCGAACCGAACACAACGTCGGCTTTGCCTTCCAGAATCGGCTGGACCAGATGCGCGTATTCGCCCGGGTCGTATTCCAGGTCCGCGTCCTGCACCAGCACGATGTCGCCCGTCGCCTCGGCAAAACCGCGCCGCAGCGCCGCGCCTTTGCCCTGATTCACGTCCTGCAACAGCACGCGAACTTGCCGATGTTCCGCTTCAAGCCCGGCGAGAATCTCGCGCGTGCCGTCCTTGGAACAGTCGTCGACGATGATCAGTTCGATATCAAACGGCTGCTTGAGCACCAGCGCGACGATGGCGCGGATGGTCGCTTTTTCATTGTAACAGGGCATCACGACGGAAAGTTTCACAGCTCACCTATCGCCGAAGGGCATTCGGCGCACGAAGTGTAATGGGGATTGGCGTTCCGGCAAAGAGCTAGCCCGCGACGCGTTTGCGCAACATCGGCAGCAGCAGGTCCAGCGCACCGTGCAACATATCCAAATCGCCGTCATTCTCGACCACCACATCGGACAGCGCAGCGGTTGCCACGAGCTGCTGCGCGGACGGATCGCCGGACGCCAGTTCTGCCGCTTCCTGCCGGCGAAATTCCTCGAAGCTCTGCGCGTCACCGGCACGACTGCGCAGCGCCAGACGTTCATAGCGCGCGGCTTCGTCCGCCGCCACTTCCAACAGCACAAAGTCCGGACGGCGGCGCAGCACTGCGACCTCGGCCGGATTGCGGATGCTGTCCACGACGAAATCCACGCCGACCGGAATCCGCGGCAGCGTCCGTTCCGCCAGCACGCCCGGGCCGCCTTCCTGACGCAGCCCGTTGCCCGCCGCGATCAAGTTGTCCCGCGACGTTTCCTTACCGTTTTCAGTCAGGTAGATCCGGATGGCATCCGAGAGCGACGTGTAGCCAAAGCCTTGGCGTTCCAGCCAAGCGGCGACGGTGCCCTTGCCCGATGCATTGCGTCCAGTGAGTCCTACGATCATGCGCCACGCTCATTTGCCGGAAAAACGTCTGCCAGGGTCGTCGTCACCACGCGTACGCGCGCCTGCTCGCCCGTCGCTTCGTCCTGCGCCAGCAGCACGCCGCCGGGAACGTAGACCTTTCGCGCAATCGTGGCCAGCCCCAGCGTGCGATTCGCGTCAATCCGCACCGCCGAGCCCATCTTGCCCGCGCGCTTGCCGTCCTCCGTCCGCAGTTGCCAACCCGGCTGCGGCAGGCCTTCCTCCACGGTCACCCAGCACAGATGGCGCCGTAGCTGCCCGCGATAGGTCATCATGGCGATCGCCTCCTGGCCGACGTAGCAGCCCTTGCGATAGCTGATCGTGCCGCGCAGGCCCACTTCCAGCGGCAGGCTTCCGTCCTCGATGTCGCGCGCCAATTCCGGCACACCGGCGAGAATCCGCAGGGCATCCTGCGCCGCCTGGCAACCGATGTGCGCCCCCGCGGTCGTCAATTGCGCCACGAGGTCCGGCATGTCCTCGCGCTCCAGCACAAACCAGCGCTCCGGCAGCGGCTGGCGGTGCGGCTGGTGATCCCCCGTCGTCGTCAGCCACGTCCGCGCGTGCGCCAGCTCCGTGTCCGCCACCAGGCCCGGCTCGGGCGTCGGCAGCTGCAACAACTCCGCGATCTGCGGCGCGTCTGGCCCCACCAGCGTGACTGCCGCGAGGTTCGGCCGCAGCTCCAGCTCGACTTCATCCATGATGACATAGCGATCCAGATGGTTGCGCAGAAATTCCGCGTTGCCAACGGCCGTCCACAGCCAGATCCGCGTCGCCTCTTTGACGAGCGTCAGGATTGCCAGAATCTTGCCTTGCGCGTCGCACAGACACGCCCGCGTCACGCCATTCTCAGCCAATCCCGTGACGTCCTGCGTCAGCATGGCTTGCAGATATTTCACCCGATCTTTTCCTGTGACTTCAATGGCCTGCAAGTCATCCCGGGCAAAGATCGCCGCGCGCTCTTCGGCGGCGTGCAGGACGTCCAGATCGCGTTCAGTCAGCGTGCGCATGTGTTTATGAATGTCCAGTAGATGAATGGATAGCTCTACGGATGAAACGGCACGGCATTGCTTGCCCACGAGCGCCAGTCGCCAAAT
Organism: uncultured Myxococcales bacterium; assembly: GCA_903924465.1. GTDB lineage: Bacteria > Myxococcota_A > UBA9042 > UBA9042 > UBA9042 > CAIYBN01. The sequence continues at coordinate 20,708 of CAIYBN010000042.1, read as the reverse complement.
TCCACGTTGAACGTCGCAAAACTGTTGATGTTGGTCCCTGGAATGTACAGGCGATCGACGCTGGCGACCCATTGGTACTGCGGATTGGACGGAAAGACCTGGATGCCGTCGAGCGCGGAGAAGTCGGGCAGGGCGAACGTGGTCACTTCTGGCGCGACGTAGATCCACCAGAATGGGTAGGTGCTGCCTTCCAGGTGCACGCGGTTGCACGAAGGCAGACGACCCGGCGCGGCGGACCAGACGACGCTGAACGGGTAGACGCTCTGGACGGTGGGCTGGGCGATCGCCGGGACGGTCAGAAACGGCCCCAGCCAGAGGCCAGGCTGGCCGACCAGCACCACGGAACCGTCCTTCAGCGCCACGCCCGCGCTTGGCCGCTGGTCGAGACGATCAGGCGATTCATTGTTCGCGCCGGTCGCGTCGACGCGCCACTGCCCGCCTTCGCGGTCGGTCACGAGCAAGGTCTGGTTCGGCAGAGGCACCAGCAGCCGCAGACTGCGGAGCCCGTCCACGTTGACGCTCGCCGGCAACGCATCCTGCCATTGGCCTTTGGCCGGTAGCTGCCACAGCGCGGGCGTTTCCAGTGTCGGGCCGCTCGCCGCGAGATGACCACCACCAGCCCACAGCGTGCCATCGTCGGCTTGGGCTACCGCGTAGAGGTCGAGCGATGCGTTCAGCGGCGTCAGCGACAGCACCGGCTGTGAACCGTTCAGCAGCACCTGGATCACCGTGCCGCCAGCACCCACCGCGACCGCGCCCGTGGCCGTGCACACGACCGCGCGCAGATCCGCTGAGCCGCTCCCCGCCAGTTGCTGCCAGCCCGCGCCGGTATCCACCTCCAGCGCGCCCTTGTCGCCCACCGCAACGCGCAGTGTCTCATTTTGACACACAGCCCGCAGCGTCGTCGCCACCGCGCCAGCCTCGTCCTTCACTTTCTGACCGTGCAGCCGCCGTACCAGGCCCAATTCACCCACGAGCGTCGCATCCGTGGGCGTTCCCGCCGCCGCCAGCACCGCCAGCGGTTCCGCGTACGGATCCAGAATCACCGGCTGATAGATCGGCTTGAGCGTGTCCACCGCGCCGCGGTACAGCATGCCGCGCCGGGTCACGACCAGCAGTTGGTCATCGGCGCCGTGCAAGACCCCAGTCAGCTCTTGCGCCTCGCCGAGTCCCAGGTCGCTCCAGACGCCATCCGCGGAACGCACCCGGACGTTCAGGTCGCCAGGCGTCTTGAGCCCCGCCGCGCGCGTGCCCGCCTCCGGTGGAATGCCCGCCGCGCCTTGGCCATATTTCACGGTCGCCTGAAAAATCCACGACGTGTCCGTTAGTTCGGCTGGCAGGGACATCGGCAGGTGCGCCAGCGTCAAGTCGTCCTGCACGCCCGAAATGGCACCATTGTCGGGCGAGATCTGCGCGAGAATTTGCACCACGCCGTCCGAACCCAGGTTCAGCCACGCGTCCACTTCCTGCGCGCCGCCTTGATCGGCCGGGAAATTCGGCTGCGGATGGTCCAAACGTCCGGGCAGGTTGCGGGTCAGCGGAATGTCCAGGTTGATGTCGAGGCCTGTGACTTCGTCGCCCGGGTTGTACTTGGGCTTGGGAAATACGTGGCGGCGAATGCCCATCGCGGTCGGCACAAACTTCTTGGTGTCGTTGGTCACGTAGCCGCCCACGCAGACGATCGCCAGTTCGTCCAGGCGGCCGTCCAGGGTAAAATCGCCCGTGGCTTCATCCACAGCGATGGCGTCGTAGGGCAGCACGCCGGTCAGAATTTGGTCGGGAGCGCCCGGTGCCGGCACGTTCGGCGTCGCCGTGTCCCGCTGGCTCGTGGCGCACAATACTTTGCGGATGCCGACTTCCGGCTTGCAGACCGCGTGACCTGGCCAACTCGATTCCGCGTAGCAGCCGAAACCGCTGCCGCACACGTTGGCTTGCGTGCAATCGGCCAGACAGCGCTTGCCCGCGGGGCCGTTGTCGATGCAGGCGAACGTCACGGCGCTGGGCAAGCTGACGCAATCCGCGTCGGAGAAGCACGTGTTGCAGGTCTTGTCGCCGGCCTCGCTGCCTTTCAGGCAATTGGCCGGTGGCACGGAGATGTATTTCTCAATGTCGCGCACGCGGCCTTGCAGCACGGGATCGGGAGGTGTGATGGGCGGATCCCCGCCGCCGGAGCCGGACGGATGTTCGGGAAACAGGATCAGCGTGGCGTTGCGCGCGTCGAACGAGACGATGGAGCTTGCCGTGTAATCCGTCTTGCTCGCCGAGACGGTGAGGGGGCCAACGACATCCGGACCGCTGAACACGACCTGGCCGGCCTGATCGGTGACGCCTTGGTATTTGCCAAAGATCGCCTGTCCAGGCTGGCCGAGCACGACCGTGACGTCGGCAATCGCGGCGCGGGCGTAGTAGTCGATGACGGTGACGTTGAGCGCGCCGCCGACCTGACCGCCCCAGGTGCCGCCATCGGGCGTGGTGGGGTCGAAATAGTTGTAGCCATTCAGCAATGTGTCGGAATTGCCGGCGAGCACGGCGTCGACATTCGCCGGGCCGCTGTCGTGCGCTGGCGTCATCATCGTGGCGCGGCCGCTGTCCAAAATGACGATGCTGGCCGCCGGCTTGCTGCCGAAATAGAACTTCATGCCAGTCTGGAAGCCGTTGCCGTAGACCGTGACCGGCGTGCTGCCGCCGGTCGCGCCTTGGCCGGGAACGACCGCGTTGACGTGCGGCATGCCGTCGGTGAATTGGAAGCCGCCGGGCAGGGTGCCGGTCTCGCCGTTGCAGGTCACGACGACGTCGGCGCTGCCCAACGGACCGGGTGGCGTGGTGGCCTGGATGCTGCTGCCGTCGTTGGTCTGAATTTGCGCGTGCCAGGTGCCGATGCGGACGGTGCAGTCGCCGTCAAAATGGCTGCCGCTGATGAGCACGCTGGTCCCGCCGTCGGCAGAGCCGGAGTTGGGCTGGATTTGGTCGACGTGCGGGACGTCAACGTAGGTGAAGCCCTCCGGCAAGGTGCCGCTGCCGTGGTCGGTCTGGATGCTGACGGCGACCGGCCCGGAGCCGTGGCTGGGCGTCGAGACCGTGAGTTCCGTGCCATTTTGCTGAAAAGCGAGCGGGCTGCCGTCCCAGGTGACGCCAGTCGCTTTGGCTCCGACTGGCCAGGCGACGAGCAAGGTCACCGTCGTGCCGCCGACGGTGGAGCCTTTGGCTGGCGCAACGCCGAGCAACTGCGCGGAGGTGACTGGGCCAGAATACGCGAACGCGGGTGAAAGGACCGTCGCACCAAACGGACTGCTGATGAGCATGTCCCGCACGCCCGGCTGCGCTTGTGTGTTCAAGGTCGTCATCGCCGGAATCTTGGCGCCGCGCACTTCTCCTGCGGTTCCCGCGGCCAGCGGCGCGGTCAGGCCACCGGCGTACAGCTCATCCGCGTGGCCCAGCGCTTGGCCGTGCAACGTCACATCGGCGCCTTCGGGCGGCACAACGCTCGGCTCGACGTGCAGGACGCGCGGCGCCCGACCGTACAGGAACGAGCCGACCAGCACCGCGACACCGCTGGAATGCCGAACAGCGACCGTGGCGTTCTGCTCGTCAGCCGTGCCGAGGTCCGTCGCAGGCGGCGTCAGCGCGATGAGCGTGCCGTCGTCAATCACTTCATTGGCGCTCGCCTCGCGCCAGCCGATGAGTACCTTGTCGCCAGGTCGAAACCCGCTGCCGCGCACGGTGATTTGGGTGCCGCCTTCGATCGGACCGAGCGCGGGTGAAAAGCTCTCGGCGTGCGTCTCGCCGACGTAGGCGTAGCCCTGCGAGATGCCGACAAACCGCGGCGCACCGGTGGCGTCGACGCCGCTTTGCACCTTCACGTCGACCGCGGCCGGCGCATCGACCGGTGGCACGACCGCATACAGATGGGTTTTGCCGCCGCGCCAGGCGATGACACATTCCTGATCGCCCAGAAAGACCCGCGCGTCATCGGCGAAACCGACGCCTTTCAAGTCCAGTTGCCCGCCGCCCGCCAGCGGCCCGCGATCCGGCGTCACCGAGAGCAGTTTCAACGCGCCAATTTGCGTAGGCAGCGCGTCAGGATCGCCCGATTGCGCATCCGCGCCGCCCGCCATGTCCACATGCGTACCCGGCGAACACGCCGCGAGCGCACCCGCGAGCAGGATCGCGTGCGGAAAACCGCGCAATTTCGATAAGATGGACAGGGGCATCAACTCGGCTCGAGCAGGTCCTTGCGGACATGTGGGCACAGCATACACATCTGGAGCCGATGAAACCACGGCATTTGCAGAATGCTACGCGATCACGGTCCCACCGCGTCGGCGGACGTGGGCAGCAAGGCCAGCGGGCCAGCGGTGAGTTCCGTCAGCGCCGCGGCGTCGAGCCACGGACCCACCGCCAAGCGCACCGACTGCATTACGGCCTCAGCCGTCGGCGACTCGGTTTCACCCAGCACGCCCATCACCTGGCGCCGCAATTTTTGCGCGAAGGTCAGACGTGGCACGAAGACCACCTGCGCTTCATCCTGCGGCTCCAGGCCCGCGACCTGCTTGGCCAACGCCACGGCGTCCAGCAGGCCGCCAACGCGGTCAACCAGCTTGCGGTCGAGCGCTTCATTACCGAACCAGATTCGCCCGCCGGCCAGCGGTTCCACGACGTCACGCGCCAAGCCGCGGCGCTTGGCCACGCGATCGAGGAACAGTCCATAGAACTTGCCCAGTTGCGCCGTGACGGTCGCGCGCTCCTCCACCGTCCACGGACGGTTCAGCGTCGTGATGCCCGACCATGGACCCGCGTCCGTCGTGGTCACATGCAGGCCGATCTTTTGCCACAAGCCCGCCAGGCTCGGCTTGAGCACGAACGCACCGATGCTGCCGGTTACGGTGCTGCGGTCGGCGAAGACGGTGCCTGCGCCCAGAGATGTCCAATAGCCGCCGCTGGCCGCGACGCCGCCCATGGATGCGATGATCGGCACGTGTTCCGAAGCATTTTCAAGCGCTTCGCGCATGGCTTCGCTGCCGATGATGCCGCCGCCCGGCGAGTCAATGCGCGTGACGACAGCGCGTACGCCCGGGGCTGTGCTGGTTTTCCGAATCACTTCGGCCATTTCTGTGCCACCGATGGCTGCGCCCAGCAACCCGCGCCCGCCGTTGTGATCGGCGATGCTGCCATTCACCTCGACGACTGCGACCTTCGGCAGCGCACCCCAGCGCCGCTGACGTTCAGCGGGCATGTGAAATTCGCCGAGCGGGCCGGCCGCTTCTTGCCAGCCCCAAGACTTCAGCAATGTGGGAAGCTCCGATTCCTGTGCGATGGCGTCGATCAGGTGGGCGGCCAGCGCATCCGCGGGAAAAGCCGCGCCGCGGCGGAGAATTTCCTCCACACCCGTTGGCGTCAGGTCGCGGCCCAGCGCGACCGCATCGGTGAAATTCTGCCAACTGCGCGTCACGGCGCGCTCCAACTGCTCCTTCAGCGCCGCCGACGGTTCGTCCTGGACCAGCGCTTCCGGCGCCGTTTTGTGATCGGCAAAGCGCACGGTCTCGACGATCACGCCGATGCGCTCCAGCGATTCGTGCAAACCAACGAAGTCCGTCGCCACGCCGCGTGCCGAAACGAGGCCCGCCGGCGGCAGCACGATGCGATCACACGCCGCCGCCAGCGCGAGTCCGCGTGTCCCCAGGGTGTCGCTGAAGAAGACGACTTTCTTGCCGGCTTTGCGGAGTTTCGCGATCGCTGTCCGCAGTTCTTCAATCTGTGCCCAGTTCGCTTCGAGATCAACCGCTTGCAGCACCACGACCTTGCTGGCTTTTTGGTCGGCCAGCCAGTCGAGTTCCAGCAGTAGCCGTCCAAAATGCGTGCCCGCGTCGTCCTGCCGCTCCGTCAAGCGACCTTTGAGGCGCAGGTGCGCGACCTCCGGGCCATCTTCACGCAGGCCGAGCTGATGGTCTGTGGAAAGGCGCAAACCCACAGTGATTCCGCCTGAATTGGCGCTGCTGGAGTTGTTGACACCGGCGTCGACGCCGACGTGGCCGAACGAGAAGCGCAGCAGCACGGAGGTACGCTGTTCGCGGTTGTTGAAGTAGTCGGAAATCGGATAGCTGCGCGTGTCGAGCGCCATGGACCAACCGTCCGTCGCGCGCACCCAAGCGGACAGGCCGGCCTGATTGAGGTCGCCGCCGATGCGCCAGTCCGCGTCGCCAGCCAGCGTCACGCGGTCGGTGCCGAACCAGGGACGCACGCCAACGCCAAAGCCAAAACGGCTCTGGTTGTAGCCAAAAGTGTCGGAGCCGAGGTCGCTGGCACGCAGCGCGAAGGACAACCAGCTCCACGGCCGGTAGAGGGCGCCGACCTGCCACGAATTGTCCAGTGTTACACCATTATTTGACGTCCAATGCGTTGTTGCGCCTATGGAAAATCGCTCGCTCAATTTGGCGGCGACGCCGAATCCGACGCGCTGGGAGGCGTACCACGCAGGTTTGACGGCGCTGACGTAGCCCAGGACCGAGGCGGGATCGGCGTCGTGTTCGAGGGACAGGCCGAACGAGATGGGCCCCAGCGGTGCGCTCGACAAGAACGCGCCCCAGCCGGCGCCGCGCGGACCGGTCGTTGGCCCGTCGCCCGAGAATTGCAGGCGCATGTCCCAGCCATTGGTCGTCGTCAGACCGGCGGGGTTGCTGGTCATGGAGAGGGCGCCGTCCGGCGTCGCCTGCGTCTGGCCCGGCACGTAGAGCGCGCGATCGCCTGCCCATGCGGTCGTGCTGGCGAGAGCGCCGAGGCCCAACAGCAACGCACAGGATACCTGCCGACGGGCAACAAACGACGCCATGGCGTGCCTCACAACTGGTTCTGTAGTTTTTCCGGTTTCGGAAAGTTCATGTCCCACGCGTGGCGATCGGAACTCACGAACAGGCCTTTGGCCTGGGTCATGATCACGCCGCCAAGCCGCAACTCACCGTAAGTGTGCACTTTTCTGCCGTCCACGCGTTCAATCCACGCGGCCACTTGCAGCGTCTCGCCCAGCCTGACTGGCTTGCGATAGTCAATGCCGACGTGCGCAGACATCACCGGGTGCCCCGACATCCAGCACGCCGCGCCCATCGCTTCATCGAGTAGGCCAAACAACGCGCCGCCGTGGGCGTGTCCGGGCGCGCCCTGGCAGGCCGGCCCCATCGTCGCTTCGCACAGCACTTTCTGCACGTCGTCATGCCACGCAAAGTGAACCTGAATGGCGGGGTTGTGCGCTTGACCGGTTCCACAAATATAGCAAGGCGTTTGATGATTGATTTCGATAATCGACATAACCTTCTATCACCGAACGTGCGAGAACGCCTTGACTTTCCAAGCGCCATCGGCGCCCTTGGCAACGAAGACCTTGAACGAGGAAACGCCCTGGCAGACCAGTGAAATCTGGTAGTTGGACTCGTCACGCGGCGTGACGCTGTACATCGTGCAGGCCAGCGGCTTCTTGCCAGCGCGCGCGGTCGCAACGGCATCGGTGTAGCGCTTCTGTACGTCGGGTTCGAGGCTCAAAAACGCGCCCCCGTGAATGCCAAAAAGCGTCGGAATGAGCGTCGCCACGTCCGCGTGCACTTCCGCCGGTCCCAGTTCGCGGATGTAGCTGCTCAGCTCACCTTCCTTCAACGAGGTGCATGCGTCGGCGGCCGTCAGTTCCTGCTTCATCTTGAGTTTTGGCTGGTTGGCCGACAGGTTGAAGACCACGGACTCTTCGAAACTGCCACACAACTTTTCGACGTCGCCGCGCGTCCAAGCGGCGCTCCATTGCATGAACATCTTGGCGATTTCACTGCCCGTCTTGGCATCCGCCGCACTCGTCGTGACCACTGGCAGCGCAGGCTTCTCCGGCACCGGCGCAGGACGCTCTGCCGCGATCGGCTTCTCCGGCGGCGGCGCGGGACGTTCCACTGGCGCGGGGCGCACGACTGGCTTTTCCACCACAACTGGCTGAACCGGCTTCGGCTCGGGCTTGGGCTCAGGTTTCGGCTCGGGTTTTGGCTCCGGCTTCGGCTCGACCCGCGGCTTGGGTTCAACCCGTGGCTCTGGCTTCGGCTCGATCTTGGGCTCCGGCTTCGGCTCGACCCGCGGCTTGGGTTCGACGCGCGGCTCAGGCTTGGGTTCCGGCTTCGGCTCCACCGCCCGCCGCTTGGGCCGCACTGGCTCGGCCTTCACTTCGGGCTCTTCCTTGGGCGGCGCTGCCGCGGCCAGCAGCTGCGACGGGGCGTCCGGCGTGTGAATGCATTGCGCCGTCCAGTTGTGCTCGGCGGTCACAACGACTTCGTCGACCAAAACCGTCGCGCCGTTTGCGCCAATCGCACGGACTTTCTTCGTCGCGCGGACTTCGTGGCGTTTGTCCTCCAGATTGGCCGCCGCATCACAGCCATAACGCGCCGCGGCCGTGCGAAAAATCTGCTCGGCTTCCACGCGATTGGCCGGATCACCGCGCGTCACGGCGTGCAACGTGCCGATGATCTGCGACTCACCCGGCAGGTCGGAACTGCTCGCGGCAATCCGCACTTTGGCTCCGACTGGCAGAGGCCCATACTTCGGAGCGTTGGCGGCACGCTGGAAACCAGCGCCACCACAGGCTGCGAGGAGGGCGGCGAGCGCAGTCGCAACGACGTGCGATCCAAGGCGATTTTGGGCCTCAGCAAGACGGGTAGGGGAACCGCGATCGATCGAACCAGGAATCATCCAAACCTCCGCCGACCGAGCGAATCGGCCAGCTGCGACGGACCTGAAATCATGGAAGCCGCGCGGGCTCAAGTCAACCGTTGTTGCCGTCATCGTTGGACGCGGGTACCGTCGCGCGTGGACGCGCCGTTTGGCGTACAGGCAAGCCCATGAAGAACGTGTATGTGGAACGCCGTCAGCGGCTGATGGACGCCTTTTCGCCGGACTCCGTGCTGCTCGTACCGTCGGCGCATCACACCGTGCGCAACGGCGATGTCGACCAGCCTTGGCGCCAGGACAGCGATTTTTGGTTCCTGACCGGATTTGACGAGCCGGACAGCGTGCTCGTCCTGCGCCCGGGTCATGCCAGTGAGACTTACGTGCTGTTTGTGCGGCCGCGGGACAAGGAAGCGGAGACCTGGAATGGCCGTCGCGCGGGTCTGGAAGGTGCCGTTGCGACCCATGGCGCAGACAAGGCGTTTCTGATCGGCGATTTTGACACAGAATTGGCGCGAATTTGCGAAGGTGCGCAAGAAGTGGCCTGGATTTTCGGCCGTGATTCCGCGTTCGACAGTCAGGTGCTGCGCGCGGTTCGGCGCCACCGAACGCATCCCAAGCTGCGCATCAACGGCCCGGATCGCTTGACGGATCTCTCGGCGGCGCTCTGGCCATTGCGCCTCTTGAAGCAGCCCGAGGAGATCGACGCCCTGCGGCGGGCCTGTGAAATTACCGCGGAGGCGCATCATGAAGTCATGAGACTTTGTGAACCCGGGCGCAACGAGTCGCAGCTTCAGGCCGCGCTCGAGTATGTGTTTTTGGCCGGCGGCGGGGAGCGAGTCGGTTACGGCTCGATTGTGGCGTCGGCGGAAAACGCCACGATCTTGCACTACACCGAGAATCGCATGGTGATTCCCGATGGCGCGCTGGTGCTCGTCGATGGTGGTTGCGAAGTGGATCAGCACACGGCGGACGTGACGCGGACGTTTCCAGCCACAGGCAAGTTTTCCCAGCCGCAACGCGCGGTTTACGACATCGTGCTCGCAGCGGAGCTGGCGGCGATCGACACCTGTCGGCCGGGCAAGACGTTCCACGACGTTCACGACGTGGCGATCCGCGTGCTGACCGAAGGCATGGTGAAGCTGGGCTTGCTGCACGGCGAAGTGGATACGCTGATCAAGGAAAATACCTTCAAAAAATACTACATGCACGGCACGAGCCACTGGTTGGGCCTGGATGTCCACGACGTGGGCGGCGTGCACGATGTGACGAGTACCGCGGCGCCGAAGGAGAGCAAGCCGCTGCTCCCCGGCATGGTGCTGACCGTTGAGCCGGGATTGTACATTCCGATGGACGACTTGGACGCCCCCGCGCCGTTTCGCGGCATCGGCGTGCGGATCGAGGATGACGTGCTGGTGACGGACGGCGAACCGGACGTGCTGACCCGCGGTTGCGTGAAGCAGCCGGATGAGGTCGAAGCGATGGTGCGGGCGGCGCCGCGGTGGGTGAAGCCCGTGGTGATCTAGCAGCCACATTATCCGTCAAAAACTGGACGCGTTTGCCGCCTAAGCTACCGTTCCCCACAGCTGTTGTTGCTGGGCGACTTGCGCCCCGCAAACAGCCTCTGGGGGGAACGGATGATTTCCGGCAAGCTCGATAGCCCGCGCGATTTTGGTCGCTACATGCTGATCGCCAAGATCGCCTCAGGCGGCATGGCCACCGTCTTTCGCGCCGATGCCAAGCCCGGCGATGAGCTGGAAGGGCGGCCGATCGCCATCAAGATTTTGCACGACCATCTGGCCGAGAATCCGGAATTCGTGCGGATGTTCAAGGACGAAGGGCGCATCGTCCGCGATTTGGACCATCCCAATGTGGTGCACGTCTACGAAGTGGGCGAGTGCGAAGGGATGCATTACCTGGCGATGGAGTACATCGACGGTCGTGATCTGGGGCAGGTGCTGCTGGCGCATCGCCTGAATCACCTGCAGGTGCCGTCGCCGGTGGCGTTCGAGATCCTGCGGCAGTCGCTGGTCGCGTTGCGCTATGTCCATGACTACAAAGGCAACAAGAGCCGTTCGCAGGGCATCGTGCACCGCGACGTGTCGCCGCAGAACCTGCTGATTTCGCGCGAGCCGTTGATCAAGCTGACGGACTTCGGCATCGCGCGCGGCGATCACCGCAGCGACCGAACGCGCACGGGCACGATCAAGGGCAAAATGCACTACATGGCGCCGGAGCAGGCGTCGGGCGAGCGGGTGGATGCGCGCGCGGACCTGTACGCCATGGGCGCGGTTGCGTACGAGATGCTGACCGGCCAGCCACTGTTTGGGCCGGGCACGACCGAAGTGCTGCATGCGCGGGCGGTCCGCGGCGATTTTGAATATGGCCCGAAATTCGAGCGCCTGCCGGAAGACGTGAAGACGTGGATGAAACGCTGCCTGGCAACCGCGCCGGAGATGCGTTTCCAGACCGCGGACGCGATGTTGGCGGCGATGGAGCAACTGGCGAAGGCGTCGCGCTCGCACTACAAGCCGGACGTGCTGGTGAAGCTGCTGGACATGGAGGACGCGCGGCGGTCCAAGCAGAAAGAGAAGAATCAGCGGCTGATCCTGGAAGATGCGGCCGCCTCGGGACGCATTCAGCCGGGCATGGTGATGCAGGCCAATGCCTTGCCGCCCAAGGTGGTGCCGACGGGCGCGCGGGTGGAATTGGACTCGAATCAGCGTGTGTCGCGGTTGGGCCATGAGCGCGGTGACAGCAAGGTCGACTGGAATGCCAAGCAGGACGTGCAGTTGCGCCCCGTGACCTCGGTGCGCGATTTGGGTCCGAAGCTGGAACGCGTGAACGTGCGCAAGGATTTGATGCCGGCGGAAGCGGCGATGGGCAAGTCGTACGCGCCGGACAATCTGCCGCCCAAGCCGGTGAAAGGGGCGCACGTGGAGGCGCTGACGCCGGGCAGCCTGGCGTCGCCGCGGATGCTGGACGACGAGCCGGAACTGCCGGTCGCCCAGCCGCCGAAGCCCAAGGCCAAGCGGGTGCCGCAGCCGGTGCAGGACCAGCCGGGGCTGGCGCTGGCGAGCGCGGTGGCGTGGTCGTGCGCGGCGCTGCTGCTGTTTGCGGTGACGCAGGAACTGCTGGGTGCGCAGCTGAAGATGCCGGAAGCGCAGGATTTGCGCGTCGCCAGCCTGTGGGAGGACACGCCGCAGCCGACGCGGACCGACGCCGTGGCGCGTTCCGGGCCGCACGCGCAGCCGCCGAAGATCGATGTGGCCAAGCCGCAGGTGCGCAAGACTGCGCTGCTGGAGAAGGACGTCGCGCCGCAAGCCGCGATGGCGCCGGTGCCGGTTGTGCCGGTGCGCAAGCTGGCGGGCGGTTCCCTGCCGGACCTGCCGCTGCCGCCTGCCGAGAAGGAAAAGGAAGCCGAGCATGCCGAAGCTGCGGTTGCCCACAACGCCGAGCGCGTGGCGTGGGAAGGTCGGCCGGTGGAGCATGTGGAACGGCCGGGCGTGCCCGAGCGCGGCGAGAAGGTTGCGAAGCCGGCGAAGCCCGTGACGCTGGCCGAGGCGCGCGGCGTCGTCGAGTCGGCGGCCAAGCTGGGCCTGCTGGTGGCCGGCATGCCGAATCTGCCGACGAAGCCCAAGCACGCAGTGCCGGCTGACGCGGCGACGCCGGTCGCGGCCAGTGCCGCCAAAGCCGCGCCGGTGGTGCCAAAACCGCCGATCAACGTCGCGAAAACAAGCTTGACTCCGGGCAAAATTTCAATTGCGCCGGTGAAGAGTATTGTTGTGGCCGCAAAGACGCCTGTTGTGCCAGTCAAGAGTACTGCTGCGCCAGTCAAGTCCGCTGTGGTAAGCGCGAAGACGCCTATTGCGCCAAAAAAGATGCCTGTTGAGCCGGTCAAGCAGGCTGTTATCGGCGTCAAGGCCGCGGTTGCGCCGGCAAAACCGGTCGACGCGCATCAGAACGCCACTGTCCCGGTGGCGGCGGCCAAGTCGATCGCTCCGGCCGCCAAGCCGGTGACCAAGGCGGCAGCTCCGGTCGCAAAGATGGCACCGTCTTCTGCCAAGTCAGTCGCTGCGGCTCCGAAAGCGGTCGCTCCGGCGGCCAAACCGGCTGCGTTGGGCGCCAAACTTGCGGTCAAACCCGTTGCAAATGCCAAGATGAACGCGCCGTCAGCCAAGCCCGTGGTCGGCGCGAGCAAGCCGGCAGTCAAGGCGCCCGTTGTCGCCACCAAGCCAGCGGTTGGGGCCAAGGCTGGGGCAACGGTCAAGCCCGCCGCCGCCGGGAAAGTGTCTATTGCACCAGCGAAAACCGCGCCGGTCGTTGCCAAGAAGCCGGGGCCTGCGCAGACTCATTAGGCCCGTCGTGCTTTCGGCGGATGCCAGGTGCCGCCATGCCAGAATCCAGCGCGACCACCCACGGCATCCGCGTCGACGTCTTCTCCCGGTTCGTGCCGGAGCAATCCGTGCCGGAAGAAGGGCGGTGGCTTTTCCTGTATCAAATCACGATCCTGAACAGCAGCAGCCGCACCGTTCAGCTTCTCTCCCGCGAGTGGCGCATCACCAATGCCGATGGCCGGACGGAGCTCGTGCGCGGCGCTGGCGTCGTTGGCCAGCAGCCGGTCATGCGGCCATCGGAAGGCTTCCAGTACGTCAGCGGCTGCCCGCTGGATACGCCGGTCGGGACGATGGCCGGCGTGTACCAGATGGTCGACGATACCGGCGAGCCGTTCGAGGTTGAGATCGCGGCGTTTGCGCTGGCGGATCCGATGGCGCTGAATTGACTTGAACTACCCGTGCTTCGGCTGCCAGCCCTCCAGCATCCGGCCAACAAAATCCAGGCGATCCTGACCCCACACCAGTTGGTCGCCGACAAAGAACGTCGGCGCCCCGCACGCGCCACGCGTCAACGCCTCGTGCGTCGCGTCCGCGAGCTTCTGCTTGACCTCCGGTCGCTCACACGCCGCCAGCAGCACTTCAGCGTCCAAGCCCTGGGACTCCAGCAGCTGATGCAGCACCATCGGATCGCCGATGTTTTCGTTGTGCGCCCAGTACTGCCGGAACAGGTGCCGCGCCACCGCGACGTGCATTTCACCTTCCAACTGCACCAGCACGCGCATCGGCCGAATCGTGTGCATCGGAAACGTTGTCGGCCAATTGAATGGAATATTGCGGACTTCTGCCCAGCGGTAGATGTCCTTCATCAGGATGTCCCGCTTCTGCGGCGAGCCCGCCAGGAACGGCACCGTCTCTGCCTGGAGCGACTTGAACAGCCCGCCGAGGAAGAACGGCCGCCAAATCACCTCCGCACCGTGATGCGCGGCAACCTTGCCGATCTCGTCGTGGGCCAGATAGGCGTAAGGCGAGGAGATGTCGTAGAAATATTCAACGCGCTTCATGACGGCTCCACTTCAGAAGGTGAATGACGTGCGACCTTGCTCCGGTAGCCAGCCTTGCGCAGCCCGCACCACGAACGGCAGGCGATCCTGACCCCAGAACAGCTGGCCATTGACTACGAACGCCGGCGCACCGAACACGCCGACTTCGAGCGCAAGCTGGGTGCGCTGGTGCAGGTCATCCTTGATCGCGTCGCTTTGCGCAAGCCGCAGAATCGAGTCCGCGTCCAAATTCAGCGCCAGCAACGCCGACCGCAACTCATGCAGGTTGCTGATGTCGCGCGATTCGACCCAGTACAGGCGATAGAATGCGTCGATCACCGCGTCCCAGTGCTCCGGCGGCGTAGCCAGCAGCGCGCGCAGGGCGTCCACGGAGCGGTTCGGGTGCTTGAACGGCGTCGCGAGCGGCACTTCAAACCACGACGCCCAGCGAATCACGTCCAGACGATTGTGGCGCGCCTTGGGCGGCGAGAGCGTGGTCGACAGATTTTGCGCTTGGTCCAATGCGCGGAACACGCCGCCGAGCAGGAATGGCTGCGGCGTGACGATCGACTGCGCATCGCGGGCCAGAGCATGGCGCTGCGTCGCGGCGAGATAGGCGTAAGGGCAGGAAAAGTCGAACCAGAAATCGATCGGCAAACCCATGGCGGACCGCCGGCAAGTCGATCCTGGATCGACTGGCGAATTACTTGGCTTTGGCCAAGAACGTCTTCAAACCAATGGTCTTTTCTTTGCGGGCGCGGCGCAGGGCCTTGCGCTGCTCGGTCGTCAGGCCGTTTTCCAACAGCTTGAGACGGGCGCGGCCAGCGCGCTTCAGCGACTTGGCAAGGTTGCGATCGGCAAGGTTCTTCGTGTTCATCGTGCAATCCGTAGCGGGTTCAGTTCAAAGGAGGACGCGCCTGTGCGGCGGGGCTGGAAGTGTAGTTGCAGATGCGCGTCTTGGCAAGGCTTGTCTGCGAGCCGTATCCACCGCTTCCGGCGCATTCCGGCGTCACTGCGCCGAAATCGAACCTCGACGACCGCGAGGTCGCCTTCGGTCCGATTTCGTCTAGCTCCTTGGACTGCATCCGGAATCGGTGGCCCGGGCAAATTCACTGGTGAATTCTGGACGGGCCGAGGGAAAGGACTTGCCATCTCCCCGGTTGATCGCGGTAAGATTACCGGCTTGGGGTGAAGTTGACGGGGGAAAGGGCGATGCGAAATGGGATGGGACGGCAGTGGCTTGGCAAAACAACCTTGACGGGTGGCATTTTGCGCCGGACGTGGCTTCTGGGCGCGGTTCTCGTGCTGCAGGCGAGCAGCGCGGTGGCGGTGGAAGCCGACGGCAAGTGGCATCACGAGTTCACGGAGGACGGAATCGCCGTGTCCATGATGACCGAGGAAGGACGAAGCCTTCCGGCATTTCGCGGTGTCGCAACCGTCGACGGCAACATGTTTGAAGTGCTGGGCATGCTGGACGACGCCAAGAAGGCGACCGACTGGATGGCCAACTGCATGGAGAACAAAGTGCTGAAGCAGGTCAACGAGTTTGACCGCATCATTTACAACCGCACTGACGCGCCGTGGCCCGTTTCGGATCGCGACGTGGTGATCTTCGTCGCCGTGACGGCGGACCTCGACAAGCGTGAGGTGAACATCAAGTTCAGCCAGATCACCAACGCAGGGCCGGGACCGCTCGACGGCGTTGTGCGGATGCCGCGGCTCAGGGGCTACTACAAGCTGCAGTACATCGACGACCGCCATACCAAGGTCACGTACCAAATCGACGCGGATTCTGGCGGCAGCTTGCCGGACTGGCTGATCACGCGGGCAACGCGGCGGTTGCCGGTGGACACGATTGCCGGCATGCGCAAGCAGCTCAAGAAAACGATGGGCAATTACGAGGACTTCGTGAAGCGCTACGACCCAAGCAAGGGCGGCAAGATTCCGGAGCAGTTTGCCAAGTCGCCGTCGAGTGCGCCAGGCGTCGCACCGGCGCAGGCGCAACCGTAGATCGCGATTCGTCCAGACGGGCCGGCGCTGGGCCTCGCACGTAGGAAACAGTCCGAGGGGGTTCCTATGGCCGATCGCTATTTTCGTCCCAGCTATGTCTCCGCATTTCGCGTGCTTGCGCCCATCATTTGGGATCCGCCGCGCGATCCGACCGTGCTCGGCGACACGGAAATCAACATCGAGCCGATGCTCGCGTACCTGGAGGCGCAGCGCGAGAAGACGGGGCAGAAGCTCACGTTGACGCACGCGGTTGCGCGCGCCGTCGCGTCCGTGCTGGGTGCGCACCCCGATCTCAACTGCCTCGTGCGCCGTGGCCGGATTTGGATGCGCCGCGACGTCGACGTGTTTTGCCAGGTTGCGGTGCCGCATGCAGACGGCAAGAAGCTGGCGGCGGCGGATCTGTCCGGCGCG
Organism: uncultured Myxococcales bacterium; assembly: GCA_903924465.1. Taxonomy (GTDB): domain Bacteria; phylum Myxococcota_A; class UBA9042; order UBA9042; family UBA9042; genus CAIYBN01. The sequence continues at coordinate 4,225 of CAIYBN010000042.1, read as the reverse complement.
GTGATCCGGCAGGCGGACAAACGGACGACGGCGGAGATCGCGACCGAGTTGCAGGCGACCGCGGAGAAGATCCGCCAGCACGATGATCCGCTGCTCAAGCAGACCAAGAAAATGCTGACCGTACTGCCGCCGTTCCTCTCGCGACCGTTCCTGCGCCTGCTGGCGTACCTGAACCACGATTGGGGGATCGATCTGCGCTGGATGGGCGTGCCGGACGATCCATTTGGCTCGATCATGGTCACGTCGCTGGGTATGTATGGCATTCGCTTCGCCTATGCGCCGCTGTTTCCCAATGCGCGGAGCATCGGCGTGCTGATGGTCGGTGCCGTGCACGAGCGCGCGGCCGTGGTTGCTGGCCAGATCGTCGTGCAGAAGGCGTTGCCGCTGTGCATTGCGATGGATCATCGTATTATTGACGGGTTTCAGGCGTCGGTGTTTTCCCGCGAGCTGATTCGCCGGCTGGAAAATCCGGTGCTTCTGGACGACCTCAGTTGGTCCGTGCCGCATACGCACGATCTGTCGTTTGGTCCCGCCCAGCCGCATGCGGCGGCCAAGCTTTGATGTGATGGAGAAGGTCATGAAGTCAATATTGTCAGCAGGATTACTCGCGTGTTTGGCAACCAGCTTGGGGGCGTGTGGCACCAAGGAAACCGTCCCGGACAAGTCGGTCACCATTCGCTGGACGAGCTACGGCGTGCCGCACATCACGGCGTCGACGTGGAACGGTCTTGGCTACGGTCAAGGCTACGCGTTCGCCAAGGAGAACATTTGCACGTTGGCGGATCAGATCACGAAAGTGCGGAGCGAGCGATCCCGCTGGTTCGGCGCTGGCGTGAAGAATGCCAATGTGATCAGCGATCTGGCGTACAAGGCGATGGAAGTCGTGCCGCACGCGCAGCTGTTCTGGGATACCCAACTTTCGGGCCACGCGCAGGACATGCTGACTGGCTACGCGGCCGGTTACAACGCGCGTTTGGCGGAAGTGGGCAAGGACGGCCTGCCGTCGCCGTGCAAAGGCGGCGACTGGGTGCAGCCGATCACGACGCTCGACCTCCTGGCCTACTACGCCGACCTCGGCGAACTGGCGTCGGCGCGTAACTTCAAGGAGTACCTGACGCTGGCGCATCCGCCGAACCAGACGACGCAAAATGACTGGCCGCGCTGGCTGAATCCCGCCGAACAGAACGAACTGACGCTGGCTTTTGGCAAGGAGCTCGACCCGCTGCGGCTGATGCAGGTGGGATCGAACGGCTGGGGGCTGGGCCGCGACAAGACGGCGGATGGGCACGGCGCCGTGCTCGCAAATCCGCATTTTCCTTGGTTTGGCGAGTTGCGGCTGTGGGAGTCGCACCTGACGATTCCTGGGGAAGTGGACGTCGCAGGCGCGTCGCTGTCGGGTGTGGGCGGCATCCTGATCGGCCACAACCAGCACGTCGCGTGGACGGAAACCGTGTCCGCGTCACGCAAATTCACCGTGTACAAGCTGCCGCTCGTGCCTGGCGATCCGACAAGCTATACGGTGGACGGCACGGTGCACCACATGACCAGCCACACGGAAACCATCCAGATCAAGCAGGATGACGGCACGCTGGTGCCCAAGACGCAAACGTTCTGGAACTCCCACCACGGGCCCATTCTGGTGGTCGGCGGCATTGGCGAGTGGACGTCGGAGTCGGTCTTCACGCTGCGCGATGCCAACGCGTTGAACGGCAAGCTGGTGGACCATTTTCTCGGTTTTGCGACGGCGAAATCGGTGGCGGATATCGAGTCCGTGTGTCAGGCCGTACAGGGCAATCCATGGACCAACACGATGTCCGCGGACGACCAAGGTAACGCTTTCTATACGGAATCGCACAGCACGCCGAATGTGTCCAACGCGACGATGGACGCGTGGAAGGCGGATCAGGACGCCATCGTCAACATTTTGCGGCAAAATGGCGTCGTGCTGCTGGATGGCGCGACCGCGGCGAACGATTGGTTGGTCAAGCCCGGCGCCCGCGAGGCGGGTTTGACGCCGTGGGCCGAGACGCCGCACCTGACGCGGCAGGATTTCGTGTTCAACGCCAACGATTCGCATTGGCTGACCAATCCGGCGTCGCCGATGGAAGGCTATGGCGGCATGTATGGACCCGAAAAGACGGCGCGATCGACGCGGACGCGGATGAACCTGACGTTCCTGCTCGGGACGGGCAAGGACGCGGCGGCCGGCGAGGACGGCAAGTTCACCCAGGATGAACTGGTGGCGATGTTCATGAACGATCACGTGCACACCGCCGATCTCGCACTGCCGGATCTGCTGACGGCCTGCGCGGGCGTGAGCAATGTGACCGTCGACGGCGCGACGGTCGATGTGAGCCAGGCCTGTGATATTTTGGGTAAATGGGACCGCACTGCGTCACCCGATGGCAAAGGGGCGCTGCTGTGGCGCGAGTTCTGGTACGACAAGAGCGGACCTGGCTGGGCGCACGCGTTTGACGTCACTGATCCGGTTGGCACGCCGTACGGGCTACCCCTGGATCCATCAGGCACCGGAAATGTCGCCGTGCAGACGCTTGCGCGCGCGGTTCAGGTGCTGAAGACCGCCAATATTCCGTTGGACGCGGCGGTGCCTGACTTTGAGTACACGCTCAAGGGTTCGGAACGACTGGCGATTCATGGTTCGGATGACTACGAAGGCGCGTTCCAGGTCGTCGGCTATGTACCCGGCGAGAACGACACCATCCTGCCGGCGCTGCACATGACCGCGCCGCAAAAAGCGCCCAGCGACTCCGGACTGGCGGTCGGCGACGGCTATCCGGTGAACTACGGTTCCAGCTTCGTGATGATCTGCATGCTGACGGCGGACGGCCCGAAATCCAAGGCGATTCTCACTTACGGTCAGTCGAGCGACCCGTTGAGCCCGCAGAATACCGATCAGGCGAAGCTGTTCAGCCAGCGGAAGTTCCGGGACATGCCGTTTACAGACGCGGAGATCGCCGCCGACCCGAACCTGACGACACAGACGTTGATGGCCCCGTAGCATTGGGTAGGTTGCTTGCGTCGCGAATTTGCGCGATAACACACCCAAAGCTTGGGCATTTGCCACGGAGACCTTCATGATGTTACAGCTGTATTCACGCCGCGCCGTTCTGGCCCTTTGCCTCAGTCTTGCGTTCTTGTCGTCCGCAGCGGTCGCGCAGGAAGGCGCGTGGGAAAGCATCGGCACGTACGATGGCGTCAAGGTCTGGCGCAAGACGGTGCCTGGTAGCGAACTATTCGCATTCAAAGGTGAAATTGTCACCAATCTGCACATCGGCAAGATCATGACGACCTTTCTGGACCGCGAACAGCGCAAGTTCTGGGTCGACCGTTTTGCCGACCAGAAAATGATCGAGAAGCCGAACCCGCTGTCGGAGCTCTACTGGATTCACTTTGGCTTGCCGTTCCCGATCTCGGATCGCGATTACGTGTTGAAGGCCGATGGCCAGGTCGACAACGCGGCACACGTCTTCACCGCGCGCATCAAGTCGGTGGTCGACCCGCGCAAGGGCGCGGACGACTGTTGCGTGCGTGCGGAGGCGAAGAACACCTACTACCGTTTTGAAGCGCTGCCGGGCTCAGAAAAGACCAAGCTGACTGTGGAAGTGCACACGGATCCGAAGGGTTCGCTGCCGGACTGGCTGATCAACCTGATCCAGAAGAAGTGGCCGTCGAAGACGCTCTCTGGTCTGATCACGCGGGCGCGGGCGCAGAACCAAATTCAGCCCGAGTTTGCGAATTGGCACGACGCCCCGGCGGCGCCCTGAAAGGTCCAGTCGGCGTTCGCGCGTTGCATTGTAATGTCATGAATGTATTGTATTTGTCCGAACGGCTATTGACGCACGTCAGTGGTTCTTGGACAATTTGCCCATTCCGGTAGCCCCACGGGGCGGTGGAGACTCGACATCCGCGGACCTGCACTTGGGGAAGGGCAGGTCCGCGGGTGGCGCGCGCAACTTGGCGCCCGGAAAGATTTCCTGCCCCTTTGAATCAAACTGCTGCTCGTGCGTCTTCCATGTGGAGCGGGCGGATTGCGGCGAAAGTCGCAATCCACTTGGCCAAATGCAAGGGGCGCATCCGCAGACTGATTCAAGCCGCCCGTAGCGCCACCGCCGGCTCGCACCGCCACGCCGCCCGCAGCGCCAGCATCGGCGGGCTTCCAGCGTGACTCCACCGAATCCCCGACCGCTTCATCCGCTGCTGCATC
>CAIYBN010000041.1 GCA_903924465.1 uncultured Myxococcales bacterium | reverse complement strand
TGATGCAGCAGCGGATGAAGCGGTCGGGGATTCGGTGGAGTCACGCTGGAAGCCCGCCGATGCTGGCGCTGCGGGCGGCGTGGCGGTGCGAGCCGGCGGTGGCGCTACGGGCGGCTTGAATCAGTCTGCGGATGCGCCCCGTCTCAGTCGGCGGGATGCGCGGCGAACCAGGCGGCAAGTGCTTCACGGGCGAGGCCGGGCGCTTTGGCCTTCCAGTTCAAGCCGTTGACTGCAAGAACCGCAATCGCGACGCGCGGTTGCTCAACAGGTGCCATGCCAACGAACCACGAGATGTGCCGGTAGACGGCCGGGTCGTCGCCGTTGAGCGACCCTGTCTTGCCGCCGATCTCCACACCGCGCAGCGCCTTGGGTCGCACACCAAACGCATGGCGGCCAGTGCCCTGGACAACGGTCTCGCGCATCATGCGGCGCAGCGTCTTGGCCTGGTCAGCCGGAAGCCACTGGCCGAGCGAAGTCGGTTCGCGGGCCACGCCGGGGAGCTGGACGTCGCCATCGACGAGATAAGGCCGCATCGCGACGCCGTCATTGGCGATGGCCGAGGCCAGCAGCGCACCGTGCAGAGGGCTCAGCTTCGAGCCGATGAAGCCAGGCGCGGTCTTGGCGCGGTCAAAGTCCGTCACGCCGTCCACCATGGACGAGGCTCCCATGCGCAAGTCCGCCGGCTGCGGGTGATTGAAGCCGAGCCGTTCGGCCATCGCGAGCAGCGCACCGGGCTGCAGATCGCGCAAGGCGAAGCGGGCAAACGCGGCGTTGGTCGAGTGCGCCAGCGCCTCCGTCAGCGTCTGGCATTGCGTGTCGCGCGGCGATTCGTGCACGTGGCTGGCATCCAGGCCGTGAAGTCCGCCGTGGTAGCACGCACGCAAATCAGGCGTCTGGCCCGCATCCAGCAGCGCGGCCGCCGTCACGACCTTGAACACACTTGCCGCCGGCACCGTCGCCTCGGTGAGACTGCCGATTTCGCCCACCGGATCGCCCGGCTCCCGGTGTTCAACAATCGCCTTGATCGCACCAGTCGCCGGGTCCATGACCACGACCGCAGCGTAGGCCACATGCTGGCGATCCAACTCGGCTTGGATGGCCGCCTGAACCGTGGCGTCGATCGTCGTATGCCATTTTTGCCCTTGCGGACCCGTGAGCGTCTCGAAACCGTCGGGTCCAGGCGCCATTTTCTGCAAGTCGGCCGACGCGAGAGGCGGCACTTCTACGCCAACCGCCTGCGGACTCACGGGTTCGGCAGGCGCGGCGGGCTGGATTGCCGGAGCCTCGCGAGTCGCCGCGTGGCCGCGCGTCAGCCAGGCGCCACAGGCCAGCATGCACAGAACACCGCACACCACCAAGGGAATCAGATCGGAACGACGGGAACGAAGCGAAGATGGACGGGCCACGAATACCTCAACGGTCACAGACAAGACCTGCGCGCCGCGCTGCGCTACAGTGGGCGGCGGCCGGAGGAGCGTAGCCAAGCTCTGCCATGGCGCAAGAAAACGTACCGGAGCAAGACCACCATGACGCAATTGCCAGATGACGTTCGGACCGCACGATTCCGGGCGATGACCGATGACGATCCCGAGAATGAGCTCGCCTGGTTCTCCCTGGGACAGGCGCTGTTCGACGCCGGACGCTTTGCCGATGCACTGCCGGCCTTCGCCCACGCCGCGCGCATCCAGGACGACTTGATGATGGCGCATTTGCGTCAAGCAGAGTGTCTGTGCGAACTGGGCCGGCACGCCGAAGCGCGACCATTTGCCCTGAAGACGCGAGCACTTGCGATCGCGCAGAACCACGAAGGGCCGCGCGAGGATGCCGACGAGTTGCTGGAGGAAATCGAGGACGCGCTGGACTGAGTGGTGCGGCTGTCGGCAGGCGCGCGCGTTCCGGAGTTCCGGGTCCCGCAGTCCGCCCATTCACACCAGCGTGTGCCGCGTCTCGACAAAGGCATACGGCCCCGGTGCCAGCTGGATCACCGTATGCAGCGGAATTTCCATCCGCAGCACGTCCTCCGGCGCCTTGTCGATGAAATACGCGTACAGCGCCCGCAACACGGCCTGATGGGCAATCACCATCAGCGGCCGCCGTTGCCGTTCCAATTCAATAATCACAGGTTCCAAGCGGGCGATCACGTCCTGATAGCTTTCGCCGCGGGGGTAGCGGTAGCGCAGCTTGTCGCGCTGGCGGGCTTCGAACTCGTGGGGCATTTGCGCGGCGATTTCGGAATAGGTCATGCCGTCGCAGATCCCGGCGTCAATCTCGTCCAACGCGCGCCAGGGCGTGGCAGGCACGCAAAGCGGCGCCGCGGTTTGCATCGTTCGTTGCAGCGTGCTGGTAAAAACTTCTGGCTTGAGGTCAAGCAGTTCCACGAATTCCGCCAGCGCCTGCGCATAACGCGTGCCAGCCGGCGAGAGCGGCGCATCGCCACCGATGCGGCCGTCCTGGTTCAGCGTCGATTCGCCGTGCCGGGTCAGGTAAATCGGCCGCCGAACGACGTGTAGATTCAGCAGATAAAACAGCAGCTTGGCCGGCAAATAGCCGTCCAGCCGATGCACGACCACCACGCGACCGACGTCGATGAGCTTGATGTAGCTCGCGCCTTCCGCATCCGCGTCCGTCAGCGGCTGGTAGACGCTTTCGTAGTGGGCGATCCGCGCGCGGAAATCCGCCACCGCTTCGTCCGGATCCATGCCGGCGTAGTCCGGCGACGTGAGCTTGGTCTCGCGGATGTTCGCTTCAATAATCGCCGGATCCTCGCACAGCGATTCGATGAACACGACCTGCAGGCCGCGATCCAGGCAGCGATTGCGCACCGACACGCGGCGCTTGTGCGTGCTGTTCGTGGCGTCGTAAATCGCCACCTCGCCACCGGTTTCCATCCAGGTCAGCAGGTCGCCCAAGGCCGCCTCGGCCATCTCGCTGCGCGCGCGGTTGCCTTCCGCGTTGCGCGGGTCAAAGAACTCGTGCCGGTGCTTGCTGCCCAAGCGCGCCCGGCGGTAGTCGCCAATGTTGAAAACACGCGTCCGGTAGCCCAGCCAGGAGAGGAAGCGCGCGACTTTGCGGGCGATGTACGTCTTGCCCCGCGCCGGCAGGCCGACCATCACAATCACCAGCCGCGTGGAATGCGGGCTATTGGGTCCCATCGTCGTCATCCCTCAAGGCGCGTCAGACGCCAGAGCGGCAAAATCCATGGTTTGCCAGTGTTGCCAAAGATCGCGAAATTGCTTGGCATCCGCCGCGCGATACGCCAAGTCCAGTTGGAGAGCCTTCGCCTGCAAGGTTGCCAGCGTCCGATCGTGCGGGCTCAACGGCTGGGCGCGCGCCAATTCGTCCTGCGCCACCGTCAGCCAACCGCGACGCAGCGCGTGTGCGGCGTGCAGGGCATGCTGCCAGAGCAGCACGCTCCGTGTCGGCCCATCCAGCCGGCCGCGGGTGCCGATGGCCGCATCCAACTCCGGCCACACTGTCTGGTGCTTGTGCAGGATCGTCGCCACGTCGTAGTCGATGCCGCGTTCCGCTTGCGGCAGGAGGCGGTTCGCCACGCCATCAAAGCCGTAGGCGCCGGGCGGAATCCGCAGATCCGGATCCTGCTCGGCCCACACGGGCTGCTTTTCCGCCTTTGCCAGCAGGTTGCCCACCGGTGCGCGGCCGAGCGCGCGCGCGGCTTGGGCCAAATCGGCAAACTGCGGATAGCGTTGCGCGAACCAGGTCTGCCACGCTGCACCGTGATCCGTGTCGCCGGTGCGAAACGACAGATGCGGCGCGGCGACGTCCGGACGCCGACCTTCCGCGATGCGAAACGCCTGCTCGTTGAAACCGAGGCCGTAGTAATTCGACAGGTACAGCGCGCCCGGCGGCAAGTTGTGGCGCAGCTCCGCGTCCACCGCGTCGGCTGCCCGCAGCCCCGCCAGATTCGTCTCGGGCTTTTCCAGCAGCACCGACACCTGCCCGACCACGAGGCACAGCCCCAGCACCACGCTCACCTGCACAACGCGCAGGCGTCGCGATTCCGGCCACGCAGTCAACAGTCCGCGCCGTCCCGCCACGAACGCACTGAGCTGCGCCGCACCCACGGCCAGCACCGCCGGCGCCATCAGCACGTAGCCGTGGTCATCGGGATTGCGGGTGTCAATTTGCAGCACCGCCTTGGTCGCCAGCCCGCCCACAAACGCCAGCCACAGCGCCGCTTGCAGGCGATCGCGCCACAGCAGGGACAAGGCCAGTCCGACCGCGCCCACCGCCGCCAGCGGCAGCGACATCGCCTCGGCCACCATGCCAAACAGGACGAGCGCGTTGTCCACATAGTCGACGTGCACTTGCGTCAGGCCGCGCTGAAAATGCTTCGCAGTCAGCGTGTCCCACAGGCCGGACAGCGCCGACGGGTCGCCCCAGCGCATTTCCGTATTCGCATGGCTGCGCAGCCCCAGCGCAAGGTAGCCCAGCCCGAGCCACGCGCCGCCCAGCAGCAGGACCGCCACCAGCCGTTTGTGACGTTTCACCAGCCACGTGATCGCCGGCCAGGCCGCGCAGAGCGACGCTGGCAGGGCAAAAAGCGCGACGTAGTGGTGGTTCAGCAGCCCCAGGCACACGGCCATCGTCCACGACGCGAGATAGCCGGCGATCAGGCGCACGTCCACCGTCGGGCGCCGCGCCAGTTGCCCGGCCAGAAGCGCCGCGTGCAGCGCCCACAGGTTCGTCGCCAGCGCCAGCGTGTACACCTCCGCGCGCACGGTGACCTGCCACAGCGAACCGGAAGCGAGCAGCGTCCCGGCCGCCAGCAGCGCCCACGCCGACGTCAGTTGCCGCGAACCGTGCTCAGCCAGCTGCGCGCGCACGAGGCGCACCAGGAGAAAAATCGCCGCGCCCATCGCCAGGGCGGAAAAAATCGCCACGCGCCATGGAAACGGCCCGATCGGCAGAAAGCGCACGAGCTGCGACAGCGATAGCCACGCGGGATGTCCGGGCGGATGAATGTTGCCCAGTTCAGCCGCGCACGCGACCAATTCAGCGGAATCCAGCCAACTGTTGGCCGGCGCCGCACAACACGCGGTGATGGCGGTGGCCACGGCGGCAGCAAACCACGCCACGCGATCGCCCCACCAGGCGTTCACCGGGACGACTGGCGCCGCGGCTCGCGTGTCTGCCATCAGTCGCCCAGCGTCCGTTCGTACACCGCCGACTGCCCGGGCGATTCCTGCACCGTCACCAGCACGCGGTGCATCACCAGCGCCGGCAGCGCTTCCGCCACGCGCTCCATCAGCCGGTCACAGAGCCAGCGCGCCAGCAGTTCCGACGAGGTATTCGCCAGTTCCAGCAGCTTCACGTCGCGCTTCGGCACCTGATAGTGGTCGTCGCGGTAGAACGCGTGAAAACCGTCGTCGCGCTCCTCGATGCGCAAATGCACGTTGTATTTCGGCAGCAGCGTGCGGTGATCGAGTTCGTCGCAGCACGCCTTGAACAGCGGCTTGACCTCGATGAAGTCCGCCACCACATGGCCGTGATCCAGCGCGCCGTCAATCTCCAGCGTGGCACGGTAGTTGTGGCCGTGCAGTTCCTCGCGGTCGCCGTTGGCAAAAATCAGGAAGTGCGCGCAACCGAAGTTGAAGTACTGCTTGTTCAGGCGGATGCCGAATCGCTCTTTCACGCGCTGCCTCAGGGGTTGCGGGGTCCGCGGTAGGTGCAAGCGGTCGTGCAGGTTTCCCGCACCGTGATCGCCGACAAGCTGGGCAAGCCCGGGGCCAGCCGCTGCCACAACCATGCACAGAGCACTTCGCTGGTTGGATTGTCCAATCCGGCGATTTCGTTCAGGTAGCGATGATCCAGTTGGTCGATGACGGGCCGCACGACGTCGCTGACATCGCCGTAGTCCAACACCCAGCCGGTGTCTGCACCCATCTCACCTGCCACGACGACTTCGACGCGGAACGAATGGCCGTGCAGGCGCCCGCACTTGTGGCCTTCGGGCACATGCGGCAGGCGGTGCGCGGATTCGAAGCGAAAGGTCTTGGCGAGTTCAAAGGTCATGGGCTCCGGAGTCTACTCCGGCGTCTGGGTGCCAGCAAGGCGCCGCGCCCGCCGTTCTGCCGCCGCTAGCAAGGAAACGGCCATCATAAACGCAAGGTTGGCATAGAACAGCCACATCATCAGCGCGACAATGCCGGTGAGCGCGCCGTACACCGCGTCCATCTGCACGACGTTGCGGACGTAGACGCTGAACAGGCGCTGGCCGAGAAACCAGAGCGCGCCGAAGCCCAAGGCTGCGCGGGTCAAGCGCCTTTTGGAGACGTCCTTGCCCACCGACCAACGCACCAACGCGAAGAACACCGCCGCGACGGGCAAGGTCTGCGACGCCGCGACCATCAGCGCGATGCCGTCCAGCCAACCCAGCGACAGCGCGGTGACGCTCTTGCCGGCGATCTGCGCGCCCCACTCCAGCAGCGGCCCCAGCAGCGTCACCAGCATCGCGGCGAACCCGGCCATCAGGGTAATCGTTGACAAAAATCCCGCAGCTTTGAGGGTCGAACGCTCCGGCAGGCCAAAAAACGCCCGAATCGCATGATCCAGGCGGCTCAGCACCGTCAGCGCCAGGGAAATCGCCAAAAGCGTGCCAAACGCGCCGTGCGCCGCCTTGTGCCGGACCAGCGTCTCGGCAAATTCCGCGGGATTCCAGGTCACGCCGGGCAGCGCGTCATGCACCCACACCTGGATGCGCCCGATCGCGTGAGCTTGGACGTCGACGTGGGCATCCGCAGTCAGGTTGCCTGCGTCGTCCACGCGGCCCAGGAGGTAGCCGATCACGGCGAGCACGACGAACAGGATGGGCACGGCGGCAAAAATGCAAAACAGCGCGAGCGCCGCGGCGCGACCCACGACGTCCAGCTTGTCGGCGAGGTGCAGCGCTTCCGTGAGCAGCGGAAACTGCCGCTTTAGGCGAGCCGGCAGTTCCCGGAGTTTGGCGAGCATGTGCGTTTGGGCCATCGCGGTGAAACACTGGAATGGGTGAGGATTCTGGCGGTCGCAAGACCATGCAGGTACAGTAGCACGCTGGGTGTCAGTCGCCACCCCGTTTTCATCCGCCCGCGCCGTTTGGGGAACCGAGGCCATGAACGAAGTCCAAAGCCTGTTTGCCTCGCACGCCGCGGCCCAGCTGTCGATGACCGACCTGGCGATCAACCTGGTCATGGCCGGCGCGCTCGCCTTTGGCGTCGGCCTGCACTACCGCACCTTTGGCGCGACGCTGGCCAGTCGCGAGACGTTTACCCGCGTCTTTCCGTTCGTCGCGCTGACGACGTGCCTGCTCATCAGCATCATCAAAAGCTCGCTCGCGCTGTCGCTGGGCCTGGTCGGCGCGCTGTCGATCGTGCGCTTTCGCACGCCGGTGAAAGAGCCCGAGGAGCTGGCCTACGTGTTCCTGTCGATTACCATTGGCCTCGGGCTTGGCGCAGGTTTTCGCCGCGAAACGACGCTCGCGGTCGCGCTGATCCTCGGCATGGTCACGCTCATCCAGACGCGCTCGCGGCGGCTGTCGTCGCGCAATTTGTACGTGAACATCGGCCTGGACGCGGCGGAAGGGCAGCCGGCGGCGTCGGTCGTGGAACCGGTGAACAGCGTGCTGGCGCGCCACTGCAAGCGCATAGACCTGCGGCGCATGGACGCCGAGCACCGCCACGTGGAGCTGACGTATTTCGTCGATATCGGCGAGATCGCGACTGTGGCGCGTCTGGCGGAAGAGCTGGAGCAGCAGTACCCAACCGTGCGCGTGACGCTGCTCGATCAGGGTCGCATGCCGAGCCTGTGAATATGCTGACCTGTGTTGGACATCAACTGTTGTCGGACGGATCTGTTGCATTTCGGACTGGGACCGCGAGCGTGCACCTCTGGTGGCACGCCGCGGATCGAAAACGGATGACCTCGAACTTCGGTCGGAGCGTATGATGCGGATCGAGACGTCATCCACGCCCATTCGCCGCCACGCCCAGCAGAAACGGCGGGCCATCTTCGCGGCGATCCTGGTGGTCGGCGTGGTGCTGGGCACAGGCCTCGGCGCGCTGCGGCGGACAGCTGATGGCACCTGGCTCGGCATGATGCACAATCTCCTCGAAGGACCGACCGAAGATCACCTGCCGCAGCTGCTGTTGGACCTTCGCTTTCGCGGCCTGCAAACGCTGCGGGACCGCCGGCTGGCGTGGCATGCCTCGGGCGTGCGGCCGTCGCCTGAGCCCAGCGCGGTGCAAGCGGGACTGCGGCGCGACGAGCGACAGTTGGAAGTCGCGCTGTCGCTGCTCGGGCCGCCACAGAGTCGTGGACTTGGCGATCTCGGCCGGATGCAGGTGGACGTGCGCGGCGAGGGCGATTTTGCCGGCATGCGCGCGTTCGCACTCGACGATCCGCAGGAACCGTCGCTGCTTCGTGAGCTGATTTTGTACCAGCAATTGGCGCAAACGGGCGCCATCGCGCCGCGGACTTTGGCGGTCGGTGTGCGCATCAACGGCGAACGGATGGGTATGGCGATTGCGGTGGAGCAACCGTCCAGCGCGATGCTGCTCGCGGTGCATCGGCCCCTGGGCGCGCTGGTGGGCTGGGAAGCCGTTCTGCCCAATGGCGTCGACCTGGATGCCGCCGCTTGGCTGCCGCACCCGCAGCCGGCCCGCTGGAGTACGAGCGCCCGCGGTTTGCAGGGCACGCCGCAGGAATCGCATCCGGCGTGGGCGCAAACGCGACTGGACGGACTGCGCGCCGGGCAACTCGCGCCGGAAATGGTGTTGAACGTTGACGCGATGGCGCGGCTGATGGCGCTGGCGGAGTTGACTGGCCTCGCCGACCGCGTGCTGGATTGGCAAAGCCTGCGCTGGTATCTGGATCCGGAGTCGCTGCGATTGGAGCCCGTGGTCCGGCTGACGCCCGACCATCCGGGGCCGCAGCTGGCCGACGACGCGCTGCCGCGACTGCTGCTTGCGTCCGAACCGCTGCGTCAGGCCTATGCGACCGCGCTGCAAACGGAAGCGGCGCGCCTGATGGCAGCGGACACGCAGTTGCAACTCCAGCGGCAGGTGGCGGCGATCTGGCCGACGTTGCCGCCCGCGACGTGGCAGAGTGCCTGGCAAGTCGTGCAGCAGCGGGCGGTGCGCGTGCTGGCGGCGGAAACGGTGCCGGTGGAGCCTGCGCGCCCGATGGTTTTCCTGCCGCAGCCACCGACGAGCACAGCTGCGGTGTCGCATTCCATGACGGAAGCCGACCGGAAACGCGCCCACGTGTTGCTGGACCTGCAGGGTGTGCCGCCGATCAACTGCTTTGGTTTCACCCCGCCGGAAGGCGCCACGCCAGAAGGAGCGCTGTGAACAGCGGCATCTTCCTCGCCGAAAACGTCGAGATTTGCTCCTGGCCGGCGCCGGAAGACGTGCGCTACGAGATCAAATTCGTCGCCACGCCGAGCGACATGCCGCTGCTGCAGGCTTGGCTCGCGACGAATCGCTGCGGCTGGCGGCCGATGCATCCGGATCGCATCGTCAACAACGTCTACCTCGACACCTGCGACCTGCAAGCCTACGTGCAGAACCAGGCTGGCGACAGCGAGCGGCGCAAGCTGCGTTTCCGCTGGTATGGCGAGACCTGGGCCGGCGCGAACGGCGGCACGCTGGAGGTGAAATGCCGCAAGGACAGCATCGGCTGGAAATGGAACGCGCGGGTGGACTGGCCCTTTGACCTGACGCGGCGCAGCTGGCAAGGCTGGCGCGATGGCCTGCGACCGTTCGTGCCCGGCCCGCACCGCATGCTGCTGGACGCCCGGCCGATGCCGGCGCTGGTGAACCGCTATCAGCGCAGCTACTGGGGCTCGCGCGACGGCAAGCTGCGCCTGACCGTGGACCGCAACGTGCAATCGTGGCCCCAGCTTGGCGCTGCCCGTCCGCGCCTGGGACGACCGGCGCATACGGTGGACGTGCTGGTGATTGAAGTGAAATGCAAGGTGGAAGACCGCGCCTACGCATCGGATGTGCTGCGCGACATGCCGTGGCGGGTGGGGCGGAACTCCAAGTATGCGACGGGCGTGGAGTCGAGTGAGAATTTGTGACCGGGCGCGCTGCTTCTGCCGGGAAAATGGTTGCGGAAGCGGTTGTGTCGGCCCATCGAAACGGGAATATCGTCCGGGAAGCGCTTGCGGAGCGAAATCGCAGGCGTGATTTCGATTTGGAAGCGGTTCCGATGCGATAGTGACGGCGTGATTTGTGTTTGGAAGTGGTTCGAAGGCAAAAGTGCGGGCGTGATTTGTATTTGGAAGGGCTTCAAATGCAAAAGTGACGCGTCGATTTCGCCTTGGAAGCGGTTCGATTGGCATATCACGGGCGGAATGTCACTGGGTGAACCCTGCATCGTCGCCGAGACGGTGTAGGTCTCGGGTCAATGCGTTTCCGCCGGGCGCAATCACAGAATAGGTCCCAGAGCCGATTTCTCGCTCGTCACGGAGAGCTGACTATCTCCCCGCACCGAGTACAATCTTCCAGGTATCGTCGCCCTCACTCAACCAGACTGGAAGCCCGTCATGCACAACCAAATCCGACCAAATCCTTCCGAGGTAAGCCCTGATCTTCCTAATTCCACTTGTGCAGTTGAGCGTGACCAAGAAATAGCCATTCGCCGAACGCCCAGACTGAACCGTGCAATCCCAGCCACCCAGCTTGTGCGGAAGTTTGACGTACCCTTTGTCGACCGGCACCGAATAGTGATCAATCGTCTGCTCCCCTTCTCCACCGTCACCCTTATAGTGATCTACGGTCAACTGTCTGGCCGCCGGCGTCGGTCTTTCCGTCGCGCCAACAGCGGCGCATATGGACAAAATTGCAACAAAGATGGGGGCATTGTTCAAAGTTCGACTTTTCCCGGTTCTCACGACCACCTCATGACACAGCGAATTTGGCTGCGCGCGACACTGTGTCGAAACACAAGCGCCATTCCGCACTTCGCCGACAACCGCACGGTATGGTGCAGTGTGACCGTGCCCCGCACCAGCGTCAAGCATGCCGTTTCGCGTGAATTCAGCCGCTTCAAACACACTTCGCCGCTCGACCCAGTTCCCGTCGCCCGTTTCCACCGCCCCCTCGACGCCCATACCCGCCCCACCCAGCATTCACGCTTGAATGTCCCCGCGCGCCTGATACGCTCCCCTTCCCGCCGTGGCTGCTGTCTGCCTCGGCCTTCCTCCCGCTCCGCAGACTTCGTCCATGCCGCCCACGCCCGCAAGCAAGCCGAACAAGTGGCTGGTGACCGTGTCGATCACCTTCGGCACGCTTATGGGCGCGATTGACGCGTCGATTGTCAACGTCGCCATGCCGCATCTCCGCGGCGCGGTGGGCGCGACGTTGCAGGAGATTACCTGGATTTCCACGGGCTTTGTCATCGCGACCGTGCTGGTCATGCCGCTGACGGCGTTCCTCGGTCGGCAGTTCGGGCAAAAGCGCGTGTACCTCGCGTGTTTGGTGCTGTTCGTTTTCGGCTCCGCGCTGTGCGGCATGGCGCGATCGCTGTGGACGCTGGTGTTCTTCCGCGCGGTTCAAGGGCTGGGCGCGGGCGCGTTGCAGCCGACCGAACAGGCGATTTTGCGCCAGACCTTTTCGCCCGCGGAGCAGGGCACGGCGATGGCGCTGTTCGGCATGGCGGTGATGCTCGGCCCGGCGATTGGTCCGACGTTGGGCGGCTGGATCGTCGACAACTACGCTTGGCCATGGATTTTTTACATCAACGTCCCGGTCGGCATTCTCGGCTTCTTCATGGTCACGACGTTTGTCCAGGATGATGAACAAATTCGTGAGGCGAACCGCGAGAAGGCTGAGCTGGAGCGCAAGCACATGGACTGGGCGGGCATTGCGTTGCTGACCATCGGCATGGCCACGTTCCAGTATTTCCTCGAAGAAGGCGCGGCCGACGATTGGTTCGAATCGCGCACCATCACGACGGTCTTCTGCATCGCCATCGTCGCCATCGCCGCCTTCATCTGGCGCGAACTCACCGCCACCGCGCCCGTCGTCAACTTGCGGTTGTTCAAGGACAAAGTCTTTCTCTCCGGCACGCTGATCAGCTCGCTGATGTTCGCGATGTTGATGACCAGCATGTTCCTGTTGCCCGTTTTCATGCAGGAAATGCTCGGTTTTACCGCGATGCAAGCCGGCATGGCGCTGATTCCGCGCGTCCTGGTGATGATGGTGTGTTCGCCGATCGTCGGCCGGCTGTATGGCCGCGTTCCGACGCGTCTTTTGGTCGCATGCGGCGTGGTTTTCTTCTGTTGCGGCGCATGGCTGATGCGCGGCTTCACCTTGGACACCAGCCAAAGTGGCATCGTGCTGGCGATTTGCCTCCAGGGCGTCGGCTTTGCCTGCCTGTTCGTGCCGCTGACCGCGGCGTCGCTCGCGAGCATTCCGCGCCACTTGATGGCGGACGCGACCGGGCTCAACTCGCTGCTGCGGCAGCTCGGTGGTTCAACCGGGCTGGCGGTTTTCGCCACGCTGCTGGGGCGGTATGGCGTGCAAGCCAAAGCCGCGGTGGCCGCGCACCTGGACCCGGCGCGACCGATTGTGGCCGCGCGCTTGGCGCAAATGCAGCGTTCCGGCCTGAGTCACGGTCTGGATCCGGCAGCTGCGCACAACCGCGCGGTGGCGATGCTGGGCGGCGTGGCGACCCGTCAGGGCATGGTCCTGGCGTTTGAAAAGGTCTTTTTGCTCGCCGGCATCGTGTTCCTGCTGGTGCTGGTGCTGCTGCCGTTCCTGAAGACCGTGGGGTCGCAAGTCGGCAAGAAAGTGGAGGTTCATCTCGAATGACTGCGCAAACTGTCCCGCTTCCTCCGGTGTCCAAACCCAAGCGCCGGCCGCCCATCGCCGCGCTGGCCGTTCTCGGCGTCGTTGCCCTCGCTGGCGGCGCTTGGCTGTTGCTGCAAGGCCACCAGGAGCACACCGACGACGCGCAGGTGGAGGCCGACGTCGTGGCGATCGCGCCGCGCGTGTCCGGGCTGATTGCGCGCGTGCCGTCGACCGACGACCAAGTGCTGCCGGCTGGCGCGACCGTGGTGCAACTGGATGATTCCGATTACGTGTTGACGCTGCGTTCCGCTGAAGCGGAGCGCGCGACTGCTCAGGCGAACGTGCAAATGGCGGATGCGCAGTTGCAGGTGGCGCGCAGCAACCAGGCGGGCGGCACGCACACGGCAGAAGCAGCGGTTTCAGGCTCCGCGGCGGCGGTCCAAGGGGCCGATTCGCAGGTCGCGGTGGCAGAAGCGGCGGTGTCCCGCGCCGAACTGGAACTGGAGCGTACCGTCACAGACCGCAAACGTTCGGAACAGTTGCTCGCTGGCGGAGCAGGTTCGCAAGAGCGACTCGACAACGCGCGAGTTGCCGAACGTTCCGCCCAGCTGGCCTTGGCGCAGGCAAAATCGGGTCTGGCGGTGGCGGAGGACAGCCGCGTGGGTGCGCGCACGCGCGTGGACGAGGCGAAAGGACGACTGGAGCAGACGGGCGCCCTGGAAGCGCAGATCGCGGTGGCGGAAGCGGGCGTGGCGCTGGCGCGTGCGCGTCTGGCGGCGGCCGAGGCAGCGGTGGGTCAAGCGCAGTTGAAGCTCAACTGGACGACGGTGCGCGCGCCGCAAGCCGGCGTGGTCACCCGGCTGAATGCGGTGCCGGGCCAGCTGCTGACGGCGAACCAATCCGTGGGCTACCTGGTGCCGCAAGCGACCTACGTGGCGGCGTTTTTCAAGGAGACGCAGGTTGGCAAAATGAAGCCGGGCCAGCCAGCGCATCTGCGCGTGGACGCCTGGCCGGGCCGGGTGTTCGAGGGCAAAGTGGCGAGCCTGTCGGGCGGCACTGGATCGCGGTTCTCCATGCTGCCGCCGGACAACGCCTCGGGAAATTTCGTCAAAGTCGTGCAGCGCGTGCCTGTGCACATCGACTGGCTGCAGCCGCCGCCCGTGCCGGTCCGACCCGGAATGTCGGTCGACGTGGAAGTGGACGTGCAATAGCCGCGGCTGGCGGCCGCTCGTCAGCGGCTACTTCGCCTTGCCGTCGGGCGCGCCGCCTTGCTTGGCGTCCGGGTACTCCTGCCGCACGAAACGCCAGAAGGTCCCGATGAACCGCTTGGTCTTGCGGTCCTTGGCCGTCAGGTTCTTGTCATTGGTGCCAGCGTAGAGCTCCAGCTTCTTGTTGATCCGCACCAGCGTGTCGCCCGCCTTCTGCAGCTTGTCGAAGACGCCTTCGCTGACCAGACCGCTGTCCTCTTTTTCCTTCATGGCCTTGTCCATGTGTTTCTGGACGGCCACAAACAGCGCAGCGCGGGATTCGTCGTCCGTCTTCGCCGCAACGGCTTCCGTCACCTCCGCCTTGGCATTCTCCACGACCGCCTTCAGCGCCGTCGTGTAGGTCTTTGACGCCTCCTTCGCCACCTGATTCGCTGCGTCGTTGGCCGCGCTATCGACCAACTTGCGCAGTTGCGCCGGCACATCGTTGCGAATCATGTTGCCAACGTGCTTGGCCAACGCAGGCGTCTCCGCTTGGATGAGCGACGCCGCCGAGTGCTTCAGCCCGGGAATTTGCGCCTCCACCATGCCGGAAACCAGCATCGCCAAGTTGTCCGGCTTGGTGAAGTGCCGGACCATCGCATACAGCCAGGACGTGTAACCCAGCACGATGAGCACCACGACGATCGCGGTGATCAGGCTGTTGCGGCGCGCGACGTACAGCCGTTTGACTTCCGTCTCCAGATGGCCGCGCAGAATTGCAGTTGTCATGTGAGCCTCCAAATGCTTGAAAATAGGGGAATTGACTACTTGGTCTTCTCGGGCGCCTTCGCGTCGGTGCCGGGTTTGTCGCCCGCACCTTCCGCGGCAGCCGCCGGCTTGACCAGCACCGGGCGATCGTCCGTCGGCTTGGCAGCCTCCAGCGCCTTGGCCTTGGCTTCTGGCGAATCCACCAGCAATTCCCCTTCATCTTCCGTACCACCCAGCGCGTCATTCACCAGTTCAATCCACATTTCCAACAGCCGTTCGGGCTGCACTTTGGCGGCGGGCGACCTCGCCCCCTCACCCGTCACGTTGTCCGGTATCGCCAGCGCGTTCTTCGGCCCGCCTTCGCGCACCATCCGGTTCAGCGTCGCCTTGATGCGGAACATCGCGTCGATGTGCTTCTTGAAAGTCGTCACCAGTTGCTTCTGCGCCCACTGCTGCACGGCGTCCTGGAAGTTCGCCAACAGCGCGTCGGTCTTCTTCTGATCGCCCTTGAGTGCCGGGAAGTTGTCCTGCAGGAGCTTGGACCCCTCGGCGCCTGCCGCCTCGATTTCCCGCTGGTAGGACGTCCGAAACGTCCGCGTCGTCGTCTTTTCCAGGTCATCCATCTCGGAATCCAGCTTGTGCTGCATGTCCTCCAGCGCCTGCGCGGCCTCCTTGCCGACGACTTCGCCGACGCCCGGGCCGACTTCCTCCATCAGCTCGCTCGACGCGTTGCCGAGCTTCGTCGCGATGATATCCGCACGTTTCTCCAGGGCATTCGCTGTCTCATCACCGGGGATGGACGATACGCGCGCCTTGGCGGCGACCAGGAAAATGGCGATCAGCGTGAGGACCGTCAAGGTCAACACCAACCGTAGCCTTTTGATTTGCTTCTGCAATTTCAGGTGTTGCGCTGCAAGCTGCGCGTCGTCCACGTCGCCCAACGACGCTGGCACTTTGAACCAATCGAAGATCCGCACGGTGCACCTCCCCAGATACTCAGTGGCTTCCACAGCGCGCAGGTTCGTCTGTCTCACCCGTCACGGCTGTCCTGCGCAGATTGGCGCCGCGACTGGCGCGGTGTCAAGCGCGCCAACGGTGGAAAAGCGGTGTGTCCGTGCGGATTTTGCAGCGAGCCCCACCGCGCTAGCGGCTTGGACGGGCAGTAGCCTCGCCCGACCGCAGATACGCTTCCAACAGCGCCACGCGAAAATCCTGCGGCTTGCGTTTGCTGTACTTGGCCAGACGGGCAAATGTGTCTCTCGCCGCCGCGACCTGGTGCGTCTGTAGCAGCGCCGTCACCGCGGCATCGCGCAGCAGGTCGTCGTTCACCCAAGCGGGCGAGGTCGCGCGGGCGGCCACCAGCGTTTCCACCTGCGCCGCTGCCGTTGGCCAGTCATAGGCGGAGAGCGCCGCGACGAATTGCCAGGCTGCGCGTGCCTCTGCGGGCGCCTGTTGCGCGACGAGGAACTGGCCGATTTCGGCAAAGAACGGCGTGTCGGCCCAGCCCATCGTGCCGTTGTGCAGGTCCGTGTCGACCTCCATCGCGAGTTTGAGGAAGAACAGCCAATCGGCCGGCGGTCTTGCCGCTGCCACGGCATCGCGCAGCAGATCGTAGCGCGCCGCTGCGGCGTGAAATTCGCGATTCGGTCCTGGGGCATCGGCCACCGCTGCCTGACCCATCCTCAGTTGCGCGCCCAGCGCTTGCACCCGCAGCCGGCCGATGTTGAGCGAGGCCACGGTCTCGCCGCTCGGCAGAATCCTCTCACCCGTCAGCGCCGCGCCGACGTCAAAACGGCCATCTGCCAGGCCGATGAAACCCTTGGCCATGTCCTTCACGAAACGCGATCGCTCGGTCAGCAGGTCCAGCGTGGGAAAGAAGTCCGAATTGGCGGCGGACGTGTCCGCCATCAGCGGCAAAAGCGTGGTGCGTGAAATCAAGTGCAGGCGACTCAGCGCGGCGGGGGTGATCGGCTTGAAATGCTTCAAATCCGCCGCGATGCCCGGATGTTGGACGACCGACCAATCTGGCTTGGGCAGCTGCTGCTGGTTGGACGCGACGATGAGAAAATCCATATCCGACGTCAGAAAGATCTCGTACGAGGCAAAGTTGCGGTGGACGGCCTGGATGACCGACAGCACCAAGGTGTCGTCGAGTTCGTACAGGTGCAGCCACTGGCCAAAGACGCCGGTCGGCGTGAGGTAGGTGCGCATCCGCTGGTAGAACTCATCGGTGAACAGGCCGCTGACGCCGCTGACCCAGGGATTGGACGGTTCGGACAGGATCAGGTCGAACTTGCGGCGACTGGCGGCGAAGTAGCTCTTCGCGTCGTCATAGATGAACTGGCTGCGCGGGTCGTCAAAGATGCGGCGGTTCACTGGGTAGAAGATGTGGGACGCTTTGACGATTTCCGGCTCAATCTCGATGGTGACCAGATTCGCAAGCGCGGGATTGCCGAGCAGCAGATGGGAAGAAATTCCCGAGCCGTTGCCAATGACGGCACCCAGCTTGGCCTTGGGCGTGTACGCGAGCGTCACCAGCGGCAGGACCACCTGCGTCGGTTGATCGCCATCCAGCTGTTTGACTGCGGTTGTCGTGTCCGGCAGGAACCAGGAGGAAGAAATGGACGCGTCCGGCTTGCCGTTGGTCGCCAGCGAGTACTCGCCGCTCGCACCTTGGGTGACGCTGACGGTGGCGGTCCGGCCATCGCGGTAGAACGGCATTTTACGGACACCGGTGTCCACGACCCGGCCATAGCGATAGACGCCGCCGACCAGCACCGCGCGGTCGAAGGGCACAAAGAACGCGGCATACGCCAGCATCAGCGCGGTGCCGACCGCAGCAATCGCTCCCAGCCGACGAAAGCGACCGACCGGGCTTGGCTGGAGCCAGAGCAACCAGACGCCCAGTAGCATGTCCATCGCACCGCCGAGAACCAGCAAGGTCTTCATGCCCAACAGCGGCATCAGCACCAGCGATGCGAGCCCGGCGCCGATGATGGAGCCCAGGGTGTTGACGCTGTAGACGGCGCCAATCGCCTTCTCGCCGCCGCCTGCCGCCAAAAGCATGTGGGTAATCAGCGGCAGCGAGATGCCGGCGCAAAAGGTCGCGGGCAGCATCACGGCGAGCGCGATGGCGTACTTGGCGACGGTGAAGAATCGGTACCCCTCGAGATTTTGGTTCAGCGCCGTGAGCAGGTACGCCATCCACTCGAAACTCGCGAGATAGGCGCCCAACGTCGCGATCGCCAACGCTCCCATCGCCCACTGCGTGATGCCGAGGGCGCGAATCGGGTCGCGGAACGTGTCGGCGCGGTTGCGGACCCAATAGGCGCCCAGCGCCAAGCCGAGGATGAACGCAGACAGCATCACCTCGAACGAGTGCGTGGCGCTGCCGAGCACCAGCGCGAGCATGCGAACCCACGCGATTTCATAGATGAAACTCGACAATGCGGTGCCGGCAGCCACGACCAGCAGCGTGCGCCAGAGCCGGGGCAACGGCAGCGCAAGGGGCACCGGCGCGGGTGTCTCGATCGCCGCGTCGGGCGCCGCTGGCGATTGGGGCTGGTGCATTTTGACCGCAATCAGCACGACCAGTCCGACGAGCAAGTTGATGAGCGCCGCCGTGAGCAGCGTTCCCGGCAGACCTGCGAGGCCGATGAGGTAAAACCCGGCGACCAGCACGCCCGCCGCGGCGCCAAGCGAATTGGCAAAATACAGCAGCGACAGGATCCTCCCGGTCCGACCGCTCTGCGCCCGGGGCAGAACGCGCAGGAGTCCGGCGCTCATCAGCGGAAACGTCGTTCCCAGCAAAATGGACTGCGGCAGGATCAGCAAGCCAGCCAGCAGCCACTTGACCAGCACGATCAGCGTACTGCCGGCCAACGCCGGAAAGATCGAGCCGTACGCGAAGTTGCTGACGACATGGAAAGCATCGTGGAAGACCAGGCCGATCAAGCCGACGACCGCCTCGGCCAGCGCGTAGGCGAGGAGCGGTTGGCGAATGCGCGTTGAAAAGCGAGCGGCGACCGCCGATCCGGCCGACATACCACCCAGGTAGATGACCAGGACGATCACCTGGGCGTAGGCGCTGTGGCCGACGAACAGGCCGAGGTAGCGGCTCCAGATGGATTCATAGATCAGACCCGCGGCGCCCGAAAGAATGAACACGGCGGTGAGCAGCACTTGCATTGGCGTGACTCCGGGCTGACGTCCTGCACGCCGTGGTGCGCCTGGCCTCCTGCCGCGATTGAACGCCCCGTGCATCATGGCGCGCGCCGGTCATTGCGGTCAAATCGCGCTGGAATTGGGTAGTGGGTCAGGTTGTTATTGGCATGCGGTTTCGGAACGCGTGCGGACGTCACTGCGCCGCTCGAGCACGGCGCCGCCGCGCCACCCGCCACGCCGCGGCGAGCAGGACCACGAGACCGAGCGCCGCCAACGTCAAGTGCGGCCACCGCGGACGCGCGACCACCGGATGCGAGACGCTGGGCACATCCGCTTCCTGCCACGGATCGGTCGCGAAGACCTGCGGTAGCGCGCGCAGCACGGCGGCCGTATGCGTCGGGTCCGCGCTGGGATCCACGACGTGAAACCACGGCGTCGCGCGCGCAGGGCGCAGTTCCATCGGCGGTCGTTGCGGCCACAGGAGCCGGACGCGCTCGCGTTCGACGGCGACATCGGGTTCCGGCTGCCCCGACTCGCGGGCCAGCACGTTTGCCAATCGGCTGAACAGCGGTTCGCTGGCGCGCGTCAGGACCGGGTGCACCGGCGGCTTCGGCGGCGGTGGCGGCACGGGTCGAGCCTCGCTGGGCTCGAGCGGCGTCTCCTGCCACGGCGGCAACCAGTCATAGCTGGCGCGTCCGTCCGGACAGATCCGCGGTGTGAACGGGCGTTCCAACGTCACTTCGGTCGCCTGTGCTGCCAGCTCGCGCGACATCGCGCCCTCTGCAAACCGCCATGGACAACCGTCTTTTGCAAACTGTGCAAACACCGTGAGCGTCTCCCGACCACCCGGGCGCACCGGAATGCGCAGGGTCAATGTCTCCAGCTCCGTCGCGAATTCGCGAATCAGCGATTCGTAGATCCGCACCGCGTAGGGGTAGACGGTCCCCGGCGGCGTGGGATCCACCTGCACCGGCTCGCATCGCACGCCGCGGGCATCGTGCCGGCACAGCTCGGCGCGGCTGAGATCCACGCGGCTGGCCACGACCGGATATGCGTCCGTCGTCGGCGCGTTCACCACGATATCCTCACCTTGCCACAGCGTCGGATCGCGCGGCAGAAAGACGGCGGTGGCGGGCGCCAGCTGTCGACCCATTTGTCCTTGCGCATGGCTCAGCGCGTCGGGCCAGCCGATGTGGTGCGCTTGCATGGACTTCGCGAGCGCCGCGGCTTGGGCATAGCGCAGCGCCGGTCGGTAAGGATCGAGAAAGGCAAACGCCAGAAGCGGTGCCAGCCAAACGATTTGACGCAAGCGTCGATGACTTGTCAGGTTTTGCGCGACCAGCAGGCACAGCGCGGGAAAACCGGGCATCAGGTAGCGCGATTCAAAATGGTGCGTCCAGCCCACCACCAGCCACGCGCCCGTGCCCGCAAGCGCGAGGAGCGCGACGCTGTTCAGCCTCGGCGCGCGAATGGCCAAGGCCACGAGGGCCGCCAGCGCAAGGACCACAGCCGCCACGCGAAGCGGGTGCAGCGGAATGAACGCCAGCGTACCCAGCCAGGCGCCCGGCGAGATCAGCCAGCCTACGGCCAGCGCTAGCACGACAAGGCTCAAAGTCTGCAACGGCTTGCGCGTTCGCAGCCCCAAGGCAAAGGTCGCGAGCAGCACAGGGCCGGCGGCCAAATACAGGTCCAGCGTCACCCCCCACAGCACACCGACGCCGAGCGTAAGCGGCCACGTTGGACGTTCGAGCCAATCCAGCGTCAGCCACGTGGTCAGCACCATCGCCGGCAGAAACAGCGTCGGCGACCAGAGCACAACGGGGACCAGCGCAATGAATCCGCCCAGCAGCAGCAGACACAACGGTAGCGCAACCGGCCCGCGATGGCGATGCCAGGTTGCCGCCAGAACCAGCGTGTACAACGCCGCGAGCCAGCCACCGATTGCCGCCGGCTGTAACCCGAGCCAGCGCAGCAGACCGAGCGCGTTGGTCCAGATCACGCCCTGGAACAGGCCGGGAAAACTGGTCGGCGGGCCGTGACCGTCGCAGCGGCCCAATTCGTAGCAGTCGCGGGCCATCAGCAGATCGCGGCTGGAATCAAAGTGGATGGCGTCGATCGGCCAAATCAGCCACAGCGCGAACCAGACTGCAAGAAGGGCGACGAGGGTGGCGAGGCGGAAACTCACGCCGCGCAGCATACCGGGCGTTTGACGTGCGTGCTACCGCGCGGTCCCGGATTCAGGACACTTTCACCAGTTGACGCCCACGCGGCTGCGGCGCAAAGTCTCGCGCGGGGTGCGAGGGGCGCCGGGCGGGCAACATGAAAATTCTTCACACGGTGGGTCTTGGACCGCTGGTTCTCTTTTGTCTCGTCGCCGCCTGTCAGGATGTCCCACGGCTTGGCTTGGCCAACACGGATCGCAGCCAGCCGGGGCCGGTGATTGTCTGGCAGCCTCTCCAGCAGCCGCAGCCAGAGCTGCCGTTTCCCAATGATCTGGCGTTGAAAATGCTGGCCGACGGCACGCTGCGGATCAACGGCTCGACCCAGGGCGAGACGTCCATCGACCGGTCCAATCGCCAGCATTTTGGAGAACTCGACGGGTTTTCCGGCCTGACGCCCATCACCGTCGCCTTCGATGGGCCGCTGGACGTCTCGACGGTGACCGATGACGCGCTGTTCGTGGTCAACGTGTCGCCGGATTCCAAGCGCTTTGGTGAGCGCGTGCCGCTGGACCTGGGCCGCGGCTGGTTTCCGCATCAGGCCAATCCGCGCCGCTCCTTTCCGCGCGATCCGCTGGCGAATTTCACCAGCTTTGTCATGCCGCCGGACAATAGGGTCGACCTGAACGGCGACGGTACGCCGGACAAGTGGGTCTATCACTACGAAGTGTCGACGCACACCCTGGATATCCGGCCGATTTTGCCGCTGCAATCGGGTGCGCAGTACGCGGTGGTGCTGACCAAGAAGTTGAAGGGGTGGGACAAGGACGGGCGTTATGGCCCGGTGCAGTCGCCGTTTGACGTCGTCAATCACGACAGCCAGACCGAGGCGATCGCCCGCGCGCTGCCGAGCCTCGCGCAAGTGGGCGTGCAGACGGAAGATATCGCTTTTGCCTGGACGCTGACGATTGGCGATTTGGCGCGGACCTTTCGCACGCTGCGCGACGGCTTGTACGGCACAGGGCCGTTCGGCTGGCTGAGCAACGCGGTCCCGAACGGGTTTTACGCCATCGACAAGATGGACATTCCGTTCGACGGCAACATCACGACGTATCCGCCGGACAATCCCTATCCGACCATCGCCTGGGACCACGACTATGTGCTCCAGGGCGAATTCCTGAACCGCATGATTGCGCTCATCAACGCCGTGCAGCCCGGCGTGGCGGACGCGTTCAACTACGGCGACTACGCGCTGTTTGGCGAGATGGAGACGGCGGACCTGCGCAACACGCCGGACCACGTGTGGTTGCTCGACAAAAAGGCCGGGACGGTCGGGCAGCAGCAGTCCGATGGCACGGTGACGATGGGCCAGACGGTGAAGACGCAGAAGGTGCCGTTCCTGCTGGTCGTGCCCAAGACGACGCAATACCACAAGCCGCCGTTTCCGGTGCTCGTGTACGCGCACGCGGCGGGATCCAGCCGCATCGAAGCGCTGTTGATGGCGGACCGCTTTGCCCAATCCGGCATCGCGACGTTCTCGATCGACGCCGTCGGCCACGGGCCGATTTTCACCAGTGCGCTGGAATTCCTCGGCCAAAACGTCGGGCTGGTACGGCAGCTCGTCGGTTCGCTCATCTTTCCCGATGCGGCGACGCAGTTCCCGCCGACCATGTCCGATGGCGACGCGTTCAAGGCCATGGAGACGAACGGCTTTCTCGCCGAATTGGCGATCAAAGGCCGCGCTTTTGATGACAACGGCGACTGTCAGATTACCAACGACGAAGGCTATTTTTCGCCCAACGCCTTTCGCCTGCGCGATTCCATTCGCCAGACTGCGTTGGACTACCTGACCGCGGTGCGGATGCTGCGATCGCTGTCGCAGGACAAGGTCCCGGTGCCGCCGAAGGATCCAGCGCACGCTACGGCCGCGGAACTGATGCCCAGCTTGCTCGCCGGCGATTTCAATTGCGACGGCGTCCTGGACATCGGCGGCGAGTTCATGGTTGGCACGGATGGCAAGAAGTTCGCGTCCAAAAGCGTGAATCCCGATGGTTCCGCGCGGTTGCAGCCACAGCCATATTTCATGATGGGTATTTCGCTGGGTGCGGTGCACACGTCGCTGACTGCGCCGCTGGAGCCGTTCATCGTCGCTGCGGCGCCGAATGTCCCAGGCGCTGGGCTCGCGGACGTGTTCCTGCGCACGGACTTGTCGGAAGTGGCCGGTCCACTGATGCAAAAGATCAGCGGAATCATGGTTGTAGGTTGCCCGATGGCGGAGGCCAAGAGCAGCAACCGC
This sequence comes from uncultured Myxococcales bacterium, assembly GCA_903924465.1. Classification (GTDB taxonomy): domain Bacteria; phylum Myxococcota_A; class UBA9042; order UBA9042; family UBA9042; genus CAIYBN01. The sequence goes on along the minus strand of CAIYBN010000041.1, from coordinate 52,195 downwards.
CACGTGCGGCTGTCGCTCAACGACGATTCCAACAACTGTTCGCGCCAGACGTTCTCGACGTACCGCGATTGGAATCACGGCGGCGTGTGCGTGGACGCCCCGGTGGACGTGTCCGTGACGTATCCGGTGCAGGACGACGGCAATGACCTCGCGCATCGCGGCGAGATCCTGGCGCCCATCGGCGCGACTGTGCGCGTGCACGACTTGACGGCAGGCACGCAGGCCGAGGGCAAAGTGGAGGCGGATGGCGGCTTTGCCATCGCGATTAGCGCCGACATCGGCGACGTTCTGGAACTTCAGGTCATCGGTCAGGACGGCAACATCGTCAGCCACGCGCGGATGATCTCGCCGTACGAAGGCACAGCGAAGCCGCGTAATACCCCTGATTTCAGGAAGTTCGTGCAGTTGGCGGCGAATGTGCTGGAAGGCGCCGATGCGATTACCGTGGCCGACCGCGTGCTGATCGATCCGCTGCCGGGACGTCAGCCGGAGTGGCCGGTGACGAACCTGTTGATGATGCTGGCTATTGGCGACAGCACGGTCGTGTTTTCGCAAGGTTTGGCGTTGGCGCGGGCGATTGGGTTGATGGGCCGGGGCAGCGATCCGGCGCAGGCGTTCAACAACCCGTTTGCCGTGCAGATGGATCTGACTGCGCCGTATCGGAAATGGACGGAGACGATGATCGCCCTGGGGCTGCTGTCCGGCAAGGATGTGCCGCCGGAACTGCTGAATCCGGCGCGACCTGAGGGCGGCAAGGGTACCGGGCTGTGCAGCATTGTGCCGTCGCAGCTGACGGCGGCCGGCGCGCTTGGCAAGGCGGTTTCGGGCGTCTGCCTGGCCGATGTGCACGGCAACCACGCGTACATTGCCTCGCCGGACCACGATAGCTTTCCGCAGGTGGATGGTTACCACGGCACGTACACGCAATATCACCGCAATCTGATTGCGACGTACATCCATTCGCTCGCGAGCAAGCTGACGGAAGACCCGTGCTGGGGCGATCCGCAGTGCGTCGCCGACAAGAACCTGCGCGCGGAATGGGATCTGCCGTTGGGCCAAACGGCGCCGTAAGCGCTACCGCACCCAAGCGACACAAGGCGTTGCGCGGAGGCCGTTGCGCATCCGCCATTCGCGAACGCGGTCCAGATAGCCCGGGTCACGGATCCGCTCCATGTCCCAGCCGTAGGGATACTTGCCGCTGTAGCCATTCAACGTCGGCACACCGGTCTGCATCGCCGCGAGCATCGCCATGGTCTGCAAGTCGATTTCCGTCTCCGGTCCCGTCGTGGACGTGCGCACAAAGAACGAGGTGCAGCGCTGCGGGTCGATCTGCGCGGCAATTTCGGCCACGCGGGCGCGCTCTTCCGTGGGAATGTGACCGGGCAGATGTCTGCCCTGCTCGACGGTGGCAAAGACCACGACGGCGAACAGCACGCCCGTCCACAGGCGCAGATGTTGGCTGCGCGCGGCCTGCGCGAGCAGTCGGTCGAGCAGCGTGGCTGCGACGATGGCTATCGGCAGCATTGCGACCAGGATGACGCGTGTGACGGAGCGAATCGCCTTGCCGCCGGGAAAGTAGTCGTAGAGGCCGCGCCAGAGAGAGAAGTCGCCCAGACGAATCGGCACCAGCAGCAGCAGGAGACTGGAGGCGATGACCAGCAACAGCCAGCGCTCCATCGCAGTCGCCTGGTGACGCTGGACGGAGCGCACCGCGGCCAGCAGGACGGCGATCACCGCCAGCCACGGCACGATGCCCACGCCCATGTAGTGTTCCCACGGCATCGGCAGCTGCGTGAACTGCGGAAACACGTGCGGCAGCCAGCCCCAGACGATGGAGGTCTCGCCCATGCTGAAATACGAGAGCGGCTGCGGCAACATTTCCATCACTTCCGCGTACGTGCGCCAGCCGAGCTGCTCAGCCACGGGCTGGTAGATGCGGGCGAATGGCATCAGGCACTGATACAGGACCCATACGGCGACCAGCACCGCCGGCCAGTGGTGTCGCAGCGTGGTCAAAACCGTGGCACGCGTCTCGCGGTGCACGAGCGTCAGCAAGCCGGCGAGCATGAGCCAGAAGCAGAAGAACCAGGCGTTGTAGAAGCTGCTCCAGACCTGCAAGGAAACGCAGGCGCCGAACGCCGCGCCCAAAGCCAGCGTCTGCCAGCCGAACTTCGGCCGCTTGGCGAGGTCCACCACCGCCCACAGCGCGAGCGCCAGTGGAAAGACCAGCAGCAACTGCGCATGACCAATTTGCGCCAGCTTGGGGCTATTGACGGCAAACAGCGCCGCGCCAAATGCCGCGCCGGGCAAGCGCAGCCGCAGTCCGTAGTGCAACAAAGCCAGGGTCGCCAGCACGTTCAGCGTGTCCATGGAGACCAGCATGAAGTTGTAGGCGTTGAACATCTCCATGCCACTGCCGCGGGCCAGGGCGTAGAGGGCGCCCTGACCGAGCATCGCGTCGGTGTACCCAAGCGTGCCGAGCTGTGGATAGAAATAGTGCGGCGAAGCGATGACCGCTTGCCCGCGAAAGACTTGCAGCCAATGTTCGCAGATGGTGTGAATGAGGCGCGGATCGGCACCACCGCCGATTTGCATGTTCAGCACGGAAAAGGCCTCCAGCCGGTGCGCAAAGGCGAGCGTGCCGACGACGAGGATCAGCGCGCTCCACTTCTCCAGCGGCGTGGCGCGTGCGATGGACGGCGGCACGATGCGTGGCGCTGGCGATGGGCGGGAAGGCTTGAGCTTGGCCATGGCGAAAGGACTCCGCAAAGAAAATGCAGCGACGGGTGCGGCAGAACTCGCCCGCGAATGAACGCCGCCACCGGTTGGGGCAGGGCCAGACGCGCGCTCACGAGAACCGTCGAACTCGCCGTGCATCGCTGTACCCGTGGCAATTTGCGCCGTCGCGCCACGCGGGTCAAGGCGATGTCGCGACCCATTTGCCGTTTGCTCAACCGACCGCGCATGCCGTATCGTCAGGCGCGCCGCGTGGCCTGCATGGCGCGCCTGCCCCAGAGGAGTTCCCCGTGTCGTTTCGCGCTACTTTCTGCTTCTTTGCCCTGCTTTTCGCTTGCGGTTCGCCCAAGTCGGCGCCCGACGAATCGCTGGCCGACGCGGCTGCCGATGTTGCAGACGCCGCGACCGACAGCCCGGATGCGCAAGTCGATGCCGCGGATGTCGGCAGCGATGTGACGCCCGCGTTCGTGACTCCGCAGTCGTGCACCGACGGCGGCTGGAGCGCGCAGGCTTTCTCCGCGGGCCCCTATGGCACGCACCGCCATGATCTGGCCGACGACTTCACGCTGCCGCTCACCGACGGCACGGATTGGAGCCTCAAGGCGCATTGGCTCGGCTGCGAAAGCTATCTGTTCGTGCCCGACACGATTCCGGTGTCGGACCTGGATTCTTCGTCGATTTGGCTGAAGGATTTGGACAATCTGGTGAAGAAGTCGCCCAAGAATGTGCACTACTTCTTCGTGTCGCGGCAGTCGGCGGCGAGCGCGCAGTCGGCGATCGACGACATGTCAGCGCGGGTGGACGCGCAAGTCGCCAAGCTCGCTGAGCCGGACGCGACGTTCTGGCACGACCACCTCCACGTCGTGGCCAAGCGGGCGCAGGATCTGGATGCTTGGCCGGCAGCGGTGCTGAAAGGTCATGGAGCGATTGGCTTTTCGATTGATCGGGCGCAGCGCATTCGCGGTTTTGGACTGCTGGCCGACGTCACGCGTCAGCAGCAGGCGCTGGTCGATGCCGGGAAGTGGCCGTGGACGGCGAATCTGGCGTATGCCGCCAACGAAGCGGTGATGTTCAACGGCGAAGCGGCGCGGGCGGACGCGCGCGTGGGCGAGGAGGCGCTGGTCGTGCCGGTGTTCAAGGGCGAGGTGCTCTCGCAATTTGCCGAAACCGACGTGACCCTGACGACCGCGGACAAGCTTTCGAGCTACGACACGCTGGAAATCGAGGTCGAGATGCACTGCCCGGACCCCGAGCAGCCGGAGCCCGGCAACTGCGGCGCCTGGGACTATCTGGCGTGGCTGGCGGTGCGCGACGAGAATGGCAAGGACATCGAAATTGCCCGGTTTATCACCAGCTATCACCGCGAAACACATTGGGTCGTCGATGCCACGCCGATGCTGGTCTATCTGCGCAAAGGCGGCACGCAGCACCTGCACTGGGAGTTTGCGCCGTCGTGGAATGTCCAGCCGACGTCGACGATCCTGTCGCTGCGCTTTGTCAATCGGCACAAAGGGCTACAGCCGACGAGCGTGACCAAGCTTTGGGACGGCGGCACGTTCAACAGCAAGTACGACACGCTGCACCCGGATCAGAACGTGGCGATCGCTGCCGGCGCCAAAAAAGTTCAGCTGTGGGCGCTGATTACCGGCCACGGCTCGGACAGCGGCACGCAATGCGCGGAGTTCTGCAACCACCAGCATGTATTCTCGGTCGGCGGCAAGACGTACAAGAAAGTGCATCCGGAAGCCGGTTCGTCGAACAAGTGCATGCCCAACATGGCCAACGGCATGACGCCGAATCAAGGCGGCACGTGGTGGTTCGGTCGCGGCGGCTGGTGTCCGGGCATGCAGGTCGACCCGTGGGTCGCGGATCTGGCCGGCGCGATTACCACGACGACTGCGTCGTTTACGTATCACGGCCAGCTCGCGAACAAGACGCCGCCCGATGGCGCGGCCAACATTGATGGAGCCGTTTGGCTTGTGGTGTACCAATAGCCGATGCCAAACGAATCGATTGCCGACCAACTCCGCGCAGCCACTGCACTTCTTGAAGCCGTTGCCCACAACCACGATCTGATGCGCGACTTGTCCACCGAGGAACGCGCCCGGCTGACGACGGCGGCGGGCGATTTGTTCTGTCCGGATCTGGACCAGCGGCGCATCGCGTCCAAGAACCGCGCGCGCTTGCGCAAGGCCGAGCGGGTGCAGGGCGACCAAGGCCTGCGCGCGGAGACGGGCATCCGGGTGCTGCGCGCCAAGCCGGTGTTCATGACGCCGAACGTGTTTCCGCCGGAGCAGCCGATTCTGGATGAGATCGACGACAACGACCGCCCGGCGACGCAGGACCTCCAGCACTGCTATGTCTGCAAGCAGAAATACACGAAAATCGACGCGTTTTACGACCAGCTCTGCCCGCCTTGCGCGGCGTTCAACTTTGCCAAGCGCTCGGAGACGGCGGACCTGCGCGGTCGCGTGGCGCTGCTGACCGGCGGGCGGGTGAAGATCGGCTATCAGGCGGGCATCAAGCTGCTGCGCGCGGGTGCGGAACTGATTGTCACCACGCGCTTTCCCCGCGATTCAGCGATGCGCTACGCCCAGGAAGTGGATTTTGCCGATTGGGGCCATCGCCTGGAGATTTTCGGCCTGGACTTGCGCCACACGCCGAGCGTGGAAGCGTTCTGCCAGCACCTGATGACGACGCGGAACCGCTTGGATTTCATTGTGAACAACGCATGCCAGACCGTGCGCCGGCCGCCGGAGTTCTATCGCCACATGATGGAGTTGGAGACGACGGAGCTGGCGCACTTGCCGCAGAACGTCCAACGGCTGCTGGGCAACTATGAGGGCCTGCGCGGCTACCACCTGCTGCCGACGGACCGCGCGCTGCCGCATACGCCGGGGCTCACGCACGCGGCGGAACTGTCGCAGGCGGCGCTGCTGCCGGAGGACCAGCCGTCGCACCATCACCTGTTTCCGCAGGGGCAGTTGGACCAGGACATGCAGCAGGTGGATTTGCGCGATCGCAATTCGTGGCGGCTGCAGCTGGCGGAAGTGTCGTCGGTGGAGCTGCTGGAAACGCAGCTCATCAACGCGGTGGCGCCGTTTGTGCTCAACGCACGGCTCAAACCGCTGATGCTGCGGACGCCGGAGCGGGACAAGCACATCGTGAATGTGTCGGCGATGGAGGGGCAGTTCTACCGCAAGCTGAAGACGACGCGGCACCCGCACACGAACATGGCCAAGGCGGCGCTGAATATGATGACCCGGACGTCGGCGGCGGATTATCACGCGGATGGGATTCACATGAACAGCGTGGACACGGGGTGGATCAACGACGAGGACCCGGCGCACATCGCCGCGGCCAAGAGCGTCGAGCAGCACTTTCACCCGCCGCTGGATATCGTGGACGGCGGGGCACGCATCGTCGATCCCATCATTTCCGGGATGCGGACGGGGAGCCATGTTTGGGGAAAGTTCTTGAAGGACTATGCTGAGACGGATTGGTGAGCAAGTCAGCCGATTCGACGCGGCTGCGGCGCGTGCCGGCTGGAACGCCTACTCGTCGGGATCGATCGTGACAAAATCCGCCTGCGTGTTCAGCACGCAATTGTCCAACCGCGCCCCAGAATCGCCGTGGTGCGTGAACCGAAAGGTCGAATAGTGGCCATCGCAGTCTGCGTCGCCATACGCGGAGATTTCCAGCGCGGCGTTGGCCAGCGTGCCCGTCGCTTTGACTTCGTACACGAACCAGTGCGGTTCATCCACGCGGAACTTCAAGGTCTTCCACAGCGAGCGATTCCACTCGATCTTCGCCGGATCGCAGCGACCTTCCCCGTCGTTCACCGCCGGATCGCAGCAACTCTTGGCCAGGGTGGAGCGAATTTCGCCTTGCGGAAACTGGCAAATCAACCGCTCGCCATCCGCGCCCGGTTTCGGCTTGACGTAATAGACGTCCGACACCCGCACCAGCCGCGCTAGGTTGAGAATCGCCTCCTGGGCATGTGCGCGCCGCATCAGAACGGGCACGCCGAGAAATAGCGTGGCCAGCGTGGCCAGAGCAAGTCCGGCCGCAATCGTCGTGCGCACATTCATGAACACGTGCCTTGCCGGGCGGTCCGGCGCGCTGCCGTGACCCAGCTCAACGGAAAGAAAGCGAAAAACCAGCCGCGCATGGCACCTCGACGGCCCTGCCGGAGGGTCGTTCAGCCGCAAGCGTACCCAGAGCACGCGAATGCAGCAAATCTCCGCCAGCCGCAGCAGCGATCACGTCGTCAGCACGTCCCGCGTCAGGTTGCGCACGCCGTGGTCCAGGACCAGCAGGTCGTCCTCGATGCGCACGCCGCCGAACGGCACAAGCGCGTCCACCAGCGACCAGTCCAGCAGCGTCGCGCGGGGGCCCTGACGCAGCGGTTCGAGCAAAGCAGCGATGAAATAGATGCCGGGCTCGATCGTAAAGACTTGCTGCGCGGCGATGACGGATGTGTTGCGCAGCCAAGGATTTTCCGCCCTCGGTGGCACCAGCGCGCAGCCGACGTCGTGGCATTGCAGACCCAACGCGTGGCCCAGACCGTGGGGCAGGAACGAGCGGCTCACCTTGTGCGCCAGCGCTTCCGCAACACTGCATCGCAACAGGCCAAGATCGACCAGCAATTGCGTCACGTGCACGTGTGCCAGTTCGTGCAACTCCTCATAGGGCAGTCCCACTCGCACGGTATCGCACAACTGCAGTTGCAGGGACTCAACGCCAGCGACCAATTGCCGGAACAAATCGGCCGCATCGCCAGCGCCGCGGGTCCAGGTGCGTGTGATGTCGGACGCGTAGCCGAAACAGGTTGCGCCAGCGTCGACCAGCAGCGAGCCTGCGCCAGTTGCTGTGCGGCCGTATGTGACATGGTGCAGCGTCGCCGCATGTGCGCCCAGCGCGACGATATTCTTGTACGGCGTCTCCGGATCATCCTGACTGGTCGCCCGCAAGTAGGCGAGGTGCAAGTCCAATTCGCTGGCGTCGCCGTTGCGGAACGCGTGCCCGAGCGCGACGTGTCCGGGCGCGGCACGGCGATTCGCTTCAGCCAGACAGGCCGTCTCATAGGGCGACTTCTGCACGCGCAGCGCATCCAGTTTCAGCAGCAAATCCGGTGGATTGATGGCCGATTCGGGCAAACCCCAAACAGCCGCGCGAGTGCGATCCTCGCCGATGAAGGCCACACGACCTTTGGGCAACGCGTCGCGCACATCCGCGATCTGGCGCGCGACGCGGACGTTGAACTGGGACCAGACGTGCGGCGCGTCGAACGGCGCGGGACCTTCCCAAAAGCTCGTGGTCGCGACGCGGTGCAGCACAGGCCGTTGGCCAGCAACGATCACCAACGCGCAATCCGGTTCGGCGAGCGGCAGCCAGTGCTGGAAATGCGGAACCGGGTGGAGTGGCCAGTATTGGTCGTCGAACTGGGAGCGCTTCGCCGGGCTGCCCGAGTGAATGACGACGGCGTCCCAGCGCGTCGCTTCCAGGGCCGCAGCGTAGCCGGCAGTCAAGTGCGCGAGATGGTCGCGGTAAAGCGCCGGAAAGTCGTCGGGCTGGCGCATGATTGGGCTTCGCTAGTCGTTGTCTGCAGAAATGCCGCTACCACCCGCCGGCGACACGCCCGCGACCGCTGCTGGCGAGACCAGATGCTTGGCCACCAGCCAGGAAGGCCAGAACTGCGCGGGATTGGCGCGCGCACCACGGCCGATGACGGGCTTCTGCTGGGCAATCCGCTCAATCCAGCGCGAGGCGTTGTCGCGGTACGGCGCGGGCAACAGCAGGGCGCGAACCAAATCGGGCAGGGCGCCGCGGTCCAGACCGCCCAGCTTGATGCCCCGCCGAGCCAGCCCGGCCAACGCGATCGCGTCCCGGCTCGCATCCGGCGGCAGCTGCTCCAGAAAGTGCTGCCACACCACGCGTTCCAGATCGCGACCGATGTTGTCCGCCGCCATGTCCGCCATCGACTCGATGCCCATGCCCGCCAGCAGACCGGGCTCCGCCAGCAAATCCGCGGTCGTGCGATTGGCGATGCGGCCCAGGGTCTCACGCGCCGTGTCGCGCACGTCCATCCGGTCATCGGTCAGCAGCGGCAGCACCGCGCGGGCGACACCAAATGAGCCACAATCCGCGAGCAATTCCGCGGCCGTCTTGCGCACGATGATGGTCGGCGTGTCGAAACGATCGGATTCCAGCACACGGAAATCTTGCAGCCGCGCGGTCATTTCCGGAATCGCGTCCAGGGCCACCAACGCGCGCATTTCTGCGAGCGCAACGGCGGGATCGACTTCTCCGTCCAGACCGCGATTCAACGCGGCCACCGCCCCGGGCGGATCCCACTGCGCGAGTGCTTCTGCCGCAGATTTGCGCACTTGCATGTCGACGTCGTCAAGCGCCTTCTCAATCCCGGCAATCGACGCGTCGTCGCGGTACAGCGTCAGCAGGCGCACCGCACCCGCCCGCACGTCCGCCCGCGCCGATCGCAGCGCCTGACGCACCGCACCCAGACGCGCCTGCACGCCCGGCGATCGTCCGACCGCGTCCACTGGCGCGCGCGAGGGGTCCAGACAGCCTTCCGTCTGGTCATCCGCCGTGCAGCCGATGCGGATGTGCAGGTGGTCGTCGTGCGGCAAAGCGCCATGCGGCTGCGCCAGAATATTGGCCGCCTGGGCGATCAACTCCTTGGGCTCCTTCTTGTCCTTGGCGTAGCGCAGGATCGCGTCACGCAGCCAGGACGCCACAAACAAGTGCTGGATATCCGGACGGTTTGGGCAGGTCAGCAGCGCCTTGACCAGATACCAGTTCGCTTGCGTGTCAAAGTGCATCGGCGTGGGCGCATCGCCCGCCTGCAAGTCGCGGCCAAAGTGGTAGAGGTGCTCCGGCACCGCGATCGCACCGGTGGGCGTGCGGGCGTAGAACGCCAAATCGCCATCGCGACCGTTGTGGTGCGACACCGACCAAGGCAGCGGGCCACCGCCCTGGCGCGACAGATTGCCGATGCCGAGTTTTTGGCCCCGCACTTCGTGATCCACGGATTTTGCGGCGCACATCAGGAGATCGCGCATCTCGTCGGTCGTGAACCGCGTCTGGCGATCGCTGACCTTGGTCAGCACCCGATGGTGCAGGCCTTCCATAGGAATTTCAGCAGCCTGCACAAGAAAGCCAGCTGTCACGGTGCCCACGGAAATCGAACCCTTGGCGTGGCTCGCCACGCGCGGATACGGCGCCTCGCCGAGCGGCATCACCAGGGGATGCAGGCCTTCGTCGAGATTGCGGCGATCTTCGCGGTGACTCGTCTCGGTGACGCGCAAATCATCTTCCAATTCATTGGCTTCCGTCGGCCACTCGCGCGACGTGCGGGCCGCCAATTCGCCAAGTGACAACCATTTGCCGGCTGTCGCGTCCGTCGTCGACGTCGTCTCGCCCGGCAGCGGCTCACTCTGGATTTGCGGCAAGGTCGACGCGCACGTTGCCAAGGACAACGCGCCCAACGACATCATCAACTTGCTGAAAATTGTCATGAACTGGCAATTTCGCACGAACAGCGCCTCGCTGCGGAATCAAATCCCCGCATGGGACAAGATAGCAACCGGCGCTCGCGCGTCCAGTGAAAACGCCGAACTCGCGCTGCAGGCGGGATGCGATCAGCCGACTTTGCGAGCCTTCGCCGCGTGAACCTGGAACGTCGTGCGGATGAACGACGCCATGTAACCCACGGCGCTGATGACGGAAAACACCATGCTGATCAGCAGCAGCACCATGCCGACACGGTGGTAGTCGATCACGCCGGCGAAAAGCAAAAAATCGGTTTGCGCCGGAAAATGCACCAAAAGGCCAATCAGCCCGCACATTTGCAGCGCAGTCTTCCATTTGCCGAAGCGATCCGACGGCAGTACGAACCCTTCTTCCGCCGCGAGTCCACGCAGACCGGTAATCGCCACTTCGCGCGACAGCAACAGCACGACGAGCCAATCGGGCGTGCGATCGAGGGCGACCAGTTCGATCAGGCACGCCATGACCAGCAACTTGTCGGCGAGCGGATCGAGAAAACGGCCAAAAGCCGACTGCATGTCAAGGTTGCGCGCGAGCCAGCCGTCCAGAAAATCCGTGACCGACGCGGCGGCAAAAAGTGCCGTCGCCCAAAAAGCCATGTGCCGGGCAAGTCTTGGACCAGACAGGAGATCGTCGCTCGCGGCCATGCACCAGATCACCAACGGAATAACCAGCACGCGGCCGATCGTCAGCATGTTGGGCAGATTCAGAATCTCGTCGCGCAACGCGGAACGTGGCCCGCGACCTCGCTTTTTCGTGCGTCGCAATTTGCTGTCATCCGCCATCGCTGACCTCCGCAGCGGCGCAGCATACACAAGACCAGACAGCGTGGGAATGCGCGGTTGCGGCGACGTGTTCGGCCCCTGCGGGTGTTGCTGCGGCGCGTGGTGTCGCTACACTGTCGGATGCGCGCCCGGTGCGAGGGCGTGAACGCCAATTCCGCGGTGGGCCCGCCATCAGGGTCGGCAGCGGGCAACCAGACAGCAGGAAAATGGCCAGTCTTCTTGAATACATCGGCATCGGACTTCTCGGCGGCTTGATCCTCAACGTCATGCCGTGCGTGCTGCCGGTGTTGACCATGAAACTGTTCCACGTGCTGGAACACGGCTCCGGCGACGCGCGGGCGCGCAAACTGCACGGCATCGCCTACGCCGGGGGCATCCTCACCGCGTTTCTGGTGCTGGCCATCGCCGTGATTGTGCTGCGGGCCTCCGGCGAGCGCGTCGGCTGGGGCATGCAGTTTCAGCATCCACCGTTCGTCGCGGCGATGATCGCGCTGATCTTCGCGTTCGGCCTCAACGCGCTCGGCGTGTTCGAGTTCAACATCTCGGTCCATGGCCATCACCATCAAGGGTATACCGCCTCGTATTTCAACGGTATTTTTGCAGCTGTGATGTCCACGCCGTGTTCCGCGCCGTTTCTGGGCACGGCGGCTGCATTCGCGCTCGGTGCGGGCGCAATCTGGTGGCAGACCCTCGCGATGTTCCTCGCGATCGGCTTTGGTCTCTCCAGTCCGTTCCTGCTCGTGAGCTTCATTCCCAGGTTGGCCAAGGCGCTGCCGCGTCCCGGGCCGTGGATGGAGACCTTCAAGTCGCTCATGGGCTTTACGCTCCTTGCCGCGGCGATCTGGTTGTTCGGCACGTTGCAAGCGCAAGTTTCAGCGGAATCCTCCCGCGATTTTCTGGTGTTCCTGCTGGTTCTGGCGATTGCGCTCTGGGGCACGCACCACTTTGGCGGCGTCATCTACAGCAACGTGCGACGGCTGACCGTTCGGGTGATTGCGCTTGGGCTCGTCGTCGCCGCGGGGACGCAGACGCTGTCTTTTGAACAATCGCAGCCAGAAAGCCGGCCCGCCAGCGCAGTGAAGTCTGCCGCGGCGCAGCATATCGCCTGGACGCCATTCAACTTGCAGCAGATCGGCGCCGAGAACAAACGCGGCCGGCCCATCTTTGCCGACTTCACCGCGGAGTGGTGCGCCAACTGCAAGACGAATGACAAGCTGTTCGTGGACACGCAACCCGTCCGCGATCGCTTGCGCACGTCGGGCATCCTGCCGATGAAGGCCGACCTGACGAACAACGACGACGCGCTGTGGGACGAGGCCAACGTCCTCGGGCGAACCGGCATTCCGATCTACGTCCTGTATCTGCCCGATGGCACGCGGGATTTGCTTCCGGAAGCGATCACCACGGACATGCTGGTGGCGCATCTGGAGGCGGCCGCGAAGAAGTTTCCGCCGGAGCGGGTTGCGAAGCAGTAGTTCGCCTCGCGCGGTGCAGGCCAACAAATCTGCTCTCGCAAACGATCAGAAGTCGTTGACAGCATGGAGCCGAGGCCCTAGACTTCGCCTCCCCAACCGGCCGGTCATGCCGTTCGGTGACAGGCGCGTAGCTCAGCTGGTTAGAGCACCACGTTGACATCGTGGGGGTCAGCGGTTCAAATCCGCTCGTGCCTACCGGGGAAATGCTGATTGGAACGCAAGTGCGTGATAGTCAGCGAGAATGGTTCGTCAGTCGGTTCGTTTGAGCGAACTGCCTTCGTTCTACAGGCTGCCCAAACCGGCAGCTCTTTTGCGCGGGCACCAGCTTTCAAAGGCACACATGGCAGGTCCGTACAGCTCGGCCCCAGATCCCTCGCGCGGCGCTCCTCCAGGAGCTCCGGCTGGCGATCCGTCGCGCGGTCCTGCTGGTCCTGGTGGGCCTGGCGGTCGTGGAGGCGAACAGGACGCGCGCAATCGTGAACCCCGGGTGAATCATCGGATTCGCGTTCCGGAAGTGCGTTTGGTCGGCGTGGAAGGTGAGCAGCTCGGCATCGTCGGTATCGACGAAGCCATGCGCATGGCGACCGATTTGAGCGTCGATCTGGTGGAGGTCGCTGCCGCGGCGCGTCCGCCGGTTTGTCGGCTGATGGATTACGGCAAGTTCAAGTACTTGCAGAAGAAGCGCACTGCGGACGCCAAGCGTTCAGCGACGCATGTGGAAGTGAAGGAAGTCAAGCTGCGGCCCAAGACCGACCATCACGACTACGAAACCAAGATGAACCAGGCGCGGCGCTTCCTCTCGGAAGGCAACCGCGTGAAGGTGACGGTGATGTTCCGCGGTCGTGAAATGGCGTATGCCAACACGCAGCGCGAACGCCTGATGGAAGTGGCGACTTTGCTTGCGGATTGTTCGGCTTTGGACGTGACGCCCAAGGTGGAAGGTCGCAACATGTCGATGATGCTCAACCCGAAGCGCTCGGGTGGACCGGCCAAGCCGGCGCATGAGACGGCGCCTGCGCCGACGCCCGTTGCGGCCCAGCCAGCGGCGCCACAGGTGCCGACGCACCAGCCGCATCAGCCCGCGGTTCAAACCCGTGGCTCGCAAACCCGCGTGCCGAGCCCCACAGATCGTGGCCCGTCGTCAGGCGGGAACGGCTAAAACGGGTCATAGACCTGAGCGCGCGCCGGTTTGCGGACAACGGGCGCGTCTGGAATCACACGACTGGAAACGGTCGTCGCCCGCGAATGGAGATGGCAATGCCCAAGATCAAGACCCGACGCTGCGCAGCCAAGCGCTTTCGCATCGTCGGCAATGGCCGCATCAAGTGCGGCAAGGCGAACAAACGGCATCTGCTGTCGAATCGCACGACCAAGCGCAAGCGTCAGCTGCGCGCTCCGGGCGTCGTTCCGGCCGGTCTGGAACGGTCGATCCACCGGCAGATTCCGTACGGGTAGTCAGCCGAAGGCCGGCGATGACCGCAGCGCTCGTGCAGAAAATCTGCATTGCGACTGCGAAAAATCGCAAAGGCTGGAAGAATTTGGCTGACACCGGTGGTGGATTGGGCTACGATGCCCAAGCCTTCGGACCCTGCCCATCAGGTCGGGTAGCCGCAAGTCTGGCCAGGCTACAAAAGTCTGGCTCGTTTGTCAGGAGAGTGTGAGATGCCACGCGTCAAAAGAGGCTTTAAGGGCCGCCGTCGTCACAACAAAGTCTTGAAAATGGCCAAGGGCATGCGGGGCGCGCGTTCGCGTTTGTTCCGTACGGCTCGTGAACAGGTCTATCGCGGCCTGAAATTGGCTTTCAAGGAACGCAAGCGCAAGAAGCGCGAGTACCGTGCGCTGTGGATTGTTCGCATCAATGCGGCGGTCCGGCAGCTGGGTACGCGGTACTCGGTGTTCGCGGGCTGGCTGACCAAGTCAGGCGTTGGCATCGACCGCAAGGCGCTCGCTGAGCTTGCACTGAACGACATGGATGCCTTCAAAGCGGTGTTCGAGCGTGTTCGGGCGCTCGGGGCCACTGCTTGATCGCAGCCATCTCGTGCGCGTCCGGTCATAGGCTGGACGTGCTGGGGTGTGGGATGCAGCGCTTGCCAAAAGGGAGCGCGCGTCTCGTCCGGGAAAGAGTGGGTACAGAACGTGTTTGCAAGTTCGATTGTTTTCTTGTTTCGTGACGGAGGCTTCCGCAAGTGTGCGAGGCTCCGCCGTGTTTCCTGATCGCCCCTAACCATGCGATCGGTCCCCTGCGGCCCCACGACAGCGACCTGGGCGTTGTCGGAAAGGTGGCACCGGGCCAACCCGTCCGACGGTAGTGGACCGTCTTCGGGATCAACCTGCAGCTAGTGAGGTTTTTAGCCATGACCAAGGCAGACATCATCGAGACCGTGTACGACAAACTGGGCGGCTACTCCAAGCGTGAAGCGGCCGAGCTGGTCGAGATCGTCTTTGAGACCCTCAAGGACACGTTGGCGAAATCCGAGAAAGTGAAGATTTCCGGTTTCGGCAATTTCGTCGTGCGCGAGAAGAAGGCCCGCATGGGCCGCAATCCGCAGACCAAGAAGCCGATCGAGATTTCGGCCCGCAAAGTGCTGACCTTCAAGCCGTCGCAGGTCCTGAAGACGACGCTGAACAAGTAAGTTCCGCGGTTCAAGTTTCGCCGAGCCAGCCGTCTCCTTGTGGGGTGGCTGGCTTGGTGCGTTTTGGAACGGGCGATCAGGTTTGGACATGGTTGTGCGGCGTGCTGAATTCTGGCAAACCTGCTAGCCTCGCTGCCGGAGGTTTTCATGGCCCAGGAAATGCCGATCGCGCTGCCCGAAGGGCGCAAGGTCCCGGATAAGCACTTCTTCCGCATTGGTGAAGTTGCCGACCTGCTGGGCGTGGAACCGCACGTTGTGCGCTTTTGGCAGCAGCAGTTTGCGCAAGTGCGGCCCGAGCGGTCCAGTACCGGCCGCCTGCTTTTTGGCCGCCCCGCGCTCGCTCGCCTCGCGCGGATCCGCACGCTGCTGTACGACGAGGGCTTTACGATCGTCGGCGCGAAAAAGGCGCTGTCGCATGAGGCGGCGCCGGTGAAAGCGCCGGAGATCGTCTACGTCGAGACCAAGGTTGCGCAACCGCATGACGACACGGTGGAAGTGTCGCTGCGGGCTGAAGTGGATCGGCTGACGCGGGACCTGCGATCGCTGGAAGCGCGGCTGACGGCTTCTGAAGCGAGCGAGGCGGGGGTGCGGCGGCAGCTCGCAGGTGCGGAATCCAGACTGGACGCCGAGTTGCGCGCCGCGCTGGGGGAAGTCGAAGCGATGCTGACGGTCTGGCCGAGTTGAACCCGGCGGAAATGACGGAACTCGCCCGTTCCGGTATGGGCTCCGGCCATTCATTGTGCTATTCACCGCCCCCCGCAAGCCCGGTTGCGACTCGGATCAACGATGGAACTGGACAATTTGCCGGCAGCCCCGGCAGACAAGCACGACGCTGAACGCGAGGAGCGGGCACGCGAGATTTGCGGACAGCTGCTGATCGATCGCTGGGTCGCCAAGCGCGCGTGCCGCGATCTGCTGCTGGACGATGAACTGCGGGCGATGGTCAGCCGGCGTTTGGACGGCGTTGGCTTGGAACTGGTTGAATCCTTTACGTCCGACTACTTCGCCGTGCGCTTGCGCCGCGACATTGAAGCGGACATTCGCCTGGACTGGGCGACCAACGCGCGCGTGCCGCGAGGTGCGGTGGCGCTGTTGGTGATTCTGTGGGCCAAGCTGGTGCTGCCCAAGCGCATTGCCTCGACGGAAGCCGCGCTCCTGCGCCAGAATCCGGATCAGCCTGCCGATCCGAATGCGCCGGTCGAAAATGGCCCGATTTCTCTGCCGCGCGATGCGCTCTACGCGGAATTCGGGCGCAAGTTCGGCAAAACCGCGTTTGCGCGCTATCTGGGCCAGCTCAAGACGTCGGGCTTCATCCGCGAGGATCGTCGCGGCAACTTGACGGAAGGACCGGTGCTGGATCTGCTGGTCGACGGCGTGCAGATGGCGCAGAAGCTGCGCGATTCCGTGCTGTGGGACGTGCTGGAACGCGGTGGCATCGATGCGCCGGAGCCGGCGGAGACGGACGACAGCGACGACGACCTGGGCGACGACGAGGATTGAGCCGAGATGTTCACGTTCAAATGGCTCGAATTGATGAACTGGGACTTCTGGGGGCACATCCGCCTGCCGGTGGACGAACAGGTCGTGCTGATCGCCGGGCCGAATGGTTCGGGCAAGACGACGCTGTTGGATGCGCTGCGTGTGTTGCTGAACGCCCGCAAGCTGTCGACGGCGCGCAAGATGCCGCAGTACCTGCGCGACGACACGGGCGTGGCGATCGTCAAGGCCGTGGTGAGCAATCCGCTGAAGCGCGGCACGGGGCGGCGGCCGTTCTCCAGCCGTGGTCTGTACGATGAAGACGTGACGCTGGCGTGCATTCTGGAGCGAAAGCAGGGCCAGTGGCAGCGGCGGTACCACATCCTGTCGGGCGATGCCTCGATCGAGCAACTGCGCGCGGCGCCGCATGGCATGGGGCCGGAAGAGTATTCGCGGGCGCTGGAGGAAGCCGGAACGCCGCGGACGCTGCTGAAAATCCTCGCGCTGGAACAGGGCGAGACCCACAAGCTGGCGCAGCGCACGCCGGAGCAGTTGTTGGAGTACGTCCTGGAATTGCAGGGCGACAAGCAGGTGCTGGACCGCTATGCCGACGCGCGGGGCACGTACCTGGCGGGTGAACGCGAGTTGGAGCAGTTCGACAATCGTCTGAAGACGATGGCGCTGCATGTCGACGTGCTGCGGCGCGATGCCGATCAGTACCGCGAATACCAGTCGCTGACCGAGCAGGAAAAGGAGCTGCGCGATGTCCGGCTGCCCGCGGCGCGGCTGAAAGCGGTGATGCGCGAGATGGCGGATCTGACCCGCGAGCTGGAGCGCGCCGAGGCGTTGCTGAAAGCGGCGGAAGGCACGCTGCACGGCTTCACCGGCGAGGCGGAGACGCTGCAGCAGGATTCGGAGACGATCAAGAAGCGGATCGAGCAGACGCGAGCTGACTACCAGACGCGGATGAAGGAAAAGGAGAAGCTCGACGGCGAGCACCGGGACCTGAAGCGCTACGAAGCGGAACTGGCGGAGCTGGGGCCGAGCCAGGCGGCGGATCTGGCCGCGGTCGAGGCGCTCAAGCAGGAACGCGAGAAGCACGTGGCGGCGGAAGCGGGCACGCGGCGCGAGATGGGCCAGGTGATCGAGCAGATCAGCCGGCTGCGGGCGGAGCTGTCGACGCTGGACACCGGGCAGGCGCGGCGTTCGCCACCGGAAAATTCCCAGCAAGTGCTGCGCGAACTCAGCCGGGAAGGGATCAATGGCACGCTGGTGGCGGATTGTCTGGAGATCCAGGATCCGCATTGGCAGATCGCCGTCGAGTCGATCCTCGGTTCGGCGCGGTTCACCGTGCTGGTGGATTCCCAGCACGAGCTGGCGGGTCGCAAGATTGGCCAAAAGCTCAAGTACCGCAACTACATCGCGGCGTGGGAAGGTGCCAAGCGGCATCCGGTGCGCGCGGGATCGGCGCTGTCGGTCGTGACGCTGACGGACGCGCGGCTGCCTGAGTACATCGTGCAGATGCTGGCCAGCGTGCAGCTGGTCAACTCTGTGGAAGAAGGGCATAAACTGGGTCGTCAGACCAGTATTACGCCAGATGGCTACCGGCAGGACACGCGTGGCGGCATTTTCGTCGGCACCAGCGACTTGTACTGCGGCACGGCGTCGGGCGGTCATCGCAAGTCGCAGGTGGAGTCAGAGCTCGGCAAGCTGCGGCAAATGCGCGAGAGTCTGGAGGCGTCGATTGCCCCGACCTCGCGGCGGATCGCGGCGATCGACGAGCAGCTTGTTCAGGCGCGTGTGGCGGATCGCCTGCTGTTGAAGATCGGCGACCCGGCGTTGCTGCGCGAGAAGATCGAGAAACTGACCGCGGAACGTCGCGCCATGTCCGAGCAGTTGATCGCGATGCTGGGCGCGGTCGATGCCGACAACGCGCTGGTTCTGGACAAACAACAGCGCGTTGCCCTTCTGGAATACCGCAACCGCGAAGCACTGCTGGAACGCGATCGCGCGCGCACGACCGTGGGCTCGGTGACCGCCAAGCACGCGCGGCTGCAGCTGGAGTACGAGGAACTGCGCGTGCAGGTGCTGCCGGAGATGCAGACGGAAGCGGCGTTGGAATTGCTGGAGTCGGAGATTTCGCTCATCGAGCGGCTGAACCTGCTGCGCGAACGCGTCCAGCGCTTTGACGGCAACCGGGATGCGCGGGCGCTGCAGGTGTGGGAACGCGCGGCGTCGGAGCTTCAGGATCACGAACGGGCGTTGGTCGCGCAGCGTCGCGAACTGGCGGCGGGCGCGGACGAGCTGAAGCTGGCGCGCCAGGCGTATAAGCGCGTGGTGCAAGAGACGATTCGCCGCTACCGGCTCAACGTCGTGCGTTTGGGCGAGCTGTGTCGGGTGGAAGTGCAGGTCAAGATTCCCGGCGCGGAGTTCCTCAAGGACGACAACGACGACCTGATCGGCAAGGCCGGCCTGGAAGTGCGCATTGGCTTTGACGGCAAGAAGCCTGTCGCGGTGGACGACTCCAAGCTGTCGGGCGGTCAGTCCGTGGTGGCGTCGCTCATCTTGCTCATGGCGCTGACGATGCAGGAAGGCGAGTCCGCGGCGGGTTTCTTCATCCTGGACGAGCCGTTTGCCCACTTGTCGGTTGAACGCATCGACGAGGTCGCGCGCTTCTTGACGGTGACCCGCGCGCAGTTTCTCATCACCACGCCGACGACGCACAATTTGCTCGTCTACAATCCGGCTGGGCTGACGCTGAATTTGCGCAAGAAAGGCGCCACGGAACGCCACGCACCGGTGCCGACTTTCCTGCGCAGATGACGCTCCGCCGCCAGGAAATTCGCGGCTTGCTGACCTTGGCCGCGCCACTGGTTGTCGCGCAACTGGCGCAAATGGCGATGGGCGTCGTCGGTACGATGGTCGCAGGGCAAATCGGCGTACGGCAGCTTGCAGCGCAAGGGCTGGGTGCGACGGCGTTCTCGCTCGTGCTCATCATGGCGTTCGGCTTGATGGCGGGCCTCGACCCGCACGTCGCGTGTGCTGTTGGCGAGGAAAATCCGCAGCGCGCTGGGCGGTTGTTCTATCAGGGCCTGTGGACGGCGACGTTCTGTGCGCTGCCGCTCGCTGCGCTCATCGTGTTCTCAGGCCGGGCGCTGCGCTGGATGGGCCAGGATCCGCAGCTCATGGACGACGTCGACATTTACCTCGACTGGTCGGCGATCGGCATTCTCCCGGCGATGTGGTTCGCCGCTTCACGCTCGTTCCTCTCGGCGATTGGCCGGCCGGCGATCGTGATGCGCGCCGCGCTCGTCGCGAACCTGATTCACGTCGCGCTGTGCCTGTGGTTGGCGCTGGGCGGGTTCGGACTGGCGCCGTTGGGCATGAAAGGCATCGCGCTGGCGTCCGTCCTCGGTCGCATCCTGATGGTCGTGCTCCTGTGGCTCGGCATTCGCTACGACGCGGCCATTGCGCAGTTCCGCTCGTCCTTTGCTTGGCCCGAATGGCCACTTCTGCGCACCGTGCTGCGTTCCGGGCTGCCGCTGGCGCTGCAGTTTGGCCTGGAAGCCGCGGGCTTTGCGCTGGTGACGTTCTGGATGGGGCTCATCGGACCGGAAACGCTCGCGGCGCATGAGGTGGCGCTCAATCTCGCCGCGCTGGCGTTCCAGGTGCCGTTGGCCTTGTCGACCGCGGCGGCGATGCGGGTGGGCTACGCGGTCGGTCGGCGCGACGTGGCGGCGATCGGTCGCGCAGGTCGGACGGCACTCGGCGTCGGCGTCCTGTACGCGTGCCTGTCCGGCAGTACGATGCTGCTGCTCCGCACGCCGGTGGCACGCCTGTACTTGCCGCACGCGGATCCGCAGGTGCTGAGCCTCGCATGCCATTTTCTGGGCATCGCGGCGGCATTTCAGCTGGCCGACGGCGCCCAGGCGATCGGCTTCGGCGTCCTGCGCGGTCTGGACGACACGCGCGTGCCGGTGTTGTTCAACCTGCTTGGCTTCAGTCTGCTCGGCCTGCCGCTGGGCTACTGGCAGGTCTTCGTGCAGCGCCGCGACGCCGATTGGCTGTGGTGGGGCCTGTCATTGGCGCTGGGCGTCGTGGCCGCCTCGCTCGCGCTGCGGTTCACCTGGCTTTTGCGTCGTTGGGTGGACAAGAGTCCCGCACGCCCCTAGCATAGCGCCGCGGTTGGCCCCCTTGGTCGACAGGTGGAGCGCGTGCGTTTCTTTTCCCCCGTCCCGTGGCGCACCATCCCGCCCAATGCCATCACCGCGACCGCCATGGCGTGCGGCATCTATTCGATCTTCCTGTCCCTCTCCGGCGGCGATCTGAACCACGCCGCCTGGTACGTGCTGCTGTCGACGCTGCTCGACAAGGCCGATGGCAGCGTCGCCCGTGCGCTCAAGGGTTCATCGGAATTTGGCGTACAATTCGATAGTTTTGCCGATTCCGTGGCGTTCGGCCTGGCGCCCGCGGCGCTCATCTTTGCGTCCTCGCCCCAGCTTGCGCCGCTGACGTGGGGCCCGGGCACGCACCTCCTGGGCCTGCCGTCCGGCGCTCTGCTCGGCGCGATTTGCCTGTTGTACGCCATCTTGACCTCCGTGCGGCTCGCGCGGTTCAACGTGATGACCGCGGAGATGGGGCCCAATCTCTTTCTCGGCCTGCCGTCCACGCTTTCCGGCGGCTTGATCTGCAGCGCGTTCCTGACCATCCACGAACTCGGCGTCGAGTCGCCTGCGCTCTACCAGCTGTTTCCCGCACTTCTGGCCGTCAACGCGGCGATGATGGTGTGCAACCTGCCGTTGCCAAAGCTCCACCTGTCGGCGCACCCGGTCGCCAAAGTGCTGCAGATGGGCGCCGCGGTTGCGGTCTACGTCACGGTGCTCGCGCGCACCGGCTTTGTCTTTGTTCTCGCGCTGCTGCTGGGCTATCTCGCGGTGGGTTTTGGCATCCAGGGTCCGCGCATGTGGCGCGAACGGCAGCCGCATAGCTGAGTTGGCACGCGCATGGCACTCCTGACGATTCCTGCGGCAGACGGAACAGACTTGAGCGTCCGCGACACCGGTCGCCGCGATGCGCCGGTTGTGCTGCTGTGCGATGGCGTCGGCTGTGACGGCTACATTTGGCGGTACCTCCGGCCGCATCTGGAAAAGACCTGCCGCGTCGTGCATTTCCATTACCGCGGCCACGGTCAATCGGAAATTCCCCGCGACCGTTCGACGCTGACGATTGAACAGTGCGCAGACGACGCATGGCACGTGCTGGACCAACTGGGCATTCAGGAGGCCGTGCTGCTGGGGCACTCCATGGGCGTTCAGGTGAGTCTGGAGGCAGCGTGGCGGCAACGGGCGCGGACGCGTGGCATCGTGGCGCTGTGCGGCGCCTTCGAACGGCCGCTGGACACGTTTCACGGCTCCGATTTGGGGCACCGGATTCTACCGCTGGTCACGGGCGCGGCGTTTCGCTGGCCGACCAAGCTGCGTGACCTGTGGCAACGCGTCGTGCCGACGGAAATGGCGTGGAAAATGGCGGTTGCCACGGAACTCAACCCAGCGATGGTTCACCGCGACGATTTCCTGCCCTATTTGCAGCACATGGCGCGCATGGACCCCGTGGTCTTTGTGCATTACCTGCAGAGCGTGGCTGAACACAGCGCGCGGCCGTGGCTGCGCAGCCTGCAGATGCCGGTGCTGGTCGTGGCTGGCGAGCGCGACAACTTCACGCCGGCCGAGGTGTCACGTCGGATGCTGCACGCGCTGCCGAATGCGCAGTTCTGCCTCGTGCCAGCCGGATCTCACGCCGCGCCGATTGAACTGCCTGATTTGATTGAATTGAAGCTCGACGCGTTCGCGCGCCAGAACCAGCTTTGGTAGCCGCGACCCGAATCGGGTCCAGTGGCGCTACATCGCTCACACGTCGTAGAAAATTGGGTCGTGCACTTTCAGGAACGCGTTGAGAATGCGCGATTCTTCGTCCGTCAGATCGGTGAATTTCACGCCCGCACCCGCCTTCGTGCGCCCGTGACCATCGGCGTCAAAAGGCCGCGTCCAGCACACGGTGGCGTTCTTGTGAAAGACGTGATCCGCACCGGGAATGGAAAATCGCACTTCCACGGAGTCGCCTTTCTTGAAGGGCTCTTCGGTTGCGATGAACAAGCCACCGGTGGAAATGTTGGCCGTCAGGCCGACGAACAAGCGATGATCAGTCGCCACGCCCACTTGGATGTCAAAGCCTTGACGCGAGGTATCACGCCGATCGGAGGCGCTGGACGGCTGCTGCGCGGAAACGGAACTCATGATCGCCTCGAACGTTGTGGAGTGGAACCCTGTGCAGTTCATTTGGATCACTTGAACGTGCGACCGCACGCAAGGCGGGTACGTCAGTCAACCAAGGCGATCAGGTTACTCCGTATTTCCATTTGTGCACGTGCATAAATCTTTTTTCACAAACCAAACGACGCAATGGCTGAAGCGAAGCGGGAATCGCTGTCAATTGCCCAGACGGACCCGCAGCAGATTGCGGCCAAGCAGGAACAAGTCTCCGGCGCGCAGGGGCGTATCCTGCTTGACGCGGACAAAAGTGCCGTTGGAGCTGCCCAGGTCTTTCAGGAATGCCCGGCCGTTGCGATCGGAGAGCACCGCGTGCGAGCCCGACACGAAGCCGTCCTTGGGAAACAGGATGTCGCCGCGCTCGCGGCCCAGAAACACGTCGGGATTGGACAGCAGGTACGCGTTGGCCACCTGCCGCTGCAGGCCGATTTGGCACAGCCGCCCCCACACGCCGCGCGGTACCGGCCAGCCGACCACTTCGTGCTCGCCGTTGCGACCGCGCTCCGGCGTCATGCGCTCCAGCCGTTCAAAGCACAGCACTTCCTGGCCCACGCGCATGAAATCGCCGTGGTGAATCTCGATGGGCGTCGTGATGCGCAAGTACGTGCCGTTGGCACTGTCGATGGGGCGCAGCATCACGCGACCTGGCGCGGCATCGATCGCGCAGTGCAACTCGGCGAGAAAGCCGTCGTCGTTGAAGCGCAGTTGGCAATCCTCGCCAGCGCCGATGCGGTTCTCCCCAGCGTAGAGCGGAAACTGCTGGGCTTCCTGACCGCTGTCGTCAATCAACGCCAACATGCCAATGCGCTCAGCGCGCGCACCGGTCACAAATGAGGATGAAGTCGCGCTGGCGTGGCGGACATTCGGCGCGCCGCATGCACCGCAGAAGCTGTGGCTGGGCGGTACGGTGTTGCCGCAGCGATCGCAAATGAGTCCAGCCGGTGTGCTGCCCGTCTGTGCTCGGGAAGGTTGGACCTGAACGACGGCAGCAGGCGTTGGTGCTGGCGGCGCGCCGATCTGGCTCGCCGTCGGGCTGGGCGCCATGCGTGGATTGACCGTGATCGCGCGCGGCGGTGGCGGCATCTGGCCTGCCGACCCCAACGCTTGCGGCGACGGCATGGTCGGTCGAGCAAGCGGCACGTGGTTCGTGTTCAACGGTGCCGCGTGAGCCGCGGGTGTCAAAGGCCGCGGCGGCGCAACGCCCACGTGGTGGACCGGCGGCTGCACCGGTCCCGTCGTGACGCGCGGTGTCGGCTGCATCATCGCACTGGGGCTTTGCACGTTGCCCGTGATCGGCCGCGGCACGCGCCGCACGCTGCCGGTCTCCAGCTCAGACACCGTCGACGCGCGATTTGGTCGGGGCGGTGGCGGCGGCGGATCGGCGAGGCTACCTGGCAGCGGCTCCGTCGCGCTGGACAGCATGTCCCTGTATTCACTGGGCGGTGGCGAGGGCAAACGCCCGTCCACGCGCCCGTGGTTCGGGGCCGGTGGCTGCGACGGCGGCGGCGTGCGGTGCACGGGCGTCGGGCTACTCGGTCGCGCAGCAGCCGCCGAATTGGCCAACGGTGGCGGCAAAGCCGGTTGACTCGACGACCGCAAGACCGGGGCTGGCGTTTGCACAACCCGTGGGGGAATGGCCGGTGGACTCGGGCTCGGCGCACTCACGATGCCAGACGAAGGTCGGCCGTCGGCGTTCAATGACGCGCCGCAACCCAAGCAAAATCGGTACTTGCCTTCGTTGCTGCGTCCACAGCGCGGGCAGGTGACCATGCGAGCGGCTCCGTCAATACGGCCCAAGGATCCCGGTCAACCTTGACCGGGTCGCCAGTGTCGCTGATCTTGCGCTGCCACGGCAAGGGGTTCAGTGTCATTGCCGCCGCGGGGCTTGCCAAGGGTCGCCGGATGCGGCACAAGACGTCTCGGCTCCGTCTTCGCCCTGAGGCCGTGATGGCAATTGCGCTCCGCACCTTCATCATCCTGGACAGTCTGCAGCCGCAGCTCGCGTCTTTCATTGGCAAAACCGCTCGTGGGTTCCTGCCGCTGCCGAACATGGCGAGTCTGTTTGTGGAAATTGCGCCCGGTATCGCGATCAACCGCGTGACCGACGTGGCGTTGAAGGCGACGACGGTGGCGCCGGCGATTCAAGTGGTGGAGCGCGCGTTCGGCCTGCTGGAAGTGCACGACGCCGACCAAGGCGCGGTGCGCTCGGCCGGCAAAGCGATTTTGGCCGATCTGGGCTTGGAAGAAAGCCAGCGGATGAAGCCGAAGATCGCGACAAATCAAGTGATTCGTTCGATCGAGCCGTATCAGGCACAAATCATCAACCGCGATTCCAGCGGCATGATGATTTTGCCCGGCGATAGCCTGTTCATTTTGGAAACAGAACCGGCGGGTTACGCGGCCTACGCGGCGAATGAAGCGGAGAAAGCCGCGAACGTGAAGTTGATCGAGGTGCGCCCGTTCGGCGCATTTGGTCGGCTGTGGATGGCGGGCTCAGAGAGCGAGATCGATTCGGCACGTGAGGCCGCGATGGCCGCGCTGAACAACGTCGATGGTGTGACCAAGTAGCGGTTCTCGAACAAGAAAGTTTTGCACTGGAAGGAGTAGCTCATGTCGGACGCCCTGGGAATGATTGAAACGCGCGGCTTTGTCGGTCTGGTGGAAGCTGCGGACGCAATGGTGAAGGCTGCCAAGGTCGAGCTGATCGGTTACGAAAAGATCGGCGGCGGCTATGTGACGGCGATCGTTCGCGGTGATGTTGCGGCGGTGAAGGCGGCGACGGAAGCGGGTCAGCGCGCGGCCGAGCGTGTGGGCGAGCTGGTCAGCGTGCACGTGATCCCGCGTCCGCATGGCAACGTCGACGCGGTCCTGCCGCTCGGTCGCGGCAAGAAGACGGATCTGTCGGCGACCTGAGTCGTTTTGCCCGCCTGAATTGGACCTTCCTGCGCGGCGCAGGTTGAGGACGCAAGATGCTGCTCGGCAAAGTCATTGGCACAGTCGTTGCGACGCGAAAAGAGCCTGAACTCGATGGCTTGCGCTTTCTTTTGGTGCGCGAGCTGGACAGCGCCTATCACGCTCAGGGCAAGATCATCGTGGCCATCGATGCGGTCGGCGCCGGTGACGGCGAAATCGTGTTATTTGCAGCTGGCTCGAGCGCGCGGCTGACGGCGGTCACCAAGGATCGCCCGGTCGATCACGTCATCATGGCGATCGTCGACGCGGTGCAAGCGGATGGCGCAACCGTCTACGACAAGTCAGAAGGCTAGCCTCAAGGCACACGATGGACGACGCCCGAATCCAAGCCATTGTCGCGGAAGTCGTGCGTCGCATTGGCAGTCCTTCGCCTGGCGTGACGATCGCGGCGCCCAAGTACAGCGCGGGTCGCAGCGGCTTGTTCGATGACGTCGACGGAGCGGTGCAAGCCGCGCGCGACGCCTACGACCAACTGCACCGCGTGCCGGTTCACGTGCGGCAGCGGGCGATTGAGAACATGCGCCAAGTGTCGCTGCAGCATCTGGAAGAGATGTCGCGGCGCGCGGTGGAGGAGACGGGGCTTGGCCGCGTCGTGGACAAGATCGAGAAGAACCGGCTGGTGGCGCTGAAGACGCCGGGCATGGAGATCCTGCAGCCGTCGGCCTACACCGGCGATGCCGGGCTGACGCTGGATGAATATGGTCCGCTGGGCGTGATTGGCTCGATTACGCCGACCACCAACGCCACGGAGACGATTCTCAACAACGCGATTTCCATGATCGCGGGCGGCAACACGGTCGTGTTCAACGTGCACCCGAGCGCCAAGCGGACGCTGGCGTGGTACGTGCAGCTGCTGAACCAGGCGTGCGCGGCGGCGGGTGCGCCGGACAACCTGATGACGATGGTGACGGAGCCGTCGATTGAGACCGCGAACCAGGTGATGAAGCACCCGGGGATTCGCCTCATCGCTGTGACGGGCGGCGGACCGGTGGTGAAGGCGGCGCTGAATTCCGGCAAGCGCGCGGTGTGCGCGGGTCCGGGCAATCCGCCAGCGGTGGTCGACGAAACGGCGAATCTCGCCCAAGCGGCGCGCAACATCATCGACGGCGCGAGCTTGGACAACAACATCGTCTGCATCGTCGAAAAGGAAATCATCGCGGTGGCGTCGATCGCCGACCGTTTGAAGCAGGAACTCGTCTCGGCGGGCGCCTACGAGGTCAAGGACCGCGAGTTGGCGGCGTTGGAAAAGCTGCTGATCGAAGACGGCCACGTGAACCGCAAGTTCGTCGGCAAGAATGCCAGCGTGATCCTCAACGAAATTGGCGTGAAGATCAGCGACGATTGCCGCATCGCATTCGCCGAAGTGGACGAGAGCCACCCGTTCGTGCAGCTGGAAATGCTCCTGCCGGTGCTTGGCTTCTTCCGCGTGCCAAATTGGGAAGAGGCGATTGCCGCGGCCGTGCGCGTCGAGCATGGATTCTTCCACACCGCGACGATGCACTCGATGGCGATCGACCGGCTGGATCGGATGGCGAAGGCCGTCAATACCTCGATTTTCATCAAGAACGCCCCGAGCTTTGCCGGTCTGGGACTGCGCGGCGAGGGCTACACCGCCTGGACCATCGCCGGCACCACCGGCGAGGGCCTGACCAACGCGCGCACCTGGACCAAACAACGCCGCTGCACGCTTCACGGCTTCTTCAGGATCGTGTAGCGATGCCAGTTCTCGCCGGGTTGGACCTGCAACATGTGCCGGCGGGTCTGGCC
Organism: uncultured Myxococcales bacterium; assembly: GCA_903924465.1. Taxonomy (GTDB): domain Bacteria; phylum Myxococcota_A; class UBA9042; order UBA9042; family UBA9042; genus CAIYBN01. The sequence goes on along the minus strand of CAIYBN010000041.1, from coordinate 24,455 downwards.
GCCCTGGATGCCGTCTGCAAGGAAGCGCCGGTGCGCGTGCTGTTTGCTGGCGACATCGATCCCGGTCGGTTTCTGCTGATCTTCGCTGGCGACCTGGCTTCCGTAGAAGCCGCGCTGCACAAGGGTGTGGCCGACGCGGCGGAGTCGCTGCTGGAATCGCTGCTGCTGCCCCAGGCGCACTATCACCTGCACGCGGCGCTGCGTGGCACGATGGCAGATTCGCAGAGGATTCTGCGACACGAGCACGCGCTCGGCACCCTGCATGCCCACACGCCGCTGTCGCTGCTGGCCGCCGTAGACCGGGCCCTGAAGGTGGCCGACGTGTCCCTGCTTCGGCTGCGCTTGGCGTCCGAGCTCGCGGGCCAAGCGCATGCCGTGCTGGCGGGTGAGCAATTTGATGTGGAAGCGGCGATTCACGCCGCACAGTCGGGCATGCCTCCGGGCGTGATGCTGCAAGCGCGCCTGATTGCCCGACCGGCGCCGGAAGTCATCGCGGCTGCCGAACAAAGACCTGTTGGATCGCGCAGTTTGCGACCGTTTGAACCTTGATCTTCTACCAAGAGTAACGCCATGGCCAAGATTGCCCCCATCCGCCAAGCCATCGCCGACATCGCTGCCGGTCGCATGGTCATTCTGGTTGACGACGAAGACCGTGAAAACGAAGGCGATCTCGTCATCGCAGCTGAAAAGGTGACCCCGGAAGCGATTGCTTTCATGGCCGAACATGGCCGCGGCCTGATTTGCTTGGCCATGGACTCGAAGCTCTGCTCTCGGCTGGAACTGACGCCGATGACGCCGCAGAACGAGGCGCAGTTGGGCACGGCGTTCACGGTGTCGATTGACGCCGTCGATTGCCACGGTCCGGCGGTCTCGCCGCGCAACCGCGCCCACACGATCCTGAAAGCGATTTCCGCTTCGGCCCGTCCGCAGGATTTCTCCGTGCCGGGGCACATCTTTCCCCTGGCGGCCCGCGACGGCGGCGTGCTGGTGCGCACCGGTCAAACCGAAGGCAGCGTGGATCTCGCGCGGCTGGCGGGACTGACGCCCGCAGGCGTGATCTGCGAAGTGATGGAGACAGACGGTTCCATGTCCCGTCTGCCGAGCCTTCTGGAACTGGGTGAAAAATATGGAATTCTCGTGGTTACCGTGGCGGACCTGATCCAGCACCGGCTGCGCTCTGAGCCGCTGGTTGTGCGCGACGCGCAGAGTCACCTGGCGACCGACTTTGGCGTGTTCGAAATCGCCATCTACCGCTCGCTGGTCGACGGCACGACGCACGCGGCGCTGACCTACGGCAAGATCGAGCCGGACAAGCCGACGCTGGTGCGTGTTCACCGCGCCAATCTGCTGAGCGACGCTTTTGGTTTCGCCATCTCGACCGGTCGCAAACACCTCGCGGCGGCGATGGCGGCGATTGCCAAGTCGGGTTCCGGCGTTATCATCTACTTGGATGTGGACCGCGATGCGGCAGAGCTGTCGGCCGCCCTTCAGCAGTACGTTTCGCGCGGCGAAGGTAATCCGTGGCCGCCGCCGGATTCCGGCAACCAGACGTCGAAATACCGCGAATTCGGCTTGGGCGCGCAGATCCTCGTCGACCTCGGCGTGCGCCAACTGCGGGTCATGACCAACCAGCCGCGGCGTCTGCGCGGTGTTGCCGGCTATGGGCTGGAAGTCGTCGAATGGCTGCCGATTCCCGAGGAAGAGACGACTGGCGATTCGGCGCGCGATCTCGCATGAGGTGGCAGGCTGCCTGGGCTCTGGTTCTTGGCGCGACTGCCTGCGACCATCCGTGTGAAACCTTGGCGGAGCGCATCTGCGTGCAGACGCGCGCGTCCGATCCCGTCTGCCAGCGCCTGCGCGCGATCGCCGCCTCGCCGACGGCACTGGATCGCCAGACGTGTGAAGCAGCCAACGCGCTGGCCAACGATTTGCAGAAGCATTGAACACCGCCAACGCAGCAGCCGGACTTGACTTTGTTGCCCCTGCTGACGACGATCGCGTCCGTCCAGAGGAACGTTCGCGCCATGCAGCGTATCTTGAGTCTGCCGCAGCTTTGCCCAGTTCGACCTTTCGCTCAGGCCGCGCTGCTGGGTTTTGTTCTGACGCTCGGCCTCGTGTCGGCACCTGTCCAGGCGATCGACGGCGCCCGCACGGCTTACACGCTGGTCCAGCAGGCGGCAAAATCCTATGAATCCGGCGATTTCGTCAAAGCGGCTGATTTGTACCAAAAGGCTTGGCGCCTCGATCCGTCCCCCGCCTACCTGTGGGCGCTCGCGCGCTCTGAGCATCTGGCTGGGCTGAACGAGAACGCGATTGACCACTACCACCAGTTTATCGCCAATCCCGGTCCGGAGTCGGCGCGGGTCGCCAAGGCGCAGGCGTATCTGTCTGAAGTGGAACAGGAAGTGAACAAGACGCGGCTGCGCGAGGCAGATGCCGCGACGCGTTCCGGCAATCCGGCGCTGGCGGCGGAACTGTACTTGCAGGCGTTCAAGCTGGCGCCGACTCACCTGGACTGGCTGTTCAAGGCGGCCGTCGCGGATCAGATGGCGGAAGCCTGGGAGCCGGCGCTGCAACACCTGGACACCTATCTCTCGCTCGCGCCTGCGGATGCGGATGAGCGCGGGCAGGCCGTGGCGCGCGAGAAATGGCTGCGGCAGAAGCTGGGCTTGAAGCCGGTGAAAGTCGTGGAGAAGACGGTGCAGGCCCCTGAAGTCACGCAAAAAGTCGAGACGGCGAACGTGCCCGACGCGGCAAACCGGGATCGTTCGGAGGGCACGGTACCTATCGTCGCCAGGACCGTCGAGCTGCAAAGGCCACCGTCGTGGCCCGGTTGGACAGCTGTGGGAGTTGGCGCGGCGGCGCTCGCCGGTGGCATCGTGGTGTTGGCGGGTGCGCAGGCGGACGCGGCGCAGTTGGCGCGCGAGCAGAATCATGAATCAGGTCAATTGATTACAACCATCAGTCGCGAAACGGCGCTCAGCCGGGCGAGTGCCATCAATACCCGCGCGGCGCTGGGCTGGACCGCGACGGGCGTTGGACTCGCTGCCTCGGGCTTTGGCGTCTGGTGGCTGACGCGACATCCGGATCACGTCGCCATCGTTGTGCCCATGCCGGACGGCGCGCTGCTCGCGGTGAGGTTTTAGCGCATGGTGCGACACGCGGCCCACGCCTTCGCTTTGCTGATCCGCGTCGCGCTGCTGACGCTGGTGGGCTGCGCGCAGGTCAAGGCGGCCAGCGAGTTTGCGTTCCAGACGGAGGCGGAGCGGCTGGATGCGACGCAGGTGCCGGACGATGCAACGGATGCCATCGACACCTCCGACGCGCTGGTTGCCGATACGGTTGGCGCAGACGGTGTGGATGGACTCGACAGCGCCGACGCGCAAGAGGACGGCGACGTGGCCCAAGATGCCGACGTCGCGGACTTGGCCGATGCGGCGTCTGCGGTGGATGCCATCGACACGGCCGAGGGCACGGATGCGGTCGACGCAGTCGATGCGGCCGACGTCGCGGATAGTGCGGATGCGGTCGATGCTTTCGATGGGGGTGACGCAGTCGACACGGTGGACATCGCCGACACCGTCGACTCGGTTGACGCACAGGACCTGTTGGACCAGACCGACTTGGACGCGGCGCTGGATGCAGCGGATTCGCCGGACGCGGTGGCCGATGCGGAGGACAGCGTGGACAGCGCCGATTCCGAGGATGCCGTGCCGGATGCCGCCGACACGTGGGATGCGCTGGACGGGCCTGACGCCGTCGATTCGTGCGCCGCACTGACCTGCACGGACGGCAATCCGTGTACCGCCGACACGTGCGCTCCGGCCTCCGGCTGTGTCTTCACGCCAGTCACCGCTGCCTGTGACGATGGCTCTGCGTGTACCGCCAACGATGCATGCGCTGTGGGTTTGTGCATCGGCACCACGCTCACCTGCAACGACGGCAACACGTGCACCGACGACGCGTGTCTGCCCGAAAGCGGCTGCCAATTCACCGCCAACACCGCCAGTTGCGCGGATGGCAACCTGTGCACGGTCGGCGACGCGTGCGTCGCGGGTTTGTGCAGCGGCACGACGGTCACCTGCAGCGATGGTAACGCCTGCACCGACGATATTTGCCTGCCCGCGAGCGGCTGCCAATTCACCGACAACACCGCCGGTTGCGCGGATGGCAACCTATGCACGGTTGACGACGTCTGCGCGGCGGGCAGTTGCGTGGCCGGCGCGCCGATCCTGTGCAACGACAACGATGCCTGCACCATCGACGCCTGCGCACCGGCCACCGGCTTGTGCACATTCACGTTTTCGGCGGCGATCTGCCAGCAATGGGACCGCGCGCTCTGGGATCAATCGACTTGGGCGCCTTGAGGAGACGACGATGGACATTCACATTCACATCGATGACCGGCTGGTGGCGGGCGTACGGCGCCTGCTGGGTGGACGGCGCGGCATGTTGCTGGCGGCGACCGGCATCTTGACGGTCGCTGGCGTGCTGTACGCGACGTCCGGAGCGCCGCCCAACACGTTTGTTTCGGGGCAACCGATTTCGTCGTCGGCCGTGAATACGCAATTCCAGCAACTCTATGCCGGAATGAACGCGCTGGAGGCGAGTGTTGCGGCGCTGCAGCAGCCGAAATCGTGTCCGTCGGGCATGGTTCCGGTCGGCGACGTATGCGTGGACAAGTACGAGGCAACGGTGTGGGCGCGCGTGGACGGCGCACCGGTCGATTGCGCAGCGGCGCAAACGGCAGTGGACGCGGGAATCGAAGGAACTGACTATCAGCCTTTTGGTGAGACAAGTGACGATTATCCGGCAGGATTTCCCGATAGCGGCAATCTCACGACCAAGCTCTACGCCTGCTCGATCAAGTCCGTGACGCCATCCGCATATCTGACCTGGTTTCAGGCTCAGCAGGCGTGCGTCGCCAGCGGCAAACACTTGATCACCAACGGCGAATGGCAAGCGGCGGTGGCCGGCACCCCGGATCCCGGTGGCGCAGCGACGCTGTACACGCAGAACTGCACAACAAACTTCCCCGGAACGACCAAGACCGGCGAGCAATCGGCGTGTGTGAGTGGTGCTGGCGCGTTTGACCTGATCGGCAACCTGTCGGAGTGGGTGGACCTGTGGGGCCAAGCGGGTAGCATGCCTAACTTGTTTATGGACGGCGCGCAGGTTCCCCCTTGGTCTGCGAATTTCGGTGACGGCGGCGACACAACCTCAAACCTCGCCGGCCGAGCGGTGGACGGCGTCTACAAGTCGGGACTACCCGCAGCAGCCGCTCGCGGCGGAAGTTGGTTGGACGGTGTCGGCGCAGGCGCCTTTCACCTGAACCTCAACGCCGGTCCGTCGTTTTCCAGCCACGAAATTGGCTTCCGCTGTGCCGCTCGGCGCCCCTGATCTCCAGGCATCCCGCCGCAAACCCCAACTTTCACAAGATTCCATGCCGGCCCCCTTGACACCAGCGCCGCGCCTCACAACGATCGAGCGCCTTTTGCGCAGCTGCGCGTGGCACGGAGTGTATTTTGTCGACGATGTTCGGCCGTTTTGAACTGCTCGACCGCATCGGTATCGGTGGCATGGCCGAGGTTTGGCGCGCGCGCGTGGCGGGCGTCGGCGGCTTTGAGAAGATCCTCGTCGTCAAGAAGATCCTCCCGGCTTTTGCCCAGAACAAGACGTTTATCGAGATGCTGCTGGCCGAAGCACGCCTCTGCGCCGTGCTGCAACACGCGAATATTGTTCAGACGTATGAGAATGGCGAGATCGACGGCAACTACTACATCGCGATGGAGTACGTCGCGGGCCCAGACCTGTTCAAGGTGCTCTCGCGATCGACGCAGGTGCAGATTCGCATCCCGACGGAGATGTGCCTGTTCATCGCGGCTGAAGTCGCCAAGGGCTTGTATTACGCCCACAACGCCAAGGATCACTACGGCCGGCCGCTGCACATCATTCACCGCGACGTGTCGCCGTCGAACATCATCATTTCCGAGGCTGGCGAGGTCAAAGTCATGGACTTTGGCGTGGCGCGCGCGACCCCGGGTGGGCAGCCGGCCGACAATGCCACGCGTTCCGGGGTGTTGAAAGGCAAGCTCGGCTACATGAGTCCGGAGCAGGTGACGGGTCAGCCGTTTGATCACCGGAGCGATATTTTCTCGCTGGGCATCATTCTCTACGAGTCGCTGACGCTCAAACGGCTGTTTTTGGCCAAAACCGATCTGGAGACGCTCGTCAACATCCGCGACGCGCGGCTGGAGCACAAGTTCAAGAAACACGCGTACATTGAAGAGCCGGTGCGCGACGTGTTGCGGCGAGCCTTGGCGCGCGACGTCAATGAGCGTTATCCGACTGCGATGGCGATGCACGACGACATCATGACGCTGCTGTTTCAGCAGAAGATTCAGGTGTCGAACAACGCGCTCGCCAACTTCATCACCAAGCTCTTTGACCCGACGCTACAGGTCACGCCGCTGCCGAACATTCAGCCGGCGTCGCCCGCGCCGGGGCAGAACGGCCCGATCACCAAGCCGCAGCGGGTGATTCCGTCCACGCCGCAAGAGCCGTCGGAACGTCACGGGGCGCCTCCGGTGCCAGCGTCCCAAATGGTGTCGGCCCAGGTGCAGACGGGCGTCGATGGCCAGACGTACGTGCCGGCTTCCTCGTCGCTGTCGTTTTCCGCGGACGACATGAAGCGGATTCGCGAAAAGATCGCAGAGAAGCGGTCGGCGATTAGCTCCGGCGATGCCATGGCCGACCTCGACAAGCAACGCGTGCCGCCGGTGCCGGAACTGGCGGCGCTGGAGCGGCGGCGCGAGACAGAACCGACGGACGTGCTGCCGAAGCGGCGGGACATGCGGGAAACCGTGCCGGTCGGGCAGATGCGGGAATCGCAGCCGACGCCGCCGATGACGCAGAGCCCGGATACCGGCCAGACGCACACGATGCGGTCGGTCGCGGACGAGCTGCGCGCGCAGGATCCGGGGAACGATGTGCCATCGACGGTTGGTTTTGCCATCGCCGGGCCGCCTGAACCGGAGAGCTACACGGTCGCGTCCTTGGCCAAGTCAGCGAAAACACCGCTGTTTCGCCTGAGGACGCGCGATGGCAAGGAATTCGGTCCGCTTGGCCAGGACAACCTGGAGACGATGCTGCGGGCGCGCACGGCGACCGTGGAAGATCTCATCAGCGTCAACGAGGGGCCATTCCAGGCCATTGGCTCGGTGCCGTCGCTGGAGGCCGTCGTGGTCACCGCGCTGGCGGCGCCCGGTACGCCCAAGCTGCAAGGGCCGCTGTCGCAATGGATGTTTGTGCGGCTGATTTACCGGATGTACGCGGATCGCGCCACGGGCTGTCTGGAACTGCGCCGCGGCGAGCTGGTGAAGTCGATCTTCTTTCGCCGTGGCAGAACGCAATACATCGCGTCAAACCAGCATAATGAGCTGCTCGGGCCGTTCATGGTGCAAAATGGCTTCATCAGCCAAGCCGACGTCGACATGGCCATGCAGCGCGCGCGGCAGACCGGCGGCCGGCTGGGCGATTTGCTGATTGGCTTGAATCTCATCAAGCCGTTCCAGCTGTACCAGGTCCTGGAACGGCAGCTGCGCGCCAAGTTCATCGACGCTTTTGGCTGGGATTCTGGCACTTTTGCCTATTACGAAGATGCGGCACCGCCGGCCGATATTGTGCCGCTCGATATCGACCCGGTGACCGTGCTCGCCGAGGGCGTGCGCGAGCGCATTCCGCTTTCCGTCCTGGAGCCGATGCTCATCGACAAGCTGGATCGGCCGATTTACCGCGCCAAGAATCCGCTGATCGGCGTTGGGTCGCTGAAGCTGTCGGCCCGCGAATCCAAGGCGTTGTCGTCCCTGCTGAGCGCGTCGACCCCGCGTGCGGCTTATGAAGATGCCTTCAACAACCGCCAGCAGCGCCTTGCGCTCCTGCACATGCTGACGATCATGCTGCAAACGGACCTGATGACGTTTGACCCAGCGCGGGCAGCGCCGTAGTTGATGACCCGCCAAGCCCCAGCTCCGCTCGTCATCGGTCACCGCGGCGCCCGCCGTCTCGCGGTGGAAAATACCCTGGAATCGCTGCGCATCGCGTTGGATTTGGGCGCCGACGGCGTCGAGTTCGACGTGCAGCAGACGGCGGATGGCGAACTCGTGCTGTTCCACGACGACGACCTGCAGCGGCTGGCGAATCGGCCCGGCGCGGTGACGGAGTTGCCGTGGAGCGACCTGCGCAAAATGACCTTGGGAGACGGGCAGTTGCAGACCCAGCGGGTCGCCCATTTGGACGAAGTGCTGGAGTTGTTCGAGGGCCGAAAGGTGCACGTCAACGCGGAGCTGAAGGTCAATGGCCACGATTCAAGTGGCGGCCTGCATTTGGCCGACGCGTTCGTGCGGCGGATGGAACGCGTGCGCGGCGGCGACTGGCTGATCTCGTCGTTCAACGAAGCGCCGCTGGCCCAGGTTGCGCGCGCGCAGATCGCCCGGCCGCTCGCGGCGCTGGTGGACGAGAAGCCGCCAGGCGATTTCTGGTCGCTGACGGAGCGCATCGCAGAACGGGCGTGGCCGATCGCGAGCGTGAATCCGCACGTGTCGCTGGTCAACCCAGAGCGGCTGGCGCTGTGGCGGGCGCAGGCTTGGCAAGTGTGGTCGTGGACGGTGAATACGCCGCGCGAGTGGGAATACCTGTGCGACGAAGCGGTTACGGCAATCATCACCGACGCGCCCGGCGACCTGTTGCACTTTCTGCTGCGACACGGCAAACGGTAGGCCGGTTGGACGACCTGAGGAACCCATGAACGCTTTTTGCCCGTCTTGTGACAAGCTTGTCGAAGTGAAGGATTTGACCGAGCGCTGCCCGCAGTGCCATCGCGCGGTGATTGGCGGCCCGGATGCGCCGACCCCAGCCGCCGGCAACAAACGTCGCACGGTCGCCGTGGCCGCGCTCGCCGTGGTGGCTGTGGCTGCCGGCATCGCGTGGTGGACTTGCGGCGCATGCTGCGCGAAGAAGCCGGCGGCAGCATCGGCGACGGCAGCAACGCCGGCTGGCGAATCCCTCGCAGCGCGGTTGACCAAAGCCGGTCTGGCGGGCGATGCGGCGATTGCACCTGGCACGCCGGATGACGCGATCAAGGCTGCGGCCGTGGCGCAGAAAGATACGGCGGCTCTGGCGAGCTACGTCAAGACGCTCGTTGGGCCGGGCAAGCTGCAATTGCAGCCGACGACGCAGCGCCGCGGCCACCCGGCGTTGCCGACCGCGAAGCTTTTTGCCGACGTGGTGGCCGGCAAGGCCCAGCCGGTTCATGCCGTGGAAGCGGCGTTCCTCGTGGCCGCGCTGGCGCAGGCGCGAGGTGAAACGGTCACGTTCCTGACCGACGCGGCGGGCATCCAGTCGCCGTTGCTGCTGTCCAGGACGCGCGTGGCAGTGAAGCTTGCCGACGGCACGGTCATCGAGCCGTTTGCTCCCGGTGCGCTGCAAAAGCCGCAGGCCATTTCGCTGGAGCAAGCGGCGGCCTGGTGGCTGGTGCTGCGGGCCCACGCCGAGCGGATGACGTTCGACTTCAAGGCCGCGAATGCCGACTTGGCCGCCGCAGATGCCATTTGGCCTGGTCACGCCATCGTGGAATTCGCTCGGGGCGTCGCGCAGCTGGATCAGGGCCTTATCGACCAGGGCCTGCCGACCTGCGAAGCGGCGCTGGCCAAAGAGGACGATCCGCTCGCCCGCCTGTCGCTGGTGCAGATGGCGCTGCAGCTGGACCAGCCGGTCAAGGCGTGGACGCTGGCCGAGCAGGTGCTGAAATCGCAGCCGGAGCTGGCGGAGGCGCATCTGGCCGTCGGCGTGCTGAATTTGCAGCGCTCAGTGACGGCGCCGGACGCGCAAAAGGCCGGGCTGTTGGCAGAGGCCAAGAAGGAACTGGAAAAAGCCAAGCAGCTGGACGCGAAAGTGGTGGGCGTGAACGCGGCGCTTGCGCAACTCCTCATGCAGCAAAAGGATATGGACGGCGCGGAGAAGCTGCTGCAGGAAGCGGCGGCGCAGAAGGATCCGGACGCGGCGTTGCTGCTCTCGGAAATCCTGCGCGGCAAAGGCAAGTCGGTGGAAGCGCTGAAAACGCTGCAGGACGCCGGGGCGACGGTGGAGGACGAGCGGGTCGCGATTGCGATGGCGCAGAACCAGATGGCGCTGAAGAAGACGGACGACGCGCTGGCAACGGTCGACGCGGCGCTCAAGGCCAATCCGGCGAGTCGGCAGCTGATGATGGTGCGCGCAGAACTGCTGCGGGCGGCTGGCAAGCTGGACGAAGCGGCGGCGGCGCTGAAGCCACTGACCGAGGCTGGTCCGGATGCGGAGCGCGCGCGGCTCCTGCAGGCGCAGTTGTACCTGCAGAACCACGACGTGCCCAAGGCGTTGGCGATTCTCGAGCCCGCGCAAAAGGCCAAGCCGGCCGATCGCGAGACCTTGATGTTGCTGCTGATTGCCTACGCTGTTGGCGAGAAAGGCGAGCAGGCTGAAGCACTTGCGACCGCGGGAATCGGCCAGAAGGTCGTGACGCCGATGGACGTGGCCGGTGTGTGGCTACAGGTCCAGCAGCCGGAACGCGCCGAGAAGTTGCTGGAAGGCCTGATGGAGTCGACGACGCCGGACCCCGATCAAGTGACGCTGCTGGCGATGCTGTACACCGCCGCGGGCAAGAAGGGCGATGCGCTCAAGCTGCGCGACCGGATGGCGAAGAAGGCGGGCGAGAAGGGCGCGGCGATCAAAGAAGCCGTGGACAAAGGGCTCGCGGCGGCAGAAGCCGAAATGGCGCGGGCCAAGGAAGCGCCGGCAGCGGACAAAGCACCGTGAGCCCGTTGGCGTCGCTTGAGGCGATCTGTGCCGCTGCGCAACTGCCGTACCAACCGGCCTGGCTGGTGCGATTCTTGCGACTGGCCCAACTTCTGGCGGCGGGTCAGGCGCGCACCAATCTGGTCGGCGACGCGTCGGAGAGCGGACTGCTGGCGCATGTCTGTGAGGCGCTGACCGTTGCCGCCGTGACGCAGGACGTGTTGGGAAGGACACCGAAACACGCGGTTGATGTGGGCGCTGGTGCTGGCCTGGAAGCCTTGACCCTGGCGATTGCCTGGCCTGACGCCGCAGTGGTGGCGGTGGAATCCCGCAAGCTGCGCGCTGCCTTCATCGCCGAAACGGGTGCCGCGCTCGGGCTGAACAACCTGCAGGTGATCGCCCGGACGCTGCATTCCTCCGAGCTGACGCAGCGCTTTGAACTTGCGTCTGCGCGCGCGGTCTGGCCGTTCCCAGAGTGGCCGGAACGCGCGCGGCCCATTCTCGCACCGCACGGACTTGCCGCCGTGCACGCGCATGGGCCGGCGGCGACGTTGCATCAGCGGCTTGCCGCGCCGGGCTGGCAGGTTGCCGCGGCGCGCGATGTGCCGGGCGAAAAGCCTTATGCCGTGGCGCTGCTGCGGGCGACGTGAGGCGAATCAATCGATTTCGCCCCGCGACATCCGACCCTGTGGCGGCGTGAGACGAAGCTTGGCGGCATTTGCAATGGTTTGTGGGTCACTCATGAAACGAAGTGTGGTGCGCGGTGTGGTTTGCCGGAAGCGGTAGCGACGTCGGCGCGGTCGCGCTATCCTAGACGCTGTACGCCGGGTCGGCTCATCCAGTCCTGGCGTCGGGAGTCCCCTTTGGCGATCAAGCCCATCGAGCCTGAAATCCCGCATGCCTCGCCGCAAGCCCCGCGTGGTTTGCTGCAAACGCGGCCCAGTCAGAACAATCACCCGGTGGCGAGCCTGCAACCGCAATCGCCGCCGAGTTCGCCGCAGTTGCTGACGCCGCGGACACCTTCGCGGGCCGGTCTGGACGGGCTGATTGGCCAGGTGCTGGACGGCGAATTCGAGGTGATCCGGGTGCTGGGCACGGGCAGCCACGCGGATGTCTACCTGGCGCGGCAGATCAGCTTGGGCAACCGCGAAGTGGCGCTGAAAGTGCTCAGTCGCCTGTACTTGACGCTGCCTGAGATGGATTTTCGCAGGGCTTCTGAGGCGTTGCAGCGCGAAGGGCAATTGCTCGGCGAACTGCACGCGGCGTGTTTCGTGGACGTTTACCGGGCCGGCGCGCTGCCGGATCAGCGGCCTTACATTGCGCTGGAGCACGTCGAAGGCAAGATGCTGGCGGACCTCATCGACAAGGCGCCGCGCATGCAGCCGGAAGTGATGCTCGACCTGCTGCAGCAGTGGGCCGACGGTCTGGCGGAATTGCACGGCCGGGGCTGGGTCCACCGCGACGTGACGCCGCGCAACGCCATGGTCGAGTCCACGAACTTTGGCACGCGCCGCTTGATGACCTACGACTTTGGCACCGCGACCGTGATCACCGGTCGGGCCGATCGCTTCCGCATGGGCTGGGATCGCGAACGACCTGCGGGCACTGCGGCGTACATGAGTCCCGAGCAGGCGACGGGTGGGATTGTCGACGGCCGCAGCGACCAGTTCGCGCTCGCGGCGATCGCCTACGAATTGCTGTGCGGCGTGCGGGCCGTGCGCGCGGAGGGCACCAGCGCGGCGGCGGTCCTGCACTACCTGCGCGGCAACGAGGCGCTGCCGGTGCAACCGCTCCAGGAACTGCGTCCGGACTTGCCGCCTTCCGTCTGCCGGGTCGTCCATGCCGGGCTCGATCGCACGCCCGAGCGCCGGTTCGCCGACGTTGAGGCGTTCGTGCGCGCGTTGGCCTCGGCGTTTCACGGCGAAAGCCCGTCCGTGACCAAGCCAGGCGGACTGCTGGGCCGCCTGTTCGGGGGCAAGAAGTGAAAGCTGCGCTTGGCTTTGCGGCGATCGCAGCGCTCGGACTTCTGCTGCTGGCGGCGCTTACCCAAGCGCTGCGGATGGCGCTGGCGTTGCGCGATGCCCGGCACCTGGACGCGACCTACGATGCGGAGCGGACGCGGTTGACCGATGAACGCGATCGCCTGCTGAACCACCTGCGTGAGATGCGCTTTGATCACCAGACTGGCAAGCTGGACACTCAGGATTTTCAGCGGCTTTCCGATCGGTACGCAGCGCAAGCGGCCAACGCGCTGGACGCACTGGCTGCCTTGGAGGCCCCGCGCGCACCAGCGGCCGAGGTGCGGCTTGATTCGTAAGCTGTGTCGCCCGAGCGTGTGCCTGCTGTGGCTGCTGGCCCTGCCTGCGGAGGCGCTGGATCTGCCGCGCGACCCGACGCCCGTCCTCGGCATGGACGCGCTGGTGCTGAACGTGCAGGTGCAAGCGCGCGTCGAGGAAGGGCGTCTGCTGTTCCAGGAGGACTTGCGCTGGACGTTGCCGATCGCGCGCGGGCGCGTGGATCTCACCGGCGTGGCCGTCCCGCTGCTGTTCCCCGCGGTCGGTGACCCGCCGATCGTCGTGGATCACATCGTGCCGCCGACGACCGAATCCGTGGAAGTCGAGACGTCGGGTGCGCTGCAGGTGAAGCGGAGCGCGGACAGTCTGCGGCTGCAAGGATTGGTGAACGCTGGAGGGCTGGAGTCGCTGCGGGTGCGCTTTGCCCTACCGCTGAGCGCGAGCACGCTGCGGCTCGGGTTCTCCGGCCATGCCGCTGGTCAGACCTGGCTGGCCCTGAACGTCCTGGCCGGGCCGCCCGTGCGTGTGACGCTGGCGCTCGACCGACCGGGGCTGGTGACGCGGTTTGAAGAAGGTCGGGAGCGCCTTGTGAGCGCCAGTCTGGCGCAACCGCTCGGCGCGACCGAAGTGGCGACGGTTACGCTCGGTGATTTGCCGACGCCCGCGCGCCAGCCGGCCCGCACGCTGGCGTGGCTGGCCGGAGCGGTCGCACTCACTGGCTTGGCTGGCTTGGTCTCGCGGCGCCGGGCAGCCAACCGGGGACCGCTCGCATGATCCGCTTGGCAGCAGACGCGCTCGGTTGGGCGGCCGGCGGGCGTTTTGTTCTCGTCGATGTGGACCTGGCCCTGCCGGCGGGATCGCTGACGGTGCTGACGGGCGAGAACGGTGCGGGCAAGTCGACGTTGCTGGATGTCCTGTCGGGGAACCGCACGCCAGCGCGCGGCGTCGTGAAGCTGGATGGCGTGCCTTTGGCGGAGATTGAACCGGCGCATCTGGCGCGGCGCATCGCCCGGCTCGATCACGCGCCCGGCCTGTATCTGGAATTGACCGCGCAAGAGAACGTCCAGCTGTTTCGCGCGTTGCTCCACGCAGAACGCGGCGACTTTGACGTGGCGGCGGTGCTGGACCAGGTCGGTCTGGACAGACGCGAGCAGACGCGCCCGGTGCGCAGCTTTTCGCGCGGCATGCTCCAACGGACCGCGATCGCGCGTGTGCTCGCGTCGCAAGCCGATGTGTGGCTGCTGGACGAGCCGTCGACCGGTCTGGACCGCGCGGGGTGCGACCTGCTGGCCGGCCTCCTGGGCGATGCGCGCGATCGTGGCGTGACGCTGCTGCTGGCGACGCACGATCCGGCGCTGCTGCCGCTCGCGGATCGTCACCTGCACCTCCGTCACGGCCATCTGGTGCCGTCTGAGGTGGGCTGAATGCTCTGGCGACTGACCTGGCTGCTGCTGCAAAAGGACCTGCGCGTCGCGTCGCGTTCGCGGGAAGTCTTTGGCTTCATGCTGCTCTTCGCGCTGCTTTGCGTCGTCGTTTTTGCCTTCAGCTTCCTGCGCGAAGGGGAGGCGGCGGCGGCACAGGTGCCCGGCGTGCTGTGGGTGACGCTGCTGTTTTCCGGAACCGTGGGCCTGTTGCGGTTGTTTGCCGCGGAGGAGGAAGGCGGCGCGCTCGCGTTGGTGCAGCGCACGCGCGCGGGGCCGCACCCGCTGCTGCTGTCCAAAGCCCTGCTGCAACTCCTGTTTTCCGGCGTGACGACGCTCCTCCTGCTGCCCGTTGTGCTCGTGTTCTTCGACGCGCGCCTGGCCCATCCGGGCCTCGTGCTGACCGCTTTGGCGCTGGGTCTCGTGGGGCAGTCGGTGCTCGGCGCGCTGGTCGCGGCGCTGCTTGTCCATGTGCGGCTGCGCGAAGTGCTGCTGCCGCTCGTGCTCTACCCGCTGCTGGCGCCGTTGCTCATCGCCGGTGTGCGGATCACGGCGTTGACGCAGGCGGGCGCTCCGGCGGAAGCGCTGGACGGTTGGCTCGGGCTGATGCTCGGCTACGATGCCCTCGTGTTGGTCGCGGCACCTTGGCTGCACGCGCGGGTCGTTGAGCCATAGGCGAACGTCGTGGCCAAATCGCCCCCTGTTTGCTACCGTGTTCTCGCGGGTTCCTCGACCCAGACGCAGCAGCCATGGCCCATCGCACCACCATCCGCCCGACCGGCCTGCTCACCTTGCTCGGCGTGGCGACGTTGCTCGTCTTCGCCGCGCTCTATTGCATCGCATTTGTTGCCAAACCGGACGTCACGCTGGGGATTGTCCAGAAGATCTTCTACTTCCACGTGGCGGCCGCTATCGCGATGATGCTCTGCCTGTCGTGCGGCTCGCTCCTGTCGTTGGTCGACCTGTTCGCGCCAACCGAACGCACCGACGCGCTGGCGCAATCCGCCATCCAAACCGGGCTAGCGTTCGCCGTGATGGTGCTCACATCAGGGCCGCTGTGGGCGCGCAAGTCGTGGGGCGCGTGGTGGACCTGGGAGCCGCGCCTGACCTTGACGCTGCTGCTGCTGCTGCTCGCGGCGGCCGTGCTGGGAATTCGCCAGACAGCGCCCGATGGTACGGGACGCAAGATTGCCGCAGCGCTTGCTTCGCTGGCAGCGCCGATCGCCTGGCTGATTCACGTCGCGGTGGAAAAATGGGGCGGTACGCACCCGATGGTCTTGAGCGGCGGCGGCATCCAAAGCGCGGGTATGCAACTGACATTTCGCGTCGCGGTGGTGGCCATCCTGGTGCTGGCCGTAACGCTGTGGACGCTGCGGTATCGCGTGTTGCGGCTGGAGCAACGGATTGCCTTTCTGCGTTTGGAAGTTTCGGCGCAGGACGTGCGGCGCACACGCGTGGGAGGTTCAACATGACCCGTTTCCTGGCCGCCGGCGCGGCATTCCTGCTCCCGCTGCTGGCCTACGCCGATGCGCAGCCGGAGGACCTCAACCGCTTCAAGGAAGAGCCGGTGTCCGGTGGCCTGCTGCTCATCGTCGCGTATTTCGTGATGTGGCTGGTGCTCGCCATCTTTGTCGCAACGACGGCGCTCAAGCAGGCACGGCTGGAAACGGAGCTGCGGGCGCTGGAAGATCGTCTGGATGGCAAGCCATGACGTCAGCGCACCTTTTCTTCATTCCGGCCGTGGTGCTGGCGGGCGCGGCAATCGGCTACGTGATCGGGCGCAAGTTGCTGCTGGCCGAACAAGAGGAAGAGCGGCGCGTGGCGCAACGGCGGGCGCGGCGGGAAGCCGAGGAGAGTGCACGGTAAGGGACCAAGCCGCGCGCCGGCAAGCGTGCAACTTGGCACGGGCGGCCTGGGCAACGACCAACGGCGCGTCAAAGACTTGACCGCAGGCGGATTTGTCGTCAGATCAAGCAGCGGCTTACGCCGTCGAGGGTCCCATGCATCGTCAGCTTGTCGCGTTCGGATTGTTCCTCCTGCTGGTGCTGCCGCGTGTTGGCGCGGCGCAATCGGGTATCGGTCCTGGTCAGGAAGTGGCCGATTTGACTGCCTACATTGCTGCCCACGAAGACGACCGCGGGCTGGGCGGCGATGTCGCGAAAGCGATGCAGCGGCTGGGACGGTTGGAGGAGGAGCAAAAACACGTGGCGGCGGCTACAGCACTCTGGAAACGCGCCCGGCACTGGTTTGACAAGCACCATTTTGAGCGCAACGGCGGACCGGAGGCCCACCTCGCGGCGGAAGCGACGTGGCGTCTGTTGACACAGCCGATAGCGGTCGCGGCAGACCTGAGCGTGCGGACGACGCCGCAATTGCCGCCGCCGGCCGCGATCGCCGAGCGCAACGCAGAGCTGGATGCCTTCCTGATGCAGTTGATCGGTCCGCGCGCGGCGAATTCGCCCGACTCGGTCCGCCAAGGCGGGCTCTTTGCCGATCTCGACGCCGTGCGGTCCTTTGGCGCGCTGGGCGAAACACGCCGGGCGGCGCTGTCCGTGGCGGCGCTGGAAGAGCGGGCGGCGGCGCATCTGGCGCGGTTGCCGCTGTCGGAAGGTCTGCAACCGGTGGAACAGACGGCGCAGCAGGCGGCGGTGCGGCAGGCGATTGGCGAACTGGAGGGCAGGGCGTTCTCGTCGATTGAGACCGCGTGGCTGGCCGGGCCGGACAAAAAGAACGCCGACGCGATGGCGCTGCGTAAACAGCTGACGCGCCTGCGGCCGTTGAAGTATCCGCAACTGGAAGAGGCCGCGACGGACATGGTCAACGTCACGCCGGAACAGGCCGAAGCGTCGCGACTGGCGGGCCTGGCGCAGAAAGCGGAGAAGGTGCAGCTGCGCGTGCTGTACCTGCAGAAGGCCGTGAAGCTGGATCCGCAAAATCCGCGGTATTTGGAGTTGCTGCAAGCGGCGAAGGCCGAGGCGGGGCAGTAGCCCGGCAACCGCGCATCCGAGGCGAATCGACTCCAGAAAGCCTTGGCGTGCGCGGTTCGCGACCTCAGGCGCCGTGCAGCAACACCCAGTCGTGTGGGATGCTTGTCGCTGGGTCGCCAAGTGCGCCCGCTGCGCGACACGCCCGGCGACACACGGCTGTAACTGGGCACGGGCCCTCACTTCCCACCGCGGCTGTATCAGGACTTTGCCGCCGTGGCGGACGACGAGGTCCTGGCGATGCTGAGGTCACCCCTTGGGCCGATGGCTGCGCGGTGACGCGGGCCGCGGCTGGATGACGTTGAAGCGATGGAGCGGCCTCCACCGCGCGCCTCAATTCCCGACCAGCTTCTCCACTTCCAAGATCGCCGCCTGCTCCACGCGGATCCGTTCATTCTCCGCGGCCAGCTCCGTCGCCGCACCGGACAAGTCCAACAAGCGCGCGCCCTGGCGCAACTCGTCGATTTGGCTCAGCGCGTCCCCGGGCATCACACCGGTGTCAAACGCCTCATGCATGCCGGGCGTGGCTTGAGCCAGCGCGGTCGCCTGGCGCAGCAGCACGGCCTGCCGCAGATGCGCTACCGCCGCGATCAACCGCTGCAGCTGTTGCAAGGCCCGCTGGCCGCGCGGATCTTCCGCTTCCGGCGCCTCCTGCCACGTCTGGAGCAGCTTCTCGCCATCCTGGGTCATCTTGTCCAGAGTCGCACCGGCCGTCTCGCACTCCGGCGCGTCCAGATGCCGCCATTGCGCCAGCACCGGCTGGGCCTGGTTCTGCCAGATCGCCGTCGTCATCTGCCAGGCGTGAATCACGTGGCTGTGGTACTGCGTTTCCGTCGCTTGCACGGCGGTCCGCAGGGTCGCCAGCGCTGGGTGCTGCGCGCCGCCGGGGAGCTGCTGGGACAGACGCAGCCCGAGCATCCGCATCTTCTCGCGCGACGCGCGCAGCTCGTGCAACCGCTGCTCCAGCGTGCTGAGCGTCTCGCGGACGTTGCGCGGCTGGCGGCACTCCCAGTTCTGCGCCGCGACGGCCGGGCCAAAGAAGCGCCCCAGCAGCCAGCCCACGCCGCCCAGGCCAAGCGTCATCGCCGTGCCGATGATGCCGTCGGGAAAGGTCAGCAGCCGCTGGGAATGCAGCGCCGCGGGCATCGCCAGCGCCATGGCGCCACAGCCGAGAAAGAACGCCACGCGGGGCGACGTCAAGGCGCGACCCAGCGCGTAGGCGGTCGCGGTACTGCCGAGCACGAACGCCAGCCGCAGCGGCCCCGGCATGCCGTAACGAATCGACTGCTGCCAGAACTGCCACAGCATAAAACCGCCCGCGATGCCCGACAGCGCGCCGATACCCGCCGCCAGATCGCGCCACGCGAGGCCACTGTCCTGGCGCAGCGTCAGCCAACGCGAGGTCGGCCAGACGATGCCGCAGATCGGGCAGTGCTCGGCGCGCAAATCCACCCAGGCGTGACAATCGCGGCAAGGCTGGAACGGGCTCTGGAACGGCGGGAGCGACACGGGGTGCCTCGTGCGGTGGGGCCGCAGGCGGATGATGCGATGGCGGCGGCGCGGCGGCAAGGGGTGCGTCCGCGGAAGAATCGGTGGTGGATTCTGGGCGGCGGGGTGGTTTGGGACGGCGTGCGGGTGGACTCGGGACGCGTACCACAGGACGGCGCTGTCAGAGGCCCGCGGCAGTGCGCTTCGAGCGGCGTTTGTATGGGGATTGCGCACTTCCGTGTGCGGGCCTGGCGATCCAGCAACGGCGAAAGGCGCCCACCGGCCAGAATCCGAGTGTCGAGTGGATCCGATTTGGTGCCCTCACGAGCAGCCCGGCTTGAAGCTGTGGACGCAACTGCCGATCGTCGGGCAGGCCGCGCCTGGCGCGCCGCAGGTGTCGAATGTGCAGGGGTTGCCGTCAACGCAGTCGCTCGCGGTTTTGCAGAAACCGTCGATGAGCGGGTGGCTACAGGAGTACGAGCCGGGTCCATTGCAGTGATCGGCCGTAGCGCAATCGCCGTCGTTGCACTCGCCGTCGGACCAGCAGCCGTCGCAGCCAGCGCTGGTGGTTAGGCTGTATTGGCACCAGCCTGTCGATAACCCTTGAATGAGCGGGCACTTGCCGGTCTCCGGGAACGGGCAGGGCGGTTCGCCGGCCAGGACGGGGCAATCCGCGTCGCTCGTGCAGCATCCTGGCTGCTTGGGCGACTGTACGCACGTGTTGGCTGCGCAGTAGAAGAACGTGCAGCCCGCGTTCGGGAAGTTCTTCGCGCACTGCGCGTCATCGTCGCAGCACAGCAGATCGGCGGACTTCGCGTAGATGCAGCTGTCCGTCGCGAGATCGCAGCTGAACGTACCGCACTTTGCCGTGCCGCACTGTTTGGCCAGCATGTCCGCATCGTTGCTGGTGCAGCAGCCCGCGACGGCTGTATGCCCGCACACGCCAATCGGCCAGGCCTTGTCGATCACACATTCGTCCTTGCTGCATACGTCCCCGTCGTCGCACTCGCTGCCGAGCACGCATTCGCTGGCGAGACTGCTGTGGACGCACAAGCCGCTGACGCAGAGGTCTTTTGTGGCTGGGCTGCCGTCGTCACAGGTCGCGGCGTTGGTGCAGGGCGTGCTGCAGTTGGCCAGCGGCATGTGGCTGCATTCACCGAGGCTCGGTTGACAGGAATCCTCGGTGCACGCCAGGCCGTCGTCGCAGACTTTGGCCGTGCCCACGCAGGCGCTGGCGGTGCACGCGTCCGCGAGCGTGCAGGCTTGACCGTCGTCACACGGCGTCCCGTCGAGGCTCAGGTGCACGCAGCCGCCGGCACCGGGATCGCAGCTGTCGGCGGTGCAGCCGTTGCCGTCGTCGCAAGGCGTCGCGGTACCGCCAACGCAGCTCCCATCCCAGCAGGACTCGCCGGTCGTGCAAGGGCTGCCGTCGTCGCAGGGGGCGGTGAAGGGCTGGAACTCGCACAAGCCGGTCTGCGGGTTGCAGGCCTTGTAGATGCACTGCGGGTTCTTGGCCACGCCGCAGCCGAGCTCCACGCACGTGGCTGTCGCCGCGTCGGGCACGTCCGCGACGACCACGTCCAGGTCGATCCCACCGCAGAGTCCGTCGATGCACGCGCTGCCGATGCAGTTGGTGCAACAGCCGCCGCAGCTGCCGCCGATCGCGATCGGCGCGCAGACGTCCTGGCAATACATGTCCGGCGGACCGTCCTGAGCGACGGTGATGTCAGGAACTACCTGAATGTCCTCGGTGTTTGCAACGCAAAACCCGTTGACACAACTGCCGCCGATGCAGCCTTGGCAGCAGCCGCCGCACACGCCGCCTGGCGGAATCTGTGCGCACACGTCCAAGCATGTGTCGGTTACCCAAGTCGCGTCGGTGTCGCCGGTCGCAATCGGACCGCCGCACGCGAGAAGCAGTGCGCAGCCGGGTCCAAGGAATCGCCACGCTCTGCCCATGGTTCAGCCTTCAGACACCCACAAACGGGGTCCATTCCTCTTCGACTTCAGGCACGTTTGTCACGTCCATCGCCACGCCTCACGGTCAGTCTCGGCCGGCCCGGCACCCCCGTCAAGGCCCGAACCGCGCGTGGTCTCCTTGGGCGATTCCGGCGCATCGCTGCACTCACGGCCGCACTGTGGCAACCGGTGCGGTCCTACGGCACCTGGGAGGTTGCGTACTTCATACACACAAACGCGCAAGTCCCGGCCGAGCAGTACTGAAAGCCATTGACTGGCTTGCCGCAGAGGTCCGTGCAGGTCTCGTTCCCCACTTTCTTCGCGCACGCCTCGATCGCCGAACCGGATTTGGCTGTGCACACGTTGCCCTTGACGATGCTCGCGCAGGTGCCTTCGGTGGTGTCCAAGTCGCTGACGCACTTGGCGACGGCTGCGGCGTCCTTTTTCGGCGCAGTCCTCAACCGCCTGGCAGGATTTTTGCCGCAAGTCCTGGCACGCCGCCGTAGCGCGGTCCGGATCGTAGGGCCCGCTGCGCTCGATGGACGGATCCGGATCCGGGTTGGCCGCGCTGCTCGGGCAGCCGGTGCGCACCGCGAGGGCCAGGAGACAAGTGAAACGGGTTCCCAGCAGTGGCCTCATAGGGTGAATGGATCCACAGGGGATGCGGTCTTGTGCGCCTCGCGAGCAGCGCGTCAACCCGCTCACGGCAGCGGTCAATCCGGGCTGACAGGCGCCGACAGCGACATGTCGCAACCCGCCCACGCCAAACTCACGCAAGACGCCGCCATCCTGTCGATCGCCGCCTAGCCAGTACACCGGCCATCGCCGAAGCCAGCAACACCCACGGGGCATCGCCGCTTGCCGTTGATCCGGCCTGACAGGACGTCGTGCTGCTCAGGCTGTCGCTGGCCGGCGCTTGCAGATCTCCGGTCGCGTCTTCGGAGGTGTCACCAGCAGCTGCGTCCGGTGCCGCGTCGAGTAACGCCGAATCCACATTCGTGGTTGCGTCCGGTCCAGGTGGCGGCGCGTCCGGTGCCTGGACGTCTGGCGCGGCGACGTCGGCCAGCGCAGACCCGTCATTCGCGTCCGATCCGTCCTCGGCGGGTGGCGCGCTGTCGACTGGCTCTGCCGCGTCGGGTGCGACATCGTCGACCGATCCCGCGTCCGATCCGCCGCCGCCATCCCCGCTCGCGTCCGCGCATGCCGGCACGGCCCCGGGCGTGCAGTTCCCGGCAACGCAGTGGTCGCCTTCAGTGCACGGATCGCCGTCGTCGCAACTTCCGACGAGCGCGGCAAAAACGCAGTTGCCACTGGCCTCTTCGCAGCTGTCTTGTGTGCAAGGGTTGCCGTCGACGCAGGTCTTGGCCGTGCCGACGCAGACCCCCGCGACGCAAGCGTCGTTTCCGGTGCAAAGTGAACCGTCCGTGCATGCGCCTTGCACGGGTGCGTGAACGCACGCGCCGGTTCCCGCGTCGCAGCTGTCGGCCGTACACGGGCTCGAATCCGCGCACAGCTTGGGCGATGAACTGCACAATCCGGTGACCGGGGAGCAGGCATCGTCAGTGCACGCGTCGCCGTCACTGCAGTTGGGAACCGTGCCGATGCAACCGCCAGGACTCAGGTGATCGGCCCAGGTGCACGCGTCGCCGTCGTCGCAGGGCACAGGGCCGCCCGCGCACACACCGTCCGCGCATGCGTCCTGACCGGTGTAGGCGTCGCCATCGTCGCATGACGCGGCATTGTTCACGTGGCTGCACACACCGGTCGTTGCCGCGCAGGGGTCGTCGGTGCACGCGTTGCCGTCGCTGCAGTCCTTGCTCACGCCCTGGCAGGTTCCACCGACACAGCCGTCGTCGGATGTGCAGGCGTTGCCGTCGTCGCATGCCAACGGAAACGGGATGTGCGAGCAAGCGCCGTTGGCGCACGCGTCCACCGTGCACGGGTTGGAGTCGTCGCAGTTGGACTGGCCGACACACACTCCGGCGGCGCATACGTCGTTGAGCGTGCAGGCCGCGCCGTCATCGCACGGGTTGACGTTGAACGCGTGCAGGCATCCGAGTCCCGGATCGCAGCTGTCCGTCGTGCAGGGATTGCCGTCGGCGCACTGAATCGGCAGCCCGGCGCAGACCGCGCTGGCACACAGATCCGCCGAGGTGCAGGCATTGCCGTCGTCGCAGGTGAGGTTCGAGGGTACGTGGGCACACGCCCCGGCGTCGCAGATGTCGTCGGTGCACGCGATGCCATCATCGCAGATGGCCGGATCGGGCGCGGGGCATCCGGCGATGACCATGCACGATGTCGCGTCACAGGCGTTGCCAACCAGCGAGATCGCATAGTTTCCGGGCAGAGTCGTCCAGTTCGTGGCGAGAAAGCCGGCGGTATCGCGGTAAAAACCGAAGGTGTTGAAGCCGAAACTCGAAGTGAATTCGGTGGAGATGGGATTGGTCTGATCCCAGACGATGAACGATCCCGACGCGGCTCGTACCACGATCCAGTAGTCGCCGCTCGCAGCCAGCTGGATCGGCGGCATCACGCTCACGCCAATCTGCGCCGGGAGATCGTGACCAATCCAGCTTTGCGACCACGTCCCTATCAAGTTCAACGGCCAAGTGGAACCGTCCGGCGAGACATTCGTCCCCTCGTACATGTCGACAATCACCGTTTGCGGCGGGTCACTGTCCTGCGCGCCATTGCGCAGCGCCAGCGTCATGCCAGTGACCCAGCTCTTGTGTGGCGGCGCGGCGAAGCGCAACGCCGTCCACGCGCTCGGGGTTGATCCAAGTCCGGCATAGCTCATTCCGGCGAGGTTGGTGAACAGGTTGTCGGCAGAAGCTGGCGTGCACCACAGCAACGATGCAAGCAGCCCGAAAGAACAGACGCGAATGGCTCCCAACATGACTCCCCCCAAGAGCGGTCGCACGGACCCTCCCACGGAGCGTAACCGATTCAGTGCATTTTGAAAGTGCTATGCCGTGAGCCGGATCTCACTGCTTTCCGCCCGGTCCGTAGCGCCGATTCCCTGCCCCCGTCGACATCCGACGGATCAAAACCTACGGCTCGCAGATCACGACCTACGGCTGACAAGTCACGACGAACGGGCAACAGATCGCGACCTACGCCCGACAGATCACGACCTACGCCCGACGAATCGGCCTGGTCACCGGCAAAACCCCGACTGTCCCGCGGCGCCGAGTGTCCTGGCAAGCGCCCGCGCAGACGAAGCGTCCCGCAACCGCATCCAATGAACCACACGGTTCAGCCGTTTGCCAGTCCGTAATCGTGGACTTGGGAAGCCTGCGCCTGCGGCACAACCAGTTCCGCGCGGCCCGTCACACCAAGTGTCCGCGGCCACGGTAAACCACCCACCGAGGGCCGAGTTCGGCCATCGGGATGGGGCCGGAATTCGGCCACGAACTAGGTACCACCCGCTGGCGTGAATCGGCCCGTAATGTCATGGACTTCTCCCGGAAACGCTGGGA
>CAIYBN010000040.1 GCA_903924465.1 uncultured Myxococcales bacterium | reverse complement strand
TGATGCAGCAGCGGATGAAGCGGTCGGGGATTCGGTGGAGTCACGCTGGAAGCCCGCCGATGCTGGCGCTGCGGGCGGCGTGGCGGTGCGAGCCGGCGGTGGCGCTACGGGCGGCTTGAATCAGTCTGCGGATGCGCCCTGAACCGCGTCGCGCGAGCGTACGCATCCGTGGAGCTTTGCCATGAATACACCAACACGAATCCGTCGTTGCACGCGATTGCTCTGCGAGGCCTGCCCGCAGTGCACCGGCTGGGAGCGCCTCGCGCGCATCGGCAGCGCCAGACGCTGGGTGCATCTTTCTGCATCAGGCGCGAACAAACTCGTTGACTTCGGATGCGCTCACGCATAGAGTCAGTTTGTAAGCAGCAAGGAGCACCCGATGAACTACCTCGACAAAGCCAAGCGAACCATGGTCGTGAAATGCCTCACCGAAGGCATGAGCATCCGCGCCACCAATCGCCTCACCGGGGTGTCGGTCGCGACGATCCTGAAACTGCTGGTTGACCTTGGCACGGTTTGCGCCGAGTACCAGGACGAGGCGCTGCGCAACCTGCCTTGCCGTCGCATCGAGGTCGATGAGATTTGGGCCTTCGTGGGCGCCAAGGAGAAGAACGCCACGGCAGACCAGAAGGCCGAAGGCTGGGGCGACATCTGGACGTGGACGGCCTTCTGCCCGGACACGAAGTTGATCGCCTCATGGTTCGTCGGCGACCGCAGCGCTACGAGCGCGCACCACTTCATCAGCGACATGGCGACGCGACTCGCCAACCGCGTGCAGCTGACCTCGGACGGGCATAAGCCGTACCTACAGGCGGTCGAGGACGCGTTTGGCGGCGCGATCGACTACGCGATGCTCATCAAGCAGTACGGCAACGAAGGCGGACGCGAGGCGCCAGCCAACATCAAATACAGCCCCGCGGACTGCACTGGCATCAAGGTCGAGCGCATCAGCGGTCGCCCCGACAAGAAGCACATCAGCACCTCGGGCGTCGAGCGCCAAAACTTGACGATCCGCATGAGCAACCGGCGCTTCACGCGCCTCACCAACGGTTTCAGCAAGAAGGCAGCAAACCACGCGCACGCGATGGCGATCTACTTCATGAACTACAACTTCTGCCGCATCCACGGCTCGCTGCGGATGAGCCCGGCGATGGCGGCTGGCGTGAGCAAGGTGCTTTGGGAGGTCGAGGACGTGGTTGCACTGCTGGACAAGGCCGAGCAGGATCGCGAGGCCGCGCTTGGACCGCGCCGCACGCGCGGTACCAAGATCTAGGCTCGGTCGATGTCGGTAATGTGCCCAGCGATCGGGTCGTCGGTCATCGGCCCGGTCGGCTCGGCAACAGCCTGCTGCGCCTGCTTGTGAAGGTGCGCCTTCAGCGGATAGACCCGGACGCGAAACGGCAGGTAAAGCGGCGCCAACTCCGTCGTCGACCACGTCACCGCAAAGTCCTTGGTCTGTCCAGCATCCACGCACCCGATCGAGTCGATCTGCTTTGGCCTGCCGTCTGGGACGTGTCCGCGCGCCGCATCCGCAGACAAGCGCACAAGCACGTCGTCCAGCCAGATTGCCCGATCGCTAGTGTTTGTCACACGCATCGTCGCGGTCACAAACGCGTCCGTCGCGCCCGAGAGCGTGGCGTATGGATCGACGGTGAATTGCAGCGCGTCCCAGGGCAGATGCTGGGCGGCGGCAGTGCTGGCCAGCTGGCGGGCAGCGTGCGTGCGCAACTTTTCCCGACATTCCTCAAGGAACGGCTTGCCGGCAATCGCCAGCAGTACCGACGCGAGGACAATGAGTGAAAGTTGGTACATCGGGTGGTCACCTGTCAGATATTCCAGCATCCGATCTCCGCCAAGCGCATGCTCAGCAGCGTGATGCTAGGCCCGCGCGCTCGCGGGTCAAAAAGTTGGCCATCTTTCAAACTGTCGCACTACCACGCCGCTGGTTCGCTCGCGCAGAGTGCAACGCACGCAGCAGGCGCCCTGCCGCTACCGCATCCAGACGGAGTCCATCATGTCCCTCTACGCACTGCTCGCCGGCAAAGGTCCCAGCGGTTTTGGCTACGGCTCCACAGCGGAGGACGTCACCGCGGGCTTGTCGCTTGCCGGCAAGACGATCCTCGTCACGGGCTGCAATTCCGGCTTGGGCCAGGAAGCGGTGCGGGTGTTGGCGCTGCGCGGCGCGCGTGTCGTCGCGACGGCACGTACGTTGGAGAAAGCCAAGGCGGCCTGCGCGAGCGTCGTCGGCGAAACCGTGCCGCTTGCCTGCGAACTGGCTGACCCCACGAGCGTGCGCGCATGCGTCGCAGCCGTGCGCGCGGCCGACATCCGGCTCGACGCCATCTTGTGCAATGCCGGCATCATGGCGCTGCCCAAGCTCGAACAGGCGTACGGTTTCGAGCTGCAGTTCTTCACCAATCACATCGGCCATTTCATCCTGGTGACCGGCTTGCTCGGCCAGCTCACTGACGACGGCCGCGTGGTCATGCTCAGCAGCGCGGGCCACAAGCTCGCGCCAAAGGGCGGCATCCAGTTTGACAACCTGAGCGGGGAAAAGGGCTACGTCAGTTGGACCCAATACGGCCAGTCGAAAATGGCCAATTTGCTGTTTGCCAAGGAGCTCGCGCGGCGCTTCGCCGGGACGAAGAAGACCGCAAATGCTGTGCATCCAGGGGTCATCCAAACGAATTTGGGCCGGCACATGAACCCGGTGGCGCAGTTTTTCTTTGGTCTGAGCGACCAGATCGCCCTGAAGTCCGTGCCACAAGGTGCGGCGACCGAGGTGTACGTCACCGTTCATCCCGCGGTGGCGGGAATTTCCGGGCAGTACTTTGCCGACTGCAATGTCGCCCAGGCGCGCCGCGACGCCGATGATCCGGAACTGGCGCGGAAATTGTGGGAAGTCTCGGAACAGATCGTCGCGAAGTTGCCGTAAGCGAGGCGCGCCGTGCAGCAGGAACGCTGGGCCAAAGGCGTGGAAATCGCGCAGCCTGGCCGCGTGTCGCCGCGGTTGGTGGCGCTGATCCGCCGGTGGCTTCTGCCGGCGGTGCGGCTGCTGTGGCGGCCGACGCTGACAGGTACGGAGAACCTTCCGGTGAACGGGCCGTTTCTGCTGGTGGCGAATCACTCGGCTGGCATCGGCGCGGCCGAAATCCACTGTTTCCTGGCGCTGTACCTGGCGCAGGTCGGACCGGATCGGCCGCTGGCTGGTTTCGCGCTGCCCCTGGGTTTTCGCGTCTGGCCGCTGTCGGCTTTGCACCGCGAACTGGGCACGATTCCGTCGAGCTACGCCGCTGCCGAGGCGACGCTGGCGCGCGGTGTGCCGATCCTCATCTTTCCCGGCGGTGATCACGAATCCCTCGCGCCGGTCTGGCTGGCGAATCGCGTCGATTTTGCCGGTCGCCTGGGCTTTTTGCACATCGCCCGCGCCGCCGGTGTGCCGATTGTGCCGCTGGGCATTCGCGGCGGGTCCCTGACAGCGCCCATCCTGCTGCGCGCCAAGTGGCTGGCCAACCTGCTGGTGCTGCCGCGGTTCGTGCTCGGCGTCAAGCGCTGGGGCGTGTCGCTGCTGGGACTGCTTGTCGCGATTCTGCTGGGCGCGTTCTTGCCCGTGACGTGGCCGCTGCGTGCGGCGCTGATCTGGCTGTGGCTCGGCTCGCCGCTGATTTTTCTGCCGTGGGTGCCGTGGACAGTGCGCATGCGGATTGGCCCACCTCTTGCGGCGGCGGACCTTTTTGGCGAGGGCGCGGACACCGAATTGCCTCGGGCGTTGGCGCGGGTGGAAGCGGCAGTTCAGGCCCAAGTCGCGCGTTGACGAATCGCCATCATCTCGTGGTCTCTGTCACCAAAGTTTGACAACGTCACCGGCATCGCCTTTCCTGTTCCAGTGCGCCACCGCCGAACCGGCGCGCCGCGAGTTGCCTATGTCCGCTGAAGCCGTCCTCCTGCATCTTCCCGTCCTGCCGCTGCGCGATGTCGTGGTCTTTCCACACATGGCCGTGCCGCTGTTCGTCGGCCGGGAACGCTCCGTGGCGGCGCTGGAGGCGGCGTTTGACCGTCCTGGCAAGGACATCCTCGTCGTCGCTCAGGTCAACGCGCGGACCAACGATCCGACCGCGCCGGACATGTTCGATGTCGGCTGTGTCGCGACGGTCGGGCAAATCCTGCGCTTGCCCGACGGCACCGTGAAAGTGCTCGTGGAAGGCCGGCGACGCGCGCGCATCGTGCGGTTTGTCGACCAGTCGCCCTACCTCAGCGCCGAAGTGGAAATTCTGGATGCCGCCGATGAAGTCGTGCCAGAGAGCGACGACCTGGAATCGCTGCGTGTGGAAGCGCGCCAAGCCTTTGAGGCGTACCTGAAAGTCAGCCGCCGCGTGCCGCCCGAGGTGCTGGCCAGCGTGGCGCAAATCGAGGAGCCCGGGCAGTTGGCCGACACGATGGCGGCGCATGTGGGCTTCAAGATCGCAGAACGGCAGGAGCTGCTGACGCTGGCGCCGCCGATTACCCGGCTGAAGCGGCTGGTCGAGTTGATCCGCGCCGAGACGGAGACGCTGGCGGCGGAGAGTCGGATCCGCAAGCGTCCGCAGGGTGCTGGTGCGCGTTCGGGGCAGAATCCACAGCAAAGCGACGCCGCTCAGAACGCCGATGCCGCGGAAGCGGACGAATTCAAGAATGAACTGGAAGAGCTGGGCCGACAGATCGAGGACAAGGAGCTGCCCGAGGAAGCGAAGCAGAAGCTGGATCGCGAGTTCAAGAAGCTGCGGTCGATGAATCCGATGTCGGCGGAAGCGGGCGTGGTGCGGACGTACATCGACTGGGTGCTGTCGCTGCCGTGGTTGGAACATTCGGAAGACAAACTGGACGTGGCGGAGGCCAGCGACATCCTGGACGCTGATCACTACGGCCTCGACAAGCCCAAGCAGCGGATTTTGGAGTACCTGGCGGTGCAGCAGCTGCGCGGCGAGGTGGGGCGCGGTCCGGTGCTCTGTCTCGTCGGTCCTCCGGGCGTCGGCAAGACGTCGCTGGCCAAGTCCGTGGCGCGTGCGATCGGCCGCAAATTCGTCCGGTTGAGCTTGGGCGGCGTGCGCGACGAGGCGGAAATTCGCGGCCACCGGCGCACGTACGTGGGCGCGCTGCCGGGCAAGATCATCCATTCGCTCAAGCGCGCGGGGACGTCGAATCCGGTCATCCTGCTCGATGAAGTCGACAAAATGTCCATGGATTTCCGCGGCGATCCGTCGGCCGCGCTGCTGGAAGTGCTGGATCCGGAGCAGAACGACGCTTTTGTCGACCACTACATCGATCTGGATTACGACCTGTCCAAAGTGCTGTTCATCACGACGGCCAACAATTTGGGCGCGATTCCCTGGGCGTTGCAGGATCGCCTGGAGATCATCGAGCTGGGCGGCTACACGGAGCAAGACAAGCGGCAGATTGGTCGCAAGTACTTGGTGCCGCGGCAGATTGCTGAAAACGGCTTGAAGGACATGGATCTGCAATTCACCGACGAGGCGTTGGCGACGCTCATCCAGGGCTACACGCGGGAAGCGGGCGTGCGCAACCTGGAGCGGCAGATCGGCGCGGTGTGTCGCAAAGTGGCGACGGAGCATCTGAAGGCGAAGGACGAGAAGAAGTCGTGGCTCATCGACGCGGCGGAAGTGAAACGGCTGCTCGGCGTGGAGCGGTTCCGCAACCAGGCGTCAGAAAGCGCGGATCGCATTGGCGTGACGAACGGTCTCGCGGTGACGAGCGTCGGCGGCGACCTGCTGCTGGTTGAAGTGGCGCTGGTGCCGGGCAAAGGCCGCATGACGCTGACCGGCAAGCTCGGCGATGTCATGAAGGAATCCGTAGAAGCTGCGATGAGTTACGTGCGCAGCCGAGCGCATCAACTGGGTCTGGGCAAGGAGTTCTACCAAAAGGTGGATCTGCACGTGCACTTTCCGGAAGGTGCGATTCCCAAGGATGGGCCGTCGGCGGGCATTGCGATCACGACCGCGTTGGTTTCCGCGCTCACGCAGCTGCCGGTGCGCCACGACGTGGCGATGACCGGAGAAATCACCTTGCGCGGTAGGGTGTTGCCGATTGGCGGTCTGAAAGAAAAGGTGATCGCCGCGCACCGGGCTGGGATCAAGCGCGTGCTGTTTCCCAAGGAGAACGAGCGCGACGTCGAGGAAATCCCGCAGGATGTGCGCGATTCCATGGAGTTGATCGCCGTCGAGCACGCCGATCAGGTGCTGCGTCAGGCGCTGCGGCTGGACGACGCCAAGTCGTTTCTCATCGAACCGGCCGGCTACGCCCGTGATTACCTCGGAATCTTCGATGAAGTGCCCGAGACAGTTGCACACTAGGGCAATCCCCGCGATCCTCCGGGCGGGATGACACCGCACCAGCCAAAACCGCCGTCCACGCTCCGCATGTCGCTGTCGACGCGGATCTTTTTGGCTTTCGCGGTCGTTGTGGCGGCGACGGGAGCGTCGTCGTTTTATGCCGTGGCGGCTGTGACGGGCTTGCGCCACGAACTTGGATTCCTGCGCGAGCGGGCCTTGCCGTTGCTGGACGAACTGCGTCAGGACGCCGCGGAATTGCACGGTTTTGACGAAGCGTTGCAGCGCGCTGCGCCGCATGATCTGGATTGGGTCGTGCGCTTCATCCCGAATGCCCGGCCGTTTGGCCGCGTGGAACAAGTGCTGGCGCATACCCGCACGCTGCGCGATTTCAGCCACGCGCCGCGGCTGGCGCGGCTGGTGATGCAGACCGATTTGCCGCTGCCGGCTCTGGACAAACGCCTGAATGAGCTGCGCACCTCGACGGAAGCGCGCGACCGGATGCGCTTGGACCCGGAGCTCAAGATCGCGGTGCCGGCGCTGGTGCAGGTCGTCAACGATCCCGCAGCCTTTGACGCGCTGGTGGCGTCGTTGCAGCGCGCGGTGGCTGAGCACCGCAGCGACGATGCCGCGCGGCTCGTGGTGGAAATCCGTCGGATGATTCGCCACGTGCAGGGTGATCTGGACTCGGCGCGTCGCGATTTTGAGGCGGCGCTGGGCGCGCGTTTTGACGAAGCGGCGCACTCCGAGGCCAACCTGAGCGTGCTGGTGGCGACGACTTCTGCGCTGGCCCTGGCGGTGGCGGTGGCGATGTTGCTGGCGATGCTGGCGTCGCTGCGGCCGATGACGGCGCTGACCGATGTCGTGCGACGTTTTGCCGCGGGTGATCGCACGGTGCGGGCGGCGACGGCGGGCGCGAGTGAGATCCGCACCGCGGCCGAGGAATGGAATCGCATGGCGGATGCGTTGGCGCAGCGCGAGGCGGAATTGTCGAGCCAACGCGAGGATCTCGGGCGAGCGGAGCGCTTGGCGGCTCTCGGCCAGCTGGCGGCGCAAATGGCCCACGAAGTGCGCAATCCGCTGTCGTCGATTGGCCTGAATGCCGAACTGCTGAACGACGAACTGTCCCAGGATGCGCCGATGAATCAGGCCGAGGCGCGGCAGTTGATCGCGGCGATCGGCAGTGAAGTGGAACGGCTGCGGGTGATCACCGAGGGCTATCTGGACCGAGCGCGGCCAGCGCCGGCGCAGCGCGCGGATCTGGACTTGGCCGAACTGGTGCAGAGCCTCCACGAATTTGTCCGCAGCGACCTGGAGCGGCGCGGTGTGCGGTCGAAAGTGGCGGCGCGACCAGGCGTGAAGGTCGACGGCGATCCCGGGCAGCTGCGTCAAGCGCTGTGGAACCTGGTGCGCAACGCGTGGGAGGCGATGCCGAATGGTGGGCCTCTCTGGCTGGAAGTGCTGGAACGGCGCGACGACGATGGCTTGTGGGCGGTCCTGGCGGTGGAAGATGGCGGGCCGGGCGTGGCGGATACGCAGCGCGAGGCGATCTTCCAGCCGTTCACGACCACCAAGGATCGCGGCACTGGCATTGGCCTGGCGCTGGTGCGGGAAGTCGCTTTGGCACACCGCGGCCGCATCGAGCTGGTGCGTGGTCAGCACGGCGGCGGCGCGCGGTTCGAACTGGTGCTTCCGGCCAGTTAGCCGGCGCAAGCGCAATTCACGCTTCTTCTCAGAAGACGCAAACGCCGTTCACACCTCCGTCCCATCTTGTATACGGGTGGCCACGTTGCGCTGCCCTGGAGGTCTGCATGTTTGGTTTTCTCAAGCGTCTGTCGTGGTTTCGCATCGCGCATCAGGCTCACGGGCCGCGGCGCTTTCGCTGGCGGCGTTTTGCCGTGGCCTCAGCGGCATGTGGCGCGTGCCTGGCAGCTGGCGTGGCCGTGGCGCATCCGCCGCGCGGCGAAGGTGGTCCGGAAGGTCCGATGATGCACGAGCACGCCGGTGTCTGGCTGGACGGCCTGCTGGCGGAAATTGGCGCGAACGACAAGCAGAAAGCCGTCGCGCGCGCGGCCCGCGACGAAGCGCTCGCGGCCCTGGAACGCACGCACGGTTCGGGTAAGGGCGACATGGAAGCGGCGCTCAAGCTCTTCGCGGGCGACGTCATCGACGAAAAGGCGCTGGCCGATCTGCGGCAGCGGTTTGGGGCCAAGCACGGGGAAGTGCAGCAAGTCGTGATTGCGGGAGTCCTGAAGATTCATGACCAATTGGACGCGCAACAACGGCAGAAGCTCGTGGCCGCGCTGAAGGACTTTCGTCCGGAACCGCACGGCGGCGGGTTTGGCGCGGCCATCGGCAAGCGCATGATGCTCGGTCGGTTGGAGCAGATGCTGGACCGCGTGAAGGCCGACGACCCGCAGAGGGCGAGCATTCGCGCCACGGCGGAGCGCGTGATGAAGGCGTTTGAAAGCCAGACGGGGGCCCGGCAGACGCTCTTTGACGAGGCGCTGACGCTTCTGGCTCAGCCGAAGATCGAGGCTGCGGCGGTGCAGCGCTTGGTCGCGCGCCAGGACGCGGATCGGCAAGCAATGGGCGACGTGTTCGTTCAGGCAGCGCGCGACGTGCACGCGACCCTGCGCCCCGACCAGCGCGCGGTGGCCGTCAAGGCGATCGCCGAGCATCATGGCCAATTCCGCGGGCGGTAGCGGCAGCAGCGGCGACGGACGTCAGGCACCGACTGGCGTCCGGCGCGGCAGTTGGCAACCGCAGAGACATTCAGGCTTCCGGATGTTCTGCGTACCGGCAAGCGGTCCCGCGCGAAGTCCTGGAGCGATGAGGGACGGCCGTCTAGCCTTCGGGATGTTCTGAGTACCAAACAATCGCCCGACGTAAGCCTTCCTGAAAGCTGATGGCCGCCGTGTAGCCAAGGTCGCGCTTGGCGGCGGTGATGTCGGCATAGCTGTCGTGGATGTCGCCGCGGCGATCTGGTCCGTGCGTCGGCACCAACCGGGTACCCAACTCTGCGTTGATGGCTGTCACCAGATCCAACAAAGAGTAATGCGCCCCGCACGCGATGTTGTACACCTTGCCCGGCGCGTTCGCGGCGGTAAGTGCCTTCAGGTTGGCCTCGACCACATTGGCGATGTAGCAGAAATCGCGGGTCTGCTTGCCGTCGCCAAAGATGTGCGGCGCTTGGCCGTTTTGCATCATGGTGATGAACTTGGGAATCACGGCCGCATAGTCGCTCTGGGGGGACTGGCGCGGGCCAAATACGTTGAAGTAGCGCAAAGCGACGCATTCCAGACCGAACACGCGCGTCCAGACTTTGCAGTACTGCTCGCCCAACAGTTTGCCCACGCCGTACGGTGAAATCGGGTCCGGCGCCATGGTTTCCACTTTCGGCAGTGTCGGCGTCTCCCCATACGCTGACGACGACGCAGCGAATACCAGACGCTTGACGCCATGCCGCCGCGCCGCCTGCAGCACCTGGAGCGTGCCGTTGATGTTGACGTCGTGCGACGCCTCCGGGTCTTCCACCGACCGCGCGACCGACGGCAGCGCCGCCTGATGCAGGACAAAATCCGCACCGGCAAACGCCTTGTCCAGCGTCGACCGGTCGCGGATGTCGCCTTCGACGATGTCGATGTGGCCCGCGATCCCGGCCAGATTCTGCCGCCGCCCGGTCAGGAAGTTGTCCAGCGCCACGACGGAATCGCCGCGCTCCAGCAAGGCATGGGCCAAGTTGGAGCCGATGAAACCCGCCCCGCCCGTCACGACTACCCTGCTCATGCTACTGATTCATCCCGTCCAGGAACTGCTGATTCGTCTCGTACTTGCGAATCTTGTCCAGCAAGAACTCCATCGAGTCGATGACGTTCAGCGGATGCAGCAATTGCCGCAGCAGCCACACGCGGCTCAGCGTACGCTCGTCAAACAGCAAATCTTCCTTGCGCGTTCCGGACTTGTTGATGTCGAGGCAGGGGAAAATCCGCTTCTCCATCAGCTTGCGATCCAGGTGGATTTCGCAGTTGCCGGTGCCTTTGAACTCTTCGAAAATCACTTCGTCCATGCGGCTGCCGGTGTCGATGAGCGCCGTGCCGATGATGGTCAGCGAGCCGCCTTCTTCGATGTTGCGCGCCGCGCCGAAGAAGCGCTTCGGTTTGTGCAGCGCGTTCGAGTCCACACCGCCGGACAGGATCTTGCCGGACGGCGGCACCACGGTGTTGTAAGCGCGTGCCAATCGGGTAATCGAGTCGAGCAGAATCACCACGTCGCGGCCGTGTTCGACCAGACGCTTGGCCTTCTCGATGACCATTTCCGCCACCTGCACGTGACGCGAAGCCGGCTCGTCAAACGTCGAGCTCACGACTTCACCCTGCACGGTGCGCTGCATGTCGGTCACTTCTTCGGGGCGCTCGTCGATGAGCAGCACGATGAGGTAAACCTCCTTGTGATTCTGCGCGATCGCGTGGGCGATTTCCTGCAGCAGCACCGTCTTGCCGGTACGCGGCGGCGCCACAATCAGCGTGCGCTGGCCCTTGCCCTGCGGGCACATCAGGTCGACGACGCGCGTCGTGTAGGACTTCGGCGTGTACTCGAGCTTCAGGCGCTCGTTCGGGTAGAGCGGCGTCAGGTTGTCGAACAGGATCTTCGACTTGGCGCGCTCCGGATCCTCAAAGTTGATCTCGTGGACCTGCAGCAGGGCAAAGTAGCGCTCGCCTTCCTTGGGCGGCCGCACTTCACCGGCGACGGTATCGCCATTGCGCAGGCCAAAGCGGCGAATCTGCGACGGCGAGACGTAGATGTCGTCTGAACCGGGAAAATAGTTGTAGTCGGGCGAACGCAGGAAGCCGTAGCCGTCCGGCAGCACCTGCAACACGCCTTCCGCGTGGATGGCACCTTCGCGGCTGGTCTGCGCCTGAAGCACGCCGAAAATCAGCTCCTGGCGGTGCAGGCTGGCGGCATCGTCGATGCCGAGATCGTTGGCCAGCGCGACCAATTCTGCCATGCGCATGTGCTTGAGATCGTTGAGGTGAATGATGACATCGCTCGGCGGCGGAGTGGTGGCGGCGGGAGCGGGAGCGGCTTTCCTGGGCATTTGGGTGTCACGCGTGCAGCGGGCGCTGCTTGAGGGGGTGAAGAGGCAGGGCACTTGGGAGGCGTACCGGTGAGGATCCGGTGAAGCAAACCTGCGGGGAAGGCAGTTGCGGGTGAGAGCTCTTTCTTGTCGGATGTTGCGGCCGGGTAGACTGTCGAGCAGTCTGGCGGCCCGATGCGCCACACCCGCAGCGATCACGCGCAACGGTGTCAACAGCATAGGTTCCGGCGTGGACGATTGTCAAGTGCAAAGGCGTGGGTCAAGCGTCATCACGGGACGCAACGGTGCAGGATGTTTTGCAGATCACGACATGTGGGCAGTCAAACCGCAGGTGATCCTCGGGGGCCAACGCTTCCAACGCTGCCGATTCCACGGACCCCGCGGGCATCAGCTTCGCCAGCCGCCGCGCGGCATTCAGGTGACCTGGTAGGCTCTCGGCGAAGTGGTTGTCCAGCAGCCGCAACCGGTACGCGATCAAGCGCACCGCGCGCGTTGGCACGAAGGCGACTTCCGTCGCGGACGCGTGCATCCACAGCCCAGCCTTGACCATTTCCCGGACCAGCCAGAACCGTTCCGAGAAGGTTGTGGCCTGTAGCAACCCATTGGCGAGCAAAGCGAACAGCTGCTCTGACGTCGCGGCTTCGGCCAGCTGTCGTGGCAACTCCGCCTGTTTTTGCAGCGCCAAGCCGCCGAGCGTCGCCTCCAGGAGCAGCGCCCGCAGCCGGATCGCGGTCGGCTCGTTCCCCGTGAGGTGCCAGCGGGCCAGGCACTCCAGCAGCGCGTCCGGGTGGTCCAGCAGCAGCGCGACCTGGCTCCAACCGCCCGCACGTTCGCGTAGCAAGTCCACCAGCGCCGTGCCGTCGGGCTGGGAACAGACGCGCGCCAACAGCGCCGCCAGGAACAAGTGCCGCGCAGGCTCATCGGCCGCCATGGGCGATGCGAGGCCGTGGCGCTGGAGCAAAGAGCCGCCGTCCAAACCGCGCTGGGTGGCGATCTCGCGGAGCGTCGCCAGAATTTCGGCCGTATTCCGTGGCACCGCGAGCGATTCCGAACGCGGCGCCTGCTTCGACGGCGACCTTCGCGTTGGCGCGGGCATCTCGGTCAAGCGCGTCTCGTGACCCGCAAACGTCGGCGCATCGACGGAATCGGCTTCTGGCGGTGTGTCTGGCAGGTCGTCCTGATCCGCCGTTGTGGCGTGGTTCGGCGCCTGCGCAGTTGGCTTTGTCAGGGCCGCAGGCTCAGATGGCGCTGCGTTTCGCCGCGCGGACTCGTCCTCCAGGAACTCATCCGCATCAACCGTGCGCAGGCGTGGCACGGCCAGTTTGCCCATGTCCGTCAGCCCCCAGCGGATGCCGATCAGCCGCACGCGGCCACTTTGCACGAGCCACTTCACCCACGCCTCGAACGCCACGCGGCCCAGATGCTTGCCGGGATAGACGTAGCTCGTCAGCATGCGGTGAAGTTCGCTGGTCGAGTGGAGGCGGCCGCCACCGTCCACGTCCAGTGCCTGCATCACATATTTGACCAACAGCAGGTTCTCGTCGCACAGCCGCTTGTACAGCAGATCGCGCGCGGCAGCGTCGTCCTTGGCGCCCAACATCTGCTCGGCCCAAACTCCGAGGTGCACGTGTGGCGCTTGCCGCACGTCCAGGAAATCCAGCAGCGCGGGTGCTTCGTCCTTCTGCCACAGGCCAGCGTCCTTGAGCCACTCGCGAAAATCGCGGAGCGTCATCGGCTGGCGTCGAATTTCCTCGAAGACCTTGTTGACGGTCGACCACACCAGTTCTTCGCGCACACCGGGAAAAAATGCCCAATCCACTCGCTGCGCCATGGCCCGGCCCTCCTGAACGCGGACTGTAGCGCAAGCCCGACGTTGCACACCAGTTGCCGGCAAGGGTTTGTCAAAACGCCCGGGCCTGATAGCATTCACGTCGGTTTGCCGCGGAGGCCAGTCTTGTTCGCACGTTTGCTTTCTCTTTGGCTCATCGCTTCGCTGCTGACGGCACCGGCGCTCACCGCGTTTGGCCAGACCGCGGCGCCACCGCCCATTGTCGGCCCGGGCACGCTGCCTCCGCCCCCACAGCCGGTCTCGCCCGTGATCGTGGCGCCACCGACGACGGTTGCCCAACCTGCTCGGGCCGGTCGTCAGCATGTCCTGATTCTGCGAACGGAAGGTGTGGCGGCCGGCGACACGGCGCGCTTGGGCGCGACCAAGGAATTGCACCAGCAG
Source organism: uncultured Myxococcales bacterium (assembly GCA_903924465.1). GTDB lineage: Bacteria > Myxococcota_A > UBA9042 > UBA9042 > UBA9042 > CAIYBN01. Next base: position 143,829 of record CAIYBN010000040.1, on the reverse strand, counting down.
GCGTTGCGCTACAAGTCGTTGGACGTCGCGCTGTCGAACGCCGATCTGGTCGAAGAGATGTTCGAGTTCGAATGCACGGAAGCGGGCGTCGATTGTCTGGGGCGGATCGGCCACAAATATGGCGCGACGCTGGTGGTGTTCAGCGAACTGGGCAAGACGCCAGATGGTCATGACGCGTTGACGCTCCGGCTCATCGACTCCGGCACGGCGCGCGTCGCGCAAATCAGCCAGCAGCCTTTGGAATCGTTGGATAAGTTTCAAGGCGCGGTGACCAAGGGCTTGGTCGTGCTGTTCGGTCCGGCCGATTTGGCGTATGGCGAAGTTGAGACGCCCGGAACGCTCGTGGTGCAATTGTTCGCCGGCGGCGTGGCGCTGGTCTACGTCGACGACAAGCTGGCCGGTCGGACCTCGACCGGGCGCCCGCCCGCGGGTGGCTTGCACGCCACCGTGCCCGCCGGTACGCACACCGTGCGCGTGGTGAAAGCCGGTTTCCGCGATTGGACCGGTCGCGTCACTGTGCCGCCCAATGGGACGATCGAGCAAACGGTCGCGCTGGAGCAGGTCGCGGATGTCGGTCCGGGCGATGCCAAGGACCAAGTCTCCACGCCGCTCGTCAAGAAATGGTGGTTCTGGACGGCGATCGGCACGGCTGTTGTGGCCGGCACGGCGATTGGCATTTACTACGCCACCAAGTCCACGCCAACCGCGACAGGCGCCATCACGCTGTCGCTGGACCACATCGACGCATCGCAAGACCCAATCTTCTCGGGCAAAGGAGGTGGCAAATGAACACGACCATGCTCCACGCCACTGTCGCACTCTTGTTCACGACGCTCGCGGCTTGCACGAGCCAGACGGCCACGCAGGATCAGCTGACGGGTGTCGGTACGGCGCAGTTCGCTCTGACGGGCGCGTTGCCGGGCGTCACGCACCTGACGCTTTCGATTTACGACGGCTCCGTCGGCGATATCGGCGCGCAGTCACCGACTTTCCAGCCGATTGTGTGTGCCCAATACGGTGGCGCGGGTGGCAATCGCATCAGATTGCAGTACTTGAAGGCCTCCAGCAACTACACGCTCTATGTGGAGATGTTCAGCGACGACAAATGTGAGAAGCGCGTCGGCTTCGGCTGGCGTGGCAATGTGGAAGTGGTCGCGGGCAACGATCTCGCCGCGACGATGCCGACCTACTATGTTCAGCCCTATCTGTTTGGCCAGTTCACCGGTCTCGCGCCGGTACCGCCGGCCTTGCAGGATGCGTCCAAGCTGCCGTCCTGCAACAATGATCAGGACTGCAAAAACGTCCACGTCAACGCGACCTGCGGCGCGGGCAACAAGTGCGTCGTCGACACGCTGTCGCCTTTGGACGGCTACGCCCGCCGCGGCTTTGCCAACAGTCTGCCCCTGGCCGACGGCAGCGTCGCGGTCTTTGGCGGACTGACGGCGCCGACGGGTGGCAAATGGGTGGCGACGAACCAACAGGCAGAACTGTTCGACCCGTTGCTTGGCTATTTCCGTTCGGTCTCTGGAAGCCCGGCGTTCACCCCCGTAGGCTTGGCGATGGCGGTCACGGACGGCGCGCAAGCCATTGCAATCGTTGGCGGTTCTGCCGACTCCAGCTTCACGCTCGATCCGGGCAAGACGCTCACGACGACCATCGACGCCACAGGTTGTTCCAGTGCGGCGTGCCCAGTGTCCAACCTCGTGCAGCGTTGGGACCTCGTGGCCGAAACCAAGCTTGAGTTGCCCATGGTGGCAGCGCCCGGCTCGCTGCCCATCGTGTCCCGCGTGCACACCAAGGACGGGGATCGGCTGCTGATTGCCGGCGGTGCCAAGGCACCGATTTCCAAGAACCTGGATTCGCGCCAAGCGATCGCTTCGCTGTGTGACCTGTCGCAGAAGGATGCCATCACCTGCACCTCCAACGACGCGGCCCATTCACCGATCGTCCAGCGCGCCAACGCGGCGACGGTGTGCTTGGCCAGCATCGCGGATGGCACCTGCACGTCGCTGTTTATCTTGGGCGGCCGCAAGACGACGGGTACGGATTTCGCCGAGGCCTACGACGCGGGCACCAACACCTTTGTGCCCGTCACGCCCAAAGGTGGGCCACTGCTGCACGGCGGCTCGCTGGTGAAGCTGGCGAGCGGCAACCTCTTGCTGCTGGGAGCTGCGATCCAGGCCCCGTTCATGGAGGACGACGTCTTGACCGGCACCGTGCAACTCCAGCCGCCAACGGTCGTCGCGGTTGCCAAGGGCGCGTCCAGCCTGACCATGCAGACGGCCGCTTTGCCCATGGGCGCGTTCGCTGGCGGTGATGGCGGCAAGCGGCTCTTGGCGACGACGGTATCGCTGCGCAACGGTTCGGTGCTGATGATCGGCGGCATCGACGAGAAGCTGCAGCCGCTGGCGGACGCCTTGCTCTTCGACCCGAACGGCACGCCGGTGGCTCGCATTGCCATGGCCGCGCCACGGGTCGGCGCAACAGCATCGCTGATCGGCGGCCAGAATCCGCTCGGTGGTTGCGTGCTGCTGGCCGGTGGTTTCACCACGAGCACGGCGACCGGCGCCAATGGCGCGCTGATTCCGCAGAACCACGTTGAAGTGTTTTGCCCCGGCCCGTAGGTCCATTCGCAGGCCAGAACCCACCTTCTTGCCCCGCATGAGCGGCGATGCCTGATTCAGCCGCAGCCCAAACTCCGCGCGCAGACTCGATTTTGTGGCCGTCGGCGTGCGTCATCGCGGCGTTCGTCTGGCTGCTTGCGCCATCTGTCGCCTGGTTTGACAGTGGCGAATTGGCGGGTGCGGCTGTCCAACTGGGTGTCCCGCATCCGACCGGATTTGCCCTGTTCGATCTGGCAGGCCATGCGTTCGCGCGGTTGCCTCTCGGGACCGCGGCATGGCGTGTGCACCTGCTTGGCACCGTCTGCGCGGTGACCGCTGTGGCGCTGGTTTGGCGTGCATGGCCCGAGCCCGGCCAGCCCGGCTGGCGCCAGCGCCTGTTCCGGCCGTTGTTCTGGCTGCTGCCGCTGACTTTGCCCGCCATTGCGATGCACATGCGCGCCGCCGAAGTCTACGCACCGACCTGGGTCATCGTTGCCGCCGCGCTTTGGGCGTGGCACACCCAATCGGGCGGCGTGCGCGTTGCTTGGCTGGCGTTGCTGACGGGGCTCGGCGCTGGCGTTCATGTGGAAGCCGCGCTCCTGCCCGGCCTCGCGACCGTCGTGGCCCTCTGGCACACGCCGCGGTCACAGCGGCTTCGCGCCCTGGGACTTGCGCTGCTGCTGATTGTGCTGGGCGGGGCGGCCTTGGTGTACCTGCCGCTGGCGGCTGGTCGCAAACCGGCCTTTTCCTGGGGCGACGTCCGCACGTGGGCTGCGTTGCGCGATCACCTGACCGCCGCGACGATTCGCGCAGCCTACGCCGACCGCATCGGCCACGACGGCCTGCGAGCGTTGGGCCATCTGGTTTGGCGTGATGCCAAGTGGCTCGTGCCGCTGAGCGTGTTCGGAGCGGTGCGTCTGGAGCGGCAAAAGGCGCTTGCGCCGCTGTTGGCGATGATCGCCACCGACGCGCTCTATTCAGCGTTCATCAACCCGATGGGTCTGCGCGATGATCAGGCGGGCCTGCTGGTGTTACTCGGCCTGGGGCTGTTGGCCGCGCACGGTCTGGCGGTACTGGTGGCATGGCGACCGCGCATTGCGGCGGCGCCGGCGCTGGTGTTTGTCGGCCTCCACGCGGCGTTGCTCCTGCACCTGCGCCCCGACGCCGATCTGCGAGCCGGTGGCAAGTTGGCGGATCGTCTGCTGCGCGATGTGCCGCCAGGTTCCGTGTTGCTGGCGTCGTCCGACCACACGAATTCCGCGTGTATCTGGCTGCAAACCGCCGAGGGCGCGCGTCCGGATTCGCCGTGCCTTTCGCTCGCGCTCCTGCGCGATCCGCGGATGTTGCGCGCGACGGCCGAGCGGCTGGGCGAAGTGGGACTGGCAGACGCCGCGACCGTGGTGGAAGCGCAGCGTCCGGTGGCCGAACGCGTGCGGTCCTGGCTCGCGGTGTGGCAGGATCGGCCGATCGGCTGGGAGCCAGGCTCGGCGGCCGAAGATTCCGCGGTGCAAATGCGTTGGCGGACGGCGTGGCCGTGGACGTGGCTCACTCGGGCCTACGTGGACGAACGGACGCGACGCGCGGACATCGACGCGTGGCTGCTGGCACTCGCGACGGTCTGTCCGTCGGCGCAAGCGTGCGAAGACGCGCCGACGCTGACGCACCATCTGGCCTCGGCGACGGCGCTGGTCGCTGCCACGCGGATGCTGCCTGCCGCCGAACAGGCGCGGCAACTCCTGGAAGCCGCGGTCCTGCTGGCTGGCGATGACGCCAAGGTGCTGAACAATCTGGCGGCGCTGGAGGTGCAATCGAGCCACCCGCAGCGTGCTCTGGATTTGTGCGAGCGGGCGTTGGCGATCGAGCCCGACTACGCCCGGGCACATCGGACGGCCGCCCGAGCGGCGCTTTTCCTCGGCCAGACTGACGAGGCGATCGCCCACGCGCGCGCGTACGTGACCGCGCGGCCGCGGCGCGAGACGCAGCCATGGTTGGAGGAACTGGCGTCGCAGGCCGGTTCGCCAGCGAACACGCAGCTGCGCGCGCTGCTTCAGTAGCGGCGCGTTGTCGGGAAGCCGATTCCGGGGTAGCGTCAAGACACGCAGTCGAGCGTCCGCGGAGGAAGGGATGGCAGCAGATCCGCGCAAGACCGCATGGCATCGTGCAGGCGCAAGTCTGGGTGTCGTCGGTCGTCAGTTTGGCCGCGCCGCGGTGCAGGTTGGCAAAGCCGCGGTGGAAGCGTGGAATGCGGTCGATCCCGACCTGTTGCGCCACGCCGCGCAGCTACCGCTCATGGGTTTGACCCTGCTTGGCCCCAGCCACCAGCCGCTCGCACCGTTGCCGGCCGATGGCTACCGGCCGATCCTGTTCGTCCACGGCTTGGGCGGTCACCGCAGCAATTTTGCGCCGATGCGCTTGTGGTTTCGTCTGCACGGTCGGTCGCGTACCTATGCAGTGGGCTTCCGCCCGGAGCTGTCGCTCGATGACATGGCGGTTCAACTACGCGTGGCGATTGCCGAGGCGTTGACGGACAACGGCTTGCCGGTCGAGGCACAGGTCGATCTGGTTGCCCACAGCATGGGCGGCATCATCGCGCGACTTGCGCTGGACGACCCGGCAACGGCGGAGCGGGTCGCGCATCTGGTGACGCTCGGCACACCACACGCGGGCACGCAAGCGGCGCGTTTTGCCCGGACGCCGCATATCCGTGATCTGCGACCGGATTCGGCCATCATGCAGCGCCTTGCCGCGCAGCTGCCATGGCGTGGACCACCGCTGACCTCCTTGTGGAGTCATTCCGATTTGCTGCTCTTGCCGGCCTTCTCGGCTTGTGTCGACGGCGCGGAAAACGTTGAAATGGCAGCGTTCACCCACTACAGCTATTTGCTCGACGTCGCGAGCGCGCGCACGGTGTTTGCCAGCTTGAGGTAGCGTCTACTGGATCAGCACCGTCGCCGCGCCGCCCGCGGGCAGGCGAATCCAGGTGATCGCGCCGCTTGCGTCGGTTTGCCAGCCCGAGTTCGCGCCGATCACCGACGTCGCCGCACCCAGGTCCAGGCCATCGACGGCCACCGACTTCGCCAGGCTCGGCGTGCGAATGGTCAGAATCGTCGGCTGCGGGCGGTTCGACAGCTGGATCGTCAGGGTGCCGGCAGTCAGCGTTGTCGTTGCCGTGACCATCGTCCCATCCGCCGCGATCCGCTCGAACGTATGGGACTTGCAGGACGCCATCGCTGCGGTGATCAGCCAGCCATCGTGCGGGCCGACGTCCGCCGGCACCAACCCGGTCAGCGCCGTGCCGTCGACAAACGGCTGAATCGAACAGGCGTCCAGGTACAGCGGGCTCCGCGTCAGGTCACCCGCCATGTCCACCGTCACAGTCGTTCCACCGGGCAGCGCCGCCTGATCGAGGTGCCACCAATCGAGCCACGTCTTGCCGGTCGGCAGCGTCACTGGACGCTTGCCGGTGGCGTCCGTCAGCGGTGCCACCAACCAGCGCTGGCCAAGAACATATCGCCAATCTCCCGGCCAGTCCGCGGCGTTGCCCACCGGCAGCATGACCACCGGACCTTGCCCGAGCTGCGATCGCCGCACTTCGCTGTACAGCATCGGCGCAAACTGGTGGTGCCAGCTGGCCCAGTATTTGTACGCCGCGGTAATCTCGTCCGCATGATCCGGCACGGTCCACGGCGTGAAATTGCCGCGGCCGTGCAGTTCCATGAACGGTCCCAGCGCGCCGACGGCGATCCAGCGGGCGAAATTGACCGCGTCATACGGAATCTGCGTGGCAAGCGACTTGTCGTCGCGATCGAGGTAGCCGCCCACGTCCGAGCCGAGCATCGTGTAGCCAGCTTGCGCCGAGATGAACATCTCGTTGAGCGCGTCGACCAGCCCCACCCAATCGCGGCGATTGTCGCCGACCCAGGCCACGGGCGCGTGCTCCGGCTTGGCAAAGAAACGTCCGGCAAAGCCGTAGCTCTCGTCCCACGGCCGCACCATCGTCAGAAAGTTGCCGATGCCCTTTTGCGCGACACCGAAAGCCAGCATCTCGCGGTAGTAAGCTTGCGAGTACGCGTCCAGCGTTTGTTGGCCCTGTGCGGTCTGCATGGGCACTTGGCTGATATACATCTCGCCAAAGTCCAGCTTGTAGCCGTCCACGATGCCGAGCAGCGGGATTTGCTGCCGATTCCACCACGTACGCGCGGCGGGCGAGAAGAAGTCGAGGCCCGCACCGGTGCCTTTCCACCAGCTGTAGGTGTCGCCGCCGTTGACGAAGTGGCCACAGGCCTTGCCTTCGGCGAAGTTGGGCGATGGACCGTCGTAGGTATCGCCGCCGGGTTCGAGGTCAAAGCTGGCGTCGTTGACCAGCGAAGTCAGCCAAACGACGACCTTGACGTTCTTGCCGTGCATCTCGGCGACCAGTTCGTCCAGCTGCGCATAGCGCGACGGATTGGCCTGGAATGTCTGGTAGTTGGTCTCCCACGGGCTGTCCAGCACGACGACGCCGACCGGGATGCTGCGGTCGATGAAGCCTTGAACGAACGCGCGCGTGTCGTCGCCTGTCGAGATATCCTTGCTGATCCACGGTTCAAATGCCCAGCGCGGGGTGCGTAGGGCTGGGGCGACTGGATTGGCCAATGCGGGATCGGCGATGCACGGATTGACGGCCGTGGTCACGTCGGGCGCGATGTCGACGGCATTCACGGCGTCCGTTGCGTCCGCCGCGTCCAGGGCCTTGCCACCGCACCCGCTGAGCCAAAGCCCCAGCGCACAAAAAAACCACGGCAATCGCATCGCAACCCCAACATCGGCGGCCATCGGCCACCGCGGCACGGTAGCGCAGAACGTTCGGCGCGTCAGCAGGTGTGTCGTTGGAGAAGTGGAAGAGTTGGATCAGATTTCGAACCGCAGGTCTGGAGGGGCGCTTGCGGTGAAGCGCGGTGTCGCGCAATGGCACGGCTCGTGGCGAACGGGCAAATGTGACTGGAATCGAGTTGCCGCACGCACTTCCGGCCTACGGCCGGGGCCCACCCCGACCAAATGCCCATCCCCGCCGAAGCGCGCCCAGCCGACGCCGGACGCACGCATCCATCGCGGTCCCACGGTGCGTTTCCGCGCCGTGCCCGCCCCACCTTCGGCGGCTCGCAGGGTCCTTGGGTCCCGCAGCCACGCCGGCTTGGTCGATGAAGACGGCGCAGCGCCGACCGTACGATCGCCTCCGCAAGTCCCGCCAGCGCTGTTCGGTCACAACGCCATTCGGGTATTCGGCGATTCCCGACTTTTGCCGCGGCAACGTCCATTCACAGACCGAACTTTCGTGCCACGCCCGACCGCCATTCAAGCGGGTCGACTATTGCCTTGGGCGGCAGATTCCGGTGCAAGTCCGCGAACCAATGGCTACTTGCGCTTGCCTTCGGGCAGGACGCCCTTGCCCGGATCGAAAGCCGGCGAAAACCCTGGCACCTTGGGAAACAGAAACGCTGGCACATGGCTGAAATCGCCCAAGTACACCGTCGCACCGTTTTGCCCCAGCTGCCCCAACGCCTCGTAGGCCCGCATCATCACCATCAGAGGCGTCAGCGCCTGGGCCTCCGCTTTCTTCATCGCGGCTTTGGCGGTCGCCAGCAGCGTCATTTCCTTGGCATCCGCCGTCGCGCGGGTCACTTTGATTTCACCCTCGGTCGCCGCGCGCAGGCGGTCCAACTCGGCCTGCGCCTTGGCCACTTCCACCCGTCGCGTTGCCTCGCGCAGTTCCGATTCGGCCTTCAACTTCTCGCGCTCCGCTTCGTGCTCCAGTTCCAGCTTGCGGCGCAGCGCGTCGTTGTCCAGCAGCACCTTCTGCCGCGCAGTATCCTGTTCGCCCACCAGCTTGTCCTGGATCGCCTTGGCAATTTCCGGTGCGTAGCTCACACCTTCCAGGGTCACGGAGGTGATTTCGACGTGCTTACCCGAGGTCCGCCGCCGCAGATCGCCCTCAATTTCGTTCTCGATCGACTCGTTCTGCTTGGCGATGTCCATGTAGCTGTGACGGGCAAAGACGCCACGCGACGCGCTGCGGAACTCTGGACCGATGACTTCTTCATAGTACTGCGGTCCAATTTCCGTATCGAGTTCATACAGTTCCGACACAACCGGCCGGAAGATCACCGACACGTGCACCGTCAAATGCAGGCCTTCCTGCGAGACCGTCAGCATTTCCTCCTGGCGCGTCGTATAGGTCACGTCGAAATCGTCCAAACGACCGAAGAAGCCCGTGTAGTGACGTCCCGGCTCGAGCACGTTGTGCTGCAAACCACCGTCGCGCGGGTTGAAAAGCAGGCCACGGTGACCGGGTTCGATCGTGGCGCCGCACGCAGCGAGCGCGAGGAGCGGCAAGAGCAGCAGGAACTTCTTCATGAATCACTCCACGATCATCAGGGGGTTACGCCGTCCAGCCAGCCCGTCACGCTGCGGCCCAAGCCGCTGATGCAGCGCCACAGTACATCGCGCGTTTCCTGTTCCGATTTGGCCAAGCCTGCGGTCGAGCAGAACATTTGATTTTGGCCGATGTAGACCCGACCCGTCACCGCCCGCAGCGTCGCGCGCACGCCCAAGCTGGTGCGCGCGTGGCCGTCGACCCATTCCGCGTCGCTTTTGATGAGATCCACCTGGATTTGCCAGCCACCCGGCCGATCGGCGCGGTGCGCTTCGGCCCAGGGCGCGGCCGCCGTCGTGACCGCCCGCGCCACGGCGTGTTCCAGCTCACTGAATTGCCACGACGTGCCCTTGATCTGCAGGGGATCCTGGGCGCCAGCGAGCTTGGTGACCACATCCAGCGGCAAGTCCGCGCGCACGGCCACAGGTGCCGGCTCGGGCAGCAGCGGCAGCACGTGGGGCACGCAAGCCGGCAGGCTGAGCAGCGCAAGCGCGAGAAGGCGTGGACGCATGGAAACCTCGCGGATCAGAAGACGCACGACACACGCCGTCAGGGCTAGAACGCCTGATGCCGTGGATTATTCAACGTCAGCCGCAGCCGGGACGTCGCTACAGCGGCAGGTTGCCGTGCTTGCGACTCGGCGCGACTTCCCGCTTGCCTTTCAGGATCTCCAGCGAGCGGGCGATTCGGTGCCGCGTGTCCTCGGGATGGATGACTTCGTCGATGTAGCCCAGTTCGGCGGCCTTGAACGGATTGGCGAAGGTGTCGCGGTAATGCTCCGTCAGCTTGGCGCGCTCGGCGGCCGGATCCGCGGCTTTCTGCAATTCCTGGCGGTAGATGATGTTCACGGCGCCGTCCGGGCCCATGACGGCAATTTCCGCGCTCGGCCAGGCAAAATTCATGTCGCCGCGGATGTGTTTGGAGCTCATGACGTCGTAAGCGCCGCCGTAGGCTTTGCGGGTGATGACCGTGACTTTGGGCACGGTCGCTTCGGCGTAGGCGTACAAGAGTTTGGCGCCATGGCGAATGATGCCGCCGTATTCCTGCGCCGTGCCGGGCAGAAAGCCGGGTACGTCGACAAATGTGACCAGCGCGATGTTGAAGCAGTCGCAAAAGCGCACGAAGCGCGCGGCCTTGACGCTGGCGTCGATGTCCAGGCAGCCGGCGAGAAAGGCGGGCTGGTTGCCGATCACGCCGACGCTCTGGCCGTTGATGCGCGCGAAACCACAGAGGATGTTGCGGGCGTAGCGTTCGTGGACCTCGAAGAAGATGCCGTCGTCAACGACCGCCGTGATGACGTCCTTCATGTCGTACGGCTTGGATGGATCCTCGGGCACGACGGTCTTCAGTTTTTCGTCCTTGCGGTCGATCGGATCCTGCGTGACGACGCGCGGCGGACTGTCCAGGTTGTTTGATGGCATGAAGCCGAGCAGCACGCGCGCCGTCGCGATCGCCGCTTTCTCGTCATCGGCGGCAAAGTGCGCGACGCCGGACGTCGTGGCATGTCGCACCGCGCCGCCCAAATCCTCTTGCGTCACCGTCTCATGCGTCACGGTCTTGATGACGTCCGGTCCGGTGATGAACATGAAGCTGGTCTGCTGCGCCATGATGACAAAATCGGTGATCGCCGGGCTGTAGACCGCGCCGCCCGCGCACGGGCCCAAAATCAGCGAGATCTGCGGAATGACGCCCGACGCTTGGGTATTGCGCCAGAAAATTTCCGCGTAGCCGGCCAAGGATTCCACGCCTTCCTGGATGCGCGCGCCGCCGGAATCGTTCAGGCCGACGATCGGCGCGCCGGTCTTGACCGCCAGATCCATGACCTTGCAGATCTTTTGCGCGAATGCGCCGGAGAGCGAGCCGCCAAAGACCGTAAAATCCTGGGCGAACACGTAGACCGTGCGGCCATCGACGGTGCCGTGGCCGGTGACGACGCCGTCGCCAGGGAACTTCTTTTCGGCCATGCCGAAATCGACACAGCGGTGCGTCACGAACCGGTCCATCTCGATGAACGAGCCGGGATCCAGCAGCAATTCGATGCGCTCCCGCGCCGTCAACTTGCCTTGCTGGTGCTGCTTCTCGCGCCGCTCCGGCCCACCGCCGGCCATGGCCTGCGCGTCCAAGTCGGTCAAGCGATTCAGGACCTGTTCATTGCGGTGACGTGGCATCGGTGTGAGCTCCTCAAAAGGCCGGCGCGCGTGATAGCAGCAGCGTGGCGTTTACCGCAAATTCGCCGGCACCTGAAAGACCGCGCGATCTTCCAGACGCACCGCGGTCAGTGCGTTGCCCCATACGCAGCCGGTATCCAGCGCGATGAGGTTGTCGTCCAGCAGCAGGCCGAGCGCGGCCCAGTGACCGAACACGATGCAGCTGCCGGTGCTCTTGCGCCCCGGCACGCGGAACCACGGTATGCAGCCCGGCGGCGCGTCTTCGGGCGCACCGGTGAACTCCTGGCACGGTTCGCCTCGCGCCGTGCAGGTGCGGATCCGCGTCAGCAGCCCGGCGTCTTGCGCCAATTGCCGCAGCTCCGGCAGATGGATGTCCTGATCCCGCAGGGCTCGCAGAGCCAGCGGCATGCGCGCGCCGTTCAATTCTGCGCAATAGGCTCTCGCGACCGCGTCGGCGTCGTCGACAGTCCAGCACGGCAGCAGGCCCGCGTGCACCATCACGTATGAACCTTCGCGGTAGAGCAGCGGCTTGTGGCGCAGCCAGTCGAACAGCTCATCGCGATCCGGCGCCAGCAGTAGTTCTTCCAGCGAATCGCGACGTTTGGGCCCGGACGCGCCCGCGGCACGCGCCAGGGCATGCAGGTCGTGATTCCCCAGGACCGCGACGACGTTGTCCGTGTGGTCCAGGCACCAGCGCAGCACCGCCAGCGAATCCGGGCCGCGGTTGACCAGATCGCCGGCCAGCCACAGGCGGTCGCGGTCAGGCTGGAATGCGATGGCGGCCAGCAGGCGCTGGAACGCATCGAAGCAGCCCTGGATGTCGCCGATGGCGTAGGTGGACACGGTGCACTCGGGCGGCGCATGCCGCTGGGGCATTTTGCGCCAGCGGGAGGGTTTCTGGCAATGCGGCGTTGGCAGGAGAAGGGCATGGCCCAATCGCCGGATCACACGCCGCCGCGCCGGCGCCTTGCCTACCTCTCCACCACCCGCACCACCAACTCCATGCCAATCACCGCCAGTTCCTCAACTTCCGCGCGCAAATCCGCCGCGACCAGGCTGTGGTCCTCCAGCCAGCGCGCCGGCAGCGACACGACGACTTTGCGGCCGACGGCTTCCAGTGTGACATGCGGCAGCGGCTGCGGACTCCGCGCCCGGTGGAGCAGCACTGCCAGCCGGAGGATCACCGCCAGCCGCAGCGCGAACTCGGAACGCAGCGGCGGCGTGTCGCGGAACAGCGTCGCCAGCTTGCGCCGGTGCACGCGAATGAGACTCGCCAGCAGCATCTGGTCGTCGCGCGAAAAGCCGGGCAGGTCCGAGTTGGCGACCAGATACGCGCCGTGCTTGTGGTAACCGCTGTGCGCGATGGTCTGGCCCACTTCATGCAGCCGCGCCGCCCAGCTGAGCAACTGCCGCGCCAGCGGTTCGTCAGAAATCCACGCGCTGCCCACCTGTTTCAACAACTGCAGCGCGGTCCGCTCGACCCGCGCCGCCTGATCCGCGTCCGCGTGCCACCGTTCCGCCAGCGCGACGACCGTGCGATCGCGCAGGTCCTCGTGACGAATCCGGCCCAACAGGTCGTACAGCACGCCCTCGCGCAACGCGCCCGTCGCCGCCACCATCTTGCGAATGTCAAAGGTCTCGAACAGCGCCGACAGGATCGCGACACCGGCCGGAAACACCGCCACGCGATCGGGCCGCAGCGACGGCAGGTCGATCTTTTGGATCTTGCCGAACTTGATCAGCTCCTCGCGCAGTTTCGCCAGCCCTCGCGCCGTGATGCCGCGCTTGCTCCAGCCCGTCGCGCGCAGCACGCCCTCGATGGCCTCGACGGTGCCCGACGATCCCACCGCTTCATCCCAGCCCAGCGTGCGATACCGCCGCACCATGTGCTGCAATTCCAAGCTCGCCGCGGTCTCCGCAGCGCGAAAGTTGGCGTTCTTCAAGTCGCCATCGCCAAAGAACTCGCTGGTCCACGTCACGCAGCCGATTTCCGCGCTTTCGGTCTCCAGCGGCTCAAAACGCTCGCCGAGAATCACCTCCGTGCTGCCACCGCCGATGTCCACCACCAGCCGCCGACCGTCGGGCACTTCCAGGCTGTGCGCCACGCCCAGGTAGATGAGGCGCGCCTCTTCGCGACCGCTCAGCACTTCGATCGGCACGCCGAGCGCCTCGTGCGCGGCTTCCATGAACACGTCGGCATTGCGGGCACGGCGCAGCGTGGCGGTCCCGACGACGCGCAGCGACTCGCGCGGCACCTCGCGAATCCGCTGGCCGAACTGCGTCAACGTGCCCAGCGCACGGTGCATCAGCACCGGATCCAGGCGACGGTCGTGGTCCAGGCCCGCTGCCAGCCGCGTGGTCTCGCGCATCCGGTCGACCACGACGATTTGCCCTTGCAGCACGCGCGCCACGACCAGGTGAAAGCTGTTGGAGCCGAGGTCTACGGCGGCAATGAGGTGCGGATCGGCCATGGTGCCTCGAGACGTGAACGCCTTTGTGCGAGACCAAAACCCTCGGGGTTAGACCTGTCGCATTTCGGACTGAGACCGCGAGCGTGCACCTCCGGTGGCACGCCGCGGATGACGGACGCATGATCTCAAACTTCGGCCAGCGTGTATAGCCGGATGCGCGGCTGGGGGCGGAGCGTGGCGCTGGGGCGGCGATTGGTCAAGCGCGAATCAGGGCTCGCAGCCGCCCGCCAGCCATTCCTGAACGGAGAACGGCGGTTCATCACCGGGCGTGGCACGGGTGTAGGTGCCGTCGACATCGAGATTCCACGCCTGCACGTTGTCGCGCAGGGGTTGCGTCAGGCATTCCGCGACGATGCGCGACCGCAGCTCGGGGTTGCGCACCGGTGTCGCCACTTCCACGCGCCGGGTAAAGCTGCGGGACATCCAATCCGCGCTCGCGAACCAGACTTCCGCGTCGCTGCCGTCGCCAAATCGCCAGACGCGCGCGTGTTCGAGAAAGCGGCCGACAATCGAGCGCACGTGAATCGTCTCCGACACGCCCGGCAGCCCAGGACGCAAACAGCAAATACCGCGAACCAGCAGATCAATCGGCACGCCGGCCTGGGACGCCCGATAGAGAGCAGCAATCACATTCGGCTCGCTCAGCGCATTCATCTTCGCCTGGATCCGCGACGGCAGGCCCGCCTTGGCGCGCGCGGCTTGGGTGTCGATCCGCGCGATCACTTCCCGGCCCAGCGTGAACGGCGACTCCAGCAGCCGATCCAGCTTGCGCGGAGTGCCCAGGCCCGTGAGTTGCAGGAACACCTTGTGCACGTCTTCGCCGATGACTGGATCGGAGGTGAGCAAGCCCAAATCCGTGTATGTCCGAGCGGTTTGCGGGTGATAGTTGCCCGTGCCCAGATGCACATACCGGCGGATGCCGTCACCTTCTCGCCGCACGACCAGCAGCATTTTGGCGTGCGTCTTGTAGCCCACGACACCGTACACCACGTTCGCGCCGGCCTTTTGCAATTGCGCGGCCAAATCGATGTTCGCCGCTTCATCAAAGCGCGCGCGCAGTTCCACGACAGCCGTCACGTCCTTGCCGTTGCGCGCCGCCTGAGCCAGCGCTTCCACGTACGGCGAACGGGCCCCTGTGCGGTACAGCGTTTGCTTGATCGCCAGCACGTCCGGATCGTCCGCCGCTTGACGCAGGAATTCCAGGACCGGCGCAGCGGCCTCATACGGATGGTGCAAGAGCAGATCGCCGCGCCGCAGCCACTCGAAACGATCATCCTCGTCCTGCCAGCCGCGCGGCAGCTTGGGCGTATACGGCGGATAGCGCAGGTCCGGGCGGTCGCACATATCCAGAATCGAGCCCACGCGGTGCAGGTTGACCGGGCCCTCGACGCGGTACAGGTCGATCGGATCCAGCTCGAATTCGCCCAGCAGGAATTCCGCCATCGCATCTGGGCAATGACCGGCGACTTCCAGCCGCACGGCATCGCCATAACGCCGCCGGTGCAATTCGCCTTGCAGCGCTTCCAGCAAATCGTCCGCGTCTTCTTCCGCCAGCCAGAGATCGGCATCGCGGGTCACGCGAAAGGCCACGACGTTGGTCACTTTCATGCCCGGGAACAGCTCGCCCACGCACGCGTGGATGACCGTCGAGAGCAGCACGAATTCCTGTACCCCCGGCCGGCTCCCCGGAATCGCCAGCACGCGCGGCAGCGACCGCGGCACCTGGACGATCGCGATGCCGGATTGGCGACCAAACGCGTCCTGGCCGTCCAGCGACACGAGCAGATTTTGGTTCTTGTTTTGGACGTGCGGAAACGGGTGCGCGGGATCGAGACCAATCGGCGTCAGCACCGGCACCACTTCACGGTTGAAGTACGCCTCCACCCAACGCGTCTGGTCTTCCGTCCACTGTTTGGCTTGCAGCAACCGGATCCCGGCTTCCGCCAGCGACGGCAGCAGCACGTCTGACCAAATCCGGTACTGCTCCGCGACGATCGCCCGCGCTTCCTCATGAATCCGGTTCAGCGTTTCGTTCGGCGGCAGGCCGTCGGTGCCGCTCGCGGTCAGGCCCAGTTCGACCTGACGTTGCAGGCGCGACACGCGGATCTCAAAGAATTCGTCGAGATTGGCGCACGTGATCGTCAGAAAACGCAGACGCTCCAGCAACGGCACCGCCGGATCCAGCGCCATCGACAGCACGCGACGCTGAAACGCCAGCGAACTCAGTTCCCGGTTGATGGCCCGGCGCGGATCGAGAATTTCTTGTGAAAATAGAAGGTTGGAACCAGTCGTGCGTGCCGAATGCTCGTGCGCCATCGTGTGAGAACTGTGCCGCTTTCCCGGCTCCGTGCCAGCCGCGGCAGTTTGCCAGCATCCGGTGACGATTGCACGAAAATCACTTGACGAGAACGTGAAATGGCTCGTCCAAATGCCTGAAGTCTCCGGCCGCTATCCGATGTCGCCCAGCAATGTGTGCAGCCCGATGCCGCGCAGCTTCTCCAGCGGAAACGGCTTCTGCGCCTCCGTGGCAACGCGCTCTTGCAGTGGCCCCAGCAGCGGGTGACCCAGGCGCGCGAGCGCGTCGCGATGCCGTTCCGCGCCCGCGCGATCGGGGACGTGCGCGGCTGTGCGCGACGCCCACGCGTGCAGGCGACCCTTGGGAAACGGCGACGACTCGGCGACCAAACCGCGTTCGAAAAGCCGCAGCGCTTCGGGCAAATGACCTTGCCGCAGCGCGACCGCGCCGGCCAGCAGCTGCAGCGTGGGCTCATCATGGAGCGTTTCCGCGGCGATCGACAGGTGCTCGTGGACGAGTGTCAGATCGCCGCCCTGCGCTCCAAGCTGCGCCGCCCGCAAGTAATGGCGGTACGCGACTTTCGCGTCGCCTTCCTCGAACCGCGACGGCTTGGCGTGACGCACTCCGGCCGCCAAAGACCGCTCTTCGACGCCAACGCCCGCAGACCAATCCCACGGTATGGCGAGCGCCGCACCGCGCCCGCTCGGACAACGACCGACCGACAGGTGCGTCGTCTGCCGTTGCGGATCCAGAACAACCGACTGCACGCTGGTCGCCTGCGCGACGACGCCGCCGGCGACGCGCTCGATGCTCGGCACATCGGCATCCCGGCCATCGCCGAGCCAGGCAAAAAGCGTCGAGACATCGAACGATTCACCGGCCACCGCGGCGCGCGCGGCCGTCTCCAAGCGCTTCTTGCGGCTGTGCGTGTGCCACGACCAGCCGGGCGATGGCGCAAGCTCTCGGATTCGCAGCGATTCCGACAAATAGTGATTCGTGCAGGCCTGCCACGGCTCATCGCCTTGGGGTTCCGTTACGGCCACGCCGCTGGCATGGCACTCGATGACCACGCCGCGCTGTTCCGCGCCCGAAGAAATTGCGAGTCCCCAGGTCGAGGCCACTGTTCGCTCGCGGGCGATCGCTTCCGCATCGGCCAGCGTCTGCGCCTTGCGGGCAATGTCGTGGCAGAGATCCACGATCGCCGCACCCGAAAACGTCACGTCGCGGTGCAAACGTGTGTGCGCCGTCACGGTCAGACCGGATTCATTCCACGCCGTGATGCCCGGGATGTCCGCGCCGCGCGAGGTCGCAAACGCATAGCGCTGCCCCGCGTCCGGCGTGCAAAACACCACGGCCGGCGCCATGTCCCAGACGCCCACACCGGGAAAATCGAAGTTGCGGGCGTGCAGCAGCCGCCCGTCCTCGGTCGCCGGCCCCCATGCCATCAACGTCGAACACGCGGGCACCGCGCGCTGCTGCCACGGGTCGGCAAACGGCCCAAGCATGTGACGCCCGGCAAGCCCCACGGCATTCTGAAACATGTCCATCGCCAGCACATGCCGCGCCTCACGCGGATGCTGGCCCGCCGCGCGCATGAACGCGTCCGTGCGTGCGCGCAAATCCGCGGGCCGGTGCCGCTCCAGCCGTGCCGCGAGCAATTCCAGCAGCGGCTTGACCACGACCGGCCAATGACGCTCCACGGGCCGCAGCGCGCTGCCACGCAGCATCTGCTCGACCATTTTGGGATAGTAGGCCGCCGTCGCATGCCAACCGCCGATTTGCTGTAGCAGCCGGCCATGCTGTGCGCCCATCTCGGTCTGACTGCCGCGCAAGTGGAAGACCGCCAACGGCAGCGGCGTGGTCTCGGTATCAATCGCGGAAATGGCGTCGGGCTGAATCATCGGGAACCTCGGTTTGACGAAAACGCCTCACGGCGCGGGGGATTTCAACGGCAGCAGGACCTGGGTGATGAACAGCTCCAGGATCGGCTGGGTATCTGCGCCGCGGCTAATGCGCTCGACAAGGCAGCCATCGACGACGACGACGCACAGGTCCAGCATCGGCCCCGGCGCGCACGGACGGACGCGGCCATCGCGCACCGCGTCCTGCAGCAGGGCGATCGCAAATTGGCGGATGGGCTCCACCAGATCGCGGGCGCGGTCCAACACGTCGCGTGCCGCATCCGGCCGACCGACAGCCCAAAACTGCAGCAGCAGGCCGATCAATTGCGGATCCGCCTCGTAAAACGCCAGTGTCGCCCGCATCCACGAGGCCAGGGCGTCGATCGGGTGATCGTCCGGATCGAGCCCGGCCAGCACAAATTCCCGTTGGTCGGCGAGTACAGCAGTCAGGACGGCGTCAAAAAGCTCACCCAGATCCTTGAAATGGTAGTAGAGCGCCGGCCGTTTCATGCCCAGCGCC
Source organism: uncultured Myxococcales bacterium (assembly GCA_903924465.1). GTDB lineage: Bacteria > Myxococcota_A > UBA9042 > UBA9042 > UBA9042 > CAIYBN01. The sequence goes on along the minus strand of CAIYBN010000040.1, from coordinate 125,458 downwards.
AGCGCCACTTCACTCATCGTCGTGCCGACGACACCGCGCTCGCGAAGCGCGGCAAAGGCGGCGCGTGCGAGTTCCGCTTTGCGATTTGGATCCGGCCTGCGGGCCATGCGCGCTCCCTGCCAGGCGATTGCCTGACAAGGTGTCAGTTTACGATGATTTGACACATTGTCAAGGAATCGGTTTGCGGCCGTCACCTGGGCAGGATCAGCATCGCATCGCCGTAGGAGTAGAACCGATAGCCATGCGCGATCGCATCGGCGTAGGCGGCCAGCAGGCGCTCGCGGCCGGTGAAGCTGCTCACGAGCACGAGGAGGCTGGACTGGGGCAGATGGAAGTTGGTCATCAGGCCGTCGATCACGAGGAAGCGGTGGCCGGGCAGGATCGTCAAATCGGCGTCAAAGTGCCCTGCATGTATCGTGCCGCCGCCGCGAATCGCCGCCGCTTCGAGCGTTCGCGTCGTGGTCGTTCCCACGGCGATCACGGCACGACCTTGGGCACGGGCGCGCGCGATGGCCTCGGCGGTTTGCTGGGTAATTTCCGCCCTTTCCGGCAGCACACGGTGTTGTCGCAAGTCCGGATCGCGGACCGGCAGAAAAGTTCCGGGTCCGACGTGCAGCGTGACGTGCGCGATTTCCACGCCCGCTTCGGCAAGCTGCGCAAGCAATTCCTGAGAAAGGTGCAAACCGGCAGTCGGAGCGGCCACGGCACCGGGGGTTCGCGCAAACGTGGACTGGTAGCGCGGTCGGTCGAGCTGCCGCTGCTCCTTGCCCCCGCGAATGTAGGGCGGAAGCGGCACATGGCCGCAGTGAGCAAGCAGCGCGGCCAAGTCCGGGAATCCGGCCAGGTCGACGCGGACAAGACCATGGCCAAGCACTTCGGTGATCGTTGCCTGTCCACCGCCGTCCAGCAGAATCGTTTGCCCGACGCGCAGCGCTTTGCTCGATCGCGCCATCGCCTCATGCCCCGACAAGTCCGCGCCGGGCGTGGCGAACGGCCGGGTCAGAAGCAGTTCCACGCGCCCGCCGGACGTTTTTTGCCCCAGCAGGCGTGCCGGCACCACGCGCGTGTCGTTGACCACCAGCAGCGCGTGACGCGGCAGCAGTTCCGGCAAATCGGCGACCGTCTTTTGCGCGCGCACGTCGCCGGAGCGGGCGAACACAAGCAGGCGCGCAGCGTGACGGGGCTCCACAGGCACCTGGGCAATCGCCCCGTCGGGGAGGTCAAAATCGTAGGCGCGCAGGTCCAGTGCGTCGATCACGGTTCCGCTCCTGGCCACTGCAGGCGGTCCAACCAGCCGCCGCCATAACGCCGTTGCGTCACCTGCGTCCAACCGATGCGGAGCGATTCCGGCAGCCCGTTCCGCGTCTCGATGAACACCTGCGCGCCAGGCGCGAGCACGCGGGGCAGCGCAGCCAGGATCGCCTCATGCAATTCGGCGTCATAGGGTGGATCGACGTAGACAAGGTCGAACTGCCGGCCGTCCGCAGCCAGCTTGGCCAGTTGTTGGACCGCATCGCCCGCCATGACCGTCAGCTGCCCATCCAGCCGCACGTGCTTGGCATTGGCCCGTAGGACATCCAGCGCCATCGGGTCGTTTTCCAGCGCCACGGCCAGGCTTGCGCCGCGTGAGAGCCATTCCAGCGCGACCGCTCCGGTACCGGCGCAGACGTCCAACACGCGCTCGCCGCTGAGAAAACCGCCCAACATGCTCATGACGGCGCCGCGCAGCATGTCCGATGTTGGCCTGACCGCATTTCCTGCGGGGGCCTGCAATTTCATGCCACGACGGCTGCCAGCGATGATGCGCACGGGATTCTTCCTTTTCAGCGGGGACAGAGCCCACCGACGCTTGGCACGAAGTGGCGCCAACGAACGGGCCGCAGAAGGTGCCACAGTTGGCTGGGGTTGCAAGCCTGCCGCGCTCGGCTACCCTGCGGCCGGAGGTTCCCGTGTTGCGATGGCTGCTGCCCCTCGTGTTGCTCCTCGGTTGCAGTCGCTCGCCACCGGCTGCGAAGGTGCCGCATGCGTCCACGCGCGCAGCCGAGCCCGCAGACGCCCAGCGCATGCGCGCGGCGGCGGTTACCATCCATTTTGCCAACGGGACCTGGACGCCGGGCGACGTGCAGGTCGGACTCGATCGCCTGCAAGTTGCCGCAATTTTTGGTGACATTGAGCGGGGTGATGTCGGCGTGCTTGCGGATCTGGTTGGACGCACGTCGACGGGTGCGTCGACACCGGAACTGGATTCCTGCGTGCGGCTCGCCGATCCGGCGCACAATCTGGGACCTCGACCGGGCGCGCCGCCGTTGGCCTACATGCAGCTGCTCGACGTCGGCAATGTGGAACTGCGCGCCGGTAAACAAGTGTTGCCGCTGCGCGTCCAAATGGTACCCAACCTGTTCGAAGCCACCCGCGGCGTCCGGTACGACGTGGAACGCGACATGAGTCGAAGCTGGTTGGCTGCGGGCTCGCTGCATGTCGTGGCGACGGGTGGCGATGGTGTGCCGCCGTTTGACGTGTCTATCGACGTGCCCCGACCCGTGCGCGTGACCTGGGTGGGCAGTCATCCGGTGCGCGGTGCGCAAGTGCCGGTGCCGCCGGTGGACGAGGACCTGACGTTGCGCTGGGGCTCCGTGGATGGCACGGCGGATCTCGACCTGCTGCTCGGCGCCGACGTGCCGGCGGGCTTGGGCTGGCTGCATTGTCGCCTGCGTGACGACGGCGAGTTTACTGTGCCCAAATCGTTGGTTGCGCTGCTGCCGTCTCACAGTCCGGAGCATCCGTGGCTGGCACGCCTGTCGCGTTCCCGTGAAGTGCCGATACCCGGTTTCGAAGCGCTGCCGCTGCGGCTGGAGCTGAGCGATTCCGCTTGGTTGCAGTAGACTGGCTACTTCTTCTCGCCGCCAAACAGCTTTTCCAGCCAGCTTTGCTCTTTGGGCAACGCCACTTTCTTCGTCTGGAGCGTGCCGGCCGCCGGGGTCGGGCGACCCGTGGGAATGGACGTCTTGGACGCGCGTCGTGCTTTGACCGCACGCTCGCGCGCCTCGAGCTCCTGCATTTCTGCCAAGTTGCTGCGCCGCTGCTCCATCAGGCGCTTTTCCCGCGCCGCTTCGATGTGATTCGGTTGCAAATCCAGGCAAACATTCAGGTTATTCATCACATGCCGCAGTTCGCCGTGCAGCTTGTGCCAAATCGCCAAGTAATACGCGGCTTGGGCGTGGAACGGTGTCTTGGCGTATTGCGTGGCCACTTCGTTCCACATCGCCTTGGGGCGCTCGATCCGGTCCACTTCCGCATTGCTGTTGTTGTTGAAGATCGCCCACGCCAGCATGACCTTGCAGTCCGCGGCTTCATTCTTTTCCAGAAGCGGCAACGCGCGTTCCAGCGCCTCTTGCGCGCCGACCCAGTCGCGCCGATTCAGCTGTTGCCGACCGCTGTGCAGGTAAATTTTGGCCACCTCGGCATTCGGCGGCGGCTCCAGCCCGCGGGTGCTCGTCGTGTATTGCGGCTGGGCCGACGGCGCGGTCGTGGGGCCCATGGAGGATTGACCGCTTGGCGTAGGCCGCTGACCCGGTGCCGGGTTGACTGCGGAGAACTGCCCGGTGCCGCCCATCGGCGTCGACCCGGTTGTCCGCTGGAATTGGCCGGTCCCCGAGTTGGATTGCGGGCCTTGCCCCGGGGGCCGCTGAAATTGCCCGGTGGCACCGCTGTTGACCTGAACGGGCTGCTGCGGACCTGTCAGCGTGGTGCGCGAAAACTGCCCGGTGCCACTCAGGCTGCTCGCTACCATGGGCCGCGACATCGCCCCCGGGGCGGTCGGGCTCTGACTCGTCGGGACGCCGCGCGGTGTCCGTTGGTTGGACACACTTCCCGGCACTGGCACGATGTCGACGGCGTGAGGCTGGGGCCCAGTCGCGCGATAGGTGGGCGATGTGGGCACCGTCGCCCTCACGCCCGCCTGCATCTGCGCTGCCACGGCATCGGAGCGCTCCATCGCCGCTTGGGCCATGGAATGGACGTATCCGCTGCGCTTGAGCGGGTCGCCCAACGTCGAATTGGCAGATGTGATCGCCTGGAACGCGCGGGTCGCTTGGGCGCGCAACTGCGGATTGTTGGCGAACAACGGATGATCTGGATGAACGACCTTCGCCAGACGAAAATACGCGTTGCGGATCTGCAGCGGCTCGGCATTGCGCGGCAGTTGCAGCAACGAAAAATGATCGGCTTTCGCGTCAATTGCTGCGAGCAGGCGCTGCAAGACCGCCATCGGGTCATTGGGAGGAGGCGCACTGGTCATCGCACCCGCAGTTGCGGTCGGGATCCGGGGGTGACCGCGACTGGTACATTAGTGTGACATGTGCGCCGTGGCAATCGCCAACTGCGACGTTCCGGTCCAAAGGAAGTCGATTTTGTCGCCGCTACTGGTTGACCCGGTCGCGGCCTTGCGATACTCGGCACGTCCGGAGGAGCCTAACGTGACGAAGCAGCCTTTGACGTACGCGCAAGCGGGAGTGGACATTGATCGCGGCGACGCGTTCATCGATCGGATCGCGCCGTTTGGCAAAGCGACGCACCGCCCCGGCGTTCTCGCGGGAATCGGCGGTTTTGGCGGGCTTTTTTCCCTGGGAGGTCGCTACCAGGACCCGGTCCTCGTCTCCGGCACCGACGGCGTGGGCACAAAATTGAAGCTCGCGTTCCTGACCGGTCGCCACAGCACCGTCGGTATCGATCTGGTCGCGATGTGCGTCAACGATGTGCTCTGTTCTGGTGCTGAGCCATTGTTTTTTCTGGACTATTTTGCAACTGGCCGCTTGGAACTCGATGTCGCGACCGCAGTCGTTGCTGGCATCGCGGCTGGCTGTCAGCAGGCAGGATGCGCGCTGCTCGGCGGCGAAACCGCGGAATTGCCGGGATTTTACGCTGACGGAGAGTACGATCTGGCGGGCTTTGCCGTCGCTGCGGTGGAAAAAGCCGCGATCTTGGACGGCCAAAAGGTCGAACCCGGCGACATCATCCTCGGCTTGCCGTCGAGCGGCCTGCATTCCAACGGCTTTTCGCTGGCCCGCAAGGCGTTGCTGGAAGTGCGGCAATTGGACCTGTTTGGCCCGTCCATCGGCGGAAAACACGCGGATCTGGCAGCGGAAATGCTGGAACCGACGCGCATTTACGTCAAGCCGGTGCTGGACTTGCTGGCGCAGGAGCCGGTTCGCGCGCTCGCGCACATCACGGGTGGCGGGTTGCCGGGCAACGTGCCGCGGTCGCTGCCGAAAGGGACGCGCGCGGTGCTGCACCGTGGCTCCTGGCACGAGCCGGCGATCTATCAGGCGATTCGTCAGGCCGGTGTGGAAGATTTGGAGATGCAGCGGACCTTTAACTTGGGCTTGGGCATGATTGCGGTCGTGCCGGCGGCGCACGTTCAGGCGTGCTTGGCGCGGCTGCAGGGCCACGGGATCGCGGCGACCGTCGTCGGTGAGATCGTTGCCGCTGACCTGCCCGAAGCGGATTGCATCGTCGTCTGATGGCAGTGCCAGGACGTCGCGAGGAAAGCATGCTGACTCAACCCTGGCGTTTGGTGATCGCGTTCGCGATCCTGGCGGTGCCGTCCGCGGCTCTGGCGGGGAAACCCAAGAGCAAGCCCGCGGCGCCGGCGCCGGATGCGGCAGCGTTGACCAAGCTCAAGGCGGTGGTGGACAAGACGGCCGCGGTCGTCGACCAGTTCATTCGCGACGTCAAGACGGCGGGCGATGATGCGGAGCGGCTGACGGAAATCGGTCATCGCTTTCAGCGGCAAATGCAGGCGACTGAAGTGGAAATGGAATCGCTGCAAAAGGCGATGGACGTGGCGCAACGGGCGGCGGGCGAAAACTACGGTCGGGAGAAGCTCGGCGCGCGGCTGGAGGCGATGCAGGCAGCGCTGGAACTTGTGCAGCAGGCAGCGGAAGGCGAGGACGAGCCGCGGGCGGGTACGGATCAGGGACCGGCGGGTGAGCGTTTCCGCACGGAGATCGCCAAGCTTGCGACAGACGCCGAAGCACTGCAGCAGCTGGCACGCGCGGCGGGCCGCGATCTGGCGAAAAGGGAAGAAGTGCGGCAGCGGGCCGCGAAGCTGGGTGGCTTGCGCAATGCCGCCTATCAAGCGGTGCGGCAAGAAACGGCGATCCAGAATCCGCACCGCCTGTTCAAGGAAGCGCAGAAATCGCTGGAGCCAAAATTGCAGCGCGTCGATCGCCTGTTGCGCCTCGCGTTGCTGCCGCCGTGCGCGGCGTTTGAAGAAGAAAAACTGACCGTGGCCGAGATGGCCGCGGACGCTCGCCGATTGGTGGACGAGCTGGCGCAAGTCACAGATGCCGCGGGGCTGGAAGCGCTCAAGGGGCGATTTGCCCATGCCGTGGCCGGTCTGGACACGCGGGGCTGGCAGAAGTTGGCGCCCGATGAACGGCAGGAATTGGCGGCGCTGGTCACAGAATCCGTGTCGGCGGCGACGGATCAGTTCATGGAACGCGCGGAAGCGTTGCAGCAGAAATTCGCCCCGTGATGGCGATCGAGGAACAACGTGTGAAGATGCCCAGCCTGATTGTGACGCTGTTCCTGCTGCTTGCCCTGCCGGCGTGGGCGAAGCCGCCTGCAGCAGCGCCTGTGCATGCGGCGGATTCGGCCAACTTGCGCCGCGCCAAGGCGACGGTGGACAAGCTGACAAGCCGGCTGAGCGCGATGGTCAAACAGGCCGAGGCGCCCGGCATGGACGTCGCGAAGGTGCAGGCGCTGCTCGCCGAGTTCCAGACGCACGTCGCCAGTCAGCGTCAGGAATCGGACGCCGTGGAGAAACTGCTGACCGATGACGAGAAATCGCTGGTCGGCACCTACATTGCCGAGAAGGTGTCTCCGCTGCTGGCGCGGTTTGAGCTGGTCTACAAACGCGTGCAGGACGAGGCTGATCCGCAGCGGGAAGAACGGCAGAAAGCGCTGCTGGCGAGCCTGGAGACTGCGAGCGGGGACGCGAACAAGGCCGTCCAGTCGGCGAAGGAAGCGGGCAAGGACCCGGCGCTGCGTGCGGCGGTTGCCGAGAAGCTCGACCAGTTGAACGTGGCGCAGCATGCGATTTATCACACCGCGATCGCGGCGCTGTCGGCTACCGCGGCGCGCGAGCAGTGGGAGAACCTGTTCGCCGAGCGCCTGGAACGGCCGTTGCTGCGGGCGGAACGGCTCCTGCGCATGACCCTGCAAACGCCGAGCCCTGAGTATCAAAAGGCCACCGGGTTGATGGCGGATTTGAGCAAGCAGGCCGACCTCCTGCACGGCGAATGGCACGCGCTGCAGGAGTGGTCGGGGCTCAAGGCGCTGCAGGATCGCGAGACGGCACTGCAATCGGCGGTGCAGGGCTTGGCGAAAGGCTGGCGCCTGCTGGCAGCCGACGAGGCGATGGAATTGGACGCCGTCGCGCGGGAGACGCTCGTGCCGGCGATGGAGCGTATGTCGCAGGAGTCGGCCGAAGCGCGCAAGCGATTGCCGCCCGAAGCGACCAAGTAAGCGTTTTGGCCACAACATTGCACCGTTTCCGCAGTCCCGCCGTCGCTTGGATGACGTCGCTTGCCTACGGCACGTGCAACTTCGACCTCAGCAGGACCCACCGTTCGGCGAACCGCGCCAGCACCGCGAGGCCACGTCCGGCGCGCGCGCGCACCTCAGGCCGCGCGAGATAGGCGAGCGCCGCTTCCGGCTTGCCGCGCGCCATCAGCGCTTGGGCGTGTTGGGCCGCTTGCGTTTCGTCCAGCGTGGCAAGCGTCGGCGTGCTCGGATCCGGCGTGCCCAGCGCCGTCGCCACGTGCTCGGTCAATTCCAGGCCGACGATGGCCTGTGGCTCCACGACGACCGTCCCTACCGACGCTGCAAACCGCTGTTCAGCGTTGGCCAGATACGCGGCGCGTTCGCTCTCCGGCGCGTTGGCGGCGCTGGCAAGCGCGCGAATACCCGCGTCAATCCCATCGTCGTCATGCCGCCGGCCGCCCACAATCTGCGCCAGCGCGACGATGCCCGTCAGCACCAGGAGCACGGCAAAGCCGATGCGGCGCTGCGTCTGGGGATTGCCTTCCATCATCGCGCGCGGATCCTACTTGCGCATGAACGCTGGGCGATCCATCTCTGTACCGTCGTCGCCCGCGAACGGATTGCCGACCACCGGCTCGCGCTTGGCCAGCGGATTCTGGTTCAGCGACTGCTGAATCTGCGCGTGGCTCGTGCCATAGGACGGCGTGCGCCGGGTGTAGGCTGGCTCGTCCAGGTCAATCGGCAGCCCTTCGTTACCCTGGCGGCGCGCGGCTTGCATCGGCGTTTGCTGGGGCGGCGGCGCAGCGTGAGCGGTTTGCATCAGGTCGCCACGACCCGCCGTCGCGTAAATGCGCACGTCCTGCACGCCCGTGAGTTCGAGCGGCGCAGTGACCCGCAGCGACGAGGCAGTCGGCGGCGGCGGCGCGGGCACGTTCAACTGGCGCTCGCGCGGCGTCAGCGTCTGGACCATGTCCAGCGAACGGATTTGCTGCAAGCGGTCAAAACCCGTCGCCACAACCGTCACCTTGATGTCGTCGCCCAGCGATTCGTCGATGATGGCGCCGAAAATCGTGTTGGTCTCCGCGGCGGCCGATTCCTGAATCAGCGTCATGGCGTCGTTGATGTCCGCGAGGCTCAGATCGCCACCCGCGATGGCGACCAGCAGACCGGTTGCACCTTCCACGCGGGCGTCTTCCAGCAGCGGGCTGGAAATCGCCTGACGGGCGGCCGCTCGCGCGCGATCGTCGCCAGAAGCGCGACCGGTGCCCATCAACGCCATGCCCTTGCCCTTCATGATGGCGACCACGTCGGCGAAGTCGACGTTGACCAAGCCGGGCGTCAGGATGATGTCGGAAATGCCGCGAACGGCTTCCACGACGACCGCGTCGACCATCTTGAACGCGTCCTTGAAGCTGATCTTGCGGTCCGCGACGCTCAGGATGCGGTCGTTGGGGATGACGATGAGCGTATCGACGTGTTCGGCCAGCTCGCGCAGGCCGTCTTCCGCCTGTTTGCTGCGGTTGACGCCTTCAAAGCCGAACGGCCGTGTCACGACTGCAACCGTCAATGCACCCGCAGCACGGGCTGCCTGGGCGACGACCGGCGCTGCACCCGTTCCGGTGCCACCGCCCATGCCGGCCGTGATGAACACCATGTCGGCATCCGCCACTGCCGCTTGCAGCGCTTCCATGTCTTCCAACGCGGCTTTCTGACCCATTTCCGGCTTGCCGCCCGCGCCCAAGCCGCGCGTCAGCAACTGGCCAAGCTGCAGCTTGGTGCCGGCGCGACTGCGACCCAGCGCCTGTGCATCCGTGTTGGCGGCGATGTACTCGATGTGGCCGAGCTCCGCTTCGATGAGGTTGTTGACGGCGTTGCCGCCACCGCCGCCGACACCGACGACTTTGATTTTGGCGCCGAACACGGTGGGCGATTCGATTTCGATGGATTCAAACATGATGGACCTCGTAAGTTGGGGTGGCGTGCTGCACGTGGCGTTGGCTTAGAAGACTTCGCGCAGCCACACTTTGATGCGGTCGGAAATGCCGTTGTTGCCCGCCTTGGCGGCTTTGCTGGCAGCGCGGCGGGTGCGGCCGGCGTCTTTGGCGGTTTCGTTTTCGTCGTCTCCACCCTGGAGCACCAGACCCAGCGCCGTCGAAAACACCGGCGAATTGATCATGTCGCGCAGACCACCGACCTGACGCGGATAGCCGACCCGCACCGGCAAACCCAGGACGTCCTCGCCCAATTCCGCGCAACCCGGCAGCAGCGCGGTGCCGCCGGTGATGACGACGCCGGAGCCCAGCACGTCCGCGAAGTTGGACGCCTGGATCTCGCGTTCGATGAGCCGGTAGATTTCCTCCATCCGCGGCTCGACGATGTCGCAGAGCAGCTTGCGCTTGCGCACGATCGGCTCCCGGCCGCCGACGCAAGCGACTTCGATGTTTTCGTCGTCGGTGACCATCGTCGAGAGCGCACAGCCGTGCTGGATCTTGATGCGCTCCGCCTCCGCTTTCGGCGTCCGCAGGCCGACGGCAATGTCGTTGGTGATGTGGTCGCCGCCGACAGGCAACACCGCGGAATGAACCACGAAACCGTTGTGATAAATGGCGATGTCCGTCGTGCCGCCGCCGATGTCGACCAGCACCACGCCGAGCTCCTTCTCGTCGTCCTCCAGCACCGCGCGGCCCGACGCCAGCATTTCCGCCGACGACTTGAGCACGTGCAAACCGGCGCGCTCGGCGCACTGCACCACGTTCTGCACGCCGGAATTCAGCGCCGTGATGATGTGCACGTTGACCTGCAAGCGCACGCCGCTGATGCCGATGGGGTAGCGGATACCATCGTTGTCATCGACCAGGAATTCCTGCGGCACGGTGTGGAGAATCGTGCGATCGGCGGGAATCTGCACGGCCTTGGCGTTTTCCAGCACGCGCTGCACGTCAGTCTCCGTGACTTCGCGATTCTGGACCGCGACCACGCCGCGGTTGTTGAACGACTTCAAGTCCTTGCCCGACACCGAAACGTAGACCGCGTTCACCGTGCATCCGGCCATCAGCTCGGCCTCGTGCACGGCGCGCTGGATCGCTTCCATCGTCTCGTTGACGTTGACCACGACGCCTTTGCGGATGCCGTTCGACGCTGACGAGCCCACGCCGATGATGTCGATACCGCCGTCGCTCTTCACCTCGCCGACAATCGCCACCACTTTGTGCGTGCCGACGTCCAACCCCACAATGATTTCTTCTTTCCGCGCCATGTGAATCCCCCGTTTTGCGTGCATATTGAAACTGTGAACCCGTGCCTTTCGTCCGCTGAGCTTGTGCCTAGTCGTCCTGGTTATCGTCGCCGGGCAACTTCACCGTCGTTGCCTTGGCCGCCTTGCCGTCTTTGTCCGCCGCCGCTGGACCGTTGGGCAGACGCGCCGGTGCCGGTGCGCCCACCTGTACCGGCGTGCCCGCGTGCGTCAGTTCATCCGCTGGCTTCTCCGGCAGTGGCAGCGAGCGAATGACCGCGCGATCCTGCCGCACGTCGTCGTCCATCAGCGCGTATTGCAGCCATTCGCCGCGGCGATCGATGCGATCGAGCAAGCGGCCCACGAGCAGGAACGCCCGGCCGAGGTCGGTCTCCAGCGCATGGCCCAGGCGCACTTCCGAGCCATCATTGGCCGAAATCAGCGTCGTGCCGAGCACCGGATCCCAGTGCACTTCCGACAGCGGGAACCGCGCCGCCAGCGGACTCGCGGCGTGCGCGTCGATGAGCCGCAGCAGGTCGCTCAGCCGGCGCTGCGTCGGCGTCTCCTTCGCCGTCTGCGGCGCGTTGTCCTTCGCCGCCCGTTGGTCCACTACCGGCACGTCGCGCGACAGGCCAGCGCTCAAGCCCGTGATGATCGGCAGGTCGATCGCTTCGCCCGCGTCCGCCTGCTTGAAGACAAAGCCGCCGCGATCGACCAGCAACAGCTTGCCGGTGTCGCTCAGGAGCAGCGCAAAGGGCTGGTACTCCGCCACGCGGATCACCAGCGTCGACGGCAGCTGCGCCTCCACGCGCGCGGTCCGCACCCAAGGCAACGCTTCCACGGTGCGCTGCACCACGACCGGATCCAGCGACGTCAGCGACGCGCCGGGTTTGACGCCGGAAGCATCGATGATCGCCTGGCGATCGACGCGCCGTTGGCCGGTGACTTCAAATTTGGCGACGTGAAACTGCTGCGTCCTGACGGTGTATTGCTCAAAGTTGCCGGCCGCATAGACCAGCTGTGTGACGCACGCGACCGCCGCCAGCACGCCCAGGATCTTCACCCAAGGAACGCGCGGGCGCTCATTTTCCTCGGCGAGTTCCGCGCGCGCGGCGCGTTGGGTTTGGCGTTCCTGCCACGCCGCCCGCCAGCCTTCGAGCCGCTGCCGCCAGGTGACGTTGCGGGCGTTGCGCACGTTGCGCACCTTGGTCTGTCGTTTGTTGCTGTTGCGCATGTCCATAGCGATTCCGCCGACTTTTCAGCCGCGCGCCCCCAGCCATTCCTGGCAATCTTCCACCACTGCAAGCGCCGCGTCGCGACCAGCCATCTGCCGGGCTGCGTCCGAAGCGGCCTGCCACTTCGTCGGATGGGTCAGCAAATCCTTCAAGTTCTGCGCCAAGCGCGCTTCATTCCATTGCTCCTGCCGTACCCAGGAGCCAGCGCCCGCGTCGGCAAACGCTTTGGCGTTGGCGGCTTGGTGATCGCCCGCGGCGTGCGGAAAGGGCACCAAAAGCGCGGGGAGGCCGGCCGCCGCCAGCTCAGAGACGGTCCCGGAGCCGGAGCGCGTGATGGCAAAGTCCGCCCAGGCGTAGGCCGCGGCCATATCGTCAATGAACGCGTCCACGGTATGCGTCAGGCCCTGATCGGTGTAGCGCGCGGCTACCGGCGCCGCGTCCAGCTTGCCCACTTGGTGGCGCACTTCCACGGTCACACCGAGTTCGTGCAGCGCCGCCAAAAGCCCGGGAACGTGCTCATTGAGAAACTCCGAGCCTTGTGAGCCACCGACGACGAGCACGTGCCGAGGCGCTTGTTCGACGGGATGCTCGACCATGGCTTGCCGCAGGCCGCCCACCCGGCGAATTTCTGGCCGCACCGGATTGCCCGAGACGAGCGCGGAGTCGCGCGGGAAGTCGCCCCGCGCCGCAGCAAAGCCGAGGTAGACGCGATCGACCAGCGCGCCGAGCACGCGATTTGTCAGGCCCGGCACGGCATTGGACTCGTGGACCGCCGTGGGAATGCCCAGACTGCGCGCGGCGAGGAGCGCTGCACCCGACGCGTAGCCACCGACACCGATGACCAGCGACGGCTTTTCACGCTGCAGGATCCGCCGCGCCGCCAGGATGCCCGCCAGCAGGTTGCGCAGACCTTTGAACTTGCCCAGCAGGCCGCCACCCACCAGGCGCGAGCCCGGCACCGTCTCGATGCGCCAGCCGCGCTTGGGCACCAGCGTCGCTTCCATGCCTTGCGGCGTGCCGATGAACAGCACGTCGCATCCGGGCACTTGGGCGCGAAACGCGTCCGCGAGCGCAAGCGCGGGCGTCACGTGCCCGCCCGTGCCACCGCCTGCGAGCACGATCTTGCGCAACTGGTTGACGACGTTGGCCATCACCGGTTGACCTCCGTCCCGCGATTTTGTTGCACGATGACGCGGGTGTTGCCAGTCCGGGCCGGCGCGGTTTCGCGACGCAACCAGCGCGGTAACTTGGGCAGCGTCAGCTCCGCGTCGGGATTGCCGCCTCGGCCGATGTTGAGCAACACGCCCGCCGCCAATGCCAGCACGATGAGCGACGACCCGCCGTGCGACACAAACGGCAAGGTCAGGCCCTTGGTTGGCAGCGTGCCCATGACGACGCCGAAGTTCACGGCGGCTTGCGTGCCAAACAGGATCGTGATGCCGGACGCCAGCAGGCGACCGAATTCGTCGCGGGCGCGCAACGCGATCCGCAGTCCGCGGCGGATGAAGAAGATGAACGCCAGTGCGATAAGCGCCACGCCGATGAGCCCGAATTCCTCAGCAATAATCGACAAGACCCAATCCGTGTGCGCTTCCGGCACAAAGCCCAGTTTCTGCACGGACAGGCCAAGTCCTTTGCCAAACAGCCCGCCGGTCGCGACCGCAAGGTGACCGTTGAACCACTGGTACGACGCGCCGCGGATCATCTCCTGCGGCAGCGCTTCCATGCCCATGACGGATAAAAGCTGGTGCAGGAACGCCAGAATGCGGCGGAAACGCATGGGGTTGTAGGCGATGAACAGGCCGAGACCGGCCAGACCGACACCGCCGATGGCGAAGATGTAGGCGAAATTGGTGCCGGCAATGAACGTCATCGCAAAGAGCAGGATCGCCAGCACGATGCCGCTGCCGAGGTCGGGCTCCTTCATCAGCAGGCCGAAGGCGATCATCCAGACAAACGCGTGCGGCAGGAAGCCGACGGAGAACTTGTGGGCGTTCTGTCGGGAAATCTGCTTGGTCAGCGCGTGGGCGAGATAGATGACGAAAGCGAACTTGGCGAATTCCGCGACTTGCATCGGCAAGCCACCGATCACCAGCCAGCGGCGCGCGTTGTTGACGACCTTGCCGAATGCCAGCACCGCCACCAGGCCGACGATCGCCAGGCCGAGCATCGGGTACGCCACTTTGCGGTAAAGCTGGTAGGGCATGCGAATCGCCACCAGCAGCACGAAGACTGCCACGCAGAGATGCGCGATGTGTTTGTGCAGGAAGTGCGTGTCGTCGCCGTTGAAGTTGTGCAGGCCCAGCCAGACCGACGCCGAATACGCCATGATCAGGCCGACCGTCATCAGGCTGACAATCGTCGCGAACAGCGGCCAATCCATGCCGACGGGCACGGGCACCAGCGCCGCTTCGCCCTTGGGCATCGTCGTCGGCGCTTGGATACGGGTCTGCTCGGAAAGCGACGCGTCATCGCCGTCAAAGCCTTCCAGCAGTTCCAGTTCGTCGTCGCTGGCAATCGCAGTCGGAGCCATGACTTACCTCAACTTCAGGCTGGCCAACGCGACCAGCGACAACATGACGGAGATGATCCAGAAACGAATGGTCACGCGCGGTTCCGGCCAGCCGAGCTTCTCGAAGTGGTGGTGAATCGGCGCCATGCGCAGGATCCGCTTGCCGGTGCGGCGGTACCACGTGCGCTGCAACGCGACGCTGGCCGCTTCGACCACGAACAGGCCGTTGACGATGAGCGACAGCAGCTCATTTTTGGAAAACACCGCGACCATGCCGAGCGTGCCGCCCAGCGCGAGCGCGCCGACGTCACCCATAAAAACCAGCGCCGGATACGTGTTGTACCAAAGGAAACCGATGCCGGCGCCGATGACGGCGGCCAGGACAATCGTCAGCTCGTGCGCAGCGGGCACTTCGGGCAGCAGGAGGTATTGCGCCACGTCAAAATGGCCAAACCGCGCACCGACCAGGTAGCACAGCACTGCAAAAGTAAAGGAGGAAACCATCACCGGACCGATCGCGAGGCCGTCCAGACCGTCGGTCAGGTTTACGGCGTTGGAATAGCCAGCGACGGTCACGCAAGCGAACAGCGTGTAGGCAATCGGCCCGATATCCCAGGCGAAATGCTTGGCGCTGGCAAAAGGCAGATACAGCCGCGAATCAGCGAGTTCCTTGCCGAACCAGCCAAAATACATCAGGCCAAAGACTAGCGCCGTGACACCAAATTGCGTGGCGAGCTTCTGCTTTTCGGACACGCCTTTGGAATTGCGATCGCGGATCTTCAGGAAATCGTCGATGAAACCCAGCACGCCGAACACCAGCGTCACGACCAGCGTCAGCCAGACGAACACGTTCTGCAGGTCGCACCAGAGCAGCATCGACAGGCCCATCGCCATCAGCAGCAGCACACCGCCCATGGTCGGCGTGCCCTTCTTGGAAAAGTGCGACTGCGGACCGTCATCGCGGACGACTTGGCCGATCTGCTTTTCCTGCAGCAAGCGAATGAACCAAGGAAACAGCCACATGGCGATCATCAGCGCCGTGGCCATGGCGCCGATCGAGCGGAACGTGACGTAGCGGAACACGTTGAGTGGTCCGAAGTCGCCGCGGAAGTGTTGGGACAACCAGAGGAACACGCTAGGACCTCGCAGCGGCCGCTAGGGCGGTGGCAGGGGTGAAGGGCAGGTCGCGCAACGCCTGGATCGCGCGTTCCATGCGCGCGCCGCGAGAGCCTTTGACAAGCACCGTGCCGTGGGTCGGCAGTGCGTGCGCAAGAATAGCGGCGGCGTCGGCGGGCTCAGCGACCGTCGTGGCGGTCAGGCCTCCGGCAGCGGCACCGCGGGCGTAGTCCGCCGCGAACGGGCCCACCGCAACGAGCACGTCGGCACCGACGTCTGCGGCATGGCGGCCGACACGGGCATGGAGTTCGCGTTCGTTCGCGCCCAATTCCAGCATCGAGCCGAGAATCGCCGCGCGTGGTCCCGGCAAGGTCGCCAGCGTGTCCAGCGCCACTTCCACCGAGCGCGGATTGGCGTTGTAGCAGTCTTCCAGCACCAGCCACGGACCGATCCGCGAGGGCAGCATCCGCTGGCCAACCGGCTCGTAGCGACCCATCGCCACCGCCGCCGCGTGCAGATCCGCGCCCGCCGCGTACGCGACCGCCAGTGCCGCCAGCGCGTTGTGGGCCAGGTGCACGCCAAGGCCCGGCAGCGTCACCGCGACCTGTGTGCCGGCCACATCCGCGGTGAACTGCTGGGTCAGGCCCGCAACCGCGATCGGCGAAGCCAGAGTCACCTCGCCCGCACTCCGGCCGTACCGCACGACGCGGCACGTCAGCCCGGCAACCACGGTATTCAGGAGCGGTTCGTCCTGCGGCACAATGGCGATGCCATGCGGCGGCAGCGCCCGCAGCAGGTCGGCCTTTTCGTCTGCGATCGACTGGATGCTGCCCATGCCTTGCAGGTGCGCCTCGGCAATCGACGTGATAACGCCGATGTGCGGCACGCCAATGTGCGCGAGCTGGCGAATCTCGCCCGGAATCGACATGCCCATTTCCAACACCGCGAACTGATGCGCCGCCGTCAGACGCGCCAACGTCAGCGGCAAGCCGATGCGGTTGTTGAAGTTGCCCGCCGTCCACAGCACTTCGCCCATCGGCGAAAGGGCCAGCGCAGTCAGCTCCTTGGTCGTCGTCTTGCCGTTCGAGCCCGTGATGCCGACGACCAGCGGGTTGAAACGCAGCCGATGGTGGCGTGCCAACTCGCCAAGCTGCAGCAGCGCATCGTCGACTTCCAGCAGCCACGCGCCGGCCGCGCGCGCCGCATCGACAAAAGCCGCGGTCTTACCGGTCTCGGCGACGATGCCCACCGCACCAGCCGCCAGCGCCGCAGCGATGAAGTCGGCGCCGTCAAATTTCTCGCCGGGCAGGGCAACGAACAGGTCTCCCGCCGCCAATTTCCGGCTATCGGTGCACAACTCCGAGGTCCAGCGCGGCGAATCGACGCGCAAATGCCCACCCGTCGCGGCGAGCGCCGTCTGGCCGTCAAAGGCAAAACCGGGAGGACGTTGCAACATCGTCACACCCCCACATGCGCTGGGCGCGTCAGGCCCAGATAGCGTTCGGCCACCGCGACATCGTCAAACGGCCGCTCTTCATGGCCGACGATCTGCACCGTCTCATGGCCTTTGCCGGCAATCACCAGCACGTCGCCCGAGCGCAGCACGCCGACGGCGCGGCGGATGGCCTGATCGCGATCGGCTTCCACCAAATACCCGCAGCGTCGCGGGCCATTGTGAAGCTTGGCCAAGGTCGACGGCACAAACCGGTCCAGCTTCTCCGCGCCCGTCATCCGCAGGCCTTCTTCCACGGCGGCAAGAATGGCCAGCGGGTCTTCCGTGCGCGGATTGTCGCTCGTCGCCACGCACAAATCGGCCAGCCGCGCCGCAACCTGACCCATCACCGGACGCTTGCCCGGGTCGCGATCGCCACCGCAGCCGAGCACCGCGATCAGCCGGCCTTGCGGACCGACCAACGGCCGCAGCGTCGTCAGGATCTGCTGGAGCGCATCGGGCGTGTGGGCATAATCCACGAGCACCAGCGCGCCCGTGTGGTTCGCGACTGGCTGGAGCCGCCCACGTGGCGCCAGCAAAGTTTGACAGCCCGCGACCAAGTCCGCGTCCTTGACGCCCAGCGCACGGCAGACGAGCAGCGCCGCGGCCAGATTCTCGGCGTTGTGCCGGCCGATCAGCGGTGCCTCGATCGCCAGCGGATGGCGGCCACTGCTCTTCAGCACGAAGCTCAAGCCTTGCGCGGTCAACCGCAGCTGTTCGACCTGATGCTCCGCCGCACCATGCGCCCCGAGACTCCACGCCTGCGCGCGACCTTGATGCCAAACCTGCGCCGCAGCGTCGTCGTCCGCATTCACGAAGGCGTGCGGCGCTTTCAGATCGCCGCCAAACAGTTGCGCCTTGGCCGCGGCATAAGCTTGCAGCGTGCCGTGGTAGTCCAGATGGTCGCGGGTCAGATTGGTCCAAATGGTCGCGGCAAAGCACGTGCCGGCGACGCGATGCTGGTCCAGCGCGTGCGAACTCACTTCGACCGCGACGTGCGTGAAGCCTTCGTCGCGCAGCCCTGCGAGCAACTGCTGCAGCGTTTCGGCATCGGGCGTCGTCATGTGCGATGGTCGCGTACCCTCCGGTGTCCACAAACCGGTCGTACCAATCGCGGCCGCGCGGAGCCCCGCGGAGGTCAGCAATTCCGCGACCAGCACGGTCGTCGTCGTCTTGCCGTTCGTCCCCGTGACACCGACGACGTGGATGACCCGGCTCGGATGGCCGTGAAACGCCGCGCACAAGGCGCCCAGCGCGTCCCGGGCATCCGAAACGTGCAGCGCCAAGGCGCCTTCCAGGGCAAAAGGCCGGTCCGTGACGACGGCGATGGCACCGGCGGCAACGGCCTGCGCGGCGTAGTCGAGACCATGGGCGCGCGTCCCTGGCACCGCGACAAAGACCGTCCCCGGTTGGACGCGCCGCGAGTCGGCTGTCACAGCGCGCACGGCGACGCCAAGGTTGGCGTGTTCCGCCACCTCCGCCCGCACGCCGCTCTGCTGCAACAACTCCAGCAAGTCCATTTTCGTCCCCTAGTGCTTGACCGCCGGCTGCGTCGGGCCGCCTGGCCGCACCGCATTCACCGGCTTCTGCGTCTCCGCTGGCTTGGTCGGGTCAGCGGGCTTGGCCGCTTCTTCCGGCGGCGGCTCCGGCGGCCGGGCATCGGCCACCTCGCTCATGCGCTTGAACGTGACCTTCACGGAAGTGCCGCTCGGCACGATCTCGCCCGCCGCGGGTGCTTGCTCCACGCCAACGCCACTGCCGCCCGCCGCGAGTTCCAGCTTGGCCGTGGCCAAACGCTCGCGGACCACCCGCATCGGCAAGCGCAGCACATCGGGCACGCGCGCCATGCCTTCCGCCACCGGCGTGGCATCGGCCACCGGCTTCTGCGGATTCTGCAGCGCCAACATCGTCGCCGCGGTCTTCTGCGCCAGCAGCTTGCGGTCGGCGTCTTCTTTCTTGGCCTTTTCCGGATCGTTGCGGTCCAGATACGGCGCACCCGGGCTCGGCGGCACACCCAGGTACGGTAGGGTGAAACGGGCAATTTCCCGCACGACCGGCGCCGCGACGATGCCGCCGTAGCGGGCGATCTTGCCCAGCTTCGGGTCGAACTTGTTCGGCGTGTCGATCGCTGCGAAGACCACCAGCCGCGGCTTTTCAATCGGCGTGATGGCGATGAAGCTGCCGACCCAGTGCGTGTCCGAGTAGCCGCCCCCTGGATTGGCCTGCTGCGCCGTGCCCGTTTTGCCGCCGATCGAATAGTTCGGCAACCGCGCCGCCGTTCCCGTACCGCCCAAGCTGTCCGCCGTGCGCGGCTGACACACCGAAGCCATCGCCTTGAGCACTTTCTCGGTCGTGTCCCGATCAAACACCCGCTTGCCCGCGTCGGTCGGCAGCCGTTCTTCCTTGCCATCGGCCGTGTGGATCGAGTGGATGATCCGCGGCCGACGATACGTGCCACCATTGGCGACCGCAGCGAAGCCCGCCACCATCTGCAGCGGCGTCACGGCAATGCCTTGGCCAAATGCAATGTTGGCGTACTGCACCAGCGACCATTTGTCCGACGGCGACAGCTGCCCCGCGCCTTCACCGATCATCCCGAGATCCAGCCGGCGACCAAACCCCAACGCGCGCAGGTACTTTTCGTACACTTCGCGGTGCATCCGCATGGCGATTTTGGCGTTTGCGATGTTCGAGCTGACCTGCAGCGACTGTAGGCCGGTCACCTGCGCGTGCGGGTGGTCGTCCTTGATGACCTTGTTGCCCACGACCATCGGCCCCAGCGGAATCACTTCCTCCAGCGTCACAGCCTTTTCCTGCAAGCCAATCGCCAGGTTGAACACCTTGAACGTCGAGCCAGGCTCGTACTGGAATTCCACCGCGATGTTGTGCAGGCCGTATTTCGGCGCCGTCTCGATGTCGTTCGGGTTGAAGCTCGGCCACTGCGCCAGCGCCAGCACGTCGCCGGTCTGCACGTCCATGACCACGGCGATACCGTGCTGCGCTTCAAACTCGCGCACGGCGGCTTCCAGATGGTGCTCGGCAACTGCCTGAACTTTCTCATCGATCGTCAGCGTGATGCTCTTGCCGCCGAACACGCTCGGATCCGGCGCGCCGTCGATGTACAGCGGCGTCGCACTCGAGTCCTTGTACGACCACACTTCGACCTGCTGACCGCGCAACAGCTTGTCAAAGCTCGCCTCGATGCTGCCCGTCGTGTTGTCGCGGCCGACCAGCGGTCCGGCCAGTTCGTTGTTCGGAAAGTAGCGGATGAACCGCGGTTCGAGCGTGATGCCAGGCAGTTCGCCGTCGGCGATCGCCTCGCGAATGCCCTGACTCTGCTTGTCCGTCAGCTTGTGCGCCAAGTAAGCGAATGACGCACCTTTTTCGCTCGGCTTGCCGTTCTTGGCCACGTCGTGCCGGTTCAACTGCTCGCGGATGTACGCCTCGTCCTTGTCGCTGACCCCCAGAATCTGCACGATCCGGTCGGCGATCTTCTTGCGAAACGCGATGGCTTCGGCGCCGTCAAACGGCATCTGCGTCGGCGTCGTCGACACCTTCTTTTTGTCCACTTTCACGAACGGCGGCAGCACCCAGCGCGGATTGGCCGACACGGAGTTGGCCGACAGACTGGTCGCCAGCGTCACGCCATGGCGGTCCTCGATATCGCCGCGCCTCGTCTCAATCTTGTTGAGTTTGAGCAGGTTGCCCTTCGCGTACTTCTCCAGCGTCGCCTTGTTGACGACCGTCCACACCGCCGCGCCGTAAGCGAAGACCAGGTAGACGCCCAACAGGCCAGCGACCAACTGCACGCGGCGCTTGGCGCGATCCTGCCGGGCCTGCGGCGTCGTCCCGGCGCGGTCGATGAGCTGGAACAGCCGGGCCGGCAGCACTTTGCGCGGCAAATCGCGCACATCCGTCGCCATTACCAACCCCCCACTTGACGGCCATCGCCGCCGCCGGTGCCCTGTCGGGTGCGCGCTTTGCAGCGTCGCCCCAGCATCGAGTCGCCGCCCAGTTCAGCGCATTTGCGAAATTCCGCGTCCGCTTCGGCCGCTTGTCCTGCCGCGGCCAGCGCTTCCGCCCGCTGCATGTGCAGATCGGCAAAGGTCGGGCACCGAGTCGTCGCCTCAGTCATCTGTTCGACCGCGCCTTTGAAGTCGCGCTGCTCCATCGCCAGCAGACCCAAATTTCGATAACCATTGCAGAATTTCGGATTCAGAAACACCGCGAGCTTCAGGTTCTTGTCCGCCATCCGCAGGTCGCCCATTTTCAGGTACGCCCAGCCGAGGTTGTTGTAGACCAGATACTGCGTCGTGTAGGTCGGTTCCTTGAGCAGCGGTTCCAGCGTGGCGATCGCGTCCGCCCAGCGCTCCAGCTCCAGGTAGGTCGCGCCCAGATGGTTGCGGGCGGCGTAGAATTTCGGCCGGGTTCGCAGCGCGTGCTTGAAGCTCTCGGCCGCCTCCTCGTACTGCTTGCGACCGAACTCGATGAATCCATAGAGATAGTGCGCGTCGGCGTGATCCGGATCGATTTCCAGCGCCGCGACCAGTTCACGGATCGCCAAGTCGATGTTCTTGGACTGGAAGTAGCCAGCCGCGAGGTTGTGGTGGAAATCCGCCTTCTCCTCGCGCTCCTTGCGCTCCACCTCCGCCGACGAACAACCCGCCGTTCCCAGCGCGCACGTCGCCGTCGCCGCAAGAAGCAGCACGCGCAGACGCAGGAAGTGGCTGAGGCAGGGCGGCATGATTATTCGACTTCCACCTGTTCATCGGCGCCGGGAACCCGCATGTGGTAGACCTCGTTGGCCTCCTTGCGCAGTTCGTTGGGATTCTTCAGGCCCGTCAAATTGGCCTCGGCGTGGCGGTTGGCCTCGATTTGCTCGCGCAGCGCGTCGTTGGCCCGCACCAGTTCATACGCTGTGCGAATGCCCGACGAGGAATGCCGCACTTGCAGCACGCCCAGCGTCGCCACGGTCAGTGCGATGCCGAGAATCGCCACCACACGCCACCAAAAGAAGCGCTCCGTCCGTTCCGCGCGTTCGGCGTCTGACAGCGGCTTGTGCTGCCACCATTGCACCAACTGCTGGCCGTCCTTGCGGACACCATCCATGACGCGATCGAGACTTTGGCAGTCGTGTCCTTCACTCATCATCCACTTCCCGTTTCAGTGCGCGGGCTGTCCCGCCTGAGTTGACATAACGAGTTGACCCCCACGGCCGTTATCCGACGTCCGCGAGCGCGGTCAACTATTTGTCAACTTTTCCACAACTCTGCTCCCTCACTCATGAATCTTCGTCCTCGTCTGGTCCATCCAGCGGTTCACCGCGGCGACTTCGCCACAGCAGCCGCAGCCGGGCACTTCGTGCACGCGGGTTGTCCCGCACTTCTTCGTCCCCAGCCGCCTGCGGCTTGCCGCGCATGAATTCGCCATATTTTTTAGGAGCTTGCGCCCGCATCGCCTGCTTCACCAGGCGGTCTTCGCCGGAGTGAAAGCTGATCACCGCCAGCACGCCGCCTTCCTGTAGAAGGCCCGGCGCATCGCGCAAAAGCGCTTCCAATTCATCCAGTTCGCCATTGACCCAGATGCGCAGCGCCTGGAATACCAGCGTCGCGGGATGGACGTTGCGGTCACGCGGCAACCGCGCCGCCAGCCGCTGCGCCAGTTTCGCGGTGGTGTCAGCGCCTTCCTGAACCGACTGCAGCACGATCCGCGCGGTCCCGATCGAACGACGGATGTCGCCGTAGGCGTACAGCACGTCCGCGAGCTCCTCCAGGCTGATCGCGGCCAGCCTTTCCGCCAGCGTCAGGCCCGTCGAACGGTCCATCCGCATGTCCAGCGGTCCTTCGTGACGCAGCGAAAAGCCGCGCTCGGCGGTGTCAAACTGGTGCGATGAAACGCCCAGGTCTGCGATGATCGCGGTCGCATCCGGCTGGCCCAGCTCACGCAGGACCTCAGCCAGACGGCCAAAAGGTGTGTGCACGGCGCGAAACCGCGGACCAAAGGCGCTGAGGCGCGCCGACGCGGCTGCGATCGCCGACTCGTCTCGATCGAGACCGATCACCCGCGCGCCGGGCAGCGCTTGCAAAATCGCTTCCGCATGTCCGCCGCCGCCCAGCGTGCAATCGACCACCAGTGCGTCATCCGCACCAGCCGCCGCGGCCACAACCGCTTGGGTCACGGCATCGCGGAGCACGGTCACATGGGCGAATCCCGACTCTTGTGAGGACGAAGTTGTCAATTCAGCCTGTGATTGCCCGCGCTCAGCCGACAATCGTTCCAATTCCGCGGTCTTGGCCCCGCGGCTCACAGCCCAAGCTCCGCCAACGCCTGGTTCCAGGTGCCCAGGGACTCGCCGGTCATCGCACGCTCGATGTCGCCCTGCGTCGCGGCCCACGCCTCGCCCGACCACACTTCGAATCTCCGCACCTGACCGATGAGCACAACTTCCTCTTTCGCGCCGATGCCCGCCCAAGCCCGCAGCGCCGGTGCCAGCACGATACGGCCGTGGCTGTCCGGCTCGACCGCTTGCGCGCTGGCAAACTGAAAGTGCAGCAGCTTTTGCACGGCCGGATCCGCTGACGGCAGGCTCATCACCCGGTCTTCGCGGATCTCCCAGTCGCGCGCCGTGTAGGCCTGCAGACACCGGTGCAGCGTCGACTTGGCCAACACCAGGCGTGAATCACCATTCTGCTCCAGCAGTTGGCGAAAAGCGGACGGAATGCTCAGCCGGCATTTGTCGTCCACCCGCTGGTTGTGTTCACCCCGAAATCGCATGTGACATCAAGTTGTTGCGTAGGATTCGTCGGGTCACTGCGCCTTGCAGTTATCTGGACCGGAGCTTGAACCTGTCAGACGCTACCATCCGGACCGTTGGCACCCGCCGTGATCCGCTTCATCCCATTTCCTCCCACCGAGCGTAGTGGCCCGAACGTGTTTGTGTCAACGCCGGGCCGCGATCGGTGGCTGTTTTCGGCACTGAAATGCCTCACTTGGCCCGCGATCCGTGGTGACCGGCGACTCCAGGCCTCGGACGCGCGCGATCGTTGTGGCGATCGAATTCTGCGGTCGCGTTCACGCATCTCTGCAACGTACTGATACATTTGAAAAAACGCCAAAAGTCGCGATCACGGACTTGGGCAGTTGTGACTGGCGCGGCTCTGGCTACAATGCGCGACGGAGGTGTTCGATGCGTGGCAAAAAATTTCTGACCCGACGATTCGTGACGGTCCCGCTCCTGGCGGCAACCTTGGCTCTTGGCGGCGTGCACGCCTGCGGCAGCAAGGCGACGACTGGCGACGGCGGCACAAGCGACAGCACTGGCGGCTCGGACGACGTGCCCGTGACCGATGACACGGTCACTGGCGAAACAATCGGCCATGACGCGATCGCGGTGGACACGTCCAAGGTCGAGGCGACCGATTTGTCGCCTGTCATCAAGATCTTCGACCAAGGCCAGCAGTACGACTCGGCGATCAAGGCGTTGATGGTGCATCCGCAGGACTGCACGTCATCCGCTCCTTGTCCGCTGGTCATCGTGGTCGGCGACTATGACCCCGCGCCGTTTCCGCTGTACACGGACCCGGCGAAGAAGCTCGCGGCGACTGCGCATGTCAATGTGCTGCTGTTCAACTTGCCCGGCACCGGCGATGGCGCCCAGCATTCCAGTGGCACCAACGACTACGGCGCGCTGTGGCATACCACGGCGGTTCAGCAACTGTTCAAGACACAGTCCTTGGCGGTCGGCGTGGACAAGACCAAAGTCGGCTTCCTGACGATCGGCACGGGCATCGTGCCCGTGGCGGCGGCTTTCTACGCATTTCCAGCGGATCTGGCGTCGGCCATGTTCGTGATCGACGTGGAAGGGCCGGTGGATCGCTGCTCCATGAGCCAAGCACCGGAGGACGACAAGAAGAACATTGGCCCAGGCGATGGCGTCGGTGCGTCCGACAGCGCATGCCATTTCACCGTCGCGCCGCATTCTGCACAGTATCCGCCGGCGCAAAATGGCAAGCCCGCCAGCATCGTCTGCGCCCCGGGCGCGTGGCCGATCGCGGCGACGAACAACGGCTGCGACGACAACACCTGGTGGGTTGACCGCGAACCGTACGCCAAGCTGCAAAAAGTGGTCGCACGCTATCAGCGCATCCAGTTCAAGTACGACCACCGCCTGCCCAGCCACTGGGCGAGTCGATTGGCGATGAAGGCGATGGCGTCCGGGCAGACCAATTTCTTCATGCTGAACGACATGCCCGATGCCAATGGCAAGCCGGGCTGCGCGACCGTGAGCGACGACGATTGCGCGGCGATTGAGGCTGGCGGACAATCGTGCTGGTTGTCCGGCAGCTATGGCAATGGCTTGCCGCCGGCGCCATACGCGGGCGCGGATTTCCAACCCATTTCATGGGATTCGCTCTTCTCTGAAGTCCTGCCGGACTATGTGGCACGCGTGCTCGACACGACGGGCTTTCCCAAGTGCAAGTGAGTGCCACGCCGCCGATCCGCAGCGCAGCGACCGTTGTGCTGCTGCGTGACGCCCCCGCAGGTCCGGAGACGTTCCTGGTGCGCCGCCACGGCCAGAGCGGCTTCATGGCCGGCGCGACGGTGTTTCCCGGAGGCAAGCTGGACGATGCGGACGTCGTAGCGCAGACCGCCGGGCTGACGGTCGAGGCGTGCGCGCAACGGTTGGCGCTTGTCGACGGCCAGCTTGCCTGGCGGATTCACGTGGCGGCGATCCGTGAACTGCACGAGGAGGCGCACGTGCTGCTGGCGCGCGATGCGCGGGGGCAGGTGGTCGACGCGACGGTCGTGGCCGCGATCGATGCGGTGTTGCAGGGCGCGCGGCAGGGTCACCAGCTGCCGGCGGGGAAGTGGCACGAAGCCGTGCAAAATGCCGGCCTGACGCTCGCGCTGGATCTGCTTGAACCTTTTGCCCACTGGCTGACGCCGCGCGCCGAACCGCGGCGTTTCGATACCTGGTTCTTTGCCGCCATGCAGCCGGAAGGCCAGGAAGCTGCGCTCGATCCGCACGAGGCCAGTGATGCGTTTTGGCGCACCGCGGACGCGGCATTGGCGGAACACGACGCGGGTGGGGCCATTCTGCTGCCTCCGCCGACGCTGCACACGATGCTCCGGATGGCGGAATTGGCGCGAGATGCCGCGGCGGTGATCGCGGGACTTGGGCAAGGCGGCGTTGGGCCGTGCATCGAGCCGCACTTCGAAATCGCGACGCCGGATGGACCCGCGATTCTCCTGCCCGAAGATGTGGATCATCCAGAGCACGCGACGTGGCGGGCGCAGACTGGTCAGTCAGTGCCCCAAAGCCGATTTCTCCTGCGCGACGGCCGATTTTCGCTCATCCGCGGTGACGTGGTCAGAAGCGCCAGCCCACATTGACGCGGCCGAGCGCGCCGGTCAGCGGTTGTGCGCCAGCCACCGGCCAAAACGTCGTTGCGCCGATGTTGCCGTGAACGTACAGGGCGCCAAATTGGGTATGCACGCTGGGACCTGCCAGCAAGCGCGCGCCGCCTTCAGACTCCGTGCTGTCCCAGATGGCCTCCAGATCTTCGCCCAGCGCTTCCAGACCCACGGAAGTCCGCGCCGTGGCCTGCCAAGCTGCGCCCGCACCAACGATCACATCGATGCGGTCACGGTTGTGTGAAATCGGCGCTTCCAGGATGCCCGACACCTGGGTGTGCAGGCGACCCCAGCTCCGCCCCAACAGCGCGCGAAGACGCGGCACGAAAACACCGGTCACGTCCCGATAGCCGCCCAAAGCCACGTCCAGGCTCACGCCAACCTGCTTCTGGGTCAGGACACGCTGGATCACTTCCGCGCCGAAGACACCGGCGCGCAGGTCCGTCGCTTCAGGCTGCCAAATCGCCCCGCCAAACGCTTCCACGGTCGTGCCGTCGAGGATCTGGTGGCGTACGCGGACGCCCTGTTCGATGCCGCGCCCACCCAGCGGCCGCAGTTCCCGAGTGCCCACAGTGGTTTGCGACTCAATCGCGGTGCGCTGCTCGCCCTGTAGGCCGCCCTGCTGATAGACGTAGGGCGTCTCGGCCCAAGCCTGAGCCGCGATTGCAAAACCAGCGATGACGATTCCCCAACGCATCCATCCTCCCATCTACAGCCTAGGCGGCGTGGGCCCCGGCGGTCAATCGGCCAAACGCACAGGTTGACGGCGAAATGGTAACAACTGCGCGGGGCCGTTGCCACAAGGCGCAGACCGCCGTACCGTACGCGCGCTGGGCGCATTCGGGGCTGCGGCGTGGGGGGCAAAATGTTGAAATTGCGGACGGTTCTGTTGCTGGTGACGCTGGTGGGCGTCGTCGCGTGTCAGAAAGCGACGACGGCGTCGGACGACGCGCAAGTGAACGCCAATGACGATGTCCAGGGCGATGTGACCACTGCAGGGACCGATGCGACCGTGGACACGGTGTCGGGACCCGAGGTGTTCGATCAAGATGGCGCCCTGGGTTTCAACAAAGCGCCGCCGATGCCACTCGGCTCGCCGCCGGCATCGCGTTTTCAAATTCCCACGACGTTCACGGTCGGCCAATTTCAGCCCGGCGTGTGGGTGTTGCCCAATGGCCGCCTGCTGACGCCCGCAGGCGATCAGGTGGAATTGAAAAGCTACGCGATGGGCCTGACGGTCCATCCGAATGGCAAGTTCGTCTATATTTCCAATGATCGCGAAGATGGCCCGAGCCTTCAGGTCTATGACGTCGCGCAAAAGAAGCTGATTCAGGCTGTGCCGCGCTCCGATCTGTATCGGTTTCTCGTCGTGTCGCCCGATGGCCAGTACCTGTATGCGTCGGGTGGCCCGCAAGTGCCGGCTTGGCGGATGAAGATCGCGGCGGACGGCACGCTGACCGCGGATCGGACGTATGCGCCCACCGACGGATTCATGGCGGTCACGCTGTCGCCGGATGGTAAAACCCTTTACGGCGTAACGAGTTTTGCGACGCTTGGCCAGGCTGGGACGCAGCATTTTGCCGCGTATGACACCGAGACGGGCAATCAGAAATACGCGGTGCTCACGGCGCCCAACCCGTATGACATGGTCGTGTCGCAGGACGGCAAATTCGCCTATCTCGTCACCTGGTTGGATGGCAACGTCCAGCGCGTGGACTTGGCGAATCCGGTCTCGCCGACGGCCACGGACACTGTCGCGCTGGGCTTCAACGCGCAGGGCATCGTCGTTTCGCCGGACGGCAAGACGCTGTGGGCGTCGATCGTGGAAGGCGACGAGGTCGCGCAGATCGACGCGGCAACGCTGCAGATCCTGAAGCGAATTCCGGTTGGCATGGCGCCGCTGGATCAGCCGATGATGGCGCCGCGCGGCCGGGATCCCGGGCTGATGACCCTGTCGCCAGACGGCAAGCGGCTGTACGTGTTGTGCGCGATGTCCAATGAAGTCAGCGTGGTCGACACGGCGGCGGGCCAGATCATCGGTGCCATTCCGGTCGGCTGGTATCCTTCGGGCATCGGCATGTCGCCGGACGGCAAGACGCTTTTTGTCGCGAACGCCAAGGGCACAGGCATCCCGCCTTGGGATGGCACGACGTCGGTAGAGAAGTCCTACATGGGCACGCTGAGTGTGATTCCGCTGCCCGATGACGTGGAACTCGTCCAGGGCCAGAAAGATGTGCTGGACAACATGGTCGGCGTGACGGGGCAAGGCCGCTTGCCGCAGACGCCGGAGTCGAAAGCGGTGATGCCGACCACAGGCGCCTCGCCGCAGATCAAGCACATCGTCTACATCATGCGGGAAAACAAGACGTTCGACGTGGAGCTCGGCGACGTGGGGACGACGATCAAGGACGTCAAGGCCGATCCGAAGTATGCGATCTTTGGCGAGGAATTCACGCCGAATCTGCACAAGCTGGCGGCGCAGTACTGCCTGTTGGACAACTTCTACACCGATGGCGACTATTCGGCGACCGGTCATGGCTATGCGACGGCGGGCAAGCCTTCTGATTACATTGAAAAATTCTACGGGCTCCCGAGCGCCGATCCGACCTGGAATGTCGGCAAGATCTCTGCGCCGGGGCAAGGATTCCTGTTCGCGAATCTGCTGGCCTGGGGCTACTCGGCGGCGGATTTCGGCGAGATCGTGGGCATGAACCAGGAGTATCTCTTTGAAAACATCCTGCAGGCCGACTACCCAGGCGTGGTGTTCAATCTCGGCGTCAAGGACGAGGACCGCGCCAACTTCCTGGTCGATTGGTTCAAGACCCACGACTTGCCGACCTTCATGTTCATCCTGCTGCCAGACAACCATACCTGCTGCGGCGGCACGCCCGATCACGTCTCGCCGCGTTCGATGATTGCCGACAACGATCTGGCCACGGGTATCGTGATTGACGCGTTGAGCAAGCATCCGGCCTGGCACGAGACGGTGGCGTTCATCTTCGAGGACGACCCGCAAGATGGCGGTGATTCGGTCGCCTATCACCGCTCGCCGTTGATCGTGGTCAGCCCGTGGGTCAAGCACGGCACTGTCGTGCACGACCACCACGCGACCGGCTCGATTCACGCGACGCTGGAACGGATGCTCGACGTGACGCCGCTGACGGAGTTGGATGCGCTCGCGTCGCCGATTTATGGCTGTTTCACCGACAAGCCCGACGATGGACCGTTCACCAAGCTCGATCGCCTCTATCCGGACACGCTGAACAAGGACGAAAAGGGCAAAATATGGTCGAAGGGCATCCAGGACGCTTGGGACACGATGAAATTTGATGCGCCGGACCAGAACCGTGGACTGGGCCGGCTGCTCTGGCTGATGTACAAGGGCACGCCGGCGCCGTGGCCGAATTGGCTGGTCGGGCACGCAGGAGCGGATGTTGATGCGGACGATTAGTTGCCTCTGTCTGATCTTGCTGGCGAATTGCCGGCACGAACCGGAACCGACGCCGCCGCCGGTGGAAGCTCCGACGGTGGCGGCCGCGCTGCCTGAGGACGCGACGCCGTCCACTCGGTCCACGCGCGCGCCGAGCGTGCAGCACAAGCCGACGATGTGGTCGCACGTGGCGGATTGGCCGGATCCGGTCGCGATTGTCGACGGCACAGCGATTGCCCGCAAGGATCTGGTCGCCGATTTGCAAGCCGCCGTGGCAGGTGGCGTTCTGGCCAACGACGTCGATGAAGTCACGGGCATGCGTGCGGCGGCGACGGCACTGGATGCGCGGATCGACGCGCTGATCGTGCAGAAGGCCATCGGCGCGGAGGCAGCGAAAGCGCAGACAGGCGCCGCAGCGGCGGCGGCGCGAGAAGTGGCACAAGCCGGTGGTCGCGACAACTGGCTGCACGCGTTGCTCAAACGCGGGCTCAGCGAGGAGTCGCACCTGCGCACGCTCACGACCGAAGCGCAGTTGCACGTGCTCGTGGAGCGGCAGACGCCGTTCACAGTGACTGACGCTGAACTGCGGGAACGCTATGAAAGTGAGGCGCGATCCTTGACCCTGCCGGCAGCCGTTCAAGTGCTGGAAGTGGCCGAGGCGCTGCCGACGACGCCGACAGCCGCGCAGGTCACGGACGCGCAAGCCCACGTGACGGCGCGCGTGAAGACCGGAAAATGGCCAACGAAGGCGCCCGTGTGGCAGACCCACCGTGAGCTCGGGCCGCAGCGTTGGGCGGCAGTGGAGGCGCTGAAGGTCGAGGGCACAACGCCGCTGGTGCGGACGCCTTTCGGCGTGCACCAACTCAAGCTCGTGGCGCGGCGTGACGCGCACAAGGCGACCTTTGCCGAGGCCAAACAGCAGCTTGCCGCGTATGTGCAGCGGATGAAGTGGGTTCGTTTGGACGCGATTCTGCTCGCCAAATTGCGTTCTGAAGCCAAAGTGCAACGCTTCTCGCCGTTTGACCACCCGCCGGGCGGTCTCCCGCTTGCGGGCGCGGTGACCATGGCGGAGTTTGAAGAAGAGGACGATTAGATGCGAATTTCCGCTCTCATTTCGCTTACTTTCCTGCTGCCTTCCGTGGCTTTCGCGGAGGATTTGCCCCAAGGTGTCACACTCCTGACCGCGCCGACGCCGGCGAAGTTCGTCGACGCGCGGATCGAGCCAACCGCGCTGTTGCGCACGAGCATCGTCGCCTCCAGTCACGGCCCGGTCGTGGTGAACGGCGCCATGCAGGATAGCAACGCGATCGACCCGTCGCAGTTCGGCTATCGCCAAGGTTTCGTTTTGGAAAACGCGCAGTTTGGCCTGCACGGTCGGTTCGCGGAAAGTGGCTTGCACTACGCGATCCAGATGGAAATGGTGCCGCGCGACAAAGCGGGCAATCGCACCGCCGACTATGTGCGCGACGCTTATGTGGGTTGGAACCGCTTCAACTTTCTGGACGTGAAGCTTGGCTATCAGAAGGTTCCGTTTTCTCAAGCGAATTTGAAAGCAACGGCGGACATGCTGTTGCCGTACGCGCCGACCTTCGACACGTTTACGCCGCTTCGTCAGCTCGGCCTGACGCTGGCGATGCAGGATCCCGGACAGCACGTGAAGCTGACGCTGGGCGCGTTTGACTCGACCAAGCAGGCGTCCGAGCAGATGCAGGATCCGAAGCAGCTGATGATGGTCGGTCGCGCCGAGCTGAATGTGGACAAGTTCGTGAACCTGGGCAGTGACACGCGCTGGCGCATCGCGGCGAACGGCGCGTACACGCAGCAGTATTTTGACGACAATCAGCAGCGGCTGTGGTTTGGCGCTGACACGCGCGTGCGGTTTCACTTTCTGGAACTGGAGGCGGAGTTTGTCGAAGTGCAGTTCGCCCTGGCCAAGCTGGCCGACGGCTCACAGCCCGTGCATGCGGGGCTGGGCTGGCATGTCGACCTGACCGGCTGGGTGCTGGCGGACAAGCTGTCCGTGACGGGGCGCTTTGAGCAGATGGACGGCGACACCGATCCCAAGGCGATTGATGGCACAAGTCTGCTCGCGGACACGATTGTGCGGCAGAAAAAGCAATGGATCACAGTCGGCGTGGGCTATACCCTCATGCCTGGCGCACGCTGCGTTGCGGCGTATATGCACCGCACCGAATTGGAAGGCTTGACGTTGGATAATGACAGTGGACAAGTCACATGCCATGTGGCGTTTTGAACCGGAACCTGGAGGGGATGATGCGAAAGATTTGGATCGGATTGAGTTTGCTGGCGATGGTTGCGCTTCCGGCGTGCCTGCAAAGCACCGCGGCGACGGCGGACGCGACGACGACGCAGGACACCACGGCGGTGGATGCTGCGGGCGATGTGACCGTCACGTGGCAAACGGACCCGACGAACACGCCGAAGTCGGTGCACATGACGTGGCAACACGATCCGGCGACGTCCGTGACCGTGCAGTGGACGACCGCGGCGACGGATTTGGCTGGCTACACGCCGAAAGTCTGGTTTGACACGGCGGCGAACGCGGGCACCGACGGCGCGAAGATGACGTACAGCGCCGCCGCGACCGCGACGGGAACCGGTGAATATTACTACCAGTCGCTGGTGGCGGACGACACGTCCGGCGCCAAGTACCTGACCTGGACCGTTGAACTCACCGGGCTGACGCCCGATACCGCCTACGTCCTGCGCGCCGGCACGTGGAGCGACTACCAGGCTGGCGCCTTCGTCAAGCCGGACCTGACGCCGAACGTTCTGACCGTCCACACCGCGCCACAAAAGGGCAAGCGTCAGCCCATTTCGATCATCCTGGCCGGGGACAGCCGCGGCGGCAACGACAAGATCGCCTTGAATGCCGTGCGTTTGGCCGCGATTGGCGCCGCATTCTGGGTCTTCAACGGCGATTTCACCGACTTCAGCCAGCAGGACCAGTGGGACGGCTGGTTTGACGCCATGCACCCGATCCTCAACACGGCGCCGCTGATGCCGGTCCAGGGCAACCATGAAGTGTTCCCGCCGATGTACTACGGCCAGTTTGCGCTGCCGATCAGTGCCGGCGTTCCGGATGCCTACAAGGAGCACGCGTGGTCGATGAATTACGGCAATGTGCACGTTGTCGGCCTGGACTCGACGAGCGCGGCCGCGGCTTCCGATCAGGCCGCGTGGTTGGATGCGGACTTGGCCGCCGCGCGCGCGGATCCGGACATCGACTGGATCATCGCGGCGATGCACTATCCGGCGTATTCCGCTTGCACGAACCACGGTTCCACGGCGTGGGTGCAGAAGTCCTGGGTGCCGCTGTTCGAAAAATACAACGTTGATTTGGTCTTCGCCGGCCACGACCACGACTACGAGCGCTCCTGGCCGTGGGTCAACAACAACAAGGCCACCACGGGCCCGGTCTACGTGGTTGCCGGCGGTTTCTACGCTGATGGCTACACCAACGGCCACGACATCTGGACCGCGGTCTCGGAGCATGGCAACAAGAGCAACTACGTGGTCCTGACCGTCGACGGCAAGAAGATGTCGTTCATCGCCTACAACGGCGACGGCACGGCGCAGTTGGACACCTATTCGCTGACCAAGAATTGAGGATTCTTCCGACGGTTCTGCTGCTCGCAGCGTGTGCGCGGGTGACGCCGTCTGGGCTGTCAGAGGGGCAACCCGACGCGTTTGCGGACAGCACTGCTGACGTTGCTGCCGCGGTGGATGCGTCGTCAGGCAGCGACGGCACGATCTTTTGCCATCAGGACTGCGACGACCACAATCCGTGCACCGACGACGTGTGCTACATGAAGATTGGCTGCACGCACATTCCGCATGCCGGCAAGTGCGACGACGGCAATCCATGCACGACGGGTGATTCCTGCAGCGGCGACACCTGCGCGGGCGAACCAGTGAACTGCGATGACGGCAGCGCGTGCACCGACGATGCGTGCGCGTTGCCCGGCGGCTGCACCCACACCAGTCACTGCTGAGTGATCAGCCGCCAGGTGACGTTGCGCGGACGGCGCCGCAACATCTGCGTGGCGGTGGCATCGCCGTGCGACATCGCCGCGACGGGCTGGCAACGAGATCGCCAACAACTCAAAATGCTTGGGGATCGTGCGATACGCTAGGTCAGGCCAGCAGGCATGGCCGCGAGCAACCGATGCGGATTCTCTACGGTGTGGCGGGCGAAGGACTGGGACATGCGATGCGGACGCAAGCGGTCGCGGCGCATTTGCTGGCGCAAGGTCACGACGTGCGCGTGCTGGCAGCCGGGCGCGCGGCCGAGGCCCTCACCCCGCATTTGCCCTACGTCCGGCGGATCGAAGGCCTGGAACTGGCGATTGCCGGCAACAAAATCGACCGCACGGGCACCTTGATTCACAACCTGTCGCGGGCGCTGGGCAATGTGCGGCACAACTTTGCCGCGTGGCAGGACTTGCTGTTGGAACCAGCGGCGCTGGCGGTCGAGACGCCGCAGCAGCTTGCGGTGAATGCGCCGGTGTCGGTCGCCGCGGTGAAGCAGCCACTCCAGCTGGTGTCGCAGACCTCCTCGCCGTCGGCCCATTTCGCCCCGGAACTGGTGATTTCCGACTTTGAGAGCTGGACCTGGTGCTGCGCGCGGATGCACGGCCTGCCGTTTCTGGCGATCGACAATTGCCAGTCGATCAACCGCTTGGCGCATCCCAAAGCGGTCCGGGCCGGGCAACGCGCTTCGTTCGAACTGGCTCGCGCGATCGTCAAGGCCAAGACGCCGGGCGCGGATCACTACATCATCACGACGTTTTTCAAGGCCGAGATCATCAAGAAGCGGACCACGATGGTGCCACCGATCCTGCGGAGTGCAGCGCTGCGGGCGGTGCCGCGCGACGGTGCGCACGTGGTCGTGTACCAGTCGGCGGAAGGCTGGCGCGATCTGCCGGGCGTGCTCAAGCGTATTCCGCAGGTCGATTTTCACATCTACGGCTTTCGGCGCGACATCGACACGGACGTGCGCGACGACAACTTGCTGTTCCGGCCCATCAGCGAGCACGGCTTCCTGAACGATCTGGCGAGCTGCCGCGCGGTCATTGCCAGCGCGGGGTTCACGCTGATGTCGGAAGCGCTCTGGCTGGGCAAACCGATGCTGGCCGTGCCGCTCGCCGGGCAGTTCGAGCAGATGCTGAACGCGCGCTGGCTGGACCACCTGGGCTATGGCTTGATGACGGAAGAACTGGGACGCAAGGAGATCCTGAAGCTTATGGATCGCGGAGATGCGTATCGGGAACGCATGCGCCGTCACCGCCAGCACGGCAATGCGGAGGCGTTTGAGGCCATCGACGGGCAGTTGGAACGGCTGGTGCGGTAGCGGCTAAGGCTGGACGACAATCCCCGCACCTGCGAACAGCACCGCCACGCCGCCGCGCACCGGGTAGAGCAACTGACCGTCCGCGCGCAGCAGGCCTGAGTCCATCGGCAAGCGCACCAGCGTTCCGGAACTGTCGCGCAGGGCCAAACGGCGGATATCGACATTCAGGGCATCGACCAACGAAGGCGGCGCAGCTTGGAGCGGTTGGTGGCTCAGTGGACAAGCGAGCAGGTCAGTCTTCATCCCGGCGACTGCTACAGATCTTTGGCGCAGCGGAAGCCGACAAAGACCAGCGGATCGTCCTGCGGGCCTTTGGCGAGCACACGCGCATCGGAACGGCCAAAGCAGTTCGTGACGATCGACGCGGCGAGGCCTGAGGCCTGCGCGGTGATGTAGGCGCCGCCGCGGATGACGCGTTTGGTCGCCAGGTTCTTGCCTGTGTAGTGTTTGTCGAGCACCGTGTCGGTCGGATAGCGCGGACAAATCGCCGTCTTGTTGGGCTGGTAGCAGTTCGGCCGGATGGCCGTCGCGGTCGGATCGGCGGGCAATTGCTGGTCGGTGCCGCACACGCAGGTCAGGCACATCGGACACTTGGTGCCCCCGGCGGTGCCCGCGCTCGCGAGGCAGGTGATGCAATCGTCGCACGTCCACGGCTCGTCGCCAGTCCAGTCGCACGTTGCGCTTACCGGCTTGGCACTGGGGCTGGACTTGGGCTCGTCCGCGTCGCTCGTCGTCCATTCCATGACGTTGCCGGCCAGGTCGAATACCGCGACGCCGCCGACCGTGATCTGGTCATCCGTCGAGGTCGAGACGGCCCGCACATCCGCGTTGTTGCCTTTGCATGCGCCGATCGCGACGTTCTTGTCGCAGCCGGTGGGAATCTTGGTGTCCGGGCCTCGTTCGGCCGGCAGGAACGTGTAAAGCTGCTTGTCCGCGCGGGTCTTGGCGGGGCCGCCCGCGACGAGTTCCCATTCGAATTCGGTCGGTAGCCGCTTGTTGCGGAACGCGCAGTATTCACGCGCCTGATTCTGCGTCACGTAGACGACCGGATAGCTCGCGTATTTGCTGTTCGCGGTGCCGCTCAAGGTCATGTAGTAGTCTTGCACGTTGTTCGGACCGTTGTACGCGGCCGGCTCCGAGCAGATCTCCATCTCGACGCAGTACTGGTATTGCTCGACCGTCACCTCGTGTACGTCGATGGCGAACGGGCTGACTTTCACCATCGCTTCCGGCGAGCCCAGATCCTGTGCGCTGGACCCGGTCGTGGTGATGGTGCACGCCTTGTCGCCCATGCCAAACAGGTACGTGAGCTGCGACGCATCGCGCAGTTCCGCCATCGGCGTATCGCTGGGCGGCGTGCGGCCGGTGGCACAGGCGTTCAGCAGCAAGAACGCTACCAGAATCAGCAATTTCGGCATGTCGCGCACGTGGTGGTTCATGGCGTCGACTCCGGCGGCGGCAAAGCCTTTTCTTCCACGCCATCGTCCAGATACGGGCCGGGCACGAGGTCGTCCGAGTTGGTTCCCGAGCGGGTCCAGTCCCAGATGATGAGTCCGAGACCCAAGCCCACTGCCGCGCCGCCGCTGTAGTAGCCGTAGTTCTGCAACTTCTCCCGCTGCAGGAACAGCGGCGAACCGGCGTATTCCTGATCGGCGAACGTCTTGGCCACGTAGCCGCCGCCAATCGCCAGACCGCCCAGAATCATCAGCGGCCAGCCCGTAAACGAACGCCAGGACGCGGGAGGCCCCGAAGACGGCTTCAAATTCAGCCGCACGGTCGTCAGCTTGTCTTCGCTGAGCGTCACCTGCTGATCGGCGGTGCGATAGCCCACGCGGGTCAAGGTCACCTGGTGTGCGCCCGGCTGCATGGGCAACACGCCGTTGTAGGGCGTCACCGCAACGACTTTGCCGTCCACCGCGACTTGCGCGCCCTGAATGTTGCACCAAATCGCCAAGCCCGACCGGGTCTGCTTGATCTTCATCGCGATCGCCAAGCTCAGCTTGCCCGATTGCGGCACTTGCAACTCGGCGCGGTGATCGACGTGATTGATGAGCTGCACGGTCATCTGGTACGTGCCGGGCTTCATGTGCGTCGTCACCGGCGTGGAACCGATGAGCGCGCCTTTGTCGTTGCCGCCCTCGGACATCAGCCCGTCGGTCGCACCCAGATAAACCTGCGCGCCCGGCGGCACCGAGTTGATGGTCACCTCCGGCAGCGCCTCGAACGCCCGCTGTTTGAAGTCGCGGATCAGGTTCTTCACGTCCGCGGCATTTTGCGGATCCGCGCCGCCGTTCTGGCGCTTGTAAGCGTCCAGATATTTGTCCAGGTACTTGGTCGCGGTGTCGTAATCGGCCATTTTCTCTTTGGCGCGAGCGATGTTGTACAGGTAAGCCGGCTTGGAGCTGAGCGCGAACGCTTTTTCAAACAGGGCGATCGCGTCGGCGTATCGCCCCGAACGATAGGCCTCTCGCCCTTCTTCCGCAATCTTTTCGCCGGCTTCAAGCGCAGCAGCGTCGACGGCCGGTTTCACCGGTTCTGCCACTGGCGTGGTTTCCGCTGGCTTGGCGGCATCGGGCGTTTGGGCGAAGGACGCTGGCGCAGTCCAGGACATCGCCACGAACAACGCGACGGACGCCGCGAAAAAGCGTGCCAGACGGCCAAGATGTCGCGCGGTGGGCTGTCGTCTGGAGCGGGTGTGTGTCGACAAGGGACGTTCCTGCACTGGAAGTTCAAACCCAAACCGGCCAGACGATACCATGTAGACCACTACCCTGCAAACTCAGGCCATTACCTTGGATCCACCGCTTCTGGCGCATTTCGGCATCGCCGCGTCGAAAATGTCGCTCAACGAGTCCCTTCCGCAAGCGCCCGCTGGCCGCTGCGATATTGCCGCGCCAGCAAATGGCTGGCTTGCCGGTCGCCTGCGACGCGATTTCGTCTAGCTCCTTGGACTGCATCCGGAATCGGCGGCCCGGGCACATTCAATCGTGGATTTGGGTTACCGAGGGCACTCCGTTGGCTTGCCTGCGGGCGTCCCGATGCGCGACACGGACCGGGCCGGCTATCCCGCAACCGGAGCGTCTGTGAGCGGCACGTCGATTTCGTGATCAATTTCTGGAATGACGCGTTCGCCGCTGCGCAGGCTCGCGAAGAATCCCGTGAGCATCCGGCTCGCTGCGGCGCGCCGCACGCCTTCGGTCAGGATCATCCGGTGGTTGAGCCGTTCGTCGTGGCCCAACTGGTAGAGGCTCACCGCGGCGCCGGCCTTGGGATCGCGGCAGGCAAACACGAGTCGACCCACGCGCGCGTTGATCGCCGCGCCCATGCACATCGGGCAGGGCTCCAGGGTGACGTACAGCGTGCAGTCGTTCAACCGCCACGAGCCGAGCGTCCGGCCAGCCTGCCCAAGCACAATGATTTCCGCATGCGCGGTTGGATCCTGGTCCTGTTCGCGACGATTGGACGCGATCGCGACGATTTCGCCCTCGTGGACCACGACCGCGCCAATTGGCACGTCGCCGGCGTGACCCGCTTCCACTGCCGCGCGCAAGGCAACGTCCATGAAGTGCTGGTCGGAATGCAAGGTCATGTCGTGCGAATCGCTCAAGGGCTCACATTGCAAATCGCTGCTGCAGCGTTCGCGCCACGGTCTGCAAGACTCGCCGCCGTTGCCCGAGTTCGCCGTTGCTGCACGGGCGTGGCGTCTGCAGCGTGAATCTTGAGGGGGCGGGCACAGCTGGGCTCGAACCAGCAACCTTCGGTTTCGTAGACCGATGCTCTATCCAGTTGAGCTATGAGCCCGTTGCAAAGACGGGAAGACGTCCAGAACCAGACACAGATGCCAGCGGCAACTGCTGGCGGGGAGGAGGGGATTCGAACCCCTGATAGGATTTAAACCCTATGACGGTTTAGCAAACCGTTGCCTTCAGCCACTCGGCCACCTCTCCGTCATCTACGGAAGCCTTTCAGGCATTGCCCTTCGGGTCTCCCGATGAAGATTTCTTGCGGGCGGGAGAGGAGGGATTCGAACCCCCGGAGGCTATTCACCTCGGCGGTTTTCAAGACCGCTGCCATAAACCGCTCGGCCACTCTCCCCAAGTTGGGAACGGCTGGTCGCCGCCTTCAACGTCGGTCGAAGCACAGCTCGCGGGCGCACCGCAAGCGAGTGGGGCAAGAGTCTAGCCACGTCACGGGCATTGCGCAAGCCCCCTTGCCCCACGCGCCACAATGGTGGATGCTGCCGGCGGCCAACGGGAGAAGCCTGC
This sequence comes from uncultured Myxococcales bacterium, assembly GCA_903924465.1. GTDB lineage: Bacteria > Myxococcota_A > UBA9042 > UBA9042 > UBA9042 > CAIYBN01. The sequence goes on along the minus strand of CAIYBN010000040.1, from coordinate 85,843 downwards.
ACGTGCGCGAACTTGAAGCGATTTGCCAACTTGCAGAACGAGCCAGGAATCCAGCGGATCCGCTGCATGGCGATTTGACGGCGGGCATCGCGGCGACGTCGGGGTTGCACCCGTCGAGCCTGGCGAAGCTGGTTGCGCTGTGGGCGAATGGATGGCAACACTTTGATTTAGAACGGGCTTTACGGCATGCGCCGGAGGCGTTCCAGCCTATTGGCCAGGTGGCGATCGTGGCGCCGGGCAACCTCTGCGTGGCGACGTGGCAGGCGATGGCCGAAGCGCTGTTGGTCGGCAATCGCGTGTCGGTGCGGCCCGGTTCGGGCGATCCGGATGCAGCCGGCAACTTTCGCGCGGCGCTGCGACGCGTGGACGCAGAATTGGCAGATCGGATTCAGATTCAAGAGTTTGCCCGTGGCGACCGCGCTGCGTGGTCGGGCTGGTTGCGCAAAGCGGACGCGCTGCTGGTTTACGGCGGCGATGCCGCGATCGCCGCGGTGCTGCAACTCGCTGGCGAGGTTGGCTTCACCGGTCGCGTGCGGCTCCATGGCCATCACCAGTCCATCGGCGTGCTGGCGGCGGAGCAACTGGCGGATCCGGCAGCCTTCTGCTCGGCGGCGGCGGGCTGGGCGGTGGACGCGCTCCTGGCCGATGGGCGCGGCTGTATGTCGCTGCGGGCCTTGTGGCTTGTAGGGTCGATGGATGATGCGGGCCGGGCGCTGCTGCGCACGACGCTCGCTGCGGAGTTCGCCCGCGTCTCCGCGCTGTTGCCGTCCGGACGGCTTGACCCTGCCTGGCAGGCGCGCAACCAGCTTCAGATCGAGCAGCACGCGTTTGAGTCCGCGGTGCGCGCGGATCGCTGGCTGGAGCGTGGCGCGGACTGGGCCATTCTCGGGACGCGCGGGCCGATCGCGCTGGACGCGGCAGTGACGGGTCCAGCGGCGCGGACGTTGGCGGTCTACGAAGCGCGGGATGCGGAGGATCTGGCGCGGCAACTCGCGCCGTGGCGGGGCAGGCTCTCCACGGTGGCGCTGGACGTGGAGGGCGAGGCGGTGCGGGAAGTTCTCGACCGGTTAGGCGTGCACCGGACCTGCAGGCCGGGTGCGATGCAGGCGCCGCGTGCTGATCGTGCGCCGGATGGCCATGTGCCGTTTGCTGCGCTGGTCCGCCTGACCGACCGGATCTGAACGTCAGCGCGCGCGTTTGGGCGTGAGCCAAATGGATTGCTTGCCACGCTGGACCAGCAACGAGAGGACGTCGTCGGCTGGGGCCGAGCGCACTTCCGCCTCCAGGAGCGCCGCCGCTGTGACCGCTCGTTTGGCCACGCGGGTGATCACGTCGCCCACGCGCAGGCCCGCGTGATCGCCCGGGCCACCGCGATCGACCGCGACGATGAGCGCGCCAGCCGAAGCGAGGATGCCGAACCGTTTGCGCAGCGCTGGCGTGAGGTCGGCGACGGCTACGCCCAGACCCGCGATCGGCAGCGTCGTCTGGACCGGCTGGAATGACGGTGTTGTCAGCCGCGGCGCTTCCACAATCTCCAGCGGCCGCGGCAATGCCTGCAATTGCACTTGCACGGTGAGCAGCTTGGCGTCGCGGATCAGCTCGACGGGCACCTTGGCGTGTACACCGGCTTGGGCCGCGAGCCACGGCAGGTCGCTGGCGGCGCGCACCGGCTGGCCGTCAAAGCTGGTCAGCACGTCGCCGGGGCGCAATCCGGCTTGGTCCGCGGGACTCCCTGGGCCTACCTCCGTGATGATCGCGCCGGCCACGCGCTCGAGCTTCAAGAGCTTGGCCAGCTCCGGCGTCACTTCGCGAAACGCCAGTCCCAGAAACGACCGCTCCACGCGTCCGGTCGCCAGCTGCGGCAGCAGTTTCTTGGCCATGTTCGACGGAATCGCGAAGCCGATGCCCTGCGCGTCGCCGCGAATCGCCGTGTTGATGCCGATGACCTCGCCGCGAATGTTGCACAACGGTCCGCCGGAGTTGCCCGGGTTGATGCTGGCGTCGGTCTGGATGAAGCTGGCGAGCATCGGCTTGCCGGTGGGTTGGACGTCGCTGCGGCCGACCGCACTGACGATGCCCGCCGTGACCGTGTGCGACAAGCCGAACGGGTTGCCGATGGCGAGGACCCATTCGCCGGGGCTGATCTTGCCGGAATCGCCCAGTGGCGCGATCGGAAATGGCCCGTGGCCGTCCACCTGCAACAACGCGAGATCCGTGCGCGGATCGCGGCCGACGACGCGCGCTTTGAAGACGCGGTCGTTGGCGGTGCGGACGGTGATGTCGCGCGCGCCGTCGATGACGTGGTCGTTGGTCAGCAAGTAGCCGCTGGCGTGAATGAAGAAGCCGGTGCCTTCGCTGGTGACGAGCGCGCCCGACGGTGTCTCCCGGCCGGCTTGGCTGCCGGCGCCAACGGTGGAAATGTTGACGACAGCGGGCGAAATCAGCTTGGCGAGGCGCGAAAATCCGCCCATCGTGACGGGTGAACGGCTGGTAATACCGGTCCTGCCAACCGGACTTTCGCTCCACAGTTTGTCGGGGATGCGACCGTCCGCGCCGGGCCTGGAATTGGCACGCGCCGATGGCTGGGCCAGCGCCCAGATCGGCAACAGCAAGAACAGGAACCAACGCGGCATCGCCCGCCTCCCAGTGGACACCAACACGTGCTGACTCCGAATCATTTCGCCGCGCCGGGGGCGGAAAGTGGTTTCAAGGATTTGCTCCGCACGTAGCCGACCTGTCCGGTGCCAGGGCCTGCCAGCACCTCCACGCGCGCCCAGCCGCTGTCCGTGGCCAAAAAGACATGCACGCGGTCGCCGTCGTCCAAATGTCCGAGATCGCGTGCCAGCGGATGGGCGGCTGCCCGCAAGACAAGATAGGGTGATTCCGGATCGTTTCGTGTTCCCGTCACCTCGTGCGTCGTCCGCGCCATGCGCCGGGCATCCTCCAACACGTGCTGCCGCTTGGTGGCTTTCTCATCGCGAACTTCGACGACGGCTGCCTGCGTCGCTGCGTCGTCGTGCACGTTGACGGCGATGCGGCGGATCGCGTCGACGGCCTCTTGCGCCGCCATGGCCAATTTCAGATCGCCCCGGCTTTCGCGGTAGGCGGCAATCGCCTTGTCGGCCGCATCGACGGCCGCTTCAATCGGCAACAACGCTGCGGTCGCTTCTGTGCCGTCGGCCGGCGGCCCGTCGTGGGGATGTTCTGGCTTGGTCGCGACCCACGGGGGGGCCGGATCTGCCGGAGGCTGAACGATCTCGCCCTCGCTGGCGACATGGTCCAGCCAAGCGCGCCACCGGTCAGGCAGCACGTCGGACTCAGGCGCGAGGGTGGTGAAGGCCAGGGCCCCGACGACGAAAAAGGCCAGCAGGCCTGAGGCGGCAACGGTCCCATAGAGCAGCCACGACGGCAGGCGGCGTCTGGTTCCAGAATCCGGCGGCATCGACTCCTCCGGCCTGCGTCGCGTCGGTCAGTTGACGAGCTTCAATCGCGACGGCGGCACGCAGTACTTTTCCGCGACGGCACCCGTAGCGGCATTCGCCGGTGCAAACGTCCAACATTTGGCGGCGCCCGAGACGTTGGGCTCGGCCGGGCAATCGCTGTCGGCGCTGCACGCCTGGCTGCACACCGCGGGCGTGCCGTAGTAGGCGAGGCAAATATCTTGATCGCATTGCGGATGTTTGCGTACGACGCAGCTCGTGCTGCCGGACGTACCGGTGCAGATGCCCTTGTCGGTGACTTCCTTGTCCAACGGGCAGGACGCGTAGGGTGCGGCGGTTTCGCAGCCGGCGAGCCAGCAGCACAGGCCCACGGCGAGGGCGGCGAGGATTCGATCAAAGCGCATGAGCCAGATTCCTTGGGGAGCGATTCCGCTGCCGTCGTTGTAGCCGTTGCAGCCGCAGCCCGTCAATCGGTTAGTACATACCCGTCAGGCGCATGAAGAAACCGCCCTGATTCGAGGTGCGGATGTCGCCCGCGTTGGTTTCCGTAAAGTGCGTGAAGTTGTAGCCGCCGCCGACGCGCAGCGCCTTGGCAAAGCGCCACGCCGTTTCCAGCAGTGCGCCGTGCTGCAGATCGCCGGTCAGGAGCGTCTCCAGGAAACGGTATTCGGTCGCGAGATCGATGCGATCGGTGATGTGCCAGCCCAGGCGGGAAACCAGCAGCAACGTCGAGGAATTCTCCGGCGTCATGTCCGCCAGCGCCTCCGTCACGCGCCGCAACGCCGCTTTTTGCGAGAACTCCAAGCGCCAAGGCAGCTGTGCGATCGGCTCGATGCTCAGGATGTCCTTGACCGACCGCTCACTCGTGCCGGTACCATCCGTGCTCGGCCGCATGTCGATCAGGTGACTGACTTTGGTAATGAGATTCAGCCAGTTGTGGGTGATCGGCCGATATGCCGCGCCCAACGTCGCCTCCAGCGCTTCCGCCTCCAGCGTGTCAGTCGTCTGATTCTGCGTCCGCGTGTAGTTGGCGCGACCAAACAGCGTCCATTCCTTGGACAGACCCACTTGGCCGTTGTTCAGCGTCAGCACTTGCAGCTTGCGCACGCCGCCAAAATTCGGATCGCCTTGATCCAGGCGCAATTCCTGCCGCGACGTCACCTTCCACTTGTCGGCGCGCAGCCATTCGCCACCGAGCGACAGGGCATCACGCGACGTATTGCCGCCACCTGCTGCGAACGTCTGCTGCCGCTCGTAGCCTGCGTCCAGGTTCAAACCTTTCGCGACCTCGAAGCGCTTGCCCAAGCCCATGACCGCGCGGTTCATTCGGCCCGCGTTCAACGCGTCGACCTGGTACTCGCCATAGGCCCGCGACTTCTGGTCATCACCGTAGCGGCTCTCCGCGCCCACGACGCTCGACGACACCATGCGGCCGGTCGCGTTCGAATCTTCCAGACGCTGCTGGACGTACAAGCTGGAGCTCTTGTCCAACATCGTCCGCAAGCCCGCCGACGTCGCGTTCTGACCCGCCCAGCCGATGCGCTCGCTGACGACCACCGCAAGATCCTTGGCGATCTTGTATTCCGCCGCCAGCGCTGTCGACAGGTGATCCGCCGTGCTGCGGAACTGCGCGGGATCGCCGCCGATGATGCCTTGCTGATCGGCGCGCAGAATCAGCCGGTCGGTCGCCCGGTACGCCGCACCCGCCGCCACGGTATCGCTCGTCTGGCCATTGCCGATGCTGTCCAAGCCGTAGGTCACGGTATTGGCGCCGAGCAGCGTCCAGCGGCTGTCCACCTTGTGCGCATCCTGAACGGACACCATCTGCTGGCTCAGGCTCAGGAAACTGCTGGTCGGATTGGCATTCTGGTTGGCCAAGCTGCCCGGCGGCAGCACAGAGCCGGAGCCGACGAGACCGCCCACGCTGCCAAACTGCGTGCCGGTGCCTGGCGCGTTGTACGGATTGGCCACACCGCCGTCCATGAACAGGCCGTCGTAGCGGACCTGCAACGTGTTGCGCCGGCTCAACGCCAGCATCGTGTCCACGCCGACTTTCTGCATGCCCTGCTGGGCGATCGAGCCGCCTGACTGGAAGCCCGCCTGCATCCACTGGTACCAGGCGCGGATGCGGCCGCGGTCGTTGACGCTGGAGACGTCGGGCGGCAGGTCGGTGGGCGTCGGATCGGTCGAAGCGCCGAAAATATCGCGCAGGTCCAAGTCCATGGCGATCTTGACCGCTTGGCCTTGCACCGGCTGCCCCGCGCTGGTGGTCGTCGTCGCTTGGGTCTGCTGGCCAAAGGTCAAACCACCGTCATCGGAGACCGACAGCAGCGTATCCCGCGATTGGCTGAACGCGTATTCGCCCGTCACCTTGCTGCGGTCGCCCAGCTTGACCGTCACATCGCCGCCCGCCGCGCGATAGGTCGGCGCGTCCGCGCGGCCTTCCTGCACGTAGTTGCCTCCCAGATCCACGCGGCCATTGGCAAATTTCTCATGCAATTGCCCGCCAAACGCCACCGCGTCGGTCGACTGGATCCCGCGCGCTTCATACGTTGTCTCGACAAACAGCGGATGGCCGTTCCACGTCAGGCTCTGGCCCGCCAGACCGGTTTGGCCAATCGCCAGCGTGCCGTCCACTGCGCCCGAAACCGGCGATTTGAAGGTGATGCGGCCCTGGATCGGGTCGATGACGTAATCCGTGTTGCGTGCCTGCGGAATGCGCCCCAGTTCCATACCGGAAATGCGATCGCGGATGACCAAATCGATGCGCTCCGAGCCCTCCACCACGTCGCGCACGGACAGGTAATACAGCGAACCGCCGGTGCCGCGCATGACGTCCGTGTGGCGTTGGACCATGCTGTCCTGCTGCGCCACGAAGCCCTTCACCGTCGTCTCGATCCCCGCATAGGCGCGGGTGAATTCCAGCCAAGCGCCGTACAACGTGCGGTCGTAGCGCAGCAGCTCAATGCCCGCGAGCCGCGCCTGGAAATTGCCAATCAGGAACTTCGTCCGGTCCGCTTCCACCAGGATGTACAGCTGGCCGCGCGCCTTGACGTCCTGCGTCGCCACCGATGCGTCGCCGTAGACCGGATAGAACTTGGTCGGGTCGATCAGATTGGTCGCGAACGCCTGCAAATTCGGATCCTTGGCCGTGTCGACATGCGCCGTGAACGACAAATCCTTCAAGCCCAGGAACTCGCCGCTCACGCGACCTTTGGCATACAACGCCACGCGTCCGGCCAGCTGGGCATTGCCAATCGCCAGCGAACCGGGCTGGTCCACTTCTTGCAGATGTGCGCCCACATGGCTCACGGAACCGTCGGCGATCGCCAGCAGGAACAGCGCGCGATCCTTGACCGTCACCGGGCGCTCGACGATGGCGCGGTTGCCGGCCTTGTCGATGGCCGCCACCGTGAGCGTCGAATTGCCCACCGGCAGGCGCACCAGCGCATAGAAATTGCCTTCTTCGTCCACGTTCGCAGCCTGACCTTGGACTTCCACGCGGTTGCTCGGCAGCGTCGTGCCGCGTACCGCCAACTCCGGCTGGGCGAGTTCCAACGGCCCGGGAGGCAGCATCACGCGCAGCTCAGCGGCCGGCAAACCGGCGGCCTTTGCCGCCGTCGTCGACAGCGCCGTCGCCTGGCCGGGTTCTGGGCGCGCCGCTTGCGGGGCATTCACGGGCGCTGGTGGCGCGCTGGCCTGAGCCTGCAGCGAGTCCAGCAGCGCGGCGCCAAAGATCGACGGATCCGTCGTCGTCGTCCCCGCTGGCAGTGCAACAGCGGGCGCGGAAGCCTTGGGACCGAAAGCTGCCACGGTGACAAATTCGTCACGGCCTGCGCCGTCGGCTTGCCGCAAACTGATGAGCACCTTGCCATCGACCGGTCGGTCGACCAACAGCGCGCCACGGCCAGCGTTGTCGAGCTCGAACGGATTGCCGTTGATCAGCAGCCGTGGCAGCCGATTCGGCAGCGTGAACGCGTCCTTGCGCGGATCGCCGACGTGATCGCGCACTTCAAATGGGATCGGCGCAGACCAGACGCGGCTGCCCCATTCTGTCTCGGCGCGGACACGCAGCGCATACCGCCGACCGCGCGTGAGGTCCGCGATGCCCGGAAAGCCCGGCCGCGCGCGCAGCAACACCTGCTTCGGCGGATCGCGACCATCGACCTGTTCGACAATCAGCGCGCCCAGGCGGCCACTTTCGCCCAGTTCGCGAATTTCCAGCGCGTGGCGGACAAAGCCGCCGGAATGCTCGACCTGCACCAGCACCGGCGTGCCGGGCTCCAGCGCGGTCGAGGTCGGATCGGAAGGCAGGCGCGGATCGCCCAACGGCTTCTTGTCCGCGCCCAGCAGCCGCGCCCGCAGGAACCGCTGCGTCGTGATCTTGCTGTCCACGGCAATCGTCAGCGTCGCTGCGTCCACAGCCACCGGCACCACGCCCGGACCGGGCACTGGCGCGTCATCCCGCGGGCCCTCCGTCGTCGCCGTGACTTCGACCCGCGTCGGTCCGACCGCCTCGAACTTGCACTGAATCGGGAACGTGAGCGGCAGCGAAATACCGCGCGTCAGGTACAGCACCTTCTGCTCGTCGCCGATGACCGTCGAGCCCGGCGGCAGCGTGTCCGGGTCCAGTTTGAACAGGTGGTTGCCCGGCGGCAGGTCCATCAGGTGCGCGCGACCATAGGCGTCCGTCACGGCAAACTGGCCGATGTCGGCATAAATCCGCGCGCCCGGCAGGCCATCCTCGCCGTCGTCCTGCTCGCCGTTCTGGTTGCCGTCGCAGTAGGTCTTGATGAGCACCATGCCCTTGTCAAACAGCGGATCGGCTTGGACCAAAAGTTGCGCCGTCGACCGGCCGCTCAACTGCTGGCCCGACACGTCGAACAACTGCCCGGCAAACTGCAGCTGCTGACCCGGTTTGGCCGTAGGCGTCACGACCATCTGCGCCCGCAGCGTCAGGCTGCCACCGGGCGGCAGATCCAGACCCACCGACTTGCCCGTCGTCGGTGACACCCGGTGGACCACCATCAGCGGCGCGTCGAGCGGCGCCAGCGGCACTTTCACCGGCACACTATTCGTGCCGAGCAAGGTCAGATCCGCCGCGCCCGCCACGAGGTTCAAGCCCGACGGCAGCAAGTTGCGCAATTCCACGCCGCCGCGCCCGGTCAGCGCGTCTGCGGCAAACCCGGCGCTGGAGTTGTTCTGCACGGTGACCGTCGCGTAGAGCAAGTCACCGACCTGCACTTGCGCCTTGGACAGGCGGACGCTCACGGCAATCGCGCTGGTCAACTGCTCCACGGGCAGGAAGTTGTGACGCGGTGTCGGTGGACTGTTGCCCGCCGACTGCGGCGTGTTGCCCCGACCATTCGGTGGCGGCGGTGGCGGCATGTTGGCCGCGCCCTGCAGCGAAAAGCGCGTGAGATAGCGCGGCAGCGTGTTGCCGGCAATGTGCGGCAGGGCATCGGCGACGACCAGGCCTTGTTTGTCCAACAGCGCGATGCCGGCTTCCGGCGCATGGCCCGCGACCGGGAACGCCCAGCCGGCCGAAACGGTCGCCAGTTCAATGCGATAGGCCCGACCCGCCGGCGGCGAGAACAAATACGCACCAGATGCATCTGTCGTCTGGCCTTGCTGGCCTTGGGGCAGCGCGTCGTCGGCCAGCAGCGCGTTGGGCGCCACCGGATCCCCTTCGTCGTACCGCAGCCACAGCCGCACGCCCGGCGTCAGCGTGCCCGCGTGCGCGTCGTACACGCGACCGGTCGGCCGCAGCGGCAGGTCCAGCTTGCCCGACTGCGGCCCCGGTGCGTCAATCGTTCGTTCCAGGAACACCGTGCCGCCCGGCGACAGCACGCGCACCCGCCGCTGGCCGTTCGGCACGTGCAGCACGTGGTATTGGCCCTGATCGTCGGCAATCGCCGTCAGGATCGGTCCGTCCACGCCAAGTGGCGGCAGCACCGCCACCTGGAAATGCGCGAACCGCAGGTCCGTGTCGGGCTGGAAAATGTTGTCGTCCGAGCCGACGTCCTCAAAGATCACGCCGGAAATGGCGCCTTCGCCGATCTGTGCGCCGGTCGTCAGGCACGCCGGCTTGGACTCCGCGTGCACGGTACCGCTGTTCAGCAGGATGTCGGCCTTCGCGATATTGCAGATCGTCGCCGCATCCGCGACGTTGGCCGACACGCGCGCGCGCACGGACACGATCGCGCTCTCGCCCGCCTGCACGGCCAGGCCCGCGACCTTGAGCGTCGAACCGTCGTTCTGCAGCGTCAAACCGGGCGGCAACAGCACGTCCGAATCTTTCAGCGCATCCAAGCCCTTGGGCAGTGTGTCCATCAGGATGACGCTGTCCGCCTTGGCATTGCCGTTGTTCACTACCGTCAGCGTGTACCGCAGCCAATCGCCGGGCTGCACCGCGCCGCCGTTTTCGTCCTGCACCGCCTTGATCACACTGACCAGCGGCGCCGCCGGCCCCACTTGCGTCACGGTCGGCTGATTGCCGTTGCTGTCATCGTTGTCCGCGTCCGAGGGCTCCGCCGGCACGCCCTTGGCATTGGCCACCGCCTGATTGGACACCAGCACGCCGCCCAAAATCTTCACCTGGAACGTCACGACGCGCTGGCCGCCCGGGTCAATCGTGCCGACATCCACGTGCACTTTGCCCGCCGTCACGTCCACGCGACCGGCATCGCCGTCCGCAACATCGCTCAGCGGCTTGCCGTCGAGGGTCAGACTGGAGCCAACGTAATGCGTTGTGTTCGGCAGCGGATCGTCCAACGTCACCTGCTCCGCCAAGCCCGCGCCGGTGTTGCGAATCGTCACGGTGTAGACAATCGTCTCGCCGAGACCCGCTTGGCCGTTGTTGTTGACGTCCAACAGTTGCGCCGTCTTCTGCGTCTGCCGAATCGACGGGCCCTTGCCGATGCTCAGCGTCGCCGGGCCAATCACGGTCGGCGGCACGTTGTCGGCGGTCGCGGTCGCGGTGTTGGACACCTGGCCGCCTTCCTGGGCGTCCGGTCGCAGCCGCGTGCGGAACGTGACCACCGCTGCGTTCGCCGTGCCCACTTGCAGCGTCCCGATTGCCAGACCCGTCGCCAGCGGCGAGCTGCCGGCCACGTCCGCGACGGCATTGCCGTTCAGCGTCGTCGTTCCAGGCTCGTAGGTCATGCCCGCTGGCACGGCATCCAGCACTTTCACGCCTGTCAGCGGCTGCGGCGAGGTGGCGACGACGGAAATCCGCCACGTCACCGTATCGCCCGGCATCAGCGCGCCGCCATTGTCGTCCTTGGCCGTCTTGGTCGAAGCCTCCAGCGCGCTCTGGGTCCGCACCTGGACTGCAGTCGCATCGTTCACCGCCGGCGTATTGGGATCGTCCGACAGCACGGGCGTCGTCAGCGCATCGGCCTTGACCAGCGCTTGGTTCAACACGGTGGCAGCGTCCGGTGTGTCCGCCTTGACGCGGGCATCAAAGGTCAGCGTCGCCGTCGTCCCCGGCACCACCGCTGCCAGCGCCGTCGCGCCCGCCGCGTTCCAGGTCAGCTTGGTCTGCCCCGCCAAAGTCGTCTGCTTGCCGCCCTGACCCATCGCCACGACTTCCAGATGGCCATCCAGCACGTCCTCGATCGTCACGTTTTCCGCCGCGGAAAGCCCGGTCACCGACACGGCAATGGTGTAGCGCAGCACGTCCAGGGGCGCGACTTTGCCGCCGTTGAGATCCTCGACCGTCTTTTGCACCTTGAGCTTGGGAATCGCGACGATCGCCAGCGAGCTCGGCTTGGCGTCATAGCTGATGCCGGTCTCGCCCTCCCGCGCGCTCGCCTTGCCTTGCGCCACCGCACCGTTGGGCGCGGTCGGCTTCACCCGCAGCGTCGCCGCCAGCGCCACCGACGCGCCACCGGGAATGTTCGCCAGCCCAGCGTTCGCCTTGACGTTCCAGGTCAGCAGCTTCTGCGCCTCGTCCCACGTCGCGCCTTTGGGCGCCGTTACATCGAACACCGTCGCATCCACCGGCACGGAAACCGTCACGTTGCTGGCATTTTCCGCCGTCGGCACCGTGACAATCACCTGCATCGTCACGGTATCGCCGGGCTGGGCAGGCGTCGTCGCCGGCGCCTCCGGGGTCAGCTTGGTGTCCACCTGCAAGGTCGGGTACTTCACCGGAATGTTCAGGGCATTGCTCAACTGCTGCTGCGCGTTCTGCGCCTTGGCCTTGGCCTGATTGACGATGACGAAGCCCGTCGGCAGGTTCGGGCCAATGGTCGCCTCAAACGTCACCGTCGCCGTTTGCGCGGGCGTCAACGTCGGCAGCAGCCAGTTCACCGTCGTGCCCGCCACGCTACCGCCCGATTGCGCCACCGGGCTGACCAACTGCGGCGGCAAATCGTCGCTCACCTGCACCTGCTGCGCCGTCGCATTGCCGACGTTCAGCACCGTGATCGTGAACCGCGCCTTGTCGCCTGGGAACAGATGGCCACCTGACAGGTCCGTGTAGGCCTTCTGCACCTGCAAAATCGGCCGGTTGACCACTTGCACCGGCTGGCCCGCAATCGTCTGCGGCGTCGCGAGATTCTGCGCCACAGCTTGCGCTTGCAGCGGCAGCGAGTCGCCGTCCTGATCCGCCGCGGCAATCGTGCCCTTCGCGGTCAGCGTCAGCGTGCCACCAGCCGGCACCGACAGCACGGTCCACGTCACCGTGTTGTTGGCCACTGTTCCTGTGCCGATCGCCAGGATGTTCGCCCACTTGCCACTCAGCGGCAGCGTCACGGTGACGTTCTGCGCGTCGGCTTTGCCGGTGTTCTTCAGCTTCACTTCCAGACGCACGACGTGACCTGGCGCCGCTTGGCCGATCTTCTGCACCCAGCCGCTCTCATCGTCCGACGTCAGCGACGACTGGCTCAAGTTCGGCTGCGCGACCACCTTGAGCGTCGCGGTCGGATTCGGCGCCACGGTCGGAATTTGCGCGATGACGTTCAGCAGCGAACCGTCCGGCGTTCCGGCGGCAATCGTCGCGCCCACATGCAGCGTGACGTCGCCCGTGGGCGTGATCGACACGATCGGCACGGTCCAGGCAATCGTTCCCGCCGTCAGCGTGCCGCCGTCGTACACGTGGACATCCGTCAGACCCATCGCCGGCAACAGCGCTTGGATGTGGACCAACTGCGCCAGCGCGTCGCCCTGGTTCTGCAGCACGAGACTCAGGTTCACCTGATCGCCCGGCTCCAGCGCGCCGCCGTTGACGTCCTGCACGACCCAATGGCTGGGCGACAGATCCGCCTTGGCGACCACCGTCACGACCGTCGGCTCGCGAATCGCCGTGTTCAAGTCCGCGTCCGAGAGCACCGGCACTTGCAGGCCCGTGGCGGAAATCTGCGCCTGTTCGACAATCACCGCGCCATTCAACTGCGGCGTCTTGACCTTGGCTTGCAGCGTCAGCGTCGCCGAATCGCCCGGTGCCAGCGTGCCCAGCGCCCACGTCACCAAGCCACCCGGCGTGCCCACGCCCTGAACCACACCGCCGTTGCTCGCCGTCACGTCCGACAGGCGCGCATCCAATGGCAAAGTCACCGTCGTCGCCTTGGCCGACCCGTCGCCGTCATTGCGCAGCGTCAACGTGTAGGTCAGCGCATCGCCGGGCCGGACATCGCCGCCATTGACATCGACCACGCTCAGCTTCGCCTTGGAAAAATCGACCTTGGACTGCACGCTGACCGTCGTCGCGTCGTTCACCGTCGGCGTGGTCGGATCATCGGACTTCAGCGCCGTGCTCTGGCCGGTGTACGTCAGCAGCGCCTGGTTCTGGATCGCCGTGCCGTCATCCAGCCCGGTCTTCACGGTCGCCTGAAAGCGCAGCGTCACTTCATCGGTCGCGTTCACGCCAAGCGTCGCAATCACCGGCCAGGTCACCTGCGTCTTGCCGGCATCCAGCACGCCGCCATCCAACGCCACGACGTTCTCCAGCCCGGCTGGCAGGGTATCGACGACCGCGACGCCCTTCACCACCGCGTTGCCGGTGTTTTTGACCTTGATCGCATACGTCAGCGCGGTCTTGGGCTTCACCGTCGCCTGGTTCAGCTGCTGGCCGCCGGTCGTCGCAAACACGTTCTTTTGCAACACAACCAACGGCGCGCTGGCCACGTCAAAGCAGGTCGGCGTCCCCGCTGGCGTCAGCGCCGTGTTCGGCGGGCTGGTAAACGACGCGGCCGGATTTTCGTTGGCCTTGATCTGCGCCTGGTTGCACACGTGCGTGGCGTTGTCGAGCGGCTTCTTGACCGTCGCGTTTACGCTGAGCGGCGTACTCGCCCCCGCCGCGACGTTGCCAAGCGTCCACGTTACCGTGCCAGTGCCCGCGTTGTAGACGCCGCCCTGGCCGACCTGCACATTCTCGAGTTCCTTGGGCAGCACGTCCGTGACGACAACGCCCGTCCCCGCCTGGTTGCCGGAATTGACGATGCTCAAGCTGTACGTGACCGCGCCACCCGCTTGAATCTGCGCACCGCTGACGGTCTTGGTGCTCGCGCCAAAGTCGGGCAGGTTGACGACCTGGAAGCTGATCGTGTTGGTCGTGGCATTCAGCGGCGTTTCGGTGAACGCGATCTTGCCGACGTTGCTGATGGCGGTGCCGCTCGGCGTGGTCTTGTCGACGACGGCGGTGAACGTCAATTCCGGCGGTTTGTCCCCCGGCAGCAAGCTCGGCAGCGCGTTCCAGGTGATCGTGGAAGTCGCGGCGTTGAATATGCCGCCGGTTACCGTGACCTGCGTGAGCTGCGGCGCCACCACGTCGGTGACGACCACGTTGCTCGCGGGGCTGTTACCGGTGTTCCGCGGGTGAATCAGGAACGTCAGCTTGTCGCCGCCTTGCACGGAGCCGCCGTTGGAATCGATGTAGCTCTTGTCCGACGTCGTCAGGTTCGGCGCGGACGTCACGGCGAACACCGTCGGATCGGTCTTGCCTGGCTTGGCCGGATCGTCGGACAGCGCAGGCGCGAGCAGGCCATCGCCGGTCAGCGTCACCTGATTGCTGACCAATTTGCCCTGCGCAAGCGGCGTCGCGAGCTTGGTCGTCACCGTCAGCGTCTTCAGCGGATCGGTGTTCAGCAGCGTGCCGACCGTCCACGTCACCGTTTGGCCCGCGACCGTGCCGCCCGCCGCAGCGACAATCGTCCCCAGCGCCGGATCGAGCGTCGTGCTCAAGATGCCGTTGTTGACGACGCCCTTGCCGGTGTTCTGCAAAGCAATCGTGTACGTCACCGTGTCGCCGGGATTGAACGTGCTGCCGCCCGACGACGTGGCGACGTCGGTGAAGGTCGAAATGTTGGGATTGGCCTGAACCTTCACCGTCGCGGAAACCTGTTTTGGCTGAGGCAGCTGCGCGCCGGTCACTGTCGCGATGGCCGCCACGGACGTGCCATTGGTCGTCGCGGCCTTGACCTTCGCCGTGTAGTGCAGCACGAGTTGCCCGCCCGCCGCGATCCCGACAGAGCTCCACAGGATGCTGCCTGTGCCCAAATCCAGCACACCGCCGCCATCGATGGCCGTGACGCCCTCCAGACTCTTGTCCACCGGCAAGGCAATTTGCAGCGCGCCCGTGGCGATTTTGCCGGTATTGGTCAGCGTCAGCGTATAGGCCAGCGTGTCCCCCGGCTCCAGATCGCCGCCATTGACGTCCACCACCGTCAGCACCGAAGTCGACAGATCCGGACCGCCTTGCACGGTCGTCACCGGCGTCTGCACCGTTGTCGGCGTCTGGCCATCGGTCGGCGCCAACGTCGCGAGGTTCTGGAAGGTCGCGCCCGGCGTCGTATCGGGCTTGATTTGTGCGGTGAAGTTCAAGACCTTGGTCTGCCCGGCTGGCACCGTCACGACGCCAGACAGCACCGTGCCCGCCAGCGTCAATTCCGGGCTTTGCGAGGAGATGAACACGAGTCCGGACGGAATCTGGTCGCTCACGTTGACGGTCGCGTCGCCGGCACCCGAATTGACGATGTTGATGGTGAACTTCACCTGATCGCCCGGCAAAAATGGCGTCTCGGGCGACAAGTCCGTCACCGTTTTGGTCGACTTGGTCAAATCCGACGGCACCTGCAAGGTCAGCATCGTCGGATTCTCGGCGCCTGCCTGATTCGGATCGTCGGTCTTGTAGCTCTTGGCGCCCAGCGTCACGGTGCCTTGCGTGTTGACGATGTGCCCGGCAATCGGCGTGATGCCAAGCGCTTGGAGTGCAGCGAGATCCTTGACCTTGACCTGAATCGTGAAGACCGCCTGCTGGCCCGAGGCGATCGGCACGGTGTCAAACCGCACCTGGCCGCTGTTGCTGACGCCGCCCGTCGCGGCCGATTTGTTCGTGCCCGGCCCGGTCGCGGAAATGAACGACAGCTCCGGCGGCAGGTCAAAGCCGACTGAATCCACCGAAAGCGCAGTCGCTGAGAGGCTTTGCAGCGTCAGCGTAAACGTCACGGTCCCGGCCGGACTCTGCTTCGCCGGTGCCACAGCCAGCGACGGCGGCGCCAACTGCGGCGGCACGAGCTTCACGACGGACGTCTGCGTGGCGACAGAATCTGAATATTTGGCGCTGACGTAGGTGTATGAAATCAAGCCGGAACTGTCGATTTCCGTGACGCCCGGAACGGCCTTGATCTTGACCTTGAACGTCACGGTGCGGTTCGACTTGCCGCCGGCGGCGTTGGTCAGCACACCCAGGTTGAGCCCATTCGTCAGCGCGCTTTGGCCGCCGACATCGGGCACGACGACGCCGTCGACGGTGGTCGAGCCAGGCACGTAATCGGTACCGGCTGGCGGAAATACCCCGAACTTGAGCGTCGTGTTGTCCGCGTCCAACGGACCGGTATTGAGCAGATCGTCGGTGTACGTCAGCGTATCGCCGGGCGAGGCTTCAGTGTAATTGGCGTAGAACTTGTTGACCGTACTCTTGAAATTCGGCGCCTTGCGATTCACCTGCAGGAGCGACCAGCCGTAGACGAAGAATTCGCCATAGCCCGCCTTCGCCATGTCCTGGCCGACGTTGTCCGCGAGCGAACCGTTACCGGAGGAAACCACCATCGTCGCCGACGTGTCATTTGGCTTGACCAGCGTCGACACGTCGAAAGTATCGAGATCGAGGCCCGTTTCCGGCGTCGAGTTCATGATGTTGTGCGGTTCGTTGTTGCCCGCACCACCGGTCAGCTCGATGCCGTTGAACGACACGAAATCCCAACACGTCGCGCACGGCGGGCTATCCGGACCGTTGTTGCCCGGATCCTGCTCCGGATTGCCCAACTGCTTGTCGCCTTCCATTGCATAGTAGGTGAGCTGGGCGTCTGGCGGATCCGCGACCAGAAAGTCATTGATCGTAAACTTGATTTGTCCAAGCGTCGACTGTTGTTCGTCCAACAGCACGTAGCCGTCGTACAGGAACACGTCCCGCTGTGTCGTTTCGCTGAACGCCGTGTCGTAGACGAACACCATCGTCCACGAGGCATAACGCGCCTGACAGCCGACGTCGCCCTGGTCACAGCACACATCCTCCAGCTGACCATTTTGCTTCGTCAGGCCATTGCAAGCGTTGGGATTCTGCGGGGTGACCTGAACGATATTGGCAACTTTGGCGTCAATGCCGCCGACCGTATAGTTGCCGTTCCAGTGATCCGAACCCGGGTGCGCTTGCAGCAACGACGTGATATCGCGCCGACAGTAATAGTGCGTGCCGGTGCCATTGACGGTCGGGTCCGTCCGCGTTTCGCAACCGTCCGCGGCCAATGTCTGTTGCGCGCCGTCCGCCAAGGTCACGACGGCGGTGTTGTCATAGCCGCTGTTGGGCTCAGAAGCGCCCCAATACAAGAATGCGCCGACGATCTTCGCGTCCTGCGGCATCTTCTGGGCGATCTTGACTGTGTCCGAGCTCTGCGGCAGCAGCTTGTCGTTGAACCGGTAGTCGATGAAATTGGTGACGAGGCTGGCGCCCAGCTGCACCGACTTGCCGTACACCTTGAACGCCTTGGGCGTCGACGGATACGAGCCGACCACGAGCGCGTGCACCGGCGCGGCACCCGCGAACACGCACGCGAGAGCCAGCAGCCATCCCGTTGCTCGTGCGCGCCAATTCCGCGGGCGGTGAGTCATCAGCGTTGTCTTCCTGCGTCCGTGGCGTCGCGTTGTCGGCGAAAGCTGAACTAGTAAGGATTCCAGAGCATGGCGTCCGTGCGACCGGTGAGGCTGGTGGCTGTTCCGCCCGTGCCGCCGAGAATCAGGACATGGCCCGTGCTGAGCCCGGCCGCGGCGCCCAACGTGCGGTCGCCGTCGCCCATCAAATTGCCGATCTGGTCGATATTCACCGCGACGCCGCCGCTGCCATTGTCGTCGACGTGGAGGAATTCGCCGCTATTCCAATGCGTGGAGTCGCTGCTGCTGCCGCCGCTGATGAGGACTTGGCCGATGCTGGGTCCAGATGTGACGGCCGCGACGATGGGCGCGGCGCGGCCGGAACTCATCGACTTGGTCGCGATGATGGCGCTCTGCTGAATGTCGAAGACATCGACGGTCTTGTTGGCGCTGGTGCGCGCGACATCGTTGAAGCCGCCGATGGTGTAGACGTGATAGTAGCCTGCCGTGGCGTTGGCAACGAACAGTGCCGCGGGCCAAATGCGGGTCGGCTGGTTGGTCAACACAGGCGCGGGATTCCACAGGAAACCCGCCGGCGTGGCCGGGCAGTCAGCCGGGCAGTTGGCCAGCGAGTCGGAAACGAGCACGCTGCCACTGGACACGGTGAACTGCACGACTTCCATCGTGTTGACTGGGCCTTGGGTGTTTTCGCCGCCGACCAGCATGACGAAACCACCTTCCGGTCCAGGCACGCGCACGCCTGCGTGGTGCCAGCGCGCGGTGGCCAATTGGCCCATCGCCTTGAAGCCGCCGGTTGCGTGCCAAATTTCCCACGTGTTGCCGCCGCACAAGCCGGCGCGCGGGTCGGCTGGACAGTCTTCATTGCCCTTGCCGCCGAGAATCAGGAAGTAGTCCTGATGGTCGAACATTTGGATGACGGTCGGCGCGATGCGGCCAAAGTGCAGGTTCGGCTCGGTCTGCGTCGGGCTCGTCACTTCGCCGGTCGCGATGTTGTAAAATTCAATCTTGTTGGACGCCCGCGCCACGCCGGTCGTGTCCATTTCCACGCCGCCGACAATCGCCACGACGGTCTGGCCCAGCGCCATGGTGTGGAACGCGCGCGGCGTCGCCAGCTGGCCGGCGGGATCGGCGGCCAAGTTCAACCCGCGTGAATCCGGGTCGTACAGCGCGACGGTGGACTGGAATGAAGCGTAGCTGGCCGGGTCAAAAGGACTCTTGCTGTTCGCCTTCGGCACCGCGCCGCCCGCCATCAGGACGCTGCCATTGGGCAATTGCGTCACGCCGGTCGCCACATGGGGCGCGGCCAGCGTGGTTTGCGGCGAATTGCCGTCCACGTCCGGCTCGGAAAAGACCGCGGCGAACTTGTTGATGCGGGTGACGTAGGGATGCAACTCGACGGACGCCGACGAACTGAACACGTCCACGGGCACTGATGTGCCGCGGGCGATCGGCACCGTTGGTTGGTCCTGGCCGTCGTAGACATCAACGCGGATTTGCCGCGCGGCGCCAAATGGAATGGCCGGCGGCGTCACGCGGACGCCCGCGGCGTAGGGCTGGATGTTGAAGAGCTTGCCATCCGCGCCGGGAAAATCGGCAATCAGCGCGACGAACCGCGCATCGGCCGCGCCGAGCGGGTTGTCAGCGTTGGCTGGCACGCGCACGTTGACGACAATTTTCGTCGAAGGCGCGGTCGCTGCCGGTTGGCACGCCGCAAGCAGCGCGAACGCGGGCGCGATCACCCTACGGCTCAGGTTCACGATGCGGCGGGTCGGCATGATCTCGCTCCGGATACGGTCGGTAGAAAATGCGGGACTGATCACGGGATCACCCCGATGGCCGAGAAGCCGGTCGCTGGTGCGGGCTGGCGCGTTGCGGCATAAATGGCGGCACCTGCGCCACCGGCGACGACGACGCCGAGAATCGTCCACGGCCACCATTTCTTGTACCACGGGGTCTTCTGCGTCTCGTCCTCATCGTGCAGCAAACCGGCATACGGGTCGGCATTCGAATCGACCACGGGCTCTGCGACGGGGACCGGCACAGGCTTCACCTTGGGCTCCGGCTTCGGCGTAGGCTTGGCCTTGGGCGGCGGCGCCTCCTCTTCGGTCACCGGCGGCGGCGCAACTGCGGCCACTGCGACTGCCGCCGCTGCATCCGCTTTGGCTTCGGCGCTCGCGTCAAATACCGCTGGCAAATCATCGACTTCCTTGCAGGTCGTCAGCGCCGCACGCACGCGTCCTTCGGCATCCAGTGTCTTCATCTGCAGGTCGCCCAGCGTCGGCTGGTACTCGACTTTGTCCAAAGCGCAGGCGCGTTTGGTCTTGGCGTGGAACAAAAACAGGTGCAATTCCAGCGACCGCGGATTCTTGGCGACCACGCCGTACAACAAATACTGCGCGCCGACCTGCTTGCTGAACATGGACGCCATGTTCTTGAAGACTTTTTCATGGAAATTGCCGCTGCCGGCGAATGCCTTGATGTCCTCAGGCGGTACGGTCAGCCCAATCGACGTCGGGTCTTCTTCGACCTTGATGTTCGCGCTGATCGTGCCGTCCTTGCCTTTGGCGACGAAGATCTGGCCCCACGGCGTCGCGCCGGGCTTGCGAACCTGAACGTAGTGCGTGCCCTGGAGCAAATCCTTAACCTGCGCAGGGCAGTTGCCGACTTTGACGCCGTCCACAAACACGTCCGCGCCGACCAGCGGACAGTCAATGCTCAAGTTCGCGCCCTCTTTGTCGGCCAAGCCCTGACGCGCCTGGGTCAGTGCCTGCTGCAGCGGCTTCGACGCCTTGCGCGTGTCCACCACAAACGTCGGCTGCAGCACCACGGCCTTTTCCAGCCATTCCTTGGCGCCCTTGGCGTCGTTCAGCTTCAGAGAAATGGTCGCCGCCTGCGCGTACACGTCCACGAGCTTGGTGAAATCGACCAGCTCGACAAAGTTGTCCTCATACCGCTGCGCCGCCGCTTTGAGGAGCTTGAGCGTGTCGTTCGGATCCTCGTTCTCCTCGGTCATCGTCCGTGCCGTCACCGCCAGCGTGTCCGCGCGATCCAGGGCCTTTTGCGCGGGCGTCTGCGGCTTCTCTTTGATTTCCTTGGCGATCGGCACCAACGGCTTGCCGGAGTCGATGACTTTGGCCGGTAATGGCCTGAGCGCGTCGCCGGCACTCAGCATTTGTCGCAGGTATTCTTCAATGCGCGCCGCAGCGAGCACGCCGACTTCGCCTTTGCGGGCAAACGGCACGATGCCAATGGTCGGACGATCGCCTTCCTGCGCCCACGCCTGACTCCCGCCCCAGCGCTGTGGCAGGGGAACGAGCAGTGACGCCGTCGTGAACGTCAGCAACAACACGTGCGCCACGCAGCGAAGCGCGACATCTTTTTGCACAATTTCCCTGGGACGGGACACGGTCGACCTCCAAGACTGACGGTTACCTGCGACAAAGGGCACGGGCACCGGCGTATGACGCAACCCGCAAGTTTGCCTGAAACAGCGTCGCTTGCCAAACAACTGAATCAGCGGCCGATGGCGCTACCGAAGTCTGGGAGAAACGACAATGCCTACTGGAACTTGCACGGGTGTTGGCACGCTTGCGTGGACCGGCCCGGCATCAATTTCCAGCATCGTCGACGGTCCCCCGTCCAGATTCAGAGCGTCCGACAGACCGGGGCCGCCGTCGTGTTCCGGCCGTCGCAAAAAGTCTGTCAGTTCGCTGAGTTGGATCACGCCTTCGGTCGCGACCAACAGAACCCGGCCATGGCTGTCGTAGCCGAGCACGGTGCGCCGCGCCAGGCTTGGCTTGAACGTCAGAGGCTGGCCGTCGACGAGCAGGCGCGGCCCACATTCCACCGCGAACTCCAGTTCAGGCAGGTCTTTCCAGTCGCGCGCGTGGCGGAGCAGCGGTTGCTGGGCGGCGATGCCAAAGACGCCATGGTCCACGTGCCGCAGTGGTGAAAGCGTCTGACCGTCGTCCACGAGCAGGCCGAGCGGCTTGTAGGCCGGGTCAAAAAAGCCGCCGTTGATGGCCGCAACCGCACCGGGAATCGCGCCGCGAAAATCCGCGGGACTGCCCAGTTGCTTGCCCATCTTCTCCGGCGTCACGACCCGCAGCCGCCACTGCCGCGGTTCCAGGCGCAACAGGTGGATCCCGATCGGCTGCTGATCCTGACCGACGAGCAATTCGGCCCGCGCATAGTCCAGCCCCGGCAGCGCGGTTTGCCAAGCCAGTGGTCCACGGGCAGGCGCGCGCGTGCACGCGGCGGGTGTCAACGCGAGCAGGAGCAGCAGCAGGTGCTTGAGCGGCATCACGTCGTCACTCTACGACGTTTGCCGCCGGTCTCAAAGCAGACCTTTGACCGCGGAGCGCAGTTTTTCCAACTGTTCTTCCGGTTTGAAGCCCGTGTCCATGAATCGGACGACGCCCTGCCGGTCGATGATGAACGTCGCCGGCATGGAGTACACATTGAATTGGCCCATCAGCTCGCTTTCCGCGTCGGAAATCACGCTCCACGTGGCTTCAAAGCCCTTGGCGAATTCCAGCGACTTGCCGCTCTCGCGATCCACGCCCACCGAGACAATCTGGAAGCCCTTGGCCTTGTTCTCCTTGTAGAGGTTGACCAATTCCGGGAATTCCTTCTTGCACGGGCCGCACCACGATGCGAAGAAATTGATGAGCGTGACCTTGCCCTTCCAGTCCTTCGTGTTGATGGCGGTGCCGGATGTGTCCTTGACGTCGAACGCCGGAACGGGTTTGCCCACCATCTCGCCATCCGCTTTGGCGATCTGGCTCTCGGCGATCTTGCCCTGTTTGACGTCCGAATCGGCGCAGCAGCGGAACCCGGTCGTCATGTTGCGGTTGCCGATGCCAAAGCTGGCGGAGCGCTGGTTGCACGCCGCGCGCTCGCCCGAGCTGTTGTGACCGCCCATCAAGCCAGCGGTTTCCTTGGTCGTGCCGGTCCACTCGCCGATGTTGCCCGCGAGGTCGAAAATGCCGCTCGGCGTCCGGCATTTTTCCATGGTGCCGGTTTTTCCGGCTTTGCCTTTGTACTTGTCCTCCTGGTCGCGGCAGACGCCGACCTCGTAGAACGAGCCATACGGGTACATGTTGCCCTCGACGTTGTCGTCGGCAAACTGGTTGTTCTTGTTCTCGTCAACCGGCGGTGTGCCGGTGCACGCTGCGGTCCATTCCTCTTCGGTGCACAGGCGCTTACCGGCCTTCTTGCACGCGGCATCGGATTCCGTCCAACTCGCCAGCGCCGGTTCCACATCGGGCACGCTCACGGCTTTGCCGTCCTGCGTCAGCGTCGCTTCATACGGATCGATGAAGAACGACGTCGTCGCCGTCTTCGCGGCAATCATATGCGTGCCATCGGGTTTCGGCGCCATCACGACCGCGGGTTGCGCCGTTGCGCCCTGAGCTTCCGGATGTTCCAGCGACTTCTCGATGTAGTACTCCAGAATCGCCGTCGACGCCGATCCGGTGACCAACCGGCCATTGATGTACGTCCGCGGCGCGCCGTTGATGCCCGCTTTGACCGCCAGATCGATGTCTTTGTTGATGCGCTGCAGCACGGTCGGATCTTTCACGCAGGCGTCGTACTTGGCCAGATCGAGGCCCAGCTCCTGCGCATAACCGCGGTTGGACTCCGGATCGAGCTTGGGCTGCGCCGCGTACAACTTGTCGTGCATTTCCCAGAACTTGCCTTGCCGACCCGCGCAAATGCCGGTGATCGAGGCATTGCACGCATTCGGGTGCTTGTCGTAGCCCGCCATGTAGCGATTGCAGCTCGGGTTCATCGGGAAATGCTTCATGATGAAGCGGACTTTGTCCTTGTACTTCGCCTTGACCGGCTCCATCGTCAGCGCCAGGTACTTGCAGTAAGGGCATTCAAAATCCGAGTACTTCACGACCGTGACCTTGGCGTCCGGATTGCCGTAGATGTAGTCCTCAGCGTCGAGCGGCGTCAGGTAAAATGTGTAGCCGTCCTCGGTCTTTTTGCCGCTCGGCACGCCCACGCCCGCGGGTGGCGTCGCTGCCGGGGCTGCCGCGGGTTGCACACTTGGCGCTTGCGCCGTACCGGCATTGTTGGCCGCAATGGTCGGTTCCGCAGGCTTGGTATCACCGGCAAAGGCCTGATCCAGCTCCGCTTTCTCCTGGGCCAAGCGGCCCACTTCCATGCGCGCCTTGGTCGAGTCGTAGCCATACCATGCCACGCCGGCGGCGATGATGAACACGCCAAGGGAGATTGGCAGCGGTTCGGCCAGGGTCGTCAAACCCTTGATCGCATTGGAAATGCCCGCGCCAAGCGATTTTGGACCGGCCGCGATGGCGAGGCCGGTGACGGCGAAGTTGATGAGGTAGAGCGAGACGCAGTAGAGGCAGTACGCGCCGACTTGCGTGGACGAGTACCAAATCAGCGCGCACGAAAACAGGCTGCACAAGGCGGCGATGCCGACGACGCCGTTCAGCGCCATGGCGCCGGCGTCGCGGATCGTTTTGTCGTTGGTCTTCCGCGCTGCGAACGCTTTCCAGGTCAGCCAGATCATCACGGCGTAGGTCGGGATGCCCAGTACGCTGATCGGCACACCTTTGAATTCCGACCAGCCGGACATGTTGACCGCGTCGCAATTGATCGAGCCGCCGAGGTTGCAGCTGGAAATGTAGCCTTTGGTGTACAGGATGTTCAGCTTGTGGCGGGCCAAGAAGATCGACACGCCAATGCCCGCGGCACACAACGCCATGATGGCATAGAGGAAATTGGGCAGCGCGGGCAGTCCCGCATCCTGAGTTGCGTCGCGGCGGGCCTGATTGTGAGCGGCGTCGGCCATGGCGGTTCTCCTGAAGGCAAATGTGGTGCGCAAAAAAGGCGCAGGGGGCGAAATATAGGACGACCTCGCTGTTTCGCAAGACATCCGCCCTGCAATTCTTGGAGCCGCGCGGCTATTCCCACGCGTTTGTCGCAGTTCTGGGCCGGATGCGCTGTACACTCCGACCGAAGTTCGAGATCATCCGTTTCCGATCCGCGGCGTGCCACCGAAGGTGCACGCTCACAGTCCCAGTCCGAAATGCAACAGGTTTGACCAAAAAGTTGGGTGTCCGACGTAGGTCAGCATGTTGAGAAGCGGCGCCCGGAGGTCCACTTGCCAGAGACAGCAGACGTGATCGTGATGGGTGGCGGCCTGGCTGGCTGCGAGTGTGCCTGGCAACTCGCGGAGCGCGGTCTTCGCGTGGAACTGCACGAGCAGAAACCGCAGCAGCGGACCGCGGCGCAGACCAGTGACAGCTTGGCTGAGCTGGTGTGTTCGAACTCGCTGCGCAGCGACAACCCATTGAATACCATCGGGCTGTTGCACGAGGATCTCCGCTTGGCGGGTTCGCTGATCCTGCGCCTGGCGGACGCGCATCGGGTGCCAGCGGGTGACGCATTGGCGGTTGATCGCGACCACTTTTCCCAAGCGGTCGAGTCCGCGATTCGGCAGCATGACCACATCACCGTGATTTCTGGCGAAGTGACGCAGCTGCCGCTGGAACGCGGGCTGCCGATCGTGATCGCCACCGGCCCGCTGACCTCGGACGCGCTCGCGGCGCAGTTGGTCGCCTTGACCGGTCAGGAGCGGCTGGCGTTTTTTGACGCGATCGCGCCGATCGTCGCGGACGATAGCATTGACCACGATCAGGTCTTTGCTGCCTCGCGGTGGGGCAAGGGCGAGACGGACGACTACCTGAATTGCCCGATGGACAAGCCGCAGTATCTGGCGTTTGTCGACGCGTTGCTGACCGCGGAGTACCTGCCGCTGCAGGATTTCGAGAAGGGCGTTCAGTACTTCCAGGGCTGCCAACCGGTCGAGGTGATCGCGGCGTCGGGACCGAAGTCCCTGCGCTTTGGGCCGATGAAGCCGACCGGGCTGGACGATCCGAAGACCGGTCGCTGGGCGTACGCGATCGTGCAACTGCGGGCCGAGAATCGTCACAAAACGGCTTGGAATCTCGTGGGTTTTCAGACCAAGATGCGGCAGGCGGATCAGCGGCGCGTGCTCGGCATGATCCCCGGGCTGGCGAACGCCGAATTCCTGCGCTTTGGCTCCGTGCACCGCAACACGTTTCTCGACAGTCCGCGGCTGCTGGACGAGGCCATGCGTCTCAGAAGCTGTCCGCAAGTGCGCTTTGCCGGACAGATGACCGGCGTGGAAGGCTATGTCGAATCCACGGCTTCGGGGCTCTGGGTGGGTCTGCGGCTGGCGGTCGAGTTGGCCGGACGCGATCTGCCGCTGCCCCCGGAGACGACTGCGCTTGGCGCGCTGCTGCATCACGTGATCGACGACTCGGTGCCCGAATTCCAACCGTCGAACGTGCACTGGGGCATGATGCCGCCGCTGGACATCATCGACGGTGCGAAAAAACGCAACAAGGGCGAGCGAAAAGCCGCGCACTTGGAACGGGCGCGTGCCGCGCGGGACGCTTGGCTTGCCGCGTGGTTTCCGCCGCGATCGGCGTAAGCGCGCGAACTGGAGTGTGGATAAGTCCTGTGGATAACCCTTGCGCGCCTTGCGTTCCGATCACTTGTCGATCGGGATTCTTGTGGTGGCTGTGATTGGATTTAGGTAAAGCTCATCATTTCAGGTCGTTGCCCTGTTGGCGTTGACTGCGATCCGGCCGGCCGGTACGGACACAGCGCGTTTGCGGAGTGCCGCCATCGGGGCGGTGATCGATGCAGGCAAGGCGATCCGTTCGATCATGCGCTACGTTGCCATGGGACCCAGGCTGGGCAGCAAAAAGCGTCGCAATGTGCGGCGTTTGCTGCTGGCGTTGGTGCTGGTGGGCGTTGCAAGTGGCGCCGCTTGGCTGTCGCTTCGCGTAGTCGCCCGCGACCTTGTCGATGGCCGCCACATCCACGCCAAACACACGGACGAGGCAAAGGTGCAGGCCGAACAAGCGGTTGCGCGACCAAGCGCTTCGGTCATTTTGCCCGGTGGCCCCGCTGCGTCGGCGGTACCGGTGCGGAACATCGCGGCTCCGGCCATGGATCCCGTGGCGCAAGCCTTGCTGGCGGCGGGTCGCGACCACCTGGCACGCAAAGTCGCCGCCTCGTCGTTGCCGGTTGAGGACAGTCGCGCCAACAAGGGTTCGGGCATCGATCTCATCGACCGCGGTCTGGAGCGCATCCTGAGCCTGCGCCAAGCGCTGCCGCGTCACCGCGCTCGCGCGCCGCAGCTTTACGGCCTGCGCGACAAACCGGCCATCACCGGAGATGAACAGCGGCGGGCGCTCACCGCGGAGAACCTGCAAGTCTTCTTGACCACTTTTGCTCAAACCCTGGATGGCACGCGCGAGAATCTCGAAGCCGGCGATATCGTTCTGCTGGAACGCAAGCGGGGGGTGCGGCGGCTGTTGCCGGCGGTCGTGAGTGATGTCGTGGACAACGACGGCATGCCGATGGTGATCACCCTGGATCCGGTTGACCGCGTGGCGCGCGAACAGGCGCTGACACCGTACGCGCTGGTCGGGCATTTCCGCTTGCACCGCGCCGAGGTCGAGCGCTTGCGTGCGAGTTTGGAGATGCCGTCGCAGGCTGTGGGCGCGCTCCTGTAGGTTGATCGCAGACCGCTGCTGGCATACGCTCGCCTGCGTGCAGCCGATTCCCGCCATCACCGTTACCGCGCTCAATGAACGGATACGCACGGCGCTGGCGCCGATGCGCGAATTGCGCGTGGAAGGCGAAGTCTCCGGCGCGCGTTTCTCCAGCGGACATCTGTACTTCGACTTGAAGGACGCCGGTGCCAAGGTGCGCGTCACCGTTTGGCGATCCAGCGTGGCGCGCTTGAGCACGGACGTGCGTGACGGCCAGCAGGTGGTGGTCACCGGCAAAATCGACGTCTGGGTGCAGGGCGGCAGCTACGCGCTCAACGCCACTGACGTGGAACCGGCAGGTCTGGGTCAGCGGTTTGCCGCGCTGCAGGCCTTGAAGGAAAAGTTGACCGCGGAAGGGCTGTTTGACGCGAACCGCAAGATTCCGCTGCCGTTCTTGCCCCGGGTCGTCGGCATGGCTACCTCGCCAACCGGCGCGGCACTGCGCGACATGGTCCGCGTGCTCAACGACCGATTTCCCGTGCGGGTGATCGTCGCGCCGTGCAAAGTGCAGGGCGAAGGAGCGGCCGAGAGCATCGCTTTGGCGATCGAACTGCTGGACCAGTCGCGGCTGTGTGACGTCCTCATCGTCGGCCGCGGTGGCGGTTCGCTGGAAGACTTGTGGGCGTTCAATGAAGAACGCGTCGTCCGCGCGGTTGCGCTGTGCAAGACACCGATTGTCAGCGCCGTGGGCCACGAGGTCGACACGCTGCTGAGCGATCTGGCGGCGGACGTGCGGGCGCCGACACCGTCGGTTGCGGCGGAGACCGTCGTGCCGCGGCTGGTGGACTTGCAGTGGCAAATCCAGGACGCGCGCGGCCGTATGGCGCGGGTGGTGAAGAAGTCCATCGGCAACGAGCGGGCGATGCTGCGGCAACGCATCCTGCGACTCGGTCAGGGTGACCAGTTGACCGGACCGCGCTTTTTGCGGCTGGATGAATTGACGCGGCGGCTGGACGCAGCGGCCCAGCGTCAGGTCGCGGATCGCCACCGGCTGCTTGCCAATCGCCACCAACGACTGACCCAGGCGCATCCGCTGCGCAAACTCGCGACGCAACAGCGGCGGCTGGATGGCCTGCAAGCCCGGCTGCTGGCGGTGCGGGAGGCGCTGGTGCGGTCCAAACGCGATCCGCTGGAGCGCAAGACCGCCGTGCTGGTGGCGCTGAGTCCCAAATCCGCGCTGAAACGCGGTTACGGCATTGTGCGACGGAGCGGCACGCGCGAAGCGTTGCAGTCGATTCGCGGCGTCGCGCTGGGGCAAGCGCTGGAAGTGCTATTGGGCGACGGCGCTCTGGATTGTCGCGTCGAGAAGCTGCGTCCCGACGCGTAACGGCTACTCCGAGACGACCATTTTCGCCAAGTGCTCGTAGAGCGCATAGCGCCGGTTCAGCGCGTGCTGGGCCTCTGCCATCATCTCAGCAAAATGCACGGGATCGCGCGTTTCCGTTTGCTTGAAGCGGTTTTCCTGACTGACAAACTCCGCCAGCGTCTTCTTGGGCGGCGGTGAATCCAACTTCAGCGGGTTCTCTCCCACCGCCTGACGCCGTGGATCGAAGCGGTACAGGGGCCAATAGGCCGATTGTACGGCGGTTTCCTGATGCTCCAGCGCCTCGCTCAGGTCGTAGCCGTGGGCAATGCAATGGCTGTAGGCGATCACCAGCGACGGCCCGTGATAGGCCTCCGCTTCCTGCATCACGCGCACCGTGTGGGCATCCTTGGCACCCAGCGCGACCCGGGCGACATAGACGTGGCCATAGCTCATGGCCATCAGCCCGAGATCTTTCTTTGCCATCGTCTTGCCGGCTGTGGCAAACCGCGCCGCCGCACCCATCGGCGTCGCCTTGGACGCCTGTCCACCGGTGTTGGAGTACACCTCCGTGTCGAGCACCAGCACGTTGACGTCGCGACCGCTTGCCAGCACATGGTCCAGGCCGCCGTAGCCGATGTCGTAGGCCCAACCGTCACCGCCGACGATCCAAACCGTCTTCTTCACCAGGAAATCCGCCACTTGCCACAATCTGCGGGCGGTATCGGACCTGCTGTCAACGAGTCGCGCCTTGAGCACGGCCACCCGGGCGCGCTGCTCCGCCAAGCCTGTTTCCGTCGACTGATCGGCGGTGAGCAGCGCGGTCGCCAAGGGTTCATCCGCCGCGCCCAGCAGTTCTTGCGTCAGCGCGCGGGCGTGCAGCGCGTGTTGGTCCACCGCCAGGCGGAAACCGAGACCGAACTCGGCATTGTCCTCAAACAGCGAATTCGCCCAAGCCGGGCCAAGTCCCGCCGCGTTGGTCGTGTACGGCGTCGTCGGCAGATTTCCGCCAAAGATCGACGAACAGCCCGTGGCGTTGGCAATCAACAGGCGATCGCCAAACAGCTGAGTCAGCAGCTTGACGTACGGCGTTTCGCCGCAGCCGGAGCACGCGCCGGAGAATTCAAACAGCGGCTGCAGGAACTGCGAGCCTTTCACGTCGATCTTGACCTTCTGGCGGTCCGGCTCGGGAATCGCCAAAAAGTGCGAGAAGTTCTCGTGTTCGGCTGCGCGCAGTTCCGGTTGCGGCGCCATCGTCAGTGCCTTGTGACCGTCCTGCTTGCTCACCGCCGGGCACATTTCCACGCAGAGCCGGCAGCCCGTGCAATCTTCCGGCGCGACCTGAATGGTGTACTTGTCGCCCGGAAACTCCAGGCCGCGGTAGTCCATCGCCTGGAACGTGGGCGGTGCGCTTTCGAGCCAGCTCGGCGCGAATACCTTGGCGCGAATCGCCGCGTGCGGGCACACCAACGCGCACTTGTTGCACTGGATGCAGACGTCGGTATGCCAAACGGGAATTTCCAGCGCGATGTTGCGTTTTTCCCACTGCGTCGTGCCCATGGGCCACACGCCGTCGATGGGAAATGCGCTGACCGGCAGGGCATCGCCCTTGTCCGCCATCATCACCGCGGTCACGCGTTGCACAAAGTCCGGCGCGTGGCTGTCGACCATGGGCGGCATGTGCCGCGGCGACGTCGCCAAGCCGGGAATCTGCACGGTTTCCAGATGCTTGAGCGTGTGGTCGACGGCAGCGAAGTTCTTCTTCACCACGTCCGCGCCCTTCTTTTTGTAGCTCTTTTCAATCGCGTGCTTGATATGGCCAATCGCCTCATCGCGCGGCAGCACGCCGGAAATGGCGAAAAAGCAGGTCTGCATGATCGTGTTGATGCGCCCGCCCATCCCGGTTTCCTGCGCCACTTTGTGCGCGTCAATCACATAGAAGGTCAGGTGCTTGTCGATGAGTTCCTGCTGCACTTCCGCCGACAGGTAGTGCCAAATTTCTCCGGCGGAATAGGCGGAATTGAGCAAAAAGACGCCGCCCGGCGCCGCGTAGCCAAGCACGTCGTACTTGTCGAGGAACGTCATGTGGTGGCACGCGACGAAATGCGCCTGCTTGACGAGATACGGCGCGCGAATCGGCCGCGGGCCGAAGCGAAGGTGAGAAATCGTCATCGCGCCGGACTTCTTGGAATCGTAGACGAAATATCCCTGGGCGTAGTGGCTGGTCTCCTCGCCGATGATCTTGATGGAGTTTTTGTTCGCGCCCACGGTGCCGTCCGCGCCCAGGCCAAAAAACACGGCGCCGACCAGATCCGGGGCTTCAATCGAAAATGCCGGATCCACGTCCAGCGACAGGAATGTGACGTCGTCGATGATGCCAACAGTAAAGCCATGACGCGGCTTGGGCTTTTGCAACTCGCCGAAGATCGCCGCGACCATCGCCGGCGTGAATTCCTTGGACGACAGGCCATAGCGCCCGCCAACGACGAGCGGCTCGCGCAGCAGTCCTTCGCCATCGCGTCGCATGGCGGCCAACGCTGCAACCACGTCCAAATACAGCGGTTCTCCCGGCGCTCCTGGCTCTTTGGTCCGATCCAGTACGGCGATTCGCCGTGTACTCGCCGGCAGCACTTTGGCAAAATCCGTCACGGAGAACGGCCGGTACAGCCGAACTTGCACGACACCCACTTTCTGGCCGTGCGCGACCAGCCAAGCCACGGTTTCGCGCACCGTTTCTGCGCCAGAACCCATGATCACCACAATGTTTTCTGCGTCCGGATGGCCAAAATAGTCAAACGGTCGGTACACACGGCCGGTCCGCACCGCGAACTGCGCCATCACGTCGCGCACGATGTCCGGGCAAGCGTGCGTGAAACGATTGCCGGCTTCGCGGGCCTGAAAGAACGCGTCGGGATTCTGCGCCGTTCCGCGGACGCTGGGGTGATCGGGCGTCAGCGCGCGCGCACGGTGGGCGGCGATGGCCGCGGAATCGATCAGCGCACGAAGGTCGTCGTCGCCGAGAGGCGCAATCTTGGCCACTTCGTGCGACGTGCGAAAACCATCAAAGAAGTGCAGAAACGGCACGCGGGAACGCAGCGTCGCCGCCTGGCCGATCGCGGCAAAATCGTGCGCTTCCTGTACGGAGCCGGAGGCCAGCAGGGCAAATCCGGTCTGCCGGCACGCCATGACGTCGGAGTGATCGCCGAAAATCGACAATGCGTGGGTTGCGAGCGTCCGCGCGGCTACGTGCATGCAAAAAGGCGTCAACTCGCCCGCGATCTTGTACATATTGGGAATCATGAGCAGAAGACCCTGCGACGCGGTGAACGTTGTGGCCAACGCACCGACTTGCAGCGCGCCATGCACAGCGCCCGCGGCGCCCGCTTCGGACTGCATTTCCGTCACTTCCGGTACCGTGCCCCACAGGTTCTGGCGGCCGTTGGCGCTCCATTCATCGCACAATTCACCCATGCCTGACGACGGCGTGATCGGATAAATCACAATGACTTCATTGAGTTTATGCGCCACCAGCGCGGCGGCCTCGTTGCCATCGACGGTGATGAATGTGGGCTTCTGCATGGTGCCTCCGGTTTCGGACCCGCAGTGTGCATCGCAACGCAGCACGCGTACACACCATCGATGGCAGGATTGTGACAGAGACGTGAATCGCTGCGCTCTGCGACAACTCTGTGACAATCGCCCGCGACAATCCATGGATCCGCGACCGTTGCCCCTGTTAGTCTCGCCGTGCTTGGCGCGGTCCCCCAGTCCACCATCGTGCCGGCAGGAGTTCACCATGTCGTTCCAGACCATCGATTTTGCCCGCCTCAACCTCCAGGACGCGCTGGATTATGCCATTTTGATTGAGGAAGAGGCGCGGCAGCGCTACGCCAGCTTCTCGGAGCTGGTCGGCAAGCGCTACGAAGGCGACGCCGCGACGTTTTTCGACGCGATGGTCATCAACGAGGAAAAGCATCGCGAGCATCTGACCTCGCGTCGCAAGTCGCTCTTTGGCGACGCGCCGTCCCGGGTCAATCCGGATGCGGTCGTGGACGTCGAAGCGCCGTCCATGGATCAACCGCGCAATTACATGAGCACGCGGCAGGCCCTCGAGATCGCGCTGGCGGCGGAACGCAAGGCCTACACGTTCTTTGACGAAGCGCTTGGTCACGTGCAGGACCCTGATGTGCTTGCGCTTTTTGTCGAGCTGCGCACCGAAGAGCGGGAACACCAGGAACTGGTTGCGGAGTTGCTGGCGCGCGCGCCGGACGATGAGGCGCCAGATCGTGCGGGCGATGAAGTCGACACCCCGAATCTCTAGGAGCGGCGGGTGAGCGCCCCGAAGGTGGATGTGGAGGGGCGTCGGTCGCAGCGCTTGAGGCGGCGGCGTTTTGTTGCGCCATTCTGCAAGCCTGTGGGCATGGGGTAGGTTGTGCACTACGTTATGAGTAGTGTTGTCGTCATCGAGGTCTGACAAAGTCGTGACAAATCAGAGCCGTCCGGGGACACGTCTGTGACAGACACCATTGACCTTGGACGCGATCGGGAGCTTGATTCGCCGCGTGAATGACCGCCACGAAATGGCGAACGGCAGGACGGAGGAAAGTACATGACAGCGATTCAGACCGCGCGCACTGTGGAAGAAGTCGACACCGTCGTCATCCGGTTTGCGGGTGACTCGGGCGACGGCATGCAATTGGTGGGCGACCAATTCACCAGCACTTCCGCGCTCATGGGCGACGATGTCGCGACCTTGCCGGACTATCCTTCGGAGATTCGCGCGCCCGCCGGCACCATCGGCGGCGTTTCCGGATTCCAGGTGTGTTTTGGCACCAGCGACGTCTTCACGCCCGGCGATAGCTTGGACTTTCTCGTCGCGATGAATCCCGCTGCGTTGCGCGCCAACATGCCGTACCTCAAGCCCGGCGCGACGCTGATTCTCAACGAAGATTCGTTCATTTCCCGCAACATCGAGAAGGCTGGCTACACGGCCAACCCGCTGGAAACGGGCGAACTGGTCGGTTATCGCGTCCTGCGCGTGCCGATGGTTCAGGCGACCCAGGAAGCGCTCGGCGCCGGTGGCTTGTCGGCCAAGCAGGTCGACCGCTGCAAGAACTTCTTCGCCCTGGGTCTCAGCTACTGGCTGTTCAACCGCGACATCAAGCAGACGCAGCGCTGGATCATCAAGAAGTTCGGCAACAAGCCGGACGTGCTCGATGCCAACCAGCGTGCGTTTGAAGCGGGCTTGCAGTACGGCAAGGACGGCAAGCTGGTCGACCGCACGTATGCGACGCGCGCCAAGGTGACGCCACGCGGTGCGGGCGTGTACCGGCAAGTCTCGGGCAATACGGCGACGGCGTACGGCCTGCTGGCTGCGGCGAAACGCGCGAATCTGCCACTGTTTCTGGGCAGTTACCCGATCACGCCAGCGACCGACATCATGCAGGTGCTGCAGCAGAATCGCGATTTCTGCAACGTGCTGCAGGCGGAAGACGAGATTGCCGGCATCGGCTCGGCCATTGGCGCGGCTTTTGGCGGTGCGCTGGCGGCGACGTCGACGTCCGGTCCGGGCTTCTCGCTGAAGATTGAGTTCATGAACCTTGCGGTGATGACGGAACTGCCGCTGGTCATCATCGACGTCCAGCGTGCCGGTCCCTCGACCGGCTTGCCGACCAAGACTGAGCAGTCGGACCTGATGCAGGCGATGTTTGGCCGGCACGGCGAGTCGCCGATCGCGGTCATCGCCGCTTCCTCGCCGCGCGACTGCTTCGACGCGACGATTGAAGCCGCGCGCATTGCGCTCGAGTATATGACGCCGGTGGTGCTGTTGACCGACGGCTATCTGGGCAACGGTTCCGAAGTCTGGCGCGTGCCGGAGCTGGACGAACTGCCGGTGCTGAAAACGCATTTGGTGACGAATCCGGAAGGGTTCAAGCCGTACTCGCGCGATTCGAAGACGCTGGCGCGGCCGTGGGCTGCGGTCGGCACGCCGGGTCTGGAGCACCGCATTGGCGGCCTGGAGAAAGAGGATGGTTCCGGCGCCATCAGCCACAGCGCGGCCAATCACCAGAAGATGACCGACCTGCGGGCCGCGAAAATTCAGCGGATTGCCCAGGATATTCCGAAGACGGAAGTGATTGGCGATCCGGATGCCAACGTGCTTGTCCTCGGCTGGGGCAGCACGCGTGGCGTGATCGAGCAGGCGGTGGGCCACTTGAACGCGCGTGGCGTGCCGGTTGCGGCGGCGCACTTGCGGCACATCAATCCGCTGCCGTCGGACCTCGAGGCGCTGATGCGCAAGTACAAGCGCGTGCTCGTGCCGGAAATCAACTGCGGCCAGCTCGCGTACCATCTGCGCGCCAAGTACCTGATCAACGTCGAGCAATTCAACAAGATGCAGGGCCAGCCGTTCCGCGCGGACGAAATCGAGGCCAAGATTGTGTCGATGCCCGAGACCCTCTCCAAGCCCGTCGCGGCTGCCAACTACGGAGCGCTGTCATGACTGTCGTCCCCACCGCCAACCTTGGCCTGAAGCGCCAGGATTTCCTCAGCAACATCGACCCCAAGTGGTGCGCCGGCTGCGGCTGCTACAGCGTGCTCCGCTGGCTCACCGGCACGTTCCCGACGATGGGCTTGCCGCGCGAGAAGTTCGCGGTCATCTCCGGCATCGGCTGTTCCTCACGGACGCCGTACTACGTCGACACGTACGGCTTTCACACGGTGCACGGCCGCGCGATGACCGTCGCGACGGGTCTGAAACTCTCCCGCCCGGACCTGAGCGTGTGGGTGATGACCGGCGACGGCGACGCGATGTCGATTGGCGGCAACCACTTCATCCACATGATCCGCCGCAATCCGAACATCAAGGTCGTGTTGTTCAACAACCAGATCTATGGCTTGACCAAGGGTCAGGCGTCGCCGACGACGGCCAAGGGCAAGAAGACCAAGTCGACGCCGTACGGCTCGATTGATCCGCCGTTGCGGCCGCTGTCCATGGCGATTGCCGCGGGCGCAACGTTCGCCGCACGCGTGGCCGACACCGACGGCCAATTGATGGCGGATGTGCTGCAGCAAGCGGCTGACCATCGCGGCGCGGCGTTTGTGGAAGTGCTGCTGAACTGCGTGATCTTCAACGACGGCACGTTCAACCACCTGACGGACAAAGCGGTCAAGCAGGACACCACGGTCCAGCTGCGCGACAAGGAGCCGCTGATTTTCGGCAACGCCAAGGACCGCATCGTCACGATTGACGGCTTCCGGCCGCAAGTGGAGGCGTACACGCCCGGTGCGCCGATTCCGGCCAACGCGCTGATTCACGACGTCGCGGTCGAGGATTCCTCGCTGGCTTTCCTGTTGTCCAACATGGAACATCCGGACCTGCCGGTGCCGGTGGGCGTGTTCCGCCGCGTGGCCCAGACGGTCTACGACGATCACTATGCGCCCAAAGGCGGCGATTTGGCGCGGGTTTTCCGCGGTCCAGAAGCGTGGGTCGAGGATGCGCAGGGCCAGATCAGCCTGCTCGGGGCGCAGGCGGCTCCGGCGACTGCGGCGTAAAGGCGGCCATGGACTTCTTCTACGTGCTGATTTTTCTCGGCTTTTCGGCCGTGATGGTCCTAGGTGGGCTTGGCGTTTCGCGGCTTGTTGCACCGCATCATCCCGGCGGCGCCAAGAACGACTCCTACGAGTGCGGCGAACGCACGATTGGCACGTCGTGGATTCAGTTCAACGTCGGCTTCTACCTCTTCGGTTTGATGTTTTTGGTATTTGACGTCGAAGCTGCGTTCCTGTACCCGTGGGCCGTCGTGCTGCGCGAGTTTGGCACTACGGGGCTCATCGAAGCGGGCGTTTTCGGCGCGATGTTGATGGTCGGGCTCCTGTACGCGTGGCGCAAAGGAGCGCTCGAATGGGTGTGATCACCGACAAGCTGCCTGGTGTGCTGGAACCGGTTCCCGGTGGCTCCGTACTTCTGACCGCTGTTGACCAGCTCATCAACTGGAGCCGCTCCAACAGCCTATGGCCTTTGACGTTTGGCACGAGCTGCTGCGCGATCGAAGTCATGATGGCGACTGGCGCGGCGCGGCATGATCTGGCGCGATTTGGTGCAGAAGTGGCCCGGCCGTCGCCGCGCCAGGCCGACCTTTTGGTCATCGCCGGCACCATCGTCAAGCGCATGGCGCCGCGGTTGCGCACGCTTTACGAGCAAATGGCTGAGCCGCGCTACGTGATGGCGACCGGTTCATGCGCGATTTGCGGTGGCCCGTTCATGTACCACTCCTACACGACGGTGCGCGGTGCCGACGAAATCATTCCGGTGGACGTGTACGTGCCCGGCTGCCCGCCCCGGCCGGAAGCGTTTTTCTATGGGCTGCTGACCCTGCAAAAGATGATCAAGGAAGGCGAAAGCATTCGTCACCCAGGCGAACGGCGGCGTCCGGTCCTGGCGGCGCTGCCGGAAGGCATGACGCTCGACGACATCCGCAAGGAAATGCAGGACCTGTTGTCGCACGATGCCAACGTCAACATGGCAGCGGCTGTCGCGGAAGGCGCACGCTACTCCTCAGAACTCAAGGATTTTTGAGATGGACGCGCTGAACCTCATCGCAGCCGTCCAGGCGCTGCAGCCGGACGCAAAGGTCCGCGAGCAGACCGACCAGCCGACGCTGATCGTCCCCGCGCACGCGCTTGTGGCACTCGCTCGCCAGCTGCGCGATGACCCGACGCTGCGTTTTGACCTGTTGGAGACGCACACCGCGGTGGACTGGCTCGACGAGGACCGCTTCGAACTGCTCTACCTGCTGGCGTCGGTGCCTCTCGGTCATCACTTGACGCTGTCCGTGTCGATCGACCGCGACGAACCGGTCGTGCCAACGCTGTGCGAAGTCTACCCGATTGCCCAGTGGCTTGAGCGGGAAGTCTACGACATGTTTGGTATTCTCTACGACAATCACCCGGATTTGCGCCGCCTGTTCCTGGAAGACGACTGGGTCGGTTTTCCGCTGCGCAAAGATTACGAGGACGATTTCATGCTGGAGCGGCCCGAATGAGCGTGCACGTATCCACATTGCAGGCGCGCATCTCGGGCGAAAGCACGGCGAGCAGTCCGCTGTCGACGGAAGAATATTTCGTCAACATGGGCCCGCAGCACCCGTCGACCCACGGCGTGCTGCGTCTGGTGCTGCGGCTGGACGGCGAAACGGTGCGGGAAGTCGTGCCGGTACTGGGCTACATCCACCGCGGCATCGAGAAGATGGGCGAACACGGCAACTACCGGCAGTTCGTGCATCTTGTTGATCGCATGGACTATTTGTCGGCGCTGGCCAACAACTGGGCCGTGACGATGGTGGTGGAAAAAGCCGCCAAGATGGAGACGACCGAGCGCATCCAGGCGATCCGCACGCTGGTGTGCGAGCTGCAACGCATCCAAAGCCACCTGCTGTGGTGGGGCGTATTCGGCATGGATCTCGGTGGATTTACGCCGTTTTTCTATGGCTTGCGTGAACGCGAACAAATCTGCGACATCTTTGAGAAAACGATTGGCGCGCGGCTGACGATGAACTACATCCAGCCCGGCGGCGTGATGTTCGACATCCATCCGGAGTTCGTCAAGGATGTCAAAGCGTTCATCTCGTACCTGAAGCCAAAGCTGGTCGAGTACGACGCGCTGGTGACGGACAATGTCATCATCCAGGAGCGCATCCGCGGCATCGGCAAGCTGAGCGCGGAACGGGCGATTGCCTTGGGTGCGACCGGGCCGGTGCTGCGGGCGAGCGGCGTCGCGCATGATCTGCGCAAGTCCGAGCCGTATGGCGTCTATTCGCAGCTGGATTTCGACGTGCCGGTGGGCAAGGACGGCGACTGCTGGGATCGCTACTGGGTGCGCATGGAAGAGATGCGTCAGTCGGTGCGGATGATCGAGCAGTTGATCGACAACATTCCGGAAGGCAAGACTTTCATGGTCAAGCCGGCGGCGAAAATCAAGGTGCCGGCGGGCGTGCATTACAGCCACTTGGAAACCGCGCGGGGCATTTTGGGGGTGCTGCTGGTGTCCGATGGCAAGGAAGCGCCGTACCGCATCCACTGCCGCACGCCGAATTTCAACAATTTGTGGTGCATTGGCGAAATGGCGACGGGCGGACGCATGGGCGACCTCGTCGCGATGCTGTCGTCGATTGACATCGTCGTGCCCGATATCGACCGCTGAGGAAACCGGATGTCCTGGCAAGTCAAATCCATTGCTGAGCGCACCGGCGACCTGCTGCCCGGAAGCCCGTGGACGGCCGTGCTTTACGTGCTGCTGACGATTCTCGCGGTGACCGCGTTCGTGACTGTCGCAGGCCTTGTGCTGATCTACGCGGAACGCAAAATCGCCGCGCACTTTCAGTGCCGCGTGGGACCCATGCGCGTCGGTTGGCATGGCGTCCTGCAGTCGATCGCCGATGCCATCAAGCTGCTGATGAAAGAGGACATTGTGCCGCGCGACGCGGATGCGCTGCTGCATATCCTCGCGCCCGTGTTGAGCTTTGCCGGCATGCTGCTGGTGATGATTGCCCTGCCGATGAGCCCGACCGTGCAGGTTTCGGACATGAACATCGGCGTGCTGTACGTGACCGCGGTGAGCGGTTTGGGCGTCCTGGGCATCCTGCTCGGCGGCTGGAGTTCCAACAACAAGTGGTCGCTGCTGGGCGCCATGCGAGCCGGTGCGCAGATCATTTCCTACGAAGTCTCAGCGACTTTGGCGCTGCTCGTCGTCGTGCTGTTTGCCGGCACGTTGCAGCTTTCCGGCATCGTGCAGTCGCAAGAGACCGGCTGGTGGATTTGGCGCGCGCATGGATGCGGCATCGTCGCCTTCGCGATTTTCCTGATTGCCGGCACCGCGGAAATCAACCGCACGCCGTTCGACTTGGCCGAGGGCGAGAGCGAGCTGACTGCGGGATTTCACACGGAATACTCCGGCCTGCGCTTTTCGTTCTTCTTCCTGTCCGAGTTCCTGAACATGTTCGTGCTCGCTGCCATGGCGTCGACGCTGTTTTTCGGCGGCTGGATGCCCTTGCACATCGGCCACTTCGCTGGGTTCAACGGCATCATGGACCTGCTGCCTCCCGGCCTCTGGTTCACGCTCAAGACGACGGCGATGATCTTCCTCATCATGTGGTTCCGCTGGACGTTCCCGCGGTTGCGCGTCGACCAGCTGATGCGGCTGGAGTGGAAAATTCTGCTGCCGATCGGCTTCGTCAATCTCTTCGTCTCGGCCGCGTGCGTCGTGACGGGCTTCTACTTTTTCGCGCAATAGGGTGGTCATGCCAGCCGACTCTGTTCCCATGCCAGGCGAGTCCATCGAAACGCCCACGGTCGTAGCGCCGCCCGAGAAGCACGTCGGTGTGGGCGGCGCGATGACCGGCGCGGTGCCGTGGATCGACAAGGCCGGCGTGGTTGGCGGCGTCTTTCGCGGCATCCGCTCGTTGTTCAGCGGCATGGGCGTGACGGTCGGCTATTTGATGCGGCCATCCACGGTCGTGACGCAGGAATATCCGGAGAATCGCGAAACGCTGAAGCTCCCGGATCGCTTCCGCGCGCAGTTGGCGTTCAACCACGACGACAAGGGCTACCACAAGTGCACGATGTGCCGCATTTGCGAAGAAGCCTGTCCCAATGTTTCGATCATCATCACCGGTCGCGAAAAGCCGGCGGTCAGCAAGAAGGAGCTCGATTCCTTTGTCTGGCGTCTGGACAGCTGCACGTTCTGCAACACCTGCGTCATCGTCTGTCCGTTTGGCGTCCTGCGCTTTGACGGCACGTTTGAGTCGTCCGTCTACGACCGCCGCTTGTTGTCCTACACCTTGAACCGGTACGCCGGGCCTGTGGCGTCGGTGCTGGAGAAAATGGAGGATCCGGAAGCGCGCAAGGCTGCCATGGATCCTCGCGATCCGTACTCGGGCGCCGCAGTCATTGCGGCGCTCATCGAAAAGCAGAAGGCCACGAAAGTCTCGCAGCGCGCCGCGCGTGAAGCCGCGAGAGCAGCGCGGATCGCAGCGAAAGCAGCAGCGGCTGCAGCACCTGCCACGCCACCGGAGGCCAAAGATGTTGGCTAGCGCGATTCCGACCCTGATTTTCTACCTGCTGGCGGCGATTTCGCTGACGCTGGCGTGGTCGGTCGTGACCGGACGGCGGATCCTGCGCGCGGCCGTGTCGCTGATGGGCGTGCTGGGCGCAAGCGCGGGGCTGTATCTGCTGCTCGATTCGCCGTTCCTGGCCGGCGTGCAAGTGCTCGTGTACGTCGGCGGCATCGTGGTGCTGCTGGTGTTTGCGGTGATGCTGACGCGGACCACAGAGCTGCTCGAGGACCATCCGACACGGCTGCGGCAAATCGTCGGCAGTGCCGTCGCGACGGGCTTTTTTCTGCTCTCCTACTTCATGATGACCTCGGACGTCTTCGCCAGCCGCACCTTGAGTGCGCTGCCCAAGAACGATGTCGCGGCCATTGGCCGGGCGCTGCTGGACACCGGTGAGCATGGCTATGCGCTGCCGTTTGAAGTCGTGTCGCTGCTGCTTCTGGCCGCGATGATTGGCGGCATCGTGATCGCCCGCAAGCCGACAGCATTGGCGAAATCAGAGGTGCCTCATGGCTGAATTCCTCGCCGGTTGTACGCCCACGCTGACGCACTGGCTGATTCTGACCTCCGCGCTCTTCTCCATCGGCCTGTACGGCATGCTGACCCGGCGCAACGCCGTGGGCGTGCTCATGTCGCTGGAATTGTGCCTGAACGCCGCGGCGGTCAATTTCGTCCTGTTCAACCGCTATCTTGCGCCTACCGCGCAGGGCGGCGCCGAACGCTTGGATGGCGCCGTGATGACGATCTTCGTGATTGCCGTTGCTGCCGCGGAAGTGGTCGTCGGCATGGCGATTTTCGTGGCGATGTACGCCGAGCGCCGCACCGTCGATGTGACTCGCCTGGACGCACTGAAGGACTGACACCATGGCGCCGCTTTCCTTCATCCTGACGCACGCTTGGCTGATTCCGGCTATTCCGCTGCTGTCCTTTTTGCTGGTTGGCCTGGTCCTGCGCAACGTGTCGCAGCGGCTGGCGGGGGCGTTTGGCACGCTCGCAGTCGCGACGTCCGCCGGGCTTTCCTGGCTGCTGGCCTGGGATTTCCTGCATCTGGTCCCGCATGGTCAGCCGCTGCCGTCCTTGGTGCCGTGGTCGTTGGAATGGCTGCATTTTCAGGACAACTTCGCGATCCACATCGGCACGCTGCTCGACCCGATTTCCGTGATGCTGCTGGTCGTCGTGACGACGGTTTCCACCTTGGTCCACATCTACTCGACCGGCTACATGCACGGTGAGCCCGGCTACGCCCGCTACTTCGCCTTCCTGAACCTGTTCACATTCAGCATGTTGGGCCTCGTCCTTGCGCCCAATCTGGTGC
This sequence comes from uncultured Myxococcales bacterium, assembly GCA_903924465.1. GTDB lineage: Bacteria > Myxococcota_A > UBA9042 > UBA9042 > UBA9042 > CAIYBN01. The sequence continues at coordinate 43,937 of CAIYBN010000040.1, read as the reverse complement.
AAATGTACGTGTGCTGGGAACTGGTCGGCGCGAGCTCATTCTTCCTCATCGGCTTCTACTTCGAGAAGCCATCGGCGGTCTCGGCGTCCAAAAAAGCCTTCATCGTCACGCGCTTCGCTGACTTGGGCTTCCTGCTTGGCATTCTCGTCATCGGCTTTTACGCTTTCCAAATCTACGGCGGCATGAAGCCGGAATTGCTGAACGGCCAACAGCCGCTGGATTTTGCCTTTCTCACGCGTCCTGACGTGCTGGCGAGCCTCGCGGGCTTGGACGTGCATTTCCTCGGCGTGGGCGTGCTGACGCTTTCCGCGGTGCTCATCTACACCGGCGGCGCCGGCAAGAGCGCCATGTTCCCGCTGCACATCTGGCTGCCGGACGCGATGGAAGGCCCAACGCCGGTGTCCGCGCTGATTCACGCCGCCACGATGGTCGTCGCCGGCGTCTACCTTGTCGCCCGCTGCTTCCCCATTTTCGCCACGTCGGGCGAAGCGCTCACCGTCGTCATGTGCATCGGCGCCTTTACCAGCCTCTTCGCCGCCGTCATCGGCTGCACGCAGGACGACATCAAGCGCGTGCTGGCGTTCTCCACGCTCTCGCAGCTCGGCTACATGATGTTTGCGCTGGGCGTGGCGTCATTTGCCCACCCGCTCGGCTATTCCGCGTCGATGTTCCACCTGTTCACGCATGCGTTTTTCAAGGCGCTGCTGTTCCTGGGCGCGGGCTCGGTCATCCATGCGGTGCATTCCAACGACATTTGGCACATGGGCGGCCTGCGCAAACACATGCCGTTCACGCACGGGCTGTTTCTGATCGCCACGCTCGCCATCGCCGGCATCTATCCGCTGGCCGGCTTCTTCTCCAAGGACGAGATTCTCGCCGCCGCGCTGCATTCCGGTCACACGGTCGTCTTCGGCGTGGGCCTGCTGGTCGCTGGAATGACGGCTTTCTACATGTTCCGCATCTACTTCGTGACCTTCTGGGGCGAGCCCAAGAGCGAACACGCACATCACGCCCACGAGTCGCCGTGGATCATGCTCGCGCCCATGGCGTTCCTCGGCGTGCTCAGCGCGGTCGCCGGCTTCATTCCCATTCCCGAGTGGGTGCAACTGCCAGGCGCGCCGGTGGAACACGAGGGCATCGACCTGGCCGTCGCCATTCCCAGCACCATCCTCGCGCTCTGCGGCATCGGCCTCGCTTGGCTGCTCTACGGCGGCTCACGCGAGCGGGTCGACGCGCTGGTCCTCAAGCTCGGCGGCTTCTACACCGCGGCCAGGAACAAGTTCTACTTCGACGAGCTTTACCTGTTCGTCACCCACAGCGTCATCTTTCGCTTCGTCGCCCAGCCCATCGCCTGGTTCGACCGCAACATCGTCGACGGCGCGGTCAACCTGAGCGGCTGGTTCACGCGCACAGCGGGACTCTTGCTGGGCAAGCTGCAAACCGGCCAGGTGCAGACCTACGCGTCATGGCTGGTCTCCGGCGCGATTGCCGTGGTCGTGGTGCTCTGGGGCGTGCTGAAATCGGGAGGCAATTAGCTCATGGGTCTGGCAAGTTGGCTCATTCTGTTGCCGTTTCTGACCACGCTGGCCGTGATTGCGGTCCCCGCGCGGCGTTCCGACCTGATCCGCTGGGTGGCGCTCGTCGGCACCGGCGCGCACCTGATCCTCACCGCGTGCACCACGTACCAGTTCTGGCAGCTCGCCTCCCCGGACATCCTCGCAGCCAAGACGGCGACGCTGACCAAGCTGTACTTTGTCGAACGCATCCCCTGGTTCAAGAGCCTCGGTGTGGACTATCTGGTCGGCATCGACGGCATCACGATGTCGATGGTCATCCTCACCTCCATCATCATCTTCACCGGCGTGCTGGCGAGCTGGAACGTCGTCAACCGCACCAAGGAATTCTTCGCGCTGCTGCTGCTGCTGGTCACCGGCGTGTTCGGCGTGTTCCTGAGCTTCGATTTGTTCCTGTTCTTCATGTTCTACGAAGTCGCCGTGCTGCCGATGTACCTGCTCATCGGCGTGTGGGGCACCGGGCCCAAAGAGTACTCGGCGATGAAGCTGACCCTGATGCTGATGGTCGGCTCGGCGTTCATCCTGGTCGGCATGCTCGCGCTCTACCACTACGCTGGCGGCACGACGTTCGATTTGACCCAGCTTGCGCAATACCACTACCCGGTCGAGATGCAGCGCTGGGTATTCCCCCTGATTTTCATTGGCTTTGGCGTGCTTGGCGCGCTGTATCCGTTTCACACCTGGTCGCCTGACGGCCACGCGTCCGCGCCCACGGCCGTCTCCATGCTGCACGCCGGCGTGCTGATGAAGCTGGGCGGCTACGGCGCGCTGCGGATCGGCGTGTATCTGCTGCCAGAAGGCGCGCAATATTGGGGTCTTTTCTTCATGGCATTGACGACTGTCAATATCCTGTACGGCGCGTTTGGCGCGATCAAGCAGACCGATCTCAAGTACTTCACGGCGTATTCCTCGGTCAGCCACTGCGGCTTCGTGCTATTTGGCGTCGCGAGCCTGAACCTGATGGGCTTGAAAGGCGCGGTCCTGCAGATGTTTTCGCACGGCGTGATGACCGGCTTGTTCTTCGCGCTCATCGGCATGGTCTACGGCCGGACCCACACGCGCATCATCCCGGACATGGGCGGCTTGGCCAAAGTGATGCCGTGGCTCGCCGTTTGCTTCTACATCGCCGGCATGGCGTCGCTGGGCCTGCCGGGCTTTGCCGGCTTCGTCGCCGAATCGCACGTATTCCTCGGCGGTTTCTTCGGCAACGAATGGTCCGATCCGCTCCTGACGCGCACGCTCACCGTGCTCGCGACGCTGTCCATCGTCGTGACCGCCGTTTATGTGTTGCGCGGCTTGGCCAAGGTTTTCCAGGGGCCCATCACCGACCACCATTTTGACGAACTGACCGATGCCACGCTGACCGAGCGTCTCTCCACGGGCATTCTCGTGCTCACGCTCGCCGTCGTCGGTTTGGCGCCGGGGCTGCTCATCGACCTCATCGAGAGCGCGCTCCTGCCGTTCGTCAATCGCTTGCATGCGACGGGCCTTGCCGTCGCTGGTCATGTTTAAGGACCGCGCGCCATGCTGATGCTGCCAGAACTCATCGTCGTCGCCACGGGCTTCCTCTTGCTCGTGCTCGACCTGTTCCTGACCGACAAGCAGCGCGACCTGTTGGTGCCGCTGGCGCTGGCAGGAATCGCGGGCGCGCTGGCCGCTCTGGTGGCGACGCCCGACCACGGCGTGCTGTTGGGCGGTCGTTTCGCCATGGATCCGCTCGCGTGGTGGTTCAAGCTGACGTTCCTGGTCGCGGCGTTTCTGACGGTCGCGCTGACGGCAGGCCTGCTGGAAAACGCCGCTCCGGAAGTGCGCAAACTGCACAGCCCCGGAGAATTCCTGACGATCCTGCTGTTCAACCTCTGCGGCATGCTGCTGCTGGCGTCGACGCGTGACCTGATCACGCTCTACGTCGCGCTCGAACTGGCGACGATTCCGCTGTTCCTGCTGGCGGCGTGGCGGCGCGATGCGCTGGGCGGTGAAGCGGGCCTGAAATACATGGTCATCGGCGCGCTGGCGTCGGCGCTGCTGCTTTACGGCTTTGGCGTGCTCTACGGCCTGACCGGCACGATGCAGTTGGACGCCATGCCCGCGCTGCTCCATGCGGATCGCGTGACGTTGTTCGCTGGCGCGCTGGTCGTCGCTGGCGTGGGTTTCAAGCTGACGCTGGTGCCGTTCCACATGTGGGCACCGGAAATTTATCAGGGCGCACCGCCGCCGGTCACCGCCTGGTTGTCGGTCGCGTCCAAGTCCGCGGGACTGGCTGTCTTGATGCTGGTGCTGTTCCACGTGTTCCGGCCGTTTCTGCACGATGCAGGTTTCGCCATCGCGCTTCTGGCAACCGCGACCATGACCTTGGGCAATCTGGTCGCGATCGTCCAGCGCAACATTCTGCGCTTCATGGCGTTCTCGGCGATTTCCCAGGCCGGCTACCTGCTGCTCGGCTTTCTGGGCGGAGGCAGTGTCGGCGCCGCGGCGATGGTGTTCTACCTGCTGGTCTACGCCGTGACGAACCTGTCGGTCTTTGCCGTCATCATCTTGCACAACCAGCAGACTGGCAGCACGCAAATCACCGACTACCGCGGGCTTTCGCGCCTGAACCCGCTGCTCGCGCTGGCGATGATGCTGGGCTTGTTCGGCCTGGCGGGCATTCCGCCGCTGTCTGGATTCGTCGGCAAGTTCCTGCTCTTTTCCGTGACGGCTCAGGCTGGCTACCACTGGTTGGTCGGCGTTGCGGCGGTCAACTCAACGATATCGCTGTACTACTACCTGCGGATTGTCCGCCAGATGTACATCGAGGCGCCGGCAGACGGCGCGGTGCCTTTGAAGCCGGGTGCCATGCTCAGCGCGGCACTGCTGGCGACGACGGCGGCATCCATGCTTCTGGGCGTGGTGCCAACGGTCTACGAAGCGGTGCGCACGGGCGCCGCCGTATGGCTGCAAACCCTGGGGCAGTGACCGCGGGGACAACTTTTTCTGGAGGATGTGATGGCTTACAAGATTACTGACGACTGCAACAGCTGTGGCGCGTGCGAACCGGAATGCCCGAATCACGCGATTTCCGAAGGCGCGGACTACTACGTCATCGACCCGGTCAAGTGCACGGAGTGCGTTGGCTTCAATCCGAAGCCGCAGTGCGCGGACGTGTGCCCGGTCGACGCGTGCGTTCAGCTCTCGGCGTAACAGCCCGGCATGGCGCGCGTCTATTGTTCCGGTCCGCTGTTTTGCGCCGAGGAAGTGGGCGCCATGACGGCGATCGCCCAAGTCCTGGAGCAGGCGGGCTTTGACACTTTCCTGCCGCACCGGGATGGGCTGGAGCCGTACGTGCTGCGTTTTGGCAACAGCGCGCTGCCGGGGCTGCTTCCCGGTGTGCGCGGTGGTGTCGACTACGCCATTTTTGCCCTGGACGTCTACGAACTGCTGGAACGCTGCGACGCGGTGGTGTGCAACCTGAACGGTCGCGTGCCGGACGAGGGCATGGTCGTGGAGGCGAGCCTCGCTTTTGCCGTTGGCAAGCCCGTTGTCTTGTACAAGGCCGACGCCCGCGCACCGTTTGGCGGCCAGGACAACGCGATGCTCACGGCGCTTGGACAAGGCGGCATCGAGGCGCGGTTGGTCCAACTGCCCGAGCGCGTGCGGCAGGCCCTCGACGCGCGCGGGGAACCGGGCACGCCGTCTGCGGCGTTGGCCAAGGCCGTTGCCGACGGCGCGCGCATCGCCGGGATCCTCGCCAAGCTGCCTGCGGGCGTCGGCAAGCAGCGGTGGAGCGACGACGTGCTGCGCGCCGTGCTGGCGGAATGGACTGACTGACGGGGACCTCCTTGCGCCTCAAGCCGCCGCGGCCTACCCTCCGCGCCCGGCCGTCGCGCCAAGGAATTCGCATCGTGCGCCTGATTCTCTCCGAAAAACCCAGCATGGGCCGCGCCATCGCCACCGCGCTGGGCATTTCCGGCTCGGGACGCCATGCGATCCACGGCCGCGATGCCAAGACCGGCGAAGCGCTTGTCGTCACCTGGTGCGTAGGCCATTTGGTGCAAGCCGTCGATCCGGAGGGCTACGATCCGGCGTTGAAACGTTGGACCATGGCGACACTGCCGCTGCTGCCCGCGCAGTTCAAGTATGAAGCGTCGCCCGGTACCATCGACCAATGGCATGCGGTGCGCGAACTGCTGGAGCACCCGGAGCTCACTGCCGTCGTCAACGCGACGGACGCCGGGCGCGAAGGCCAACTCATTTTCCACCTGGCCTACGGCTTGGCGGGCTGTGAGAAGCCGGTGCAGCGGCTGTGGACGTCGTCCTTGACCGACGACGCGATTCGCGACGCCTGGGCGAAGATGAAGCCGGACGAGGCGTATCGCGGTCTGACCGATGCCGCGCGGTGCCGGCAGGAGGCGGACTGGCTCGTCGGCCTGAACTGCACCCGCGCCCAGACGCTGGTGGCCAAGAGCCTGGGCGGCGACGGCGTGTACAGCGTGGGCCGCGTGCAGACGCCGACGCTGGCGATCCTGGTGATGCGGGAAAAGGATCGCAACCACTTTGTGCCCAAGGACTTTTGGACCGTCGTGGCGCAATTCCTGCCCGAGCCGGAGGCGGGTGAGCCACGGCCGCTGTACAAAGGCACGTGGTTCCGCAAGGTGCCGGTGGTGTTGGACGGTGGCAAGGAAGGCACGCGCGACGACGATCGGTTGGATCGCGAGGCAGACGCGCTCGCGCTGGTCGAAAAGCTCCGCGACCAGCCGTGCGTGGTGACCTCGGTGACCGCCCGCGACGACAAGAAGAAGCCGGAGCTGTTGTACGATCTCACGGCGTTGCAGAAAGAAGCAAACAAGCGCTTTGGCATGACCGCTGAACACACGCTGGAGATCGCCCAGCAACTGTATGAAGCGAAACTGATTTCCTATCCGCGTACCAATTCCCGCCACTTGACCCAAGCCGATGCCGCGAAAGCGCCGCAGTGGCTGGACGCGTTGCGGCGGACGCCGTACGGCCAGTTTGTTCAGGAAATCGAGCAGATGGGCCACGGCAAGCCGCCGCCGCTGGGCAAGCGGTTCGTGGACGACAAGGAAGTGGAGGACCACAGCGGGCTGACCGTGACCGAGAAGGCGCCGCCGCCGTCGCTGCCGGAGGAGCAGGCGAAGATCTATGACTTGATCGCGCGTCGCCTGTTGGCCGCGTGGTTTCCGGATCGCATCGAGGCGAAGACGGAAGTCGTGACGACGGTGGGCAAGGTGCGTGGCCAGGACGGCGAGACGTTCAAGAGCTACGGCAATGTGCTGAAGGATCCGGGCTGGTCGCGCGTGGATCCGCCGCCGACGCGGCAAAAGGCCGATGGCGATGACAGCGGCAAGTTGCCGAAGCTGCGCAAGGGCGAATCGGTGACGCTGCAAGACCTGCAGACCAAGAAAGGCCAGACGACGCCGCCCAAAGCGATGACGGAAGGCGACTTGCTGACGGCGATGCAGACGGCGGGCCGCGAACTGGACGACGAAAACCTGCGCGGCGCGATGAAGGACTCGGGGTTGGGCACGCCAGCGACGCGGGCGGCGATCATCGAAACGCTGATCAAGCGCGGCTATGTCGAGCGCAAGCAGGAGCGCAAGGCGACCAACCTGGTGCCGACGGAGAAGGGTGTTTCGCTCATCGACAGCATCGCCGTGGACGCGCTGAAGTCGCCGCTGCTGACGGGCCAGTGGGAGGCGGCGATGGAGCAGATTCGCCGGGGCCACGCGCAACGCGATGTGTTCATGGCGGATATCCGCAAGTACGTGACGGAACTGGTCGAGAGCATCCGCCGCAGCAAGCCGACGGTGACGCGCGCAGTGGGCGATCCGGTGCTGGCGCTGTGCCCGCGCTGCGGTTCGAACCTGCTGCGCAAGAGCTGGGAAGGCCGGCACTACGTGCAATGCAGCGCGATCGCGGACCCGCAATGCCGGGTGAGCTGGGATGTCGACGCGACCGGCAAAGCGTTGACGCGCTGCCGGTTTTGCACAGGCGCGGTGTCGAGGACGCGCGCCGGCAAAGAGCTGTGCCAATGCTGCGGCGCGGAGCAGGACGACGCCGCGACCGCGGATCGGCCACCCAAGCCGGCGCTGGTGAAATGCGAGTCGTGCAAGCAGATTGCCCACCTGATTTGGAGCGAGAAGAAGCGCCAGTATTTTCTGCGCTGCCAGCGCTGTGACACATGGCCGGCCCTGCACGAACTGGCGCAGTTGCCGACTCAGCCAGCGGCCCAGCCGTGCTTGAACTGTCGGCAGCCGATGGCGCCGTTGTGGAGCGGCAAGAAACGGGCGTGGTATCTGTGGTGCCAACCATGCCAAACGTGGAAGATGGCCAAATAGTCGGAGGATTGCATGGCACAGCCGTGGACCGTGGTGGACAAATGGCCGACGCCTGAAGGTGATTTGGAACTGCGGCAGCGCGGTCCGAAGGATTTTCTGATTCTGGTGGGCGGTCGCGTGCTGATGAGTTCGACGGCGTTTCGCTCGGAGCTGGCCGTTGCTGATCTGGCGTGCAAGCCGCTCGCAGGGCGCGTGCGTCCGCGCGTGCTGATTGGCGGTCTCGGCATGGGCTACACGCTCCGCGCGGCGCTGGACGCGCTGCCGGCGGATGCCGAGGTGACGGTGGCGGAGCTCAACCCGCGCGTGGTGCAGTGGTGCGAAGGGCCGCTTGCCGGATTGACGGACAATGCGCTGCACGACTGGCGGACGCGGTTGCACATCGGCGACGTGGCCAAGCTGATTGCCGGTGGCCGCGCCGAGTGGGACGCGATTGTGCTGGACCTGTACGAAGGGCCGCACGAGGCGTCGCAGCGCCCGGACGACCCGTTTTGGAGCCAGGCCGCGCTGCAGCGAACCAAGGCGGCGCTGCGCCCGGGCGGCGTGTTCACCGTGTGGGCGGAGGATTTCGACCCGCCATTCGTCAAGCGCTTGACCGCGGCCGGGTTTGGCGTTGACGTTCACCATCCGGGCAAGGGCGGGCGTCGGCATACAGTTTATGTGGCGCTGCCGGGCGCCGCACGCTAGATTTGTCCGGTGGAGAAGGCGATGGAACCCCAGCACAGCGCGCACAGTGATTTGGCCCCGCACACGGTCTACGGCCCGGTGCCGTCGCGACGCTACGGCGTGACGCTGGGCATCAACCTGCTGCCGCTGGCGGAGAAATTCTGCACGTTTCGCTGCACCTATTGTCAGCTGGGCCCGGAAAGGCACCATCACGTGCCGCACGAATTCCCGGACGTGGCGATTCTGGAACGCGAAGTGACGGTTGCGTTGGCGGGCAAGCCGGCGATCGACGCGCTGGTGGTGTCGGGCAATGGCGAGCCGACGCTGCATCCGCAGTTGGCAGAGGCGCTGGCGACGCTTGCACGCCTACGGGACGCCCACCTGCCCGGGCGGGCGATCGTGCTGCTGACCGCCGGGACCGAACTGCATCGACCTGAAGTGCGCGAGGCGCTGCGGCATGTGGACGAAGTGGCGGTCAAGTTGGACGCAGGCACCCAGGCGGTCTTCGCCCAGCTCGACATGCCGTGGCAGCCCTTGCAGCTGGACACGTTGACCGCGGGCGCGGCGCTGCTGCCAGAGGTGGCCGTGCAGACGATCCTCGTCCGTGGGCGCGTGGACAACACGACGCCGGTGGAAGTGGCGGCGTGGCTGGCGCGCATCCAGCAGATTCGTCCCAAGCGCGTGGATTTGTACACGCTGGACCGCAAGCCGATTGACCGCGCGCTGGAGATGGTGCCGCAGGCGGTGGCGCGAGAAATCGCTGCGCAGGTTGAGGCGCTCGGCATTGCGTGCCGGGTCTTTGCGGGCCTATAGCGGGGCGGTCAGCGCGCGGCGTTCACCTGACACGACCAGCCCAGCTTCTGCCGCGCGCAATCGAGGTCGCTGCGGGTGGCGCGCAGGTGCTCAGCGTCGGGCCCGTTGCTCAGCAGAAACACGACCATCCCCGGTTGCAGCGCGGCCATCAGCTGGCGGCCCTCGTCCTGACAGAAACGCGCATCCGCATCGTGAATGAGTGCGCTGGCGTGGGTTGGATCGCGCAACAGTTGGGCGACCGGCACGCGCTGGACGTGACGCGACAGAAAGACGGAACTCACCGGCACGTTCTGGCGCGCACCGAGGAGGTGCAGTTCCACGTTGGCGCGATGGGCGTCGTGGTGCTCCGTGCAGGCCACACTCGGCCAAATCAGGATCGCGCTGGCCTTGTCCGTTGCCCGCGCCACCGCCGTCGCGTCCAGAACCTCGCGCGTCGTGCCGGGGCCAAGCGACGCCGTGATTCGGTCGCGCAGCGGCTGGGTGTCGACGAGTTGCAAGAGGACAGCGCAGGCTGCGAGCGCCAACTGCCACGGCTTCGGCCGCCGCAGCAGCAGGATGAGCGCCAACGCCAAGTGAACGTACGCCACCAGCCAAAAGAACCGCCCGCTCGCGCGGAAAATGCCGAGCAGGGAGACGAGCGGCCCAGGGAGGTGCAGGTCCAGCAGCAGGTGTGGGCCGACGAAGACCCGGTGCGACACGGCGAAAAGCGTGCACAGCAGGAGGATCGCGAGCAGCCAGCGATGGGCCTTGGCGTGGGTGCGAAGCCAGCTGATTTCGGACGGCGCGGCCGCGACGGTGACCAGCAGCACGCCTGCGCCCAGATAGTTGAACCCCTCATACTGGCCGTGCGTGGCATCGATGGCGCCGCCAAGCCCCGGCAGAAGACCGCTGAACTGGGGCACGAACGGCGACAGGAGGTTCATCGAATACGCGCCGTACGAAGGCGAGAACGGCAGCCCCGCGCCGGGGCCAAACTGACCGGATAGTGCCGCTACGCCGAAGATGGTGACAAACGGCTGCAGGATGTCGCGTGTCATGCCTTCGCGGCTGGGCCGTTGCAGCAGGCTGGCGGCCCAGAGCAGGCCGGACAGGACAAAGAAGTACTGGCTTGTCCACATGCACGCGACCAGCCAGATTGTCCAGACGGTGCGCAGGTGCCGCGACGGCGCGTGACGGGCGCTCCAGACGTACAGCGCGATGGAACCGATCAGGAGGAAATGCGCTTGCGGACCGACGTGACCCCAGCGCCAGAGCAACGCAGGCATGCAATCGGCCAACACGGTGGCAACCAGCATCGCGGCGATGGACGTGACATTGGCGAGGATGAGAACCGCGGTCATGGCCACGCCGGACAGGCAGAAACACGCGGCGATGTAGAGGCCAAACAGGTTGGGCAACGCGCCGGTCAGGGCGTGGATGCACTTGCCCGCGAGCGCGACGATCGGGAGGCTGTCGGTGTAGAGGATGGAGGCGCCGGTGGGAAAGCCCAGGCTTGGCACGAAGAACAGCGGAATGTGCCACGGGCTGCGGAGAAAATAGAGATAGCCGGCAAACGCTTCGGCCATGTCGTCGTCGGAACCGGGGATGACGCCTTGCGGGAAGAGCCAGAACGGACTGCGACCGGTGAGGAAATCGAGGTCAAAGACCGTCAGCGTCAATGCCAGACCGACGGCAAGGCTCAAGGCGAACAGGTTGCGCGGCTGGGTCGGCTTGGTGAGGACACGCAGCATCAACTATACACTCTGACCTAAGTTCGAGCTCATCCGCTCTCGATCCGCGGCGCGCCACCGCAGGTGCACGCTCGCGGTCCAAGCCCGAAATGCAACAGGTCTGACCGACGAACGTTGGTGTTGGACTAAGGTCAGCATGTCTAAGCCTCTCAAGCGCCACGCCAAATGCCCAGCGCGGCGTGGTCATCACCGCCACGGACGCTACAGGCCTGACCGGGTGTCGTCAAGCTTGCGGTACGCCGCGGCGCACTTCCTTGTCTTCCACGCATTTCATCCTATCCTCTAGGGCGGTCTCTCCGCTCGGAGGTTGTTACGACCGCAGCCAAAAATGCCCAGCCGCGCTTGACCTTCGCTGACGCGCCGCATTCCACGGCGCGCAAGCGTACGGTCGTGCTGTCGGGCGAGTTGACGGCCGCAGGGGCGGCGGCCTTTGCAGCAGGCGTGCGCAAACGCCTGCCGACCCATCGCGGCCACCTCATTCTCGACCTGACCGGTTTGACCGCGATTGACAGTGCCGGCACCGCGACGCTGGTCGACGTCTGGCGGATCGGCAAAAGCCGCGGATTCGCAACGGAACTCGTGGGCATCCAGCCAGCGGTGCAGGCGGAGCTCGAACAATTCCGCGTGACGGTTGAACTGCCGCCACCCGCCGCGATCCCCGGCTTCTTTGAGTCGCTCGGCGCCTCGGCTTGGCAGGCTGTCACCGCGCTTGGCCAATTCACGGTGCTGGCGGCCGACGTCACCATCGGCGGCATCCAGTCCCTGTTCATTCCCCGCCGCATGCGCTGGGCAACGTACTTTCGCGAAGCCAGCCTGATGGGGTCGCAGGCGTTTGGCATCGTCGGCCTGATCACGTTCCTCATCGGCCTGACGCTGGCGTTCCAATCTGCGTACCAGCTTCGGCAATTCGGCGCCGCCATCTACGTCGCGTCGCTCACGGCGATCTCGATGGTTCGCGAAATGGGTCCACTCATCACCGCGATCCTGGTCGCCGGTCGCTCGGGGAGTTCCATCACGTCGGAAGTCGCGACGATGAAAGTCGGCGAGGAAATCGACGCCATGCAGGTCATGGGCATCCCGTTTGTCGACTTCGTCGCGGTGCCCAAGGTGCTGGCCATGGTCACGATGGTGCCGCTCCTGACCATGCTCGCGGATTTGCTGGGCATTCTCGGCGGCTGGATCGTCGGCATGGTGTATCTGGACATCGCGCCCAAGCCGTATCTGCAGAAAACCATCGACGCGCTGGTCACCAAGGATCTCGTCACGGGCCTGTTCAAAAGCGTCGTTTTTGCCTGGGGCATTGCGCTCATCGGCCTCTACCACGGCATCGGCGTCCGCGGCGGTGCGCAGGAAGTCGGCAAGGCCACCACCGCATCGGTCGTCAGCGCGATCTTCTTCATCATCGTCGCGGACAGCGTCTTTTCCATCATCTTCTACGTGGTGATGGCATGAGCGCGCCGCAACCTGTCCTCCAAGTGCGCAAGATGATTGTGCGGTATGGCGCGAAGACGATCCTCAACGGCGTCGACATGACCGTGAATCAGGGCGAAATTCGCGTCATTTTGGGCGGGAGCGGATCAGGCAAATCCACGTTGCTCAAAGGTATTTTGGGCCTGACCGACGTGGCGGGCGGCGAGGTGACGCTGCTTGGCCAAAAGATGCGCGGCCTGGGCGAGAAGCCGCTCGGCGCGCTCATGCAGCGCATCGGCGTGCTGTTCCAAAACGGCGCGCTGTTCGGCTCGCTGACCGTGGGCGAAAACGTCGCCCTGCCGATGCGTGAACACCGGCGGCTGCCTGAAGGCGCGATTGCCGAATTGGTGCGCATGAAACTGGCTCAGGTGGACTTGAGCCACGCCGAGAATCTGTATCCGTCGGAGCTCTCGGGCGGCATGCGCAAGCGCGCGGGTCTGGCGCGGGCGCTGGCGCTGGATCCGGAAGTGCTGTTTTGCGATGAGCCGTCGGCGGGGCTCGATCCGCTGACGTCCGCCGAGCTGGACAGCCTGATCCTGTCCCTGCGGGACCACTTGAAAATGACGGTGGTGATCGTGACGCACGAGCTGGCGAGCATCGAAGCGATTGCCGATTCGCTGCTGATGGTCGGCGGCGGCAAGGTCATCGCGGAGGGGCCGATGCAGGAAGTGCGCAGCCGTGGCATTGTCGCGGTGGACGAGTTCTTTGCCCGCAAGACGAAATCCATGGAACGACAGGACACGAGTGTCGCGGAATTGTTCGGTTTGAAGCCCGCAGAGCGAGGTGCGTGATGGCCAATTTGACCAAGGGCCAAAAAGTCCGTCTGGGCGTCTTCGTCGGCGCCGGCCTGACCTTGCTCGTCGGCGCGACGCTGCTTCTGGCTGGCCGCGCGCTGACCGAGAAGCGCGACACGTACTACATCCGCTTTTCCAGCAAAGCTGCTTCATTCTCTGGACTTTCCGTTGGCTCTGACGTCACGTACAGCGGCATCAAGATTGGCCGGGTCGAGGAACTTGGCGTCGCGCCCAAGGACGTCTCGACCATCGCCGTCACCATCAGCGTCACGCACGGCACGCCCATCGCCAAAGATTCCAAGGCGAGCCTGGGTTCGCAGGGCATCACTGGCATGAAATACGTAGATATTTCACGCGGTTCCACGCACGTGGCGCTGCGCAAGCCGGGCGACTTCATTCCACCGGGCGATTCCTTCCTGGACTCGCTGACCGAACGAGCGGCGTCGATCGGCGAGAAGCTGGACGACCTTTTGGTGCACCTGCAGGCGATGACGGGTACCAAGGCGCAGGCGAGCGTGCAGCAGATTCTGGAGCAGGCCGCGGGGATCCTGACCGACAACCGCGCGAATATTGCCGGGATCATCGCCGATGCCCGCAAGACCGCGGCGGATTTGGCGGAGTTGGCGCATTCGGGCGCCGCGGTGATGGCGCACGCGGACGAGGTGGTGCTGGAACTGAAGGCGAGCGCCGAGGATGTGCACAAGTCGGTCGGGCCGCACGGCGATGTGGCGGCAACACTCGCCAAGGTCGAGCGCTTGACGGACAGCCTGAACCTGCTGATTACCCGGAGCCAGAGCGACATCGACGTGACGCTGCGGCACTTACGGGACGCTTCGGCGGATCTGAGCGACTTCAGTCAAGCGGTGAAGGAAAATCCGACGCTGTTGATGTTCAGCGCGGACAAACAAAGCGATCGGCGGATTGGCAAATGAGGACGATGGTGACCATGCAACACGCAAAAAGCCTGGGCCTGTGTCTGAGTACCGCGCTGCTGGCCGGCTGCTTTGGCGCGACGACCGCGGAGCAGCGGTACTACACGATGAACCTGGCCAATGCGCCGCAGCCGCCACCGTCGCGCAAGGGCACGGAATTGCTGCTGCACGAGGTGGACGTCTCGCCGGTCTACAACCGGCCGCAGATTGTCTACCGCATTTCACCTCAGGAATTGCAGTTCTTTCGCCAGAACAACTGGGCGGACCGACCGTCGCGCATGTTGGGGCAGCTGCTGGCGCAGGCGTTCACGCACTCGGGGATTTTTCGCAGCGTCGTCGAGCGGATGGGCGAGAAGCCGCCGAACTACGTGCTGGACACGAGCGTGCAGGCGATTGAAGAGCTGGAAGGCGGCAGTCAATGGTTTGCGCACTTGGCGATGACATTCCGGCTCACGCGCTTTGAGGACAACCGCACCGTTTGGCAGTTCAGCTTTGATGAGCGGCGGCCGCTGGCCGAGCAGAACGTCGGGCTGGTGGTTCGGGCGATGTCGGAAATCCTCCAGGAGCAATTGCTGCTGGCGATGCCGGAAGTGGACGCAGTGGTCGCCGGCAAGCCCATCCCGGTGCGGTCCACGACGCCGCAGGATGTGACCCCGACTGCGGACTCGGGCCTCCATCCGCCGAGCGAGGCGGCAGTTCAGGAATTTGATGGCACCAACGGCATCCACGTGAACTGGCGCCACACGTCGCAGTACCAATCGGACGCGAACACGGTGCTGGCAGGGCAAGGGGCGATCTTTCTGCCATCGCTGAGCCTCAAGCCGGACCGCGAGCCGCCCGTGACGGTGCTGGCCGATGGCAAACGGGTCGCGTCGGGAACGATGGGACGGCGGATTGCCGTCGCGCCGGGCAACTACCAGGTGGAGTTCGGCTCCGGGCCGGTGTCGCAGCATCTGATCCGCGAAGTGACGGTCGTCGAAGGCGAAACGACGATTGTGACGCCGGATTGGGCCGCGCTCGACGTGTCCGTCGTCAACGTCAATTTCATTCCGTTTCTGGGGACTTACGAAATCATCCGCATGGAGGATCGCGAGTACATGGGCGTTGGCTACGGCGTGAATGAAGAGCTGGGTCAGGAGACGCAAGTGTGGATTCTACAACCGGGTCTGCACAAAGTGATTCAGTCGGGGTCAACGTACCGGGCCCGGACGAATTTTTCAACGGTACGACTCCTCCCCGGCATGGCCGTGCCGTTTACCCTTGTTCAGGATGAAGTGACCCGCGATTTTCTCGGCGCTGGCGTGGCCGAGCCGGAGACCGGTGCCAACATCGCCAGCCATTGGAGTGTCCACGCGTCGCTCGGTGGCAGTGTCCTGTTGACCAGCCGCGATGCCGGCTTCTCGAGCGCGCCCGCTGGCAGCAGCCTGGGCATCGACCTGTTTTCCGACAACCGCGTGCAATTCAAGTCCGATCCCCACGTGTGGACCACCCGCCTGGAGATCGAGGAAGGCCAGACGTTGACGCCCATCATCGGCGCGGACAACAAGCCCGGATCGTTGCTGGACGGCCGCCTTTTGGCTGGCAAGGACCGCATCTATCTCAACTCCGTCTATATTTACCAATACTTGCCGTGGATTGGCCCGTATGTGCGCATCGGCGGCGAGACCAGTCTTTTCAACCACTACAGCTATTTCGCCAATCCCACGAACGTCGTGGTCCAGGATGCAGACGGCAACACGCTGGCGACGCGAAACGGTGCGGATGGAACCGGCGAGACGCAAGTCCAGCTCGCTGGCTCCTTTGCGCCGATTCAGCTGACCCAAGGTGCGGGCGCCAACCTGCGCGTGCTCCACAACATCTTTGCGGACCTGGACTTGCGCAGCGGTCTCGGTTCGCGCCAGTACATCACGAACGGTCAGTTG
Organism: uncultured Myxococcales bacterium; assembly: GCA_903924465.1. Classification (GTDB taxonomy): domain Bacteria; phylum Myxococcota_A; class UBA9042; order UBA9042; family UBA9042; genus CAIYBN01. The sequence goes on along the minus strand of CAIYBN010000040.1, from coordinate 27,704 downwards.
GTCGCCGTCGACGATCCGTCGACGCCAGCTTTTGAAGTGCGCCAAGTGCGCGGCACGGTGCTGACCGGCGTGGAAGTGTCCGCCCTCGGCCAAGCGCGGGTCTCGCGGTTCCTGCAAGCCTCGTCGGAGTTTGACATGCTGCTGCCGTTCGAAGGCCTCAATTCCACCCAGTTGACCTGGCGCAACACGATCAGTCTGCGGCTGAGCAGTTTTGCGTCCGTCACCTACACGCTCAACGTCGCGCGCCAGCCCAACGTCAATCCGATTTCGCCGTATTTCATGGAGCAGGGCCTGCAGCTGCGGTTCTTCTACGCGCCGCTGTGACGGCTATTGCAGCGCTCCGCCCAGAATCCAATTGCGCATGAGCTGAATCAGCGTCGTCGTCATGGCCGCAGTGTTGCCCTTCGGCATCCGCTGACCCCAGGCCAGCGGCAGCGACGGGTCGATCGCCATGACGATCGCGCTCGTATTGGGACTGCCGGGATCGACAAACTTCGGGTAAGTCGTGTCGCCGCTCGACACGTTGTAGATCGCCGCGTAGTCCAGCTGCGAGCCGTGGCAGGAGACACAGAGCGGCTGGATGATTTTGGCGTGGATATCCGCGTAGTTTGGATTCGTGCAGCTGGCGTTGAACGTGTGCGAGCAAGCGCCGTTGGCTGGATTGCACGCGTCGGCGGTGCAGTTCTGGCCGTCGTCGCAGCTCACCGTCGTGCCGGCGACGCACGATCCGCCGCTGCAGGTTTCGCCGCTGGTGCACGCGTTGCCGTCGTTGCAGATGCCACCGGCGTTGCTGGGCGGGTGGCTGCAGGTGCTGGCGCTGCACAGGTCCGCGGTGCACACGTTGCCGTCACTGGCGCACGGGATGCCGTCTGCGGCTGGGTGTGTGCACACGGATGCCGCGCAACTGTCCGAGGTGCAAGGGTTGCCGTCGTCCACACACACGAGTCCGTCCGCGCTGGGATGGCTGCATTGCGTGCCGTCGCAGACGTCGTTGGTGCAAGCGTTGCCGTCGTCGGGGCACGGGCCGATGAACGCCGTGTGCGAGCAACCCGCGGTCGTGTCGCAGCTATCCACGGTGCACGGGTTGCCGTCGCTGCAGTTCAACGCTGCGCCGCCTTGGCACGTGCCGCTGCCACAGAGGTCGGGCGCCGTGCAGGCGTTGCCGTCCGAGCACGACCCGCCCGTCAACGCGGCATGCACGCAGCCGGTCGCCGGTGCGCAGCTGTCAGCCGTGCACACTTCGCCGTCGTCGCACGACAACGTGGCTGTGCCGGGCAGGCAGACGCCGCCGCCGCAGAGATCGCCCACCGTGCAAGCGTTGCCGTCGTCACATGCCGTGCCATCCGGGCATGTCGGGCCAGTGTCCGTCGTCGCGACGTCTATGGCATCCGCGGCATCCGTGCCGGCGGCATCCGCTGCGTCTTCCACAGCTGTGTCGGCCGCGTCCGTACCGGCCGCATCGGCGTCTGGCCCTGCCGCGGCAACGTCCGTTCCCGTCGCGTCGGCATCTGTCGCGTCGGCATCTGCACCGGTCACGTCGGCGACATCCGGCTGGGCCGCGTCCGTCGATGCTGTGTCCGGCTCCGCAACGTCAGGTTGGGCAACGTCAGGCTGATTCGCGTCCGGTTGCGCGACATCCACCGGTGCGGAATCCGGCGCAGCGGCATCGGTTCCCGCCACATCCGGCGGGCTTGCGTGCTGAGCGTCGGGTGCCGTTGCGTCGGGCGACGCGGCATCGCTGGCATCCGCATCCACGCCTTGTTCATCCGCCGTCGCGTCGCTGTCCTTGCCAGCGGCGTCAGTTGCCGCGTCCGCCATCGCTGAGTCGACGCCTGTTGCCGCATCGCTGCCCGTGTTCGCGCCCGCATCGGCGGTGACGTCGCTGGCTGTTGCGTCCGCGTCGGCAGCGGCGCCGCCGGCATCCGCCGCGGTGACTTGCGTGCAAGCCGAAAAAAATACGACAGCAAGCCATGGCACATGGTTGCGCATGAACACTCCTGGAAAGGGGACACAGGCGGGCAGGCTGGACTTGATTCCCGCAGTTGGCTCAGCAACCAGCCTGCACCTTCACCTTCCGAATGCCCGGCAGGCGTGTCAAGGGAATGTGAAGCCAGTGACACAAATTCTCAAATCTGCCAAACCACTGGCTATTTACGACCCAGTGCGTTGGCGCGATCCAATGCTCAGGTCAGCCGCGCCACCCATTTCAGCGGCAGCCAGCGCATCGCCAAGCCGACCACGGTCCAGGGCCACGCGGGCACACACGCCTTCGCAGGCTCGCGCTCGATCGCCGCAAACAGCTGCCGACAGCCCGTCGCCGCGTCCACCACGAACGGCAGGTTCTTGGCGCCAGCGTTCAGCTCCGTGTAGATGTAGCCCGGGTAGATCGTTGTGACCCGAATCGGCGTGTGCAGCAGCTCCGCGCGAATGCCCTCCGTGAGCGTCGCAAGTCCCGCTTTCGTCGCCGCGTACGTCGTCAGGTGCTTGGGCAAGCCGCGCATCGCGCTCACGGACGAAATCGTCACCAAGTGCCCGTGCTTCTGGCGCCGAAAGATGCCGACAGCTGCTTCGCATTGCGCCAATGCGGCAACAAAATTGGTCTGCGCCGTCAGCAGGTTGATCGCGAATTTGCCGGTGCCGATGCGTCGTCCATCGCCCACACCGGCGTTGACGATGATCCGGTCGATGGTGCCGAACTCCGCGGCGAAGGCGTCAAACACTGCGAACACTTGGGCGTGGTCGTTGACGTCCAACGCCCGCACGGAAATCGTCACGCCCGGAAATTGCCCGAGCAGCTCGGTTCGCAGCTGTTCCAGGCGGTCCGTACGCCGCGCACACAGCGCCAGATTGCGACCGTGCGCCGCACATTCCCGCGCCAGGCCTTCGCCCAAGCCAGAGCTCGCGCCGGTGATGAGAATGGTCTTGCGCATGAGTGGCTCCAAGGCTAGCTGTGGCCGCGGGCGATGACGGAACGGCAGCGCCAGTGCAAGTAGTGGATGAGAATCCAGAAGGTTCGAAACGCCGGATTGCGCGTCTGCTTGTGGTGGTAGCGGTAATAGATCTGCTGGGCGATGACCGCGAGGCGAAAGAGCCCATAAACCTCGTAAAATGCCCAGTTGTCGACCGTGCGGCCGGTGCGTTGCAAGTAGCGTGCAACGACCTCCTGCCGCGTCAGCATGCCCGGGAGATGCGACGGCTGGCGCCGCGTGGTGCGCATCAGGAAGCCGTCGTCGGCTTGGACCCAGTACGCCAGGGCGTTGCCCAGATCCATCAGCGGATCGCCCAGCGTCGCCATTTCCCAATCCAGCACGCCGAGAATGCGCGTGGGATCAGCCGGATCCAGCACGGTGTTGTCCAGTCGCCAGTCACCGTGAATCACGCAGGTCGCCACGTCCGCGGGCGTGTGTTCGTGCAGCCACGCGCGCACACCCGCATACGACGGCACGTTCCATGTGCGCGCCTTTTCGTAGCGATCCGACCAGCCGGCAATCTGCCGCTGACAGTAGCCTGTACCCTTGCCCAGCTCCGCCAGCCCGGGCGTCCGGACGTCGACTGCGTGCAATTCCGCCAGCTTGTCCACCCAATTCAGGCACAGCTGCCGCGCCTGATGCGGATCGAGGCGAAGCGTCGCGGGCAGCCGGCCGCGCAGAATCAGCCCGGGAATGCGCTGCATGACGTAGAACTGCACGCCCAGAATCGCCTCATCGGTGCAGAGCGCGACCATCGTGGGCACCCACGGAAACACCGGCTTGAGCGCCTGTTGAACGTGAAATTCCCGCGCCATGTCGTGCGCCGACTTTGCACGCGTCCCCGCGGGTGGCCGGCGCAGGATCAGGTCGTGATGCGGATAGCGCAGGCGGTACGTCCAGTTGGAAGCGCCGCCTGCAAACTGCGTCACTTCCGGCAGGCCCTGTAGATCCGGCAGGTGCGTCGCCAGCCAAGCGGTCACAGCCGCCGCATCGAGCGCTTCGCCCGGCCGTACAGGGCCGCCTTGGTCAGTCAAATCGGGCATTTCGTAGCTCACGCCAGCAGGATGGGCAAGGTCAGGACGGCAGTACGAGCTTGCGCACGATGAAGAAATGACAGAAGGCGGCGGCGATGACCAGCGCGTGAAAGATTTCGTGGTAGCCAAACGTTGCAGGGAACGGATCCGGGCGTTTGATGGCATAGACGACCGCGCCGAGCGTGTACATCACGCCGCCGCCGAGGAAGAGCCACGCGCCGCGGTCGCCGATTCCGGCGTGGACCGCTGGCCACGCGCCCATGACGGCCCAGCTGAACACCACGCAGAGCAGGGCAAACAACCACTTGGGCGCGTTGACCCACATGATCGACTGGAAAATGCCCAACGCCGTGCCAATCCAGATGGCCAGCAGGAGGTGAAGGCCCTTGTCGCCACCGACGGCGAGGACGCAAATCGGCGTGAAATTGCCGGCGATCATGAGGAAGATGCCGGCGTGGTCGAGGCGGCGCATGCGCTGGCGGGCGACGGGCGTCCAGGTCGGTCGGTGGTAGGCGCTGCTGATGCCGAATAGCGCGGCAAGACAGATGCTGTAGACCAACGCGCACCACGTTGGCGCGCCGGGCGCGGCGAGCGCGGTCAGTGCCGCGCCGACGACGAGGGCCAGATAGAACGCGACCTGATGCGACACGCCGCGCAACAATGGCTTGACCTTGGCGGCGATCCCAAGCGTGGACGGAACGGAGACGGGCATCGGCAACTCCCGAACAAGACGTGGGTTACCTTGCCCTGTCGCAACGCTGCCGTCCAGCATGGCCGGACAGGTTGACAGCCCGCTGCGGGACCGCTATCTCCCCGCCTCCCCTGCAAGGAGACGCTCATGCCCCGCAAACCTGCTACTGAACTGGATTTCTCCATGTTGACGGCCGAATGGCCTGACGTGGCGCTGGAAACGCTGGCCGGACTCAACAATCCTTGGCAAATCCAGATGTTTCTGGACGCGATCCCGTACTCGACAGAAGCGATCTACCGTTCGCCGCTGTCCTCGCTCCGCGATCGCCGTGCCCACTGTTTTGACGGCGCGCTGTTTGCCGCCGCCGCACTCCGCCGTTTGGGCCAGCCGCCGCTCATCCTGGACATGCGCGCGCACAACGACGACGACCACGTGATCGCGATCTTCCAAATTGACCGCCACTGGGGCGCCATCGCCAAGTCCAACACGACGGTGCTGCGCTATCGCGAGCCGGTGTACCGGTCACTGCGCGAACTGGTGATGAGCTACTTCGATTTTTACTACAACTTGAATGGCGACAAGGCTTTGCGCGAATTCTCTGGCGCTGTCGACCTGCGCAAATTCGACCAACTGGGTTGGATGTCGGAGGACGCTGGGCTGGAACGCATCGCCGAACACCTGGACGCGGTCAAGCACGCGCAGATCCTGACGCCGGCGATGATCGCGCGGCTGTCGCCCGTGGACAAAAAGCTCTACGACGCTGGGTTGTTGGGCGCGAACGCGGACGGGCTGTACAAGCCGACGTGATGGCTACTTGAGACCGAGGTAGGCCCGCGCCACGGCTTCCAGACCTTCCGGCGGATAGCCCTTGGGCCCTTGGTACTTCAGACCATTGATGAACACGCTCGGCGTGCCCGAAACACCCGCTTGGTGGCCTTCATTGGCGTCGCGCGAAATGATGTCGCGACCCACGCCCTTGGCCAGATCGGCTTTGAATTTCGCGACGTCGAGGCCTGCTTGCTGCGCGTAGGTCTCCAGATTGCTGGCGTCCAATGCGCTCTGGTTGGCGAACAAAATATCGTGATATTCCCAAAATTTGCCCTGCGCCTGCGCGGCCATCGACGCTTCTGCGGCCTGCTGCGCGTGATCGTGAATGTCGGTCAGCGGCATGTGCTTGTAGACAATCTTCACGTCGTCCGGGAAGCGCTTCTGGAACTCTTTGATACTTGGAGCGATTTTGGAGCAGAACGGGCACTGAAAGTCCTCGAAAACCTCGACTTCGATCTTGGCCGACGCCTTGCCGAGAATCGGGCTGCCGTCGGTCGCGACTTTGACCGCAGGTCCGGCAGTCTGCTCAAAGAATTTGCCGCCTTTGATCGCTTCCTCGTAGATCTTCGCCGCCGGCGTACCGCCTTTCACCTTCTCTTCCGCCTTCTTCAACTGCTCCTCGATGAGCGGCTTCAGATGGTCCCAGGTCTTCGGCGGGGCCAGGCGCACGCCGTTCACCATGATGTTCGGATAGCTGTGTGCCGCGACCTCGTTGGCCAGCAGGCTGTCCTTGAGCGCTTGACCGCGCCATTTGCCGCTCGCCAGATCGGCGTTCATCTTGGCCACATCGCAGCCCGCAGCCTTTGCCGCATCTTCCACCGCCGAACGGCTGATCGCCGTCGACTTGATCGCCGCCTGGAAGAACGGCCAGAACTTGCCCTGCGCCTGGCACGCCAGCGACGCCTCGGCCGCCATCTGCGAATCCGGGTGCGGCGCGGGAATCACCTTGTGCTTGAAGCGAATTTGCACCTTGTCGCCAAAAGTCTTGATCACGTCGTTCAGCGCTGGCGCGAAATCCACGGTCTCCTGATTGCCGAACGCGCCAAAGACAACGACCTTGACGAGCGCGCTATCGGGCCCTTTGCGGCCATCGGCCGGGTCGATCGTCACGCGCCAGATCTGGTTTGGATCCGCGGGCGCATTGTTCTGGGCCGGCTGAGCGGGCGGCGCTGCTTGGGAAACTGGGGCCGGCGACGGCGACGGAACTGAGGCTGGCGCTGCAGCTGCAGCAGGTTCAGCCGTCGGCGGGGGCGTCTCTGAGCCCGCTGGGGCAGCTTGCGCGGCGACGAGCGCGGCGCCCGCCGGGCTGGACTTGATGGCCTGACGACCCCACACGTAACCGGCAATGAAGGCGGCCATCAGCGTGATGATGACTTGTTCCTTCTTCATGAGCAGCCTCCTGAAACGTCAAAATGGCGCGTGTGAACCCGCAGGCGCGACGCGAGAAGTAAGCATAAATTGCGCCGCGCGCAAGTCCCTTCGTGCGATCGATCATCGCGCTTGGCCAACCCGCCAACATAACAGACAATTCCCGAACCGGCGAATCGGGTGTTTACACACGCCCACGCTGCGGCTAGCGTTGCGCATCACGTCGACTGCCCTCGCGCGGTCCAAACGAACGAGGATCGCTTGGACAAGATGCTGTTCACCCATCAAGCCGCGATCGCTGGCGTCGTGCTGACTCTGACCGCCATCGTTGCGGCGTTGGCCCTGCTGGCGCCCACCGAACGTTCGCGCCTCCGTGTGCCCATCCTGCTGCTGGCGGCCTACTTTGCCTTCGCCGGGCTGAACGCCTCGCTCGGCACGCTGATGCCCACCGGGCCCATCCGCACGGCGTCGATCTTCTTCCTGTGGGCTGCGGCGGCTCACGCGACGGCGCTGGCCTTTCTCGATGGCCTGCTTGCCCGCAAGCTCAAACTGCCGATCCCGCGGATCTTTCGCGATATTTTGCAAGTTGCCCTGTATTTTTTGGTGCTTTTTGTGACCGCGCGCACCGCAGGCGTCGAACTGAGTTCGCTGCTCGCGGGATCTGCGCTCATCACCGCCGTCATCGGTCTCTCGCTTCAGGACACACTCGGCAACGTCTTCGCTGGCCTGTCGATCCAGGCGCAGCGCCCTTTTGAGGTCGGCGATTTTGTCCAGTTGGCGGACTCCAGTGAGCCGCTCGGCAAGGTGATCGAGATCAACTGGCGTGCCACGAAATTGCTGACGAATGACGGCATCGACGTGGTGGTTCCCAACGGTGTCCTGGCGAAGACGTCGATTCGCAACTTGTCCAAGCCGCATCCGTGGGTGCGGCGCAGCATTCGCGTTCACGCCGCTTACGAATTCTCGCCGGCGCACGTGCGCGAGACGCTGCTCAAAGCGATTGTCGAGGCGCCGGGCGTCCGAACGGACATGCAGCCGTCAGTCATTATTGAGGAATTTGACCCGGATGGCGCCTGCTACCGGCTGCGCTACTTCGCTGACATGGACGAGCATATCCACACCAAGGACAGCGTTGTCCGCGAGCGCATTTGGTACGCATTTCGTCGCGCGGGTATCGACATTCCTTATGCCCAACGCGATGTTCACCTGTATCCGCGCGAGGTCGACGGCAGAGAAACCGTGCGGGCGACGCATGTAGCGCGGCGGCTGCAGGATCTGCGCCGCGTCGATATCTTCGATGTGTTGAGCGACGACATGCTGCAGGAACTGGCAGAGAAGGTGAACACGCGGCGGTATGCAGCGGGCGAACGTATCCTGAAACAGGGCGATGAAGGCGATCAGCTCTTTGTTGTCGAGCACGGTGAAGTCGCTGTGGTGCTGGAGCCGCCCCAGGGTGCGCCTGTGGAGCTCGCGCGCTTGGGCAAGGGCAAGTTCTTCGGCGAAATGTCCTTGATGACCGGAGCGCGGCGCACCGCGAGCGTCCGGGCGACGAGCGAATGCGCCGTGCTGGTGGTTGGCAAGAGCGAGTTTCAGGCAACGCTCTTCAAGGCGCCCGAGTTGGCGGAGAAGATCAGCGGCATCCTCGCGACGCGGCAGGCGCAACTGGCAACGACGCAAACCGGCGCGGCGCTTTCCGCCAACGTGACGTCGCAGACCACGGTGATTCTCGGTAAAATTCGGGAATTCTTTGGTTTGCGCGGCTAGCCAGCGCGTCGTTTCAATTCGCGTTGGGCCTGATTCAGCATCGTTCGCGTCGAATGGGTCACGCTGCCGCCGACACGAAGCCACATCGGTTCCTCGGCCAGTTCCCGCGCCGTCCTTTCCAGGCGCGCTGCCAGCATGTAGGGCTCAAGGCGCTCGCGTTCAGGCAAGTTGGCATCTGCCCACGCACGCAGCGCGCGGGCTTCCTGCCACAGCGTATCAATGGCTTTCATTCGGTTCGATTGCATGAAGGTCCCTCCGGAAAAGGTCCGCATGCATTGGACGGTGCCAAAGCCAACTTGATGACATGGGCGAGCGATTCACAGGTCGATTGCGACTTCAAAGGCGAATTGCGTCAGGAACCGTGGAACGCGAAAGAGCTCCGGCTCACCCGGCGCTGCGACGACGACGTCTTCCACGCCCAGCGATGGCCGCGCGGCCAGACCCAAGCGCAGGGCTCGGGACAAGCGGACGGACGCCCGCAGTTCGCCGACCAGCGCCACGCCCACGTCAAAGTGTTCGTGCAACGCCAGGGTCTGCAGGTGAGAAAGCCACGTGCGGTGCCGCAACCCAGCGCCCGCTGCCAAATCGAGGCGGCCGAATTGCCAGCGCCAACCCGCCAGGACGGCCGTCTGGATGGCGCTGTACTGGTACTTGCCTAGCGCGTTCGAACCGTTGCCAAACGTCTCAAACCCGACAGAGCCCGCGAGCCACAGCCGCGAATGGGGCAGCCAGAGCACGCCCAACTCCGAGCCGAACACGGCGATCTGCGTGCCCGCCGTCACGGATGGGCCCAGCCAGAGGCGCACATCGTGACTGGGCGGCGACTTCACCGACGGTCGTGTCGGCTGGCCAAGCAACAACAGCGCGTTGACACACAGCGCTTCGGCGACGGCAAACGTGCCCATGCCGGAGCGCGCGTCGACGGAAAGTGACGCTGTGGGCTGACCTGGCAGCTGCACTTCGACCAGATAGTGCACGTCGGGGTGCCGGTGGCCGCGAAACATCACGTGGGCGGCATTGTCGCAGTCGGCGCTCGCCGGGCCAAAGTGCCAGTTGCGGGACGGTGAGAGAATCAGCGGTACGGCGGTGCGAAGCGCCCGGTCGAGTTCTGGATCCGCTTGCCCCTCTTCACCCACGACCGATTCGGCGCAAACGGTCGTCTCCGCGGACTCGTCGGCTGCCGCCCGCGTCGGCCACGCAGTGACCAGCAGGAGAGTCAGCAGAACAACGGAATGAAGAGCGAAAAGCGGTGCGTCAGCGGGTCCGGCAGCGTTCCAGGACTTCCACGGTGCCCGGTTCTTGACCAAATCGCGCCGCCAAGGTCCGTCGCGCCTGCTCGACGGGGCCATCCGACCGTCCGCAGCCGATTTCCACTTCCCGGACGAGCGCTTCGCGAACGAAGACGCCGTCGGGAAAACGCACCAAGTACTCGTCCCACGTCGCTCGTTCTGCGTCAAAGCGCTCCGCATCCCGGTGCAAAACAGCCAGGACCGCCAGTGCATTCTGCCGCGCATAAACTGGACCGTCGCCATCCGCCACCGTGCGATAGAGGCGTGCTGCCTCCGCCACGCGCCCTGTCCTACTCAAGATGCCGCCCAAGCGCAACTGTACATCTTCCACATCCGGGCCGTCAGGCCCTGCGACGGTCAGATAGCGTTGCGCTTTTTCATAAGCCACGTCCAAACGTCCCGTGGCGACCGCATCGTCCAACTCAGCGATTTGCCTGCGCAAGTAAGCGTCCAGACTGTCGATTCTGCGGGTTTCGCCGGCGTAAACCCACACCGTTTCCCGACCACGGCCGACCGCGTCGACTTGCACGACGCCTTCAAAGACTTCCACGGTCGTCCAGTCCTTGTTGCGCTTGTCGACGGCAAACGCAGTGCCTTTGACCTGAACTGTTGCGTCGGCCGTCCTGACGACCAGTTTGCCGCCGGGTGGCAACTTGGGAACACGCACCACGACGCGCCCGTCCGCCAGATCCATCTCCGCGTCCGTCGGCAAGTTGTGCATCAGCGTTGCGTTGGCTTCTGTCAGATCCACGAGGGCACCACAAGCCAAAAGCGCGTGGCCAGGCGTCGCCGCAGGACTGTCGGTCGTGGACACGAGATGATGCCAACCGCGGACATGCCGCGGCGCGACAGACGGCACGAGCGCAGCGTCACCCAATGTCGCGGCTGGCGGAGCCGCCGGTTCGTTCGGCGCGAGTGCGGTCGTCGAAAACGCGGAACGCGGCGGCGAAACGGCGCTCGGCACCGCGTTTTCGGGACGCTCAGAGGCGACGGTTGCCGCCAAATCAGGCGCAACGATGGGCGCCGGCGACGCGACAGCAGGTTCATCCGGCACGGCGTCGGGTCCCAGCACCGCCAGCAAAATGGCCGCCAGAACTGCGGTCCAAGCCGCTCGCGGCAACCAGACGCGCCAGCCGCTTTCGTTGTCTTGTGGCCAGGCCAGTTCCAGCACTTCGACCACACGCCGCCCCAGCAGTTCCCGCCACGCAGCCCGCTTGCGGGCGCGGGTGCTCGCCCGCTCGGCTTCTGGCGCGAGCATCTGCCAGAGGCGTGCCTCCACGTCCGCATCCACTGGCGCGCGCAGGGACGCGGTCTGCGCCATCATCGCGTCCGCCGCGGCGAGTTGCTGCTGACACGCCGCACATCCGCGCACGTGGGCCCGCACTTCCTGGGCGCGCGCCACGGCCATCCGACCGTCCGCAAGCGCGAGCAATTCTGCGCCTGGGCACGTCATGGCCGCCCTCCCGTGTCGCGGGATTCACGGCTGTCCGGCAGTGCATTTGGCCAGCGCGCGAGCAAGTCTTCGCGGGTGCGCTGGAGCCGCTTCAACACCGTGCCGCGCTGTTCGCCCAGCACAATGCCGATCTCCGCGGCGGTCAGCCCCTCGACGTGATGCAGGAAGAACGTGGTGCGTTTGAGCGGATCGAGTTCATCGAGCAGCGCCTGCAGCAATTGGCTCGACTGCTTGAGCGCCAGATCCGCTTCCACATCGCGACCATCGCTGACTTCGTCGACCAGATCGTCATGGCGGGCGCGCCAGACACCGCGCTGACGCAACTCCGTCAGGCAGACATTGGTCGCAATCCGGTGTACCCACGTCGTCAAGCGGCTATCACCTCGAAATTGCTGGATATTGCGAAAGACGCGCAGGAAAGTGTCCTGAATCGCATCCTCGACGCCCACGTTGCGCAGCAGCACGCGGCAAAGGCCCGCGACCTTGGGTAAATAGAGGCGGTAAAGCGAGCGGAACGCTTCGGGCGAGCCGGTACGCAGCCCTTCGACAAGCTGTTCTTCGTCAACTACCAGAGTGGGCAGCATGTGGACGCTAGCGTTGGCCATGCGAGGATCCAGCGCAAGGTTGCGCGACGACTCGGAGGTTAGACGCGGCGCAGTGCGAATTGATGACTTGCTCCTTCCAAACTGCTGACGATTCGTCGGCTTTTCAGCGCGCTGCGAGCGTCGCGGGCGCAGCAGCACGCCGATCGGGTGCGGCGTCGCTGCTAGAGGTCATCGATCGGCTCGACGGACTTGTCCGGCGGCGCGTGGCCCTTGATCGGCGCAAATCCTGGCCGCGTGATGCCTTCTTCCCGGCGCATCAATTCGCGATCCCACAGCGAACGCTGGACCTGAAACCGTGCGACGAGGTTCTGCGCCTTGAAGCGCGCCTGCGACGTGGCGAACCCTGTTTGCTGCAATTCGCGCACTTCGCGTTTGAGCGCTTCGTATTCGGTCGACGGCGGAACGCGGTCGAATCCATTGAAATACATTTGAAATTTGCGCCGGAGATGTTCGATCCGGCTTTCAATCGACGCCATCTGCTGGGCGGCGCGGTCGGACTTGAGCGGCGCTTTGCTGTTTCCTGTCGCCATCGCGATCCCCCGCGGCTGCGGATGTTGCCATCCTCTCTGATTGTACTACCATCCGCGCCACCGCGGCGCAATGTTTGGCAGCGAAATCTGCTGCCGACGAGCAGCGGTTTTGGAGGTTTCACCATGGCATCCCGTTCCAGCCGTCCGACTTCACCCGCCCTGCGATCCTGGATCGCCCGCACCAGCTTGGCCGCCATCTGCTTGGGTGGCGCGCTGCAGCTGTCCGCTTGCGGCAAAGGCGATCCCGACGAGAACTTTCGCCTGTGGAGCAACAACGAGGCGGGCTGGGAAGAGATGCAGACCTTCGTTGCCGACAAGAACAACGACGTCAAAGCCCGTGCGCGCGCGCTGGAGATCCTGACTGATGAGGGCGGACATCCGGCTGAAGCGGTGCGGATTGCCCAGAAGGCGCCCGACAAGGTCGAAGTGATGATGGCGCTGCAGCCAGCGCTGCAGAAGATGCTCGAGAATCCGAACACGAAGAAGCAGGGCTACGGCAAGCGCGTGTTGTTCGACATGATGAATGTGCTGCCGGCAGACAAAAAGGCAGCGACGCAGGAAATTCTCGCCAAGTGGGCGTTTGGCGATCTGAAGCCGGATGATCCGCCGGCGCGCATCAAGGAGAAGCTGGAGCAGCGCATTCGCGCGGAGGAAATCGAAGGACTGGGCGCGGCTGGCGTGCGCGGTGCGGAAATCATGTTGTCGAAGGGCATCAGCCGCGACGGCATCATGGCGTACCTGCTGGCGCTGAATACCCCGGAGGCGCATGCGGCGCTGATCAACGGGCTGCGGCGCTACCATTCGATCAAGAACGTCAAAGTCAGCGAGGGCGATCTGGCGGCGGTGCAGAAGTCGGATTGCATCGAGGGCTTTCTGTACTGGATCGAGCTCTACCAGAAGCTGAACACGAGCGCGCACCCGGACGACAAGGCCGCGGCGTCGCAGGCCATCGTGGTGGCGATCCAGTGGTCGGAAAAAGAGCAGAACAAGGCGAAGATCAAGGCGGCTTGGGCTGCGCAGGTCAAGCCGGTCGTGGACAAGCTGCTGACCGGCGCGAACTGCGATGATCGCTGGTGGGCGTCGCAATTGCTGTTGCAATACAACGGCGCCGATGGCCTGAAGCAAGTGCTCACGCAGCTGCCGGATGACAAGAACTACGGCCAGCAGGAATTTGCCAACAATGACGTAAAGATGCAGATGACCGACCTCTGCAAGAATGAAATCAAGGGCTTGGGCGTGGGCGTGGCCCGGCCGGTTCTGTTGCAGTCGCTGAAGAGCAGCCGCCTCATCGAGAAGATCATCGCGATCCGTTGCCTGGCGGGTCTGGGCGACGATGCGTCGCTGGCCGCGCTGCGCGGCGTGGACAAGAAGGAGAACCTGATTGTGGACGCGATCGTCGTGCCGCAGGATGCCGAGAAGGTGACCGTGTTTGATCTGGCGCAGGCGGCGGCGGATGTCATCGAATTCGTCCGTTCCGTGGACAAGCAGGCGGCGGAAGGCACGATTGACCAGGCGACGGCGAAGGCGCGCACGTTCTATGCGACCTACAGCTTTGAACGTCAGGGCAAGAAGCTCATTGCCTACGCGGAATCGCGTGCGGCGGAGAAAGTGGCCAAGGACAAAGCCAAGGAAGACAAGGCCAAAGGCGGCGACGGTAAGGTTGCAGCCCCGGCGGCGCCGGCTGCGAGCGCCGAGCCCAAGGGCAAGGGCAAGCACAAGAAGGGGCATTGAGGTCTTGAACCTCGGCGTCTGGCGTGCCGCCGTCCTCGTGCTCGGGTGCCTGTGCGCGTGCACGGACGCCAAACCGGTCCGCGACGTTCAGCCTTGGCCGGAGCTCAACGCGTTGTTTCGCGACGACGCGCGCTGGGTCGGCGGCGATGGCGCCTACTCCTGCGACTTGGGCAACAACCGCGTGCTTTGGCTTTTTGGCGACAGTTTGATCGCCAAAGACGCGACGCGCAACCGCGACACCGCGACGTTCATCCGCAATTCTGCAGCGATCCAGACCGGCTACGATCCCGCCCAGGCGTTCATGGCGTTTTACTGGGGCGAAAAGGACGGCCATCCGGGCTCGTTCATCGCAGAACAAGGCGATCGCTGGTTTTGGCCGGGCGCATGCGCACGCACGGGCAAAGGTCTGGTCCTCCTTGGCCAATGGCTCCACCAGGAAAGTCCGGGGCAATGGGGCTTTGCCGCCGTCGGTTCCGCGGGCCTGTTCATCGCCGATGCCGACGCCGACCCGTTGACGTGGCAGCCGCAGGACGCCCATCTGACTGCCTACGGCAGCGCCGCCATTTTTGGCGCCGCGGGCGTCATCGCGGGCGATTTCCTGTTCGCGTACGGCACGACCGGCGCCACCCACGACTATCTCCTGGCGCGCTTTCGCCTCGCTGACGCACGTCTGGGCGATCTGTCGCACGCCGCATTCTTCACGGCTGGAGCCTGGCACGCCCCAGACGAATTTGTCGGGCCGCCGCAAGCGATTTTCAGCCTCGGCGCGCCTGAGTCCTCCGTGCACTTTGACGCCAAGCGCCAGCAGTTCATGATGATCCAGACCGAAGGCTTCGGCGCGACGACGTTGGCCATCCGCACCGCGCCGG
This sequence comes from uncultured Myxococcales bacterium, assembly GCA_903924465.1. Taxonomy (GTDB): domain Bacteria; phylum Myxococcota_A; class UBA9042; order UBA9042; family UBA9042; genus CAIYBN01. The sequence continues at coordinate 12,573 of CAIYBN010000040.1, read as the reverse complement.
AACCAGAAGGCCCGTGGAGCGAACCCGTGTCCTTTTACCGCCCGCCCGAGTCATTCGAAGAAGGCGCGTTTGTCTACGCCGGTAAGGCGCATCCCGCAATCGCCGGTGGCGGTCTCGCGGTCAGCTACGTGCCCAGCCGCTTTGACGACGATCCGCGACCAACGCCCGCGGACTACTATTTTCCCCACTTCGTCCGCGTGAGCTTCTGATGCGCATTTGCCTTGCCGCGCTGTTGCTGCTGTTGGCGGCGCCCGCCCGTGGCGAATTCCTGCCGGATCTGCCGCGCGCGATCACGCGGACCGATACAGCATCCCGCGAAGCGCCGGTGGTGGAAGTGTCCTGGGACGCGCGCCCTCACGCGGTCCTGGGTGGCGAAATGGCGTTGTGGCGCTGGCAGCCGGAGCGTTGGCAAGTCCGCTGGCTGGTTGGCGCGATGATGGCTACCGACAACGCGCAGTCCCGGCTTTCCGCGCCGACCGAATTGGCCCGCTGGTGGTTTGGCAGTGCCGTGGTCGTGCAATTCCCGCAATCGAGCGACCCGGACCATGCGTTGGAGTTCGCCGTCGGCCTGTACCGCCAGCAAGCGCGGACCCTCGGCGATTTTCGCCTGCCCGATGCGTTCCACTCCGACGCGATTGCTTTTGGCGGCGGCGGCTACATCGTGGATCTGGATCTGGCGGCACTGCGTCGCGTTGGACCGTTCCTCGCGACGGTTCGTCTCAACGATCGCGTGCATCTGCCAGGCCTTGCGCTGCTCGTCGGTCAGCGGTCGTGGGCTGACGTGTTGGGCGATACGCTCAGCGATAACCTGAGTCACCAGCCGAACCTGGATCTGACCATGCGCTGGCCGATTTCGCCGCGATGGCAGCCCGTTTGGGCGGTGCACGGGGAACTGTTGGTGCCGCTGGATAGCTACGTCACTACCCGTGGTTACGTCCGTTCACACCTGGGCGTTGCGCTGCCCGGCCAGCACGGGGAGCTGCTGCCGTTCGTGGCCATCGACGTCGGCGCGGGTCCGGGCTTGCTGGTGAATCGCGACGAATTTCGCCTGGCGCTGGGGGTGCGATATGGACCGAACTAGCCGCTTCGCGGCGTGTCTTTGCCTCGCCGGATGTGCGGTGCCCCTGGGCGTCAACGACGCAACGAACGACGCGGCGGTTAGTCCGGACGCCGTGGCAGGTTGCGCACTGTTCGCCGGTGTGGCGCCGACACTGGGCGTCGGCCACTCGGTCGCACTGCCCGACGGTGCCACGCTCTGGACCTTCGATGCGCCACTGGTCGCAGGTGGCCGCGCCGATGGCGTGGCCGGTCGACTGCAGCTCGCGACCGGCGGTTGCCCTGGTACGCTGCTGGACGCTGTCGCTGCCCTGCCGGCGACCGCGACCGATAGCGATTTCGCGACGCCGCTGGACCTCGTGCGCACTGGCGATGACGTGTGGCAGTTCTACGAAACGTGGCGTTTTGCTGCCGGCGCGCCATTCGGCGTCAAAGTGGTTGGCCGCGGCGTGGCCAAGTGGGACAGCCAAACGGGGCAATTCGCGCGCGGAGCCGACTTGCTATGGACCGCGGATCGGCCAGCGTACGGTCAGAGCGCGCTCGTGGACGGCGCGTGGGTCTATGCCTACGGCTGCGAGCCGGCGCAGGACGGGTGGACACGGGCGTGTTATGTCGCTCGGGCACCCACGCTGCAGGTTGCGAACGTCAACGCGTGGCAATACGCGACCGCAGTGAACCAATTTACCGCCAATCCCGACGACGCCCAGCCGATCCTCACGGGCGTGGGTGACCTGTCGATCCGGCGGCATCCGTCCGGGCGGCTGCTGGCGACGTACATCCTGCCGCTGGATACCGTGCTGCGAGTCCGCTCCGCATTGGGGCCGACCGGACCCTTCTCTGCGCCGCACGCGCTCGCACAGTGCCAGGCGGCTACTGGAAGCTTCTGTGTCGGCGCAGTCCAGCATCCGGAATTGGATCCCGATGCGGCAACCGTCGCGCTCACCTTTGCACGCGCCTCATTCGACCCGCTGCCGTCGGACGTGACCTGGCCGCGCCTGGCGTATTTGGCTTTGCCGGCCGCGCTGCCTTGATCGCGAGCTACGTGGGCTTCTTCTTGTTCGGCACCCACGCCCAAATCGCTTCGACGAGGATCGGCGCGCCGCCCGACTCGTCCGTGACAGTCACTTGGACCGGCAGATCCCCTTTCTCTTGCGCAAACAGGGCTTTTTGCTCGGGAGTCAGCGTCGCCGTTGCGGTGATCGCGCCTTTGGAACGCTTGATGAACTTGGTATTGAGCGTCTTGATGAGCGGCAAGCTGGTGTCCGACACGTTCATGCCGACGACAAGCCCCGAGGCCGACTCCGCGACCAGAATCATCGCCGCGGCGTGCACCTGGCCAATGTGATTGCGCGTCGTTGGCCGATTCTTGACCCGAATCGACACCACATCCTCCGTCATTTCGAGGATTTCCAAGCCCGACCAGCCGACGTACGGAATCATCCGACCCATGGCGAGGGTCAGCAAGCGCTTGCCAAGGGGCAGGGTGTTGAGGCGATGAACGATCCTGGCGATCTTGTTGGGCTGGCTCATGTGGGGCTCGCTAAAAAGGGGAAGAAGTAGGGCGGAAAAGCGGAAAACTCACTCTGGTTCCGAAGGATTACGCCTCGGCGGCGGGTCTGATTTCCAGACGCAGCAGCGTCGAGCCGACCAGAATCTCGTCGCCGCGGTTCAGCGCGAGCGGAGCCTGGGTGATCCGGACGAACGTGCCGTTCAGGCTGCCGACGTCGGTCAGCTTCAGTCCGCCGTCGGTCAGCAGGTCAATCCGCAGGTGTCGGCCGGACAGAAAGCGATCCTGCGGAAAAGACAGGTCACAGCCCTCGCGACCGATGGTCAGCTGATCGCGGTCGGTCGACACGACGCGCCCGGGCAGCCCGCCAGCCAGCAGCTGGGTCACGTGCAAGCGCGGCGCGGGCAGCGGCGTGCCGAATGTCTCCGGTGGCGCGTAGGCGCTCGCGGGATCGGTGGGAATGTCCTGGCCAGATCGCACCAGCAGATACTGCTCGCCAGCGAAAATGACTTCGCCAGACAGCACCGTCGTCGGTTCGCGAATACGCAGAAAACAGCCGCCTGGCCCCGCGATATCGTCGATCTTGACCTGTTCGCCAAAGCGCTCGATGGCGGCGTGGCGTGGCGCCATCAGGGAATCGGCGGACATGGCCAGTTCACCAGTGCGACCGATGTGTACGCGGCCTTCCGGCAAATCGAAAGCCGTGCCTTCCAGCACCGGACCACGCAGCACCACGAATCGCACGACCGAGGCATCTGGATAGGAAATCTGCGCGCCGGGCGCATCGTCGAACAACAGCCCACCGGAGACCGGCGGCGGGGTCATCGGCGGCGGCGGAATGAACGGCAACGGTTCGGAGACTTGCATCGACGAACCGCACCGGCCGCAGAACTGATAGCCGGCGGGCCAGGACGTACCGCAACTGGAACAGGTAGCTTGCGCCATGAAACTCAACTCGCGTTGCTGGCGTGCATTGCCGCCGTGCGCAGGATTCCAGAATGGGGCGCGTCGCGCAACTGTTCCCGCGCCGGAGCGTACTTTCTCGCGCGCTGCTGCCAAACGGCTACACTCGCCGGTCATGGCGCAGCGTCCCGAACCCAAGACCAAACCCGTTCCAGCCAAGTCCGCGCCGCCGCGCAACAGCCGCGTGGGTACGCCTGCGCAGCCCGGCAAACGCGGTTGCCTTGCGCGCATGCTGGCGCTGCTGCTGGTCGGCGGTCTGCTCGTCGCCGGCGCCGGGACCGTCACTTGGTATTGGCTCGACGCCACGTTGCCGGACGTGTTCACGTTTGATGCTTACCGGCAGATCGCCAAGGAGTCTTCGCGCGTCGTCGCCGCCAGCGGTGAAGTCGTCGCGGTCTTTGGCGACGAAATTCGCACGGTTGTGCCGCCCGAGCGCATTCCGCCGGTCATGCGGAGCGCCATGGTGTGCGCCGAGGACGCGGCTTTCTATTCGCATCCAGGCCTCGATCTGGTCGGCGTGGCGCGGGCGATTTGGACCGATCTGGTGCGCGGACGGTATGCCCAAGGCGCGTCGACGATCACGCAACAGCTGGCGAAAACGCGGTTTCTGGACCGGACCAAGACCGTGACACGCAAGCTCAAGGAACTCGTGTTGGCGCGCAAGCTGGAGCAAAAGCTGGGCAAGGACGAGATCCTGTCGCTCTACTTGAACGAGGTCTATTTTGGTCACGGCCGCTACGGCGCGGAAGAGGCGGCGCGCTTCTATTTCGGCAAGTCCGTGAGCCAAGTTGGCGTGGCGGAGGCGGCGCTGCTGGCCGGTGTGGTGAACAGCCCGGCACGGTTCTCGCCGTTGAAGCATCCCGAGGCGGCCAAGGAACGCCGGGCGTATGTGCTCGGGCAAATGCTCAAGCACGGTTACATCGATCAGCCCGCGTTTGATCGCGCCAACGCCGCGCCGATGCCGCAGATGGGTCAGGATAGTCCGCTCGACGTCGGGCCGTGGTACGCCGAAGCGGTGCGTCGGTTTGTCTTGCAAAAAGTCGACCGTGCGGCGCTGGCGTCGGCCGGGCTGCGCATCGAAGTCGCGATGGACGTGGCCACGCAGCGGGCGGCCGAACTGGCGGTGCGCAACGGCTTGAGCAAGATCGACCGCGGCTACAAATCGCTGCAGCCGACCAAGCATTACGACGACGATGCCGCGCTCGACGAGGGCCGCAAGAAACTCGCGGCGCTGCAGGACAAGGCGGTGGTCCCCGGTCGCACGTTGCTGGGTGTGGTGCTGGCGAGTGACGCGCAAAGCAAGACGTACACGCTGGCGCTGGGCACGCGGGAGGGCATGCTGCCTTGGGCAGCACTCACCCGCTATGGCCGGACGCAGGATGCCGACCGGCCGGGCGTGGCGCCGGTGGCGATGGAGACGCTGGGCAAGCTGTTCGAACGCGGTGATCTCCTGCGGGTGTCGGTGCTGGAAAAGACGGAGCAGCAGATCGTGCTGTCGCCGGAAATGGGTCCGCAAGCGGCGCTCGTCGCGATCGAGCAGGAGACGCGGCTGGTGCGGGCGATCGTCGGCGGCGACGATTTCGGTTTGCACCCGTTTGATCGTGCCACTCAGGCGCGGCGGCAGCCCGGCTCTACATTCAAGACGTTTGTCTACGGCGCAGCGCTGGAAGCCGGCCTGATCACACCGGAAACCGAGATGGTGGACGAGGCGCACAGCTTTCCAGCCGGGCGCAAGACGTGGACGCCGCGCAATTTCAGCGGTCGCTACGATGGCCAGACCCACGCCATGCGGGACGCGCTGGCGCAGTCGATCAACTCGATTGCTGTGGCGGTGGCGGACAAGGTCGGGCCGGAGCGTGTCGCGGATTTTGCCCACCGCGCCGGCATTCAGAGCGATCTCGACGCGCGGCTGCCGCTGGCCCTCGGCGCGTCATCCGTGGCGCCGCTGGAGCTGGTGAATGCCTATGCGACGATCGCCAATGGCGGCAAAGTGGCCGAGCCGATTCTGGTAACGCGCATCGCAGATCGCACGGGCAAGGACCTCTACTTGGCCCGTCGCGAGCCCGGCCAACAGCTGCTTCGTGAGGAGACGACGCGGCAACTGACCGATATGTTGGGCGACGTCGTGCGCCGCGGGTCAGGCAAAGAAGCGCAGAAGGCCGGACGACCGGTGGTCGGCAAGACCGGGACCTCCAACGGCGGGCGCGACGTGTGGTTTGCCGGCTTCTCGGCGGATCTGTGCGCGGTCGTGTGGATCGGGTACGACGATCGCAAGCCGATGCCCAAGGCCACAGGTGGTACGCTCGCGGTGCCGATGTGGACGGAATTCATGCGGATTGCCCTGGAACGCGTGCCGGTGCGACCGTTGCCGCGCCTGCCGCATCTGTTCGACGCCGCGCTGCCGACGGTCCCCTCCTTGCCGGCCGCGGATCCAGAACCCAACAACGCGCCGACCGATGACGCCCTGGAGGATCCGCATCCGCCGCCGCCGCCAGAGCTGCCCAAGCTGGAGCATCGCGTTGAGCCGTGATGCTTATTTGTGAAGATGTATGAAGGAAAAGGCTGCCCCCAACAGCCTGATCTCACACAACGCTTGCCGGGTTAGCCATGGATGCGTAGGATAGCGATGAGGCATTTTGCCCAGCCGACCTCGAACCCATGAGTGCACCCGTGACTGAAAATACCGGCATGACGCGTTGGATTCCAGCAGTTGTCCTCGCAGCCGTTTTGGCGATGGCCGTCGGGTGCAGCAACACGAGCGGTGCGGGCGGCGGTGGCAGCGCGTACAAATTGCCGGACGGGGGCAAGAGCTACCTGGACGGGACCAGCACCGGCACGGGCAGCGGCGACGACAAGACCTGCGGCGGCACCTGCGTCGCGGCGGCCAACGCGGATGCAACGTGCAATGCGGGGCAGTGCGGCATCGCGTGTCATACCGGCTTTCTGGACTGCGACGGCAACCTCAAAAATGGTTGCGAAATCAATAGCACAGAGCATCCGTCGCACTGCGGTAGCTGCGACAAAGTGTGCGGCGCCGTGGCCAATGGCACGCCGACGTGCGTGAATTCCGTCTGCGGCGCGTCGTGCGATCCGGGCTGGCAGGTCTGCAAGAGCGACCCGCTCAACTGTGACACCAACACCGACGGCGACGAGACGCATTGCGGCGATTGCAATAAGGAATGCCCCGGCGGTCCGAACGCTGCGCCGCGGTGCATCAACGCGGCCTGCACGCTCAAGTGCACACCGGGCTTCGCGGACTGCAACCAATCCCCCGACGACGGCTGCGAAATCAACATCAGCAACGACCCGTTGCACTGTGGCAGCTGCGGCCTGAGCTGCGACGGCGCGAAGTGCGTGAACAACGCGTGCGAGTGCGCGTCGAGCACGCAGACCGCGACGCTGATTCCATTGGACATTTCATCATGATGGATCAGTCCGGCTCGATGGGCGATCCGACCGGCGCAAGCGGTACGGGCATCAGCAAGTGGGAATCGATCAAGCAGGCGTTGAGCACCTTCGTCGGCGATCCGGCATCGGCGGGCATCGGCGTGGGCATCCAATATTTTCCCAAGGTCATCAAGGGCAATTTCTTCACCGGCGACTCGTATTCCTGCACGATTTCAGACTATTCCAAGGCGGAAGTGGGTATCGCCGCACTGCCGGGCGTGGGGCCAGCCATCGCGCAGTCGATCGCCAACCATGGCCCGGACGGCAACACGCCCACGGCGGCTGCGCTCAGCGGCGCGATCATCTATGCGCAAAACTGGGCCAAGCAGAACCCGACGCACACGGTTGTCGTCGCGTTTGCCACCGATGGCGAGCCGACCTTGTGCGATCCGCAGGACATTCCGTCGATCGCCAACATCGCCAAGAATGGCGCGAACGGCTCGCCGAAGGTGCTGACATTTGTCATCGGCGTGGGCAGTTCGCTGGGATCGCTCAACGCGATTGCCGCGGGCGGCGGCACGGGTCAGGCCTTCGTGGTCGACACCAACGGCAATGTCGTGACGCAATTTGGCGCGGCGCTCAAGGCGATTCAGGGCAAAGCGCTGGGCTGTCAGTATGCGATTCCGGTGCCGACCAATGGCCAGCCGGTGGATTTTTCCAAGGTCAACGTCCAAACCGCGGTTGGCGGTGGTGCGCCGCAGACACTTCCCTACGTGGCTGACGAAGCGAAGTGCGATCCGGCGACGGGCGGCTGGCACTACGACGATCCGGTCGCGCCGACCAAGATCCTGCTGTGCGCGCAAACCTGCAAGACCGTCACGGCGGACACGGCGGCGCAAGTCGACATCATGCTGGGCTGCGCGCGCGTCGGCAAATAGCGTCCACTGCTACGGCGTCACGCCCGTGTGCACCGGATAGCCTTGGGCTTTCCAGAACAGAATCCCTTCATCCAGTACTTTGACCGTCGTGTAGCCATGCGCCAGCAGGGCGTCGGCGGCTTGCCCTGACTCGGCGTGAGGACAGGCGCAGTACGTGACGATCCACGCATCCTTGGGAATTTGGGTCAGGTAGTTCTCCACGCCATAAAAAGGTGTCGATACAGCGCCGGGCAGGTGAAAACCGGGATAGTCGGCAGGCGGTCGCGCATCCAGGATCGCCAGCCTCGCGCCGGCGTCCAGCGCTGCCTTGAGGTCCGCGGCAGCCACATAGCGGCCGGCTTGGGTCGCGAACGCTGGCGCTGGTCCATCCAAATGCTGGACAATCTGACCCAAATCCTGCCCTGGCAGCTGGCTCGGCCCTTCCACCGTCGACTTTTGCCAACTGCGGATCAGCGCCACCAAATCGTCGACTGCCTGGTTCGTCAGCGTGTTCGCATAAGCTGGCATCGGCGTCCCGGGCCGGCCAAAAAGAATCGCCGCACGCAGGTAGGCGTCGCTCGCACCGGCCAGGAATTCCGGATTGGCGATGCCCATGAACGGCTTGCCGCCGCCGTCCTGACCGTGACAGTTCAGGCATTCCACGTTGTACACCGGTTGCCCGCGCGTCGCCTTGCCGGTCCCGGGATGCACGTCCGCCAGTGCGAAGGGCGGATTGGTCTGAAAGGAGCGCAGGAATGCGAGGATTTGCTCGACCTGCGCATCGCCCAGAGGCCCGCCCAGCGCCATGCCCCACGGTGACATTGGCGTGCCCGGACGGCCGCGGATGATGCTCGCCCGCAAGAAATCGTCGCTCGCTGCAGCTTGGAAATACGAGTTGCTCAGCGCATTCGCCGCATCTGCGACGTATCCTTGGCCGACGTCACCGTGACACAGCGCGCAGTAACGCAGATAAGCGTCACGCCCAGCGACGATCTGCGGATCCTCGGGTGAAGCGCTGCCACACGCCGCCAGCAGCACCGCGATAGCCAGTCCCTTCACGGCTTCTTGGCGGCGACGGCGAGGATGGCCGCTTTGACGGTGTCGTAGCCTTCATGCATGGACAAGTTGGTGATGCGGTCGCCGCCGTTGGGCAGGTAGTCCAGCAATTTGCCGTCCGCGCCGTAGATGAGCATGTCGTCCTTCTTGGCGCCGATCAGCGCCCATGCGTTCACTTCCGTCGTGTCCTGAAACAGCGGAAACGCGCAGCGATCGATGAGCGCCTGCTGATTTGCCGCCGCGTCGGCCTTGTTCACCGACAGGAAGTTCACGTCATAGCCGGCTTTTTGCAGTTCCAGTCGCATTTGTTCGAGCATCCCAGCCTGGGATGTGCAGTAGCTTCACCACCCGGCCAGAATTGCGACGACGGTCACCTTGCCGGCAAATGTCGGCAGGCCGTACGTCGCGCCGAACCCGCAGCTTTGCGGCTGAAAATCGGTCAACGCAAACGTTGGTTCCTGGGCGCCGAGCACGGGCGCCGTCAGGCCGGCGACGCCTTCCGGGCCGGCCTTCGCCTGCCATGCTGAGGAGGGCGGCGTCACGCCGAGACACTGGTTCACGCTGCCATCGCCCGACGTGTCCGCGCTGGCGAGCGCTCCGGCACCCGACGGTGCAGCGGCATCGGGGACGCAAGCCACTGCCGCAGCGACCATCAGCGCGACGAGTGGCATCCCGGTGGCGTTTTGGCTCCAATTTCTGTGCATCTGCACCTCCTGCTCAGGCGGCCCATTCTACCCGGAATTGCCCGGGGTACACAATCGGACCGCCGCCAATTGTCATATGGAAGTCACACGGGCGTGCAGCAGCAGCCTTTGCGTATCTTGAATTCGGGGCACGGGTGCCGTAAGCTCGCGGCCCCTCGCAGGCGGCGTCGGGCACACCCGCGGGACGTAGTTCTAGCCCGACTTGTACGCCAACCTAGGTTGCGCCTGCCAGACGGACGCCGCTATCCACTCTCACGAGGACACATGACAACGCCAACTTCCAATCAAAAATTGCTCAACTGGGTCGACGAAGTCGTCCGCATGGTCAAGCCAGCCCACGTCGAGTGGTGCGACGGTTCGCGCGCCGAATATGACAGGATGATTGCGGAAACGGTCACCGAGGGTCTCGCAACGCCGCTGAATCATGCGAAGCGTCCGAACAGCTACTTGTTCCGCTCCGACCCGTCGGACGTCGCGCGTGTGGAAAACCGCACCTACATCGCCAGCGTCGACAAGGACGACGCCGGGCCGACGAACAATTGGATGGATCCGGATGCGTTGAAACTGGAAATGCGTGCGTTGTACGACAGTTGCATGGCTGGCCGGACGCTTTACGTCATCCCGTTTTCGATGGGCCCGGTCGGTTCGCCGATCGCCAAGATCGGCGTGGAAATCACCGATAGCGCCTATGTTGTCGCGAACATGCACCTGATGACCCGCGTGGGCACGCGCGTGCTGGAAGTGCTGGGCGAACACGGTGAGTTCGTGCCGTGCCTGCATTCGGTCGGCAAGCCGCTGGCGCCGGGCGAGGCCGACAACGGGGTGTGGCCGTGCGCGCCGCTGGACAAGAAGTACATCTCGCACTTTCCGGAAGAGCGGCTGATTTGGTCGTACGGCTCGGGCTACGGCGGCAACGCGCTGCTGGGCAAAAAGTGCCTCGCGCTGCGGATCGCGTCCGTGCAGGCGCGCGACGAGGGTTGGCTGGCCGAGCACATGCTCATCCTGAAGCTGACGAGCCCCAAGGGCGTGGTCAAATTTGTCTGCGCCGCGTTTCCGAGCGCTTGCGGCAAGACGAACCTGGCCATGTTGGTGCCGACGATTCCCGGCTGGAAGGTCGAGACAGTCGGCGATGACATCGCGTGGATGAAGTTCGGCAAGGACGGCCAACTCTACGCGATCAATCCGGAATACGGCTTCTTTGGCGTCGCGCCGGGCACGTCGAAGCTCAGCAATCCCAATGCGATGGCGGCCTGCGAGACCAACACCATCTTCACGAATGTCGCGCTGACCAGCGACGGCGACGTGTGGTGGGAAGGCATCGGCTTTGACCCGCCGGAAGGGCAGGTCATCGATTGGAAGGGCCGCATTTGGGACAAGAAGGAAGTCGCCGCGCACGCGAATTCCCGCTTCACGACGCCGGCCAGTCAGTGCCCGGCGATCGCCGACGAATGGCAGGATCCCGCGGGCGTGCCGATCAGCGCCATCTTGTTTGGCGGCCGTCGCCCCAGCACCATTCCGTTGGTCCACCAGGCGCGCAGTTGGAATCACGGCGTGTTCCTCGGCTCCATCGTCGGCTCGGAAGTGACCGCCGCCGCGTTGGATCTCAAGGCCGGCACCGTGCGCCGCGACCCCTTCGCGATGTTGCCGTTCTGCGGCTATCACATGGGCGACTACTTCCAGCATTGGATCAACATCGGCCAGAAGGAAGGCGCCAAGCTGCCGAAGATCTTCTTCGTCAACTGGTTTCGCAAGACCCAGGAAGGCCGCTGGCTGTGGCCGGGCTACGGCGAGAACAGCCGCGTGCTGAAGTGGATCTTCGAACAGTGCGAAGGCACCGGCAAGTTCGTCGAAACCGACATCGGCATCATGCCGTCGGTGGACGGCTTTGACCGCCCGGACGGCGTGTCCAAGGAAGACATGGCCGAGCTGCTGAAGGTCGACCACGAGGGCTGGGTCAAGGAAATCGCCGACGTTCGCGCTGAGCACTATCCGAAGTTCGGCAAGAAGATGCCGAAGGAGCTGTGGACGGAGCTTGAGGGCCTGGAAAAGCGGCTGTCGAAGTAGCGTGCAGGTCGTGCGCGTCGGAATTCGGCGCGCCGCGTTGACGAACCGCACCCAAAGCCGGGGCAGCGACGCCAGGTTCTCGCGTCGCACCCGGCGGTGGCGGTTGCGCTTCCCAACCTGACACCACGGCTGCGCCCATTTCTTGGGTCATTCCTCACACGTGACACGAAGCATCCGCAACCGTGTCAACTCTCCGATGGCTAATCAAGACTCCCGAGGGTTCCGCGGTGGGGCTGTCGGCGAGTTGCTAAATCTTGCTGGCTAGTTGACGAAGAACTTCTTGACCCGCGAGCTGGTCACGCCGAGACTCCCTTCACCGACAGACCGACGTTGGCTGGTGTACCTCTGGGTCACCGGGGAGGGTTTATGTCAAACAAGATGAACTTCACAACGCTTGCCCCGCTGTCCCGTGCCGTGGAACAGAGTCCTGCGTCGATCATCATCACTGACCGAACTGGCAAGATTGTCTATGTAAATCCGAAGTTTGAAGAGATAACGGGCTATACTAGCGATGAAGTTGTCGGCAAGAATCCGCGCATGTTCAAGTCTGGCATCACGTCCGCACAGACGTACGCCGACCTCTGGAAGGCCATCGCCGACGGCGGTGAGTGGCGCGGAGAGCTGTGCAACCGCAAGAAAAATGGCGAGTTGTTCTGGGAACATGCGGCGATTTCCGGTCTCAGGGAGGAGAACGGCGAAGTCAGCCACTTTGTTGCGGTCAAGGAAGACATCACGGAGCGCAAGCGTCTCGAGGAACTGCACTTGCGTGCGCAGAAGCTCCTGCCTTACCGGATAGCCTCTATTCGTCATGAAAAAACCCAGCCTGCATAGGGCCTTGCGTCGGATTCGGATGAATCCAAGTATGCTTATACAGTCCTTCGTACTCTACCGCAGGACGCCCGAGCGCAGCGAGCGACAG
>CAIYBN010000039.1 GCA_903924465.1 uncultured Myxococcales bacterium | reverse complement strand
TGCGGCGTCAGGTGTGCGTGTAAGCGCGGGTACGCTTGTTCGCGCTGCGCGCGACCTCGCGGGCATGCGCTCGCTTCGCTTGCGCGGGGTGGTACCTAGTTTGTGGCCGAACTGTGGTGCAGTTGGTGTGGCCGTTGACAAAGAGGCCCAGTCAGAAACGGTACGACGTATTGGCGCTACCGTCCGTCTGGTGCCACCGATACGTTTGCCCGACGTGGAAGGCTGAGGACGGTGGCCCGTACGTTGGCGCAGGGAACTTGGGCTGCGAGGCAACTCGTGAAACGTGCGAGAGCAGCCGCGCCAGCCTCGGCACCTGCAACGCCACCACGCCCTGTTCAGAGACCAAGGATGTTGGAGTTCGGATTTCAAGTCCGCCTGACATCGTTGACGAGAGGGCCCACAAAGCCAAGATGGCAGAAATCAAGGCCGAATCCGAAGCCAAACTACGTCAGGCGCGGTGGCATCGATGCCGCTACGATGCGGAAGACGAGATGGACAAGGACTTGAAACTCAACTGCAAGCAGAACCTCAAGAAGCACACCTACAGTTGCCCCGCATCCTTCTTGCAGCATGAGAAAGACCTGCGCCAACAAGCCTATGACGCTTGCGACCGCGCCTGTCCTACGTGCCTTGTAGACGACTAGGCGTCCATCGCTACCAGGCGTGCCCACTCAAGTCGCATATTGGCACTGGAACAACTCTGATGCTTCGAATTCATTCTACGAATGCAAGTACATGGTGATACAATGAAAATCCCCCTTTGGATGGCGATAGTCTTGGCGGGCTGCGGAACAAGCGCGGCACCCAGCATGGACGCGGCAGACGAACTGACAGGCGACGCTGTCCCGGATCAGTCGGCCAACCAGGAGCTTGGAGACAGCGGCGTGCCGGATGTTCCCGACGCACTGGGTGATGTTACGGCGACGGACATTCAGACAGACCTCGCGCAGGAGGTGTCCGTGTCTTGTGATGACGGCAACCCCTGCACGGATGATGAACCGGGCCCGCAGGCGTGCAGCCACATCCCCAACACCGCCTCCTGCATCTGGCAGTGTGGTTCGCTGCCAGGTAGCTGTCAGAAGGGCATTTGCTTGCCGCTCAGCGGCAGCAACAGCGCGGGGTGCGATGACGACAACCCCTGCACAATCGATTTGTGTAACGCATTCACTTGCCAGCACTTTTCGATAAAGAAGGGTGTTATCGTGAAGTGCACCAATGCCGCCGGCCATGCGTCAGTCTGTGACACGAAGGGAAATTGTCTGTAGAGCCTTGGGGGCACGTGGAGGGCAAGATGGCACGTGTTGTCGGTGAAGTGAAATCGAAGGTGCCGCCGAGGTTCGGATCCGTCTCGCCCAGAGGAAAGAAGTCGCCGCGCTTGGCAGAACCAATCGGATAGCGCGAGTTGATCAGCGCAATCGCCCGCGCGTAAGTCGCCTCGCCTTGTTCAACGGCATTATCGCGCACCACAATCGCCGCGTGTACATCGCCGCGCAGGTCACCCAGCGTCGTCAGCGCGCCGAGGTGGTTTCGTCACCGCCTCGGCACCGCGACGGTTTAAGGGTGTTTACACCCGAACCGGGTCAAGCCCGACGAATTGAAAAACTCGCCAATATTCCAACGCAGTCCACTTCCGCCAAGCACGCTCACCTACCCACAAAGTCGGCGGAGGCGTGGGCACCGATTTGCCGAAGCGAAGCGCAGGCAAAAGCTCGGGGGCCCCGCGCCGATTTCATTCTGTGGGATTTCCAACGCCCGGCAGGAAGTGGGTCTGGGCGAAACCTGGGTTTCGCCCAGATCCGGCGCGCCTGCGGCGCCGGCCCCGCTCACCCGCACCCCTACTCAAACACATAACAAGCCCCGACATCCCCCCCCGTCGTCGCCGTGAAGTCGCCGCCGACACCCGACGCTGTGCCGTCCTCCCAGGGTGCGCAGACGACGAAGGTCTGGCCGGAAACCGCGGAGGAGAAGCCAAAGTCGTCGTTCGGGCTGGCCTTGAGCGCCTTCAGGTAGGCCAATTCTATCCAACGGCCGCTGTTCAGGACAAAGATTCGCGCGGCGCCGGCGTTGCTCGTCGAATTGTCGGTCTGGTCGCCGGCGTAGCCCGTCGCGCTGCTGTCCTCGCCGTGCGCGCCGGCGATCAGGAGGTTCCCGGCGAACGCGACGCTTTGTCCCAGCCAGTCGGAGACGTCAGCTATCGCGGCTTTGAGGACGGTCTGCTGGCTCCAGTTGATGCCGGTGCGATGGAAGACCCACGCGCCGCCGGTTGGCGTATTCTGGCCGCACCAGGGGCAGGGTACCGTGGTGTCCTGGCTCGTGTCGCCGACGATCAACGTGTCGCCTTCGAGGCTGATCGAACCGCCGAATAGGTTGCTGACGTGTGGCGGGCTCGACTGGATGTACGCCTGCTGGCTCCACGTCGTGCCGCTGCGGCTGAATGCGTAGACCGCGCCGGTATCGCCGCGGGTGTTGTCCTGCTGATTGCCGTTGATGCCACCGGCGTCGGGTCCGTCGTCTTTCCACGCGGAAATCGCCACGGTGTTGCCCGAAATGCGGACCGCGTGGCCGAATTCGTCGTACGGCTGGGGATAGGCTGCCTTGAGGTACGCCTGCTGGGTCCAGGTGCCGGCGGTCCGAGCGAAAACGTACGCTGCGCCCGCGTTCGTGTAGCCGTTGTCAGCCTGGCTGCCGTTGGCGCTGCTATCCTCGCCGTCGGCGCCGACCACGATGCTGTCGCCGTTGATGGCGACGCTCGCGCCAAAACTGTCGGAGACACCGGTGTTGGACGCTTTGAGGTAGGCCTGGAGCGTCCAGACGCCAGCGCTGCGCGTGTACACGTACGCAGCGCCGCTGTCGGTGGCCGCGTTGTCGGTCGCCGCAACGGCGCTGGGTCCGAGTTGGCCGCTGTCTTCGCCGACCGCGGCTACAACCAGCGTGTCGCCCGAGATCGCAACGGAATAGCCGAAATAGTCCGATGCATCCGGATTCGGTGCTTTCAAGTAGGCCTGTTGCGTCCAGACGCCGGCGGTCCGGACAAACACGTAGACTGCGCCAGCGTCCGGGGCGGCGTTGTCTGGCACGCTGTCGATTCCGCTCGAACTGCTGTCCTCGCCGTGCGCGCCGACCACAATGGTGTCGCCGTCGATTGCCACCGCGTAGCCGAATACGTCGCCGTTGTCCGGATTGCTGGCCTTCAGGTACGTTTCCTTGCCGGTGCGGTTGATGTTCAGCGTGTACATCATGCCGCCCGCGCCCCCTTGGCTGGCGAGGATCCGCAAGCGGTTGACGCCCAGCAGCAAGGGCACCTGGAACGTCGGGCCGACCGGCGTGGGCGTGATGTCGTTGACGCCGGCCAGGAATTGCGTGCCCGGTGCCGCGGTGACCGTGATGGTGGCGGTGGCGCTGGTGACCTTGGCGTTGGCGTTGACGGCGTACGCGCCGACGCTGGGGGAAAAGGCGGGTGAGAGCGCACCGAGATCGACGCTGATGCCGGTGACGAGCGGCGCACACGTGCCGCCCGTGCTGACCGAACCGACCGGGCAACTGCGGAGATAGTGGTAGCCGAGGTCGAGGCTGCCGACGTCGCCGCCGCCGGTCGTGCTGGTGGTCTTGTTGTCCATCGCAAACTCTTCCGCCCACGTGACGCCAGTGCCAACGGGATTCACGGCTACGGATTGCTGGGCTTGTCCAGAGCCGGTTTGCGAGAGGTAGTAGTTGCCCAGCGGTCCAGGCACGAACAGCGGATCCAACTCCAGGTTGCCGTTGCCATCGCCCTGGTAGAAGCCCTGCGAGCTGTTGATTTGCCCGGCGTTGTCGACAATGTCGCCGTCCGCGGTGCCAATGAGCGAGAACTTGAACCAGAGCCACTTTTGCAACTGCGCGCTCGTGACCGCGACCTGGGCGCCCATGGGCGAGCTGTTGCCCCAGATGATGGAGTAGTCGGTCGTCCCGTTGCTGCCGTTGTAGTAGACGCCGCCGGCCAGCTTGTCGGCCGTGTTGTCGGCGACGGTGAGGTTGCGGAAGTCAACTTCCGGGCCGTAGACGTCGAGGTAAAGCCCGCCGCCGGCGTTTGCCACCTTGTTGCCGGCGAGCAGGATGTTCGTCAGCATGCGCGTGCCGCCGCTGTCCGTGTAGTAGTACATCCCGCCGCCGTCGTGCGCCGTGTTGCCGCGCGCTTCCAGCGTGTCGATCCAGACGTTCTCCAGGTGTGCGCCGCCGCCGTTGGTGTCGGCCCGGTTGCCGTCCAGCACGACGCGCGACAGACTGCCCCAACGCTGCCAGATGGCGCCGCCCGCGTCGCCGACCGTGTGGTTCAACGTGAACGTCGTGTCGGTGATGGTCGCGCCGTTGAAGGTCAGAAACGCGCCGCCCGATGGCGCAGAGTTGTTGTAAAACGTGCTGTTCTTGATGACGCCGTTGGAGTCGATGTACAGGGCGCCGCCCCAGCGGCCGGCCGAGTTGCCGTTGAACGTGCACGTGTCGACCACCGAGCCGCCGCTGTCGCTGCGAATCGCGCCGCCGTCGTAAACCGAGTGGTTGTTGGTGAACGTGCAGTTCTTGTAGCTGCCATAGTCGCCGCGCACCGCCGCACCTTGGTCTTTACCGCTGTTGTTCGTGAACTTGCAGTCCGTGTAAATCCCGCCGAAGCCACCGCAACTGCCGCGCTGCTCGACGGCAGCGATGTGGCCTTCGAACGTGCAGGACTTGAACGTCAGGCAGTTGCCGTAGATGCCGAATTGGTTGCTGTAGAAGCGCACGCCCGTCACTGTTGCGCCAGCGTCGGCGCGAACGGTCCACATGCCGTTGTGGCCAGTAAACCACCCGCCGGTGATGGACAGCGTGCCCCATTTGCCCGCGCCGTCCTGGCTGACGCAGACCGCGGCCCCGCCGTAGCCGTTGCTGATGCCGTTGCTGTCAAAGTGGCAGCCGAGGATCGTCAAGGCGCCACCGCCGTCCAGGGAGATGGCGCCGCCGGTGTTGGCCGTATTGCCCCAGTACGTTCCGTACTGCACTTTTGCCGACGCGCCGGACATCATCGACATGCCGCCGCCCTGATAGTTGTTGCCGGAGGTCCAGTTGCCGTTGAACGTGCAGCGCGCGAAATCCGCGAGCGTGCCGACGCCGCTGGCGTAGACGGCTCCGCCGCGGTCGGCATTGGTGTTGCTGAGCAAAATGTCGTCGACGAAGCGCGGCTGGACGATCGAGCCGGGCGTGGACGCGACCATGCGAATCGCGCTGCCGGCGCAGTTCTCGATGGTGAAGCCGGCGATGACGGTCTGTGACGTCTCGCCGGAGTTCAGCAGAACAAGTGCGCGGCCGTTGGATTGGCAATCGAGGATGGTTTGCGCCGCACCGCCTTGACCGATGAGCACAATCTTCTTGCCGCCAAATGAAATATTCTTGTTGCCGCTGCCGGTGTAGGTCCCGGGGTGGACGATGACCGCGTCGCCGTCGTTGGCATCCAGGATCGCCGCCTTGATGTTGACGTAGCTTTGGCCCGGACCGACGTGCAGCGCGTTGCCGGTGTAGATGTACAGCGGGGCAATGCTGGGCGTGACCGCGCCGGCCTTGTCGGTGATGGCGAGTGGCAACAAATAGACGCCTTCGACCAAGCCAGCGGTCGGCACGCTGGCGGTGTAAATGGCCTGCGTCGTCGTCGCACCCGGTCCGGTATACGTCATGGGAATCGCGGTGCCGCTGCCGTCTTCGTTCGGAAACACGACGACCTGGGCGATGTCATTGACGCCGTTGGCGACGTCGCTGTTGGCATCGGAAACCACGACGGTGAGGATGAAGGGCGCGCCCGGCGTGCCGATTCCGTTGAAATCGGCGCTTGTGACGGTGGGAACCTGATTGCCGACGCAGACACCGTTCGCGCACGTGCCGCCGCCGCCACAGCTCTGGCCGTCCTTGGCGGGATTGGGCGCGGCGATGCCGCACGAGGTCGCGCCGTTGACGCAGATGGGAATGCCAAAGTTGCAGTCGTCCGGTGTGCAAGCGCTGAGCAACGGCTTCAAGTTGTTGTCGTTTGTGAACACGCACTGGCCGGTGATCGCGTCACAGGTGTCCGCGGTGCACGGGTTCATGTCGTCGCACTGGATGAGCTTGTTGACGCACTGTTTGGTCACCGCGTCACAGCCGTCAATGGTGCAGGCGTTGTTGTCGGTGCAATCGCTCGCCGTCTGGCACGCGCACGCGTTCACGAGCGAGACACAGGCGCCGTCCTGGCAATGGTCGTTGCTGGTGCAGACGTTATTGTCGTCGCAGGGTGCGGTCGTGTTGACGTGCAGGCAGAAGCCGTTGTCGCAGCTGTCGGCAGTGCAGCTGTTGCCGTCGTCGCAGGATTTGGGCGTGCCGTTGCACGTGCCGCCGTAGCAGACATCGGCGACGGTACACGGGTTGCCATCGCTGCAGACCGACGCGTTGTCCACGCTCACGCACGCGCCCGCGACGCACGCATCGTTCGTGCACGCGTTCTGGTCGTCGCAGGTCTTGACGGTGCCCAGGCAGGTGCCGCCCGTGCACGTGTCGCCGACGGTGCAGCCATCGCCGTCGCTGCAGGTGACGCTGTTGGGCAAATGGACGCACGCGCCGCTTTGGCAGACGTCGTCCGTGCACAAGTTGAAGTCGTCACTGCAAGCCGTGACGGTGCTCGGTGTGTGTTGGCAAATTCCGCTGGCACACGCGTCGAGCGTGCACAAATTGGCGTCGTCGCAGGGCTTGGCGCTGCCGGCGCACGACCCGCCGCTGCAAATGTCGGCGATGGTGCATGCGTCGCCGTCGTCGCACAGCGCGGTATTCTTCAAGGGCAAGCAAGCGCCGCCGCTGCACGCGTCGTTGGTGCACGGATTCTGGTCGTCGCACGTGTTGGCCGCCCCGGGCACGCAGCTGCCTTTGGCGCAGGTGTCGTTCAGCGTGCAGCCGTCGCCGTCGTTGCAGGTGGCGGCGTTGGCCAAATGGACGCACGCGCCGGACTGGCACACGTCGTCGGTGCAGTGATTCTGGTCGCCCTCGCAAGCGGTGGCCAGGCTGGGCACGTGACTGCAGCCGGTGCCATTGCAGAGGTCGAGCGTGCAAACTGTGCCGTCGTCGCAAGAAATGGCGCTGCCGGTGCAAGTGCCCCCGGTGCAGACGTCGGCGACGGTGCAGTCGTTGCCGTCAAAGCACACGACCTTGTTGGGTAAATGCACGCACGCGCCGCCCACGCACGCGTCGTTTGTGCACGCGTTGCCGTCGTCGCAGCCGTTGGCCTGGCCAGGATGACACATGCTGTTCTGGCACACGTCGCCGAGTGTGCATGCGTCGCCGTCGTTGCAGGTCACCGCGTTGGCCAAATGCGCGCAGGCGCCGGACTGGCAGACGTCGTTCGTGCACAGGTTCGTGTCGTCCTCGCAAGCGCTCGCGCTGCTGGGCTGGTGCGTGCAACCGATGCCATTGCAGAGGTCGAGGGTGCAAACCGTGCCGTCGTCACACGATTCCGGGCTGCCCGTGCAGACGCCGCCGCTGCAGACGTCGGCCACGGTGCAGTCGTTGCCATCGTTGCACGGCACGGTGTTGGGCAAATGCAGGCAGCCGCCACCCGCGCAGGCGTCGTTGGTGCACGCGTTCTGGTCGTCGCACGACTTGGGTCCGCCGCCGTAGCAGATGCCCTTTTGGCACGCGTCGTCGACGGTGCAGCCGTCGCCGTCGTCGCACGTCGCGGCGTTGGCAAGATGAACGCACGCGCCGGTCTGGCACACGTCGTTGGTGCAGGTGTTCTGGTCGTCCTCGCACGTCACGACGGTGCTCGGTGGGTGCAGGCAACTCGCGCCGGTGCAAATGTCCAACGTGCACGCCGTGCCATCGTCGCAGCTTTCGTTGCTGCCCGAGCAAGCGCCGCCGCTGCAGACGTCGGCCACCGTGCATGCGTTGCCGTCGTCGCAGAACGCGGTGTTGGGCACGTTGAAACAGGTCCCGCCGTCGCAGGCGTCGTTCGTGCACGGATTGCTGTCGTTGCAGGTGTTCGCCGCGCCGGAATGGCACTTGCCGCTCTTGCAGGCATCGCCGACGGTGCACGGTTCGCCGTCGTCGCAGGTCACAGCGTTGGGCAGGTGAACGCATGCGCCGGTTTGGCAGACGTCGTCGGTGCACAGGTTCTTGTCGTCTTCGCAAAACGGCACCAAGCCGGGGTTGTGCTGGCAGCCGCCGCCTGCGCACAAGTCGAGGGTGCAGACGCTGCCGTCGTCGCACTTGGTTGCGTCCGGCACGTGCATGCACTGGCTTTGCGAGTTGCAGATGTCGATCGTGCACGCCACGCCGTCGTCGCAGCCGTCCTTGCAGCCGTCGCTCTTGCAGTCAAACGGGCAAGTTGTGCTGTTTTCGCCAAGTGCCTTGCAATTGCTGCAGATTTGGTCGCCACAGAATCCGCAGTCGACCGGACAGTCGACGAACGTCTCGCCCTTGTCGCATACGCAATTGCCGCACGAGTTGCCGCAATCGATGGGGCAAGCCTGCGGTCCGCCGTCTCCGGGCTCGCAGACGTTGTTGCCGCACACCTGAAACACGCAATCGGTGGGACATGTGGCCGGCGATTCGCCTTTTTCGCAGACCTTGTTGCCGCACGCCTTGCCGCAATCCCAAGGGCACGTGGCGGGCGATTCACCGCACTGGTAGCCGCGGCAAATGCCGTCGCCGCAGCCGCCGCTGCAGCAGTCGATGGAGCAATTGATCGGGCCTTCGCCGGGTGAACAGATGCCGTCGCCGCAAGGCGCGCAGTCGAGGACACACGTTTCGACGGTTTCACCGCACGCGGCGAGGCAAATCTTGTCGCCGCAGAAGCACTTCGCGATCGCGTCGGCGGGCGTCGAGCTGTCCGTTTCAACGACATCGGCAGCGGTTTCCGAGGCATCGCCGGGTGCGGTCACGTCATCGGCGGGTGACGTCGCGTCCCCTGCCGTCGTCTCCGTGGCCTGGCTGGCATCGTCCACGTCCAGATCGGCCGCCGTGTCCTGCTGCACGTCGTCCGGGGTGTCGTTGACCTCCGCGTCCTCCAGCACCGCGACCACGTCGGTCTCTGGCGCTTGCATGCTGTCCGGCGAGACGATGGCCGTCGGCGAACTGCTGCACGCATTCAACAGCGCAACGACAGTCAGCAATCCCCAACAAGCAGTCCTGTGCATGGTCAACTCCGGCCGCGGAACCAGCAGATGAAATCGCGTGGCGGGATGATAATCCCGCGCGCATCAGGCTCCGACAGGGGCGGCGCGCCGTTCATCATTCCTCACAGAATTCGCACGTGGCCGCGCTGGAGCTGCCCAGACCGGAACGGCGCGAGTGTGCTGTTCCGGCTACCTGCAAGTGCTTGATCATCATGTTGATAGTCGATGGTGCTGTCGCATGTCAGACACGTCAAGCCGTGGCTTCCCGGCCGTGGTCCGCGGGATCCTGGGCTGCATCGATGCCGGGCGAATGTCTCAAACTGAGACGAAAATCGGGCGGTCGTCGTGAAATGTGTTGAAATATGTTGTCGGGCAGTTGATCGGAACGAGGCGCGACGCGGCCCAGGCACCGGTCGTTCGGCAACGGCCAACTGGATGGCGGCGCGCTACGTCTTCGAAGGTCTCCAGACCAGTTGGAGCACCGGCGTCGTCAAGACGGTTGTCACCAACGCCATCAGAACCATCATGGCAAACAGCGTCGGCGACAAGACGCCCATGTCCAGGCCTACATTCAGCACAATCAGCTCCATCAGCCCGCGGGTGTTCATCAGGATCCCCAGCGCGCTCGCGTCGCGCCAGCGCATGCCCATGAAGCGGCCGGCCAAGGTGCTGCCGCCGAATTTGCCGGCGGTGGCGACGACGATGATGAGCGCGCACACCGCCCAGTCACCCGCGGTCGCGACGAGACCGATGCGCGTGCGCATGCCCGTCAGGGCAAAGAAGACCGGCAGGAAAAGGACGACAACCGTGTCTTCCAGCCGTTCGCGGATCTGCTCGCCCAGCGTTGGGTGACGGGGAAAAGCGACGCCAAAGGCGAAGGCGCCGAACAACGCGTGAATGCCGATCGCTTCGGTCGCCGCGGCGCACAACAACAACACACCGAAGACCAATGCGAGTCCCGATTGCGTGAGCGGGCCCGCATGGCGTGCTGCCAGCTTTTCAGCCAACGGCCGGACCACAATCCAGAGTACGACGAGAAAGCCGATGACGAGGCCAACGGTTCGCGCGGCGTCGCCCGGTTGCGCCTTGGCGACACTGGATACGAATGCGAGCAGGCACCAGGCCGTCACGTCGTCGATGGCCGCGCAGGCGAGCGCCGTGGCTCCGAGTGGTGTATGACTCAGCTGCTGATCGGTCAGGATGCGCGCCAGAACGGGGAATGCGGTGACGGACATCGCGACGCCCAGGAACAGCGCAAAGATCGTGAAATCCGCGTTGGGCCCGGCGTAGCGTGGAAAGATCCACAAGGCGAGCGACGCGCCGAGGAGGAAGGGAAAGACGATGCTGGCGTGCGAAATCGCCACGGTGGCGTGGCTGGACCCGCGGAGCAGGCGGCCGTCGAACTCGAGGCCGACCAGGAACATGAAGAGCACGACGCCGAGCTTGGCGACCACACCCAGGAGCGGCGCGATCGCGTCGGGCATCAGGAAATGGTAGAGCTCGGGACTGGCGGCACCGAGCAGCGACGGGCCGAGCAGCAGGCCGGCGGTAATTTCGCCCATCACCCGCGGTTGGCGCAGGAAATTCTGGAAGAGGAGACCGACTGCGCGCGCCGCGATCGACACCACGCTCAACGCCAGCAGGACGTGGGCCAGTTCGTGATGGTTCGCCGCGGACGGCGGAGGTGTCGCTGGGCTCAGCAACGTGTGTGGCGCCGTGATCGGACCCAGTCCGCGAATCCAGGTCAGGGTGGCGACCGTGGCCGCGATCATCAAGGCATAGGCAAAGACGGCCCGCGGCCGCCCGGATTGGGCGAGCAGCGTCGTGGGGGCAGGCTCTGCGGGCGGAATTTGCGTCATACGAATTGTCGTTGAAAGGTCGTCGGGCACCATCGCTGCGGCAGACCTCCGGTCCTCGTGCCCGCGTGCGGCAAGTGTGGAAGGTCCCGCAGGGCCCGTCAATGACCCTTCGACGGCGCAATTGACGCTCCGTCCTGCCACAGCGCAGAATTGCCCGTCGCTACCGCATTTTGCGGAGCATGAGGTCAGTGCTTGGACGCGTCACGGCGGGCGATTCCCGGTGTTCCATACGCAGCGTGGGGATCCGCGCTGTTCGCGGCGGTCGTGTTGCCCGCATTGTGGTTCGTCGGTCGGCCGGCGGGCGCACCGCTCGGTTTTCCGCTGGACGACGCGTGGATCCACATGGTCTATGGTCGCAACGTCGCGGAACAAGGCATGATTGCCTACAACCCGGGCGAGCCGACGACGGGTGCGACGTCGATTCTGTGGGCGCTGCTGCTGGGACTGGTGCACAAAGTGCTCGGGTCGGGCGACGTCGATCGATTGGTCGTGGCGGTTGTGCTCCTCGGTGGCGCGCTGCACGTGGCCTGTGCGGCACAGGCGGCGCGGCTCGCGGGCCGTCTCGGCGGGCTGTGGGCAGCCTGGACGGCGGGGCTCATCGTCGCGGTCAGCCCGCAACTGGCCGTCGGCGCGCTGTCGGGGATGGAAGTGCCGCTCGCGGCCCTGCTTTTTCTCACGGGTCTGGACCTGTTGTGCGCCCAAGCGTGGCTGGCAGCGGGGATCGTCCTGGGTCTGGCGCCCTTGGCCCGCCCGGAGCTCGCACCAGCGGCATGCGTCGCGGTGCTGGGGATCTTCCTGTGGCAGCGACCGCGCGACGCGGCTGAGACCGCCCGCCGTCTGCTCCAGTTGGGCCTGCCGGCGCTGCTGTTGGGCACATGGCAGCTCTGGCGCAACTGGACGCTGACCGAGCACCTGTTACCGGCGACGTACTACGGCAAGCTGGGGCTGAACGGACCGTTCCAGTTTTCCTGGGTGGGCCGGGCGCTTTTTGACACGCTGTCGCTCACACCGCCGCTGTGGGGCGCGCTGGGTTGGCTGAGCCTGACCGGATTGGCGCGCCGTACCGGCGATCGCCGGGTCTGGTTGGTGCTCGGGGCTGCGCTGGCCTACCTGATGGCGAACCTGCGCGTCGTCGTGCCGCACGATCCACGGGTGTTCTACGGCGTGCGCTATCTGCTGCCGATCGTGCCGCCGCTGACGGTTGTGTTCGCGGTGGGCTGCGTGGGACTGGGGGACATGCTCTCCCCGCGTTTGCGGCGCCTGCCGCTCGTGCTGTTGCTGCTGCTGAGTCTGGCTGGCACGGCGCTGACTTTTCGCGGTCAGAGCTGGAAGCTCGCCAACGACACCCGCAACATGACCGAATTGCAGGTGGCGGCCGGCAAGTGGCTCGCCGAGCACCTCGCGGCGGGGCTGCGCGTGGCGAGCAACGATGCCGGTGGTGTGCGCTACTTTGACAACCATTGGACGCTGGACATGATGGGCCTGAACACGCCGGACATGCTGTGGCACGCCAAGACGTACACGCGGGCGCATCCGGTGGCGGCGATTGTCTTCATGCCTGCGTGGTTCTTGCCCCATCCGACACCGGAATTGCGCCTGGTCTGGGATCGATCGACCCAGAATTACACCGCGACGGGCATCCCGGCGATGGCACGGCAGTGGATCATGACCTGTGAGGAAGCGCCGGACCATGAACCCCACCTACAGGGTTTCGACGGCACGCGGATCGGTGTCGAGCTGTGGTGTCAGAAGCCGTAGCGCCTACGGCAGCTTGAGCGCCAGTTTCAGCCGCGCCACATCGCGCGGGTCGCGCACGGCGTCGCGGCGCACGAAATCGCCGGACTGGATGCTCTCGCCAAACCGCGCTTTGTCGTCCGCGTCTTCGTATTCGCGCAGCGCCAGATAATCGCGGCGAAACCGCGGATCTTCATCCAGGCGCGCCAGGTGCGTCCAATAATCGTGCATGTGGATGAACGTTGGCTTGGTTTGGGCAAACACGTAATCATAGAACTTGGCTTGATCCTTGGACAAAGTGCGGGCGATGGTCTCGTCGCACAGCATGGCCAGATCGTAGACGCGCAGCTTGGAGTCCAGCAATTGCCCACCCAAATCGGGGATCAGGAGCGAAGGGTGCTGCACCTGAAGGATCGCTGCCGCTGCGTTGAACTGCGCTGCGGACTGGGCAATGGAAGCCAGCGGCACCGTGGGCTGCTGGGCAAAAGTCCGCGTGCGCTTGATGTCCAAAAGCAGCGCCAAAGCGACGACGAGCGGTCCCGCCACACGTTGGATCGCCGGCCGGTGCAGCGCATCCAGCATCACCGGCCACAGCAGCGCGACGGTGCCGAAGAACAGCACGACAAATCCGGTGGCAAAACGATACTCCGGCATCCAATCCGCCGGCATCAGCACGAACTGCGCCGCGCTCGCCGCCAGCAGCAGAAGCAGGGGCAGATGGCGGAGCGTGAAGCGACGGCTGCGCCACGCCGCCACCAGACCGACGGCCAGCGCCAGCAGCACCCACGCAGCCAGCTTGCCGGCCACGCTTTCCAGCAACTCGACCAGCCGCGCCGTCTGGGGTGGACGCAGCAGCAACAAGTCCAGGAGTTGCGGTAGCCCGGGACCGCCCTTGGCCAAGTGCGTGTTGGGCAGCCAGTGGCCAAACGTCGCCCGCCGATGCGCCAGAAACACCGCCATCGGCAGGCCAAAGCCCAGCGTGTGACGCGTCAGCGCGGCCAGGATCGGGCGCGTGAACCGCAACGCCAGCAGCGCGAAAAGCGGTGGCACGGCGGCGAGCAGCAGGGCGTCCGGGCGGGTCATCGCCAGCAGCGCGCACAGGAATCCGGCCAGTCCCCAGCGCGGCACGGGCTGCGAAAGCGCCGCCAGGAGCGCCACCAGCAGGAACGCCAACAGCGGATTTTCCAGGCCGGAAGTCGCCCAGACCGTGTACGGCGTTGCGGCAGCGAGCAGGCACAAGGCGACCGTCGTGTGGCGGGGCTGCGCGCCGAGCGTCTGAACCAGCGTTCGCCAGTAGAGCTGAAACGTCGCCGCGGCGAGCGCCAGCGCCAGGAGCTTGGGGGTCCACAGCGGCTGGAACAGCCGCAGCGCGTCGAGCGCGGCCACCACGAGGACCCACAACGGATTCGAGTAGCCCTCCACCGGCGTCACGCCCGGCTGGCTGGTCAGGCCGTGACCCGTCGCAAAGTTGTGGGCGTAAGCGAACGAGATGGCGGCATCGTCCACGATCCACGCGCGAAGCGGCCAGGTGGCCACGACGAACACCAGCCAGGGCGCCAAAGGCCCCCACAGGTGCTGGCGCGAGGTGGGCTGGGCGTGGATTTCAGGCGACAAGGGACCTCGTTGGACAAGATGAAAGGCGCGGAGGTTGCGAATTCGAAGCATTCACGACTTCGGAGTCTGCCCGCCGCTCAGAAGTCAGTCAACGCAGCAGATCCGCCAGCCCGGAGGCGCGCTGGACCCGCCGCGCGAGCGCCGCCGCCATCCGTTCGGGCGTGCCCAGCCAGTCCAGCCGTCCGCTCGCCCGCGTGATCCCCGTGTAGACCAACTCTCGCGTCTGGATCGGCGAGTCACGGTCGGCCAGCACCAACGCAACCCGTTCAAATTGCGAGCCTTGGCTCTTGTGCACGGTCATCGCCAGCGCGCCCATGACCTGCGGCAAGCGCGCGAGCGGCACGGCTCTGGTCCGCTGCGTCCCGGCGACCGTTTGGGCAAACACGGCTTGCAGGCCCTCTGCGGTCGGCAGCACCAGACCGATGTCGCCATTCATCAGCGCCACGTCGTACGCGTTTTCCGTCACGAGCAGCGGCTGGCCAAGCCAAAATCCCGACTGACTGGGCAAGTCGTCGCCCAGTTCGGTGCGCACGCGTTCGGCCATCGCGCGTTCCAGACCCGACACGCCCAGCGGGCCGAGGCGATGCACGGCCAGGATGCGGTAGGACGCAAATGCGGTCAGCAATTCCAGATGAAATGCAGGATCTTGCAAGGCGATTCCATATTTTCCGTGCGCGTCCATCGCTTGCCGCAAAACCGCGACATAGCCCTGTCGGTAGGGCGCGGCGAGGCGATTCAACTGCGCCACGCTCGGTCGCCCCTTGTCCGGCGAGCCGATGCGTTGCACCCGGTTCGGCAGTGTTTCCGCGTCTGGCAGGGGCGCGTCGCCGTTGAGCAATGCCAGCGCGTCCAGTTCGCTCGCCTTGTCGCCGCGCTGCAGCAGCGTCGCCAGCTGGCCGATGGTCGGCGCCTGGGCAAAACGCAGCGATTTGGAGAAGCGCGCGACCGATTGCCGCAGCGGCGAGGACGCATCCGTGTTGATCTCCAGCGCGCCGGCGATGAGATCCGCAAGCACGGTGCCCGCTTCCACGCTCGCCAGTTGATCGCGGTCGCCCAGCAGGATCAGCCGCGCGTGTGGCGGCACGGCGTCCAACACACGCCGCATCAGCGTCAGGTCGACCATGGACGCCTCATCGACCACGAGCACGTCGACGTCGAGCGGATGGTCGGCATGGAACCGCGCGCCGCCGTCCGGCCGCATCCCCAACAGCTTGTGCAGCGTGCGCGGCACCAGTTGGGCCAGGCGGTCGCGTGTGTGTTCCGACACGCCCGGCAGTTCCTCCAGCTGTTCCTGGATCGCCTCGGCCATCCGCACCGCAGCCTTGCCCGTTGGCGCCGCCAGCTGAATCTGGATCGGCCGATCGCCGTGGTCGTACTCCAGCAACAGCGCCAGCAGCCGTTTGATACTGAACGTTTTGCCCGTGCCCGGTCCGCCGGTGACGACGGTCAGCCGCCGCGCCAACGCCATACGCACCGCATCCGCCGCTTCGCCCGTCAGCTGGAGCTTGGCCAGGCCGGCTTCCACGACGTCAGGCGGCAGCGCGTCTGGCACTGGAACCGCCAGCGCCAAAACCTGCTGCGCCAGAAGCACCTGCTCCTGCCACATCCGCCGGGTCATGACCAGCACTTGCCCCGTCCGCAGGTGCTGGGCCACAAACGGCGTCTGCGCTTCCGGCGGTCCCACCATCGTTGACGCCAGGGTCTGCGCTTGCCACAGCAGCCTGTCGCTGGGCCAGACCGGTTGCGTCTCGGGACCCAACTGCGTGGGACGTTCATCGTCCAGCGTGTGCGCCACCGTCAGCAGATCGACACCGACTTGGCCGGCCCGAGGCCCGCGGACCGCCAACGCCAGCGCCAGCAGCACATCCGGCCGGATTTCGCCAAAACGCGGTGCCACCAGGTCGACGAGTAGCACGTCCGTCGGCTGGAGGATGGCTGGAACAAACGCCGCCACGCGGTCCGCCAGTTCCGGGTGCAGCAGGCGGAGGCTCATGCGCCCTCCCGGACAGCCAGCGCGGCGTCCAGCGCCAGCACGACTTCTTTGGGCCAACGGTCCGTGTACACGCCGAACGCTTGACCGTTGTCCTGCAGCGCGTCCGGGCCTTCCATGCCGCGGAGGTACAGGTACAGGTGGCCGCCAATGTGGACGTCGTAGGCGTATCCGACCAGCCGCTCGCGCAAATAGCGGTGCAGCGCCAGGGTGTAGAACAGCGCCTGCAAATGGTAGCCGTGACGCCCCATGTCCCATGCCAGCCAGTCGCGGGCGTAATGACCACGCAAGCAAAGCTGCCGGTTGTGCTGCGACACGATCTTGTTCGTCTTGTAATCCGCGATGAAATACCGGCCGTCGACGCGCATCACCAGGTCGATCGAGCCCGTCAGCACGCCGGCCATTTCCGGGAACGGCGATGCGTCGTGCACTTTCTGCAGCCAGGGCAGGCCATCCCACGCGGTGTCTGTCAGGCGCTGCGCGAGCGCCGCCTGGATCGCCAGCGGCTGGACACACGGCAGATGCGCCTGCCAATCCGCACCTCCCGCCAGCGACAGGTCGAAATGCAGCTCGTCCACGCGATCGGCGGGCGACAACTGGCGCAGACTGAAATCGCGCGGCAACTGCGTCGCACCGCCGCCCAACGGCGTGGCCAGGACTGCGGGCAGGGCGGTCAGCAACGGTGCGTGCAGGGGACCAAATGGCACGCCCGCGCGCGTGGCAAGCAGCGGAGCCAACTCCGTCAGCACGCCTGCCTCCTTGCCCGCGCAGGCCTGAAAGTCCAGGTGTTCCATCAACGCGTGCACCCATTGTCCCACGTCGGTCCCTCCGGGCAGCGTCGCGAGCGCGACCGCCTGGGTGCGCGTGGGCTGCGCGGGCTCCGGCGACGGGGCAAAGTCGTCGTCCTCCAGCTGCGTTTGCCGCGCCACAGCGGGGACGGGTTGGGCCGCCAGCAGACCCGCCGATGGTTCCGACCCTTGGCCCGGTTCCCAATCGCCCGTCGGCGCGGCGTCGTCCAGCGTTCGCCCCTCGGCCAACGCGGAATAGCTCGTCACCAGCCACGGCGTCGCCAGCTTCCGCTCGACTGGCCAGTGCTGCGCGGCAAGCGGCGTCACGGCATCGGGCTTCACCTGCACCGAGGGCGGGGTGTCCGACAGGGCCGACTCGACATGCCAAGCGATTTGCCCTTCCGAGGTGTCGGCCAAATGGGTCAAGCGCTGGTGCCACGCGGCGACCGCCGTCCGATACGCATCGGGCGGACTCGCCTTGGTCGGGCTCTTGAGCGTCGGCAGCGGCGCATCCGCAGCATTGGGTCGGGACCGCAAGGCCAAGGTCGCGAAGGCGCTTCCCGCCGGATCGCCGCCGCCCTCGCCCGCTGGCGCCAGCCACGCCACGCAGTGGTGCCGCGCGCGTGTCAGTGCGACGTACAACAGCCGACGCTGCTCCTGGCGAACCTCCGACTGCTGGACCGCTTCCGCCGCCCTGCGCGCTTCACTGTGCGGTGGCGCCATCTCCAGGCACACGACACCCTGCGGATCGTGGAACTTGACCGGTTCGTTGCCGCGCGCCGTGCCACCGTTCTCGGCCCAGACAAACGGCAGCAGCACCACCGGATACTCCAGCCCCTTGCTCGCGTGCACCGTCACGATTTGCACCGCCGCGGCGTCGCTTTCCAGCCGCAGCGATTGCTCGTCGTTCGGTTGTCGGCGCGCCTGAAGCACTTGCGCCCGCAGCCAAGCCGCCAGGCCGCCCGGACTCAGGCGCGTCCGCCGCTCTTCGGCATGACACAGCTCCGTCAGGTGGCGAAGGTCCGTCGCCAGTCGCTCGCCGTCCACCCCCGCCAGCAGCCGCTCCAGCGCTTGCGTGTGGTCAAGCGCGCTTTCAAAAACACGCACAAAGCCTTGCCCTGGCCATTTTTCGGCCCACTCGGTGATTTGCATCATCCACGCGGTCCAGTCGTGCCCCGTGCGTGCCACCGCCGCCGCAGGCTCCGGCGCTTCGTTCGCCAGCAGCGCCTCGTCGAGTTCCCGCAGCGTCCAGCCGATGAGAGGCGTCGTCGCCAACGTCCGCGCTTGTCCACCCCGCCCAGGCGCCGCGACCGCGTCCAGCCACGCGAGCAGCCACGAGACCACCGGGCTGGCAAAGACGCTTCGCCGCCCGGCAGACACGGACGCAATCCCCAGCCGCCCGAGTGCCCGTTGCACTTTGCGTGCCTGCTTGCCGGTCCCCACGAGCACCGCGATATCGCCCGGCCGCAGCGGACGCGCGACTTCCTTCTCGGCGTGCAGCCGCGCCGTTTCGAGCAAGGCACAGGCCTCGCGTGCACACAGCAGCGCCGCCAGATCTTCGCCCCGGCTGCGCGAGCCAATCTTCCCAGCTTCCGTAGCCGGTTGCACCGCGGCGTCAAACCAGCGAATCGCCAACGGCGTCCGTGTCCCGGCGTCGCTTCCGGCTTTCGTGGCCACGCGCATTGCCGCGCCGTCCTTGGCCGCTGCAACTGCCACGTAGTCAAAAGCCGGTTCTCCCGATGTCGCGTCCCGCGGTACCGCGAATGCATCCGACCCCTCGCGCCAGAAGTGGTTCATCGCCGCGACATAGCCGGGATCGGAGCGCCAGTTTTGCCGCATCGTTGCGCGCTGCATCGCCATTCCACCCGACGCAACCGCGGACATGTACACGTGCACGTCCGCACCGCGAAAGCCGTAAATCGCCTGTTTGGGATCGCCGATGAGCAGCAAGGGCTTGTGCGCGGCCTGAAAGGCGGCCTGCAGGACGGTCCACTGCGCGCTGTCAGTATCCTGGAACTCGTCCACCAGCGCGGCGTCGTAGCGCCGCCCAATGGCCAAGGCCAGCGCACCTTGCGGCCCTTCTTCCATGACGCGCTCGGCCAACCGCGACAGCATCGCGTCGTACGTCAGCACGCCGAGCCGCTGGAGTTCTGCCTCCACGTGGGCGCGCGCACGTTGCGCCGCATGCGCGCGCGGCTGTGGCCACAGCATTTCCTGGAACGCGACGAGATCCGTGTACGCCGTGAAGAGCGGCGTGGCGGCAAAATGCGCGACAGCTTCCGACCCTCTCCAGACAGCGCGCAGCGTCGCCATCGTGTAGGCCTGTGTCCACGCCGGTGCCCGCGATCCCGCCCGTTCGTCGCGCGGCCCACCGCGGGCGAGCCAGTCGCGCAGACTGGCCCAATAGTCGCTGGCGTGCCGGCCGCCCACCTTGCGGCCATCCAACCGCCCGCGTTTGGCTTCAATTTCCAGCCGCAACGCCGCGAACGCTGCCTGACCACTCGGGCCATCCAGCCAAGCCGTCATCGCGGTCACGGCGGCATGCCACTGCCTCACCGCCTCGATCGGCGAAAGCGGCGCCGAAAGCTGAGGAAGCACCCGGGGCATGACCGCCCCGGTCACCGACTTGGCCAACGTCTCCAGATCCTGGCGGTTCCAGCCCAAGGCGGTCGCCGTCGCCACTTGGGCCTCATCGGTCGCTGCGTAAATCCGCGCGAGTTCGTCGGCGACCCATTCGTCCAGCAGCGGTTGCACATCCGCCAGCAACGTCAGCCCCGCTTCCTGACCTGACTCGAATGCCAGTTGCGTCAGCATGCGCTGCGAAAAACCGTGAATCGTCGAAATCGGCGCCAGATCGAACGTCGAGTACGCCGTCGCCAGCCGCAACCGCATATCCGCTTTGTCCGCGCGAACTTGCCAGATCGCCAGCAGCGGGTCATCCGACGGGCGTGCGTCATCGGCCAGCGCGTCGCGCGCCAGGATCAGGCGGGCGCGTACGCGATCCCGCAATTCGGCAGCGGCGTCGTTGGTGAAGGTGATGACCAGAATCCGCTCAATCGGCATGGCCTTTTCAGCCACGAGCC
The DNA here is from genome assembly GCA_903924465.1 of uncultured Myxococcales bacterium. Lineage (GTDB taxonomy): Bacteria > Myxococcota_A > UBA9042 > UBA9042 > UBA9042 > CAIYBN01. The sequence goes on along the minus strand of CAIYBN010000039.1, from coordinate 65,580 downwards.
GCGTCACCAAGTGGGCGATTTGCCAGGTCTTTCCGGTTCCTGCGCTGGCTTCCAGCAACAGCGTTTGCGTGTCCGGCAGCGGCTCGCGACCAGTCCAGGTGGGCAGCGTCGTGCTCATGCGCCCTCCGGTGACGGCAGCAGCCAACTGGCCACTTCGGGAGCGTCTGGCGCGACCGCGTGTGCCAACATCGGCAGCCAAACCCGTTCTGCCAGCCCGCGCAGACTCAGCGGTCCGGCCGGATGCGCCAGATCCGCCGGGGCTTCGTCGCCGAACAGCCGCAGGATGGCTGGATCGTCGCCATCGCCGCTCGCGTGGTCATCGCCCACCCAATTCTCGGCCAACACGCGCTGTAGGCTTGCAGCGGGCGCGACCGCATCCTTGAGCAGCACGTCCGCCAAAGCGGGCGACGTACGGGCAAAAAGCGGCAGGGGCTGACAGCGCCCGGCGCGCCAGATCGCGACCAGATCGCTCAAAAGACGCCTCGCTTCCTCCGGCGGCGGCGCAACGAACCATCGCTCGGCCTTTCTGTCGTTCTCGTCGACACCGACCACCCGTGCTGCGGCAACAGCCAGCCCAGCGGCTTGCGCTGCCAGAAGCGCCAACCACGCACGCAACTGCAGCTTCTCATTCGGTTGTTTGCTCGCGGTAACCCAGTGCAGCAGCAGGTGATCGTCGCGACCAAACACTTGAGCCAGGTCGCCCGACAGCGTCGTTCCGTCCGCCAGCACGAGCGACACCCTTGGCTGGTCGATCGCCTCCCCGTCGATCTCGTGAACGCGGCGCACCGCCCGCTGCGCCGCCGCCAGTTCTTCTGCCAACAGCGCGCGCCCCCCCGCCTGCAAGGGCAGCGCCCCGCGTCCCGCAGCGTGGGCAAAAGCGCGCGTCAGCAGGCTTCCATCCTCGCGTTCCTGCTGCAGCAGCGTTCCGAGCAGGCGATCGCGTTCCGCCCAGCCGCGCAGGGAATCCAGTTCCAACGGTTCACGTGTCTCGAGCGTCGCGTCCTCGTCAGCGAGTGTCAGCTGCATGCGGGTTCGCAACAGCAACTTTTGCGGTGCAATCAGACCGTTGGCCAGTTCATCGAGGCTGATGCGCATCTGCTGTTCCGGCTCCGGCGCCAAGGTCGCGTCATTTCGCGCCAAAAGACCCGCGCTGCGCGGCTCCAGCTCGCCACGGCGCAGGGCATCGAGCGTGCGTGCGGCCGTCAGCAGGCCGTGGTCAAAGCCCCGCGGCTTGTCGTCCCGGAATTCCTGCGGGCTCCACGGCTGGAGCGGATGCGCGGTGACCAGCGCGTCGCGCGTTCGGCCCGTCAGCCGCCCCAGCGTCTCCAGCAACTCCTCCACCGGGACCGCGGCCGGCAGTCGTTTGCCGGTGCGCACATCGCGGCCCGACCAGAACAGCCAGAAGTGGCTGCGCGCCGACAGCAACGCCTCCAACAGCAAATGCCGGTCGATTTCCCGCCGGTCGCGCTCACCGGTCCGCCGCCCGTCGGCAAACGGATCCCAGCCTGGCGCCTGCGTTCCACGCGGAAACTTGCCGTCGTCCATCCCCAGCAGCGCCACGACACGGAACGGCACCGAACGCATCGGCTCGAGGGCGCAAACCGTCACCGCGCTCGCCACCGCACGATCGCCCTTTTGCGGCAGGTCCAGACGGCCTTGAAGCCAACGCAACAGTGCGGTACGCGACAGCGGCAAATCGAGGTGCGCGGCGTCCTGCGCCAAGCCGTGCAGGATGTCGACCACGCCGGTACGCAGCCAGGCCTGCGCAGGCGTGGTGATCGTGAGCCGGTCCAGGGCCGCGATCAGGTCGCGCGACCAGGTGCCCGCCTGGCGTGCCGGTTCGAGGGCTACGCACTGGTGCTGAACCTCGCGGACAAACGCGATCAACTTCCCGAGCCGCGCGATGCGCTCGCGACCGGCCACCGGTTCCGGCACCAACGGCATGGGCATTCCGGCCACGACGTCCAGCGTGTCCGATGGATCGGGCATCAGCACGCCGAGCGCCAGACGCTCCAGGCCAAAGCGGATGGTATTCTGGTCCAGTTCCGGCTGTTCCGCGTGTCGATGGCGATCGGTGGCGTCAAACGCCCAGCGCATTCCAGAGGTTGCCATCATCTCGCGGATGTCTGCCAGGTCCTCGGCCTGCACCTCCAGCTTGTCGCGCACGGGTTGCAGCGTCAGCAATTCCAGCAGAGCGGCGGCGGTCACGCGTTCACCAGCCAGCGCGAGCAACTGCAGCAGCACTTCTGCCAGCGCGTTGGTTTGCCGCAGACCCAAATCGGCGATCGCTGTGGGAATGGCCGGCAACAGCGGTGCGTGGTCCGACGAGGCTGAGTCGACAGCCACCGCGAGACCACGCCGCGCAAAGATCGCTGCGACCAGCGGCGCGTACGTCTCGATGTCCGGCGTCATCACGATCACGTGGCGCGGCTCCAACTGCGGATCGGCGGCAAACAGCGACAGGAGTTGATCGCGCAGCGCTTCCACCTGACGGGTCGGACCAAACGCCGCATGCGTGGCGAAGGAAATGTCCGCGGGCTGCACGGGCCACGGACCCGCCTGCGGCATCGGCGCGGCGTCGGCGATCCAGGCCTGCAGCCGACCCAACAGGGTGCCTGCCGACGGCACGTGCCGCGACACGCCTTCGTCCTCCAGGTAGCCAATGTCTTCCAACTGCACCTGCAAATCGCGACTGGGCCCGCCCAGAGCGGCCAGCACTGGATTTTGCGACGCCAGATCCGCCTCGATTTGCCGCCGCTGGGTATCGTTCGTCGCGCGGCGCAGGGCCAGGCGAAGTTCCGCGTGGGTGCGCACATCCGCCCACCACACGTGCGAGGGTGCGAGCGCATACACGTGGACGTTCAGGCTGCGTGCGATGTTATCCAGCCGTTGCACGTCGCCGGGGCCCATCGTCGACAGTCCAAAGATGTGAAACCGCCGACCCGTCGCCAACGGTCGCAGGCGCTGCAGGTTTGCCAATTGTTGCGCAGGACTCGGCGCTTCGGGACTTTCCAGCGCGTGCAGCAGGCGCGCCAGCCAACGGTGCTGCGGCGGCGCGCGCTCCGGGTCGGCTTGCCACAGCGTTGCCTCCGACCCGCGTTCATGCATCAGCCGGTCCAGCGTTTCCGCGACCTGGCGGGCAAACGTCAGTTCGCGCGGCGAGACGGCTTCGCCCGGCACTTCACCCAAATACCGGTGCACCGCGGCGAAGTCAGCGTGTGACAAGAACTGCCGCAGCAGCGTGATGAGCGCGAACCCGAGCGCGTCCACTTGCCAGCGCCTCTGGGCATCGGCGCGCAGGTTCCAGAAATCCGCCCGCTGCGTCGTGCCGAACAGCAGCGCCGCGGCGCCGTCAAATGCTTGACGGGGAAAGGGAAAGTCCAGACGGGTTGCCACGCCATGATGCGTCGCCAACTGGTGCCGCAGCCAACGCTCCATGCCGCGACTGCCCACGACGATGCCGACGGGCTCAAACGGATCCGCGGGCCAATGCGCGTGCAGCTGCCGGGCCAGCTCCGTTACGAGCGATTCCACTGCGTTGGAGTGGTGCAGGTGCAGCGGCATACGCCGACCGTAGCGGGTTGGCCGGGTCCCCGCAAGCAGCGCCGGCGCGACGCTTGCCAAGATCCGCGTCGTGCCTAAAGATAGCGTGTTCGTCCCACAATGCGGACCCAGGAGAGGCCATGACGGTATCTCGTAACCCACTGACCAGACGTCGCTTTCTGGGAGGCGCGGTGATCCTTGCGGCGGCGCCAGCACTGGTGTCCTGCCGACGCGACGCTGCCACAGGGGAAAACGACGCAGGGTCCAATTCGCAAGCTGATGGAACTGTTGATGTTCCTGGCGATGTGACGCAGGTGGTCCAGAAGACGGTTGGCAATTGGAGCGTTCCGGATGGCACTTTCCTGACGCCCGAACGCTACGCCATGCTGCTGGCCGCGTTTGACGCGCTGATTCCCGGTGATGCTGCATCGCCCGGCGCCACGCAGGTTCACGCTGCGTGGTATCTGGACCAACTGCTCGGGGCCTTTTCCGTTGATCCACCGCGAATCTATGCCGGTGGGCCATTTTCTGGTCGGCACGGCGGACTGGACGGGTTTTCGCACTTCCAGCCGCTGACACGTGTGGAAACGCTGCGCTGGCGCACGTACCTGGAAGGGTCGAACGGCAAGCCGGAACGCGAGTGGAATGGCCCGGTTACCGGTCTGCAGACGCAGTACAACACGGGGTTGGATACGTTGGACGCACTGGCGCAAAAGACCTTGGGCAAGGGACTGGCGGTGGCGGATCGCGACGCGGTCTCCGGGTTGCTGGGCGCGGCCGACGCAGACTTTGTCAATCAACTGTATATCCATGTGGTTGAAGCGATGTACGGTGATCCGGTGTATGGCGGCAACTTCGAGCAAGCGGGCTGGAAGTTGATCGGCTACGAAGGCGATCGCCAACCCATTGGCTATACGGCGCGGCAAATGTCGCACCCCGAGGAGGGCTGAGCCGTGGCGACATCCTTTGACGTGATCATTGTCGGATCGGGCGCCGGCGGAGGCATGTCTGCCTACGTGCTTGCGCAAAAAGGCCTGAAAGTTGCCCTGATTGAGAAGGGGCGCAACGCGTACCCGACGCTCGGGGCGCAGACGCTGCGGCAGTCGCTGTTTGGCAACGATGAGCTGCGGCTGCGCCGGTATTTTGGCTTTCACGACCCATTCAGCGAGCCGCGCACGTTGGTCCAAACGACCGGCGCTGAGGCGAAGATCCAGGAGTTCCAAGGTCTTGGCGTGACGGTCGGCGGCGGCACGGTGTTCTACGACGGCGATTGTCCGCGGGTGCAGCAGGCGGACCTACAGGCGCTCACGAACTATGGCGCGGTGCCGGGCGCCAATTTGGTCGATTGGCCGATTACTTACAGCGATTTGGCGCCGCATTACGACGAAGTCGAGCGTCTGGTCGGTGTGCAAGGCGCGGCGGGGGCCGATCCGTTTGCCGAGAAGCGCGGGCCATATCCCATGCCGCCCGGTCGTCAGCCGAAGGTCGCGACGCTGTTGGCCAAGGGCGCGAAAGCGCTTGGCTATCATCCGCATCCCATGCCGATGGCCAACAATTCCATCGCTTATCGCGGTCGTCCGGCCTGTGTCGATTGCGGATTTTGCGGTGTCGGCTGTCCGATCGACGCCAAAGGTTCGACGGCGGTGACGGTCATTCGCGACGCGCTGCTGACCGGCAACCTGACGCTGCTGCCGGAAACGTGTGTGACGAAACTGCTGACTACGACCGATGGCGCGCACGCGACCGGTGTGGAAGTCATCGGGCCCGATGGCGCGACGCAGACGCTGACCGCGACGCATGTGATTCTGGCAGCCAACGCGATTGAGACCCCGCGGTTGTTGTTGGCCTCGGCGAATCCAGCGCACCCGAATGGCATCGGCAATTCCAGTGGGCAACTGGGCTGCAACCTGATGTTCCACATGGTCTTTGCCGTGATCGGCGTGTTCGACGAGGAAGTCCGCTCGTACCGCAGCCGCGTCGTCACCCACGCCATGGGCGATTTCACCGTTTCCGATGGCAGTCCCGACTACCTGCGCGGCGGCTACATCGAGTTGGGCGGCCAGCAAGGCGCCATCGACTTCGGCATCAGCTTGCCCTGGCAAATGCACAAGCAGTTGATGGTGGATGGCAAGTATCGCCGCAAGATCGGCTCGGTCTCCATGATGGGTGAGGATATGCCGCAGCTGTCCAACCGTGTGGAATTGGACGCGAAAGTGCGCGACATCTACGGCCGGCCGGTCGCGCGCGTCACGTATGTGCGCCACGCCCGCGATCAGGCGGTGATGGACCGGTACATGCCGAAGCTGAAGGAAATCGCTGTGGCGGCTGGCGCGGTGGAAACGCTGGAGATCGACTTTGTCCAACAGGACGGCGTGCCGAATTCCCGCCACCTGTTGGGCACGACGCGCATGGGCGCGGACCCGAAGGCGTCGGTGACCGATTTGTGGGGGCGCCTCCACGACGTCGACAATGTCTGGGTGGCTGACGGCGGTGTGTATCCGACATCGACGGGCTTCAATCCCACGCTGACGCAACAGGCGCTGGCGCATCGCACGGCGACCTATCTCGCTGGGCTGATGGGCAAGGGCGGGGTGACGCCATGAAACGCGCTGCATTGGCGATTTTCCTCGTCATTCTTGCCGTCGCAGGCGTCTGGGCGCAGGCCGACACCAGCAGCGGATCGACCCAGCTCACCGGCGTCGGTTCGGACCTGACGATCGCGCCCGCGTGCGGCCAATGCCACCTCGCCATCGGTCAGGATTGGCAAAGGCCGTCGAGCCACGCGTTGCTGTTCGACTGCAAACGCTGTCACGAAGTGTTCGACAGCGTCGGCATCGCCGGCCACGCGACGTCAACGACGTGCGCCGAATGTCACAGTGAGACATCGCACCCCGCAGGCACGGCGTGCACGGTTTGCCACGATCCGCATGGCAGCGAAAACGCGTTCCTTCTCCGCCGCCAAATCACGGTGGCAACGGGCACGGCATGGGTGACGATGACCAAGCCTGAAGGCGCCAGCGCGGAGGGACTTGCCCGATCCGGCGGAACGGACACGACGCTTGGTGGCGGCGAGTGCGAAGTCTGTCACACGAAAACCAAGTACTATCGAGCGGATGGCAGCGGAGCGGCGCATTCAACCGAATGGTGCGGGCGGTGTCACAGCCACAGCGTCGGCTTTGATTCGGGCGAAGTGTACTGACGCCTCGAAGCCAAGCGATCACGGGATCTTGTAGCCAACCGACCAGGTTGCCGTTGCTGAGTTGAACCACTGTCCCTGCGCTTGGACAATGTGCAGGTTCAGCGTTTGGTTGGCGAGCACGGCTTGGCTCAAGTTCGCCGCGCTGCATGTGGTCGCGCCGGCTGCGACGGTGCATTTCGCCGTGCCGCTGTCCACGTTGTTCACGCGAACCGTGAAGGTCAGCGCGGTGCTGGTGCTCCAGGACGGCGCGATCTTGACGCTGAGGCTGGTGATCGTCAGCGTCTGGCCGACCTTGATCGTGTTGCCGGTCGAACTGCTCGTCGTGGCGACGACGCTGTTGACGCTGCCGTAGACGTTCTCGGGGAATAGCCCCTCGATGAGGTTCGAGTTCGTGCCGCCCGCCCAGCTGCAGCCGGAAACACTGCCGACGCTGGGGCTGCCCTGTTGCGCGGCGACGTTCCATGCACCGCAGGTGACCGGGGCATTGCAGGTGTGGCTGGTCGGGTTGCACGATCCACTGCTGCAATCGCTGTCAGCGACACAAGTGCCGCCCGTGCCGCACAGGCCGCCGACGTGTGTGCACGCGCCGGTCGTGGGATTGCACGCGTCGGTCGTGCAGGCGTTGTTGTCGTTGCAGGCCGGCACCAGCGTGCACAGGCCGCCATTGCACATGCTGTTGGTCGACGTGCAGATGCCGCCATCGGTGCACGCCCCGCCGTTGTTGCCGGCCGGGTTGCTGCAGCCCGCGCCGCTGGTGCAGAGATCGGTGGTGCAAACATTGCCGTCCGCGCACGCGTTGTTGTTCGGCGTGTGGATGCAGCCGACACCGTTTTCGCAGGCGTCGCTCGTGCACGCCGTCAAGTCGTCGCAGGCGGAATCATGACCGACGTGGACGCAGCCGATCCCGAGTACGCAAGTATCCGTCGTGCAGGCGATGCCGTCGGTGCACGCGGCATCGACCGGTGTGTGCGTGCAGCCGGTCGCGGGATTGCACGCGTCCGTGGTGCACGCGAGCGTGTCCCCGCAGTCCGCCGCAGTGCCACCGCAGGCGCCGTTCGTGCAGACATCCGACAGCGTGCAGGCGTCCCCATCGTTGCAGGTCGTGGCGTTGGGCACGGGCGGCTGGCTGCAAGTGCCGGTTGTCGTGTCGCATGTGCCGATGGCGTGGCATTGATCCAGCGCAGCGCACGCGACGCTGCTGCTGCCGATGCACGCGCCGGCGATGCAAGTGTCGATCTGCGTGCAGGCATTCTCGTCGCTGCACGCCAAGCCGTCCGCTGCGTTTGGCTGTGAGCACAGGCCGTTGCCTGGGTCGCACACGCCGGCCGTGTGGCACTCGTCGATGGCTTCGCAGATCACCGGCGCGACACCCGCGCACATGCCGGAGAAGCAGATGTCGATTTGGGTACAGGCGTCGTCGTCGGTGCAGCTCACGCCGTCCTCCTTTTCTGGGTTCGAACACGCGCCGGTGCCGGTGTCGCAGAGGCCGGGGTCGTGGCACTGATCCAAAGCGGCGCAGATCACGGGTGTGCCGCCGACGCACGCGCCTTGCGCGCACGTGTCCACGGTTGTGCACGCGTTGCCGTCGTCGCATCCGGTCGTGTCCGCGACAGGCGTGTAGTCGCACGCCCCGGTCGTCGTGTTGCAGGCGACGGTGTTGCACATTCTGTCTTCGCAGCTTGTCGGGCTGCCCGACTGGCAGGTCCCACCCGTGCACCTGTCGCCGTTGGTGCAGGCGTTGGCGTCGTCGCAGGTGACGTCGTCCGCAATGGCCACGTAGTCGCACGCTCCGGTGAGCGGATTGCACGTCACGGTGTTGCAGGCCTTGCCCACGCATACGGCCGGAGTTCCGGCGACGCACGCGCCTGTCTGGCACGCGTCGGCGAGGGTGCACGCGTTGCCGTCCTCGCAAGGTGTGTGGTTCGCGAACGGCGTGTACACGCACAAGCCGCTTTCCGGGTCGCATGCCACGGTGTTGCAGGCAACGTCCAAGCACGCCGTGGGTGAGCCGGCGAGGCATTGCCCGCCCAAACACGCATCGCTGTTCGTGCACGCGTTGCCATCGGAGCAAACGGCGCCGTCGTCGCCTGCCGCTGACACGCAGCCCGTCAGCGCGTTGCAGGTGTCCACAGTGCACGGATTGCTGTCGTCACAGTCGCCGTTCGTCGGTGCGCCGCGACAATTGCCGTCCACGCAGGTGTCGGTGTGGGTGCAGGCCACGCCATCGTCGCAACTGGCCGTGTTGAAGGGGGCGACACAGCCCAACGCCACATCGCACGCGTCGTCGGTGCACGGATTGCCGTCGTTGCAGACGACCGGGCTGCCCTTGCACACGCCGTTCGCGCACGCGTCCTCGGCCGTGCATGCGTTGGTGTCGGTGCAGGACGCACCGTCGTTGCCGGCTGGCGTGGTGCAGCCGCTCGCAGGGTCGCATCCGTCGGCCGTGCACGGATCGCCGTCATCGCAGGTCCGGATCGCGCCCACGCAGGTCTGGCCGAGGCAGGTGTCGCCCACCGTACACGCGTTGGCGTCGTCGCATGCGGTCGCGGGCAGTGCGTCGCTGTGGGTACAGCCGCCCAGCGGCGTGCAGCCGTCGATCGTGCAGGGGTTGCCGTCGTCACATCCCGCGACGCCGCTGGGCACGCAGGCGCCGCCGCTGCAGGTGTCGCCCGTGGTGCATGCGTCGCCGTCGTCGCACGCGACCGCCTTGTTCTGATGCACGCAGCCCATCGTGTTGTCGCATGCATCGCTGGTGCAGAAGTTGCTGTCGTTGCAGTTCGGCGCCGCGCCGCCCACGCAGCCCTTGTTGCTGCATGTGTCTGCCGTCGTGCAGGCGTTGCCGTCATCGCACGCCGCGGTGTTGGCCAGGTGCACGCAGCCCACGCCGTCTGCGCAGGAGTCATTGGTGCAGCCGTTGTCGTCACCGCAGTTGGGCGCGAAGCCCGAGCACAGGCCGCCCGAACACGTGTCATTCACGCTGCACGTCTGGCCATCGTCGCAGGCCTTGCCGTCATCGTTGCGGAAGACGCAGCCGGTCAGTGCCTGGCAACTGTCCTTGGTGCATGGATTCTGATCATTGCACGCCAGCGCCGCGCCGCTCACGCACGTGCCGTTCACGCAGAGATCGTTGCTGGTACAGACATCGCCGTCGCTGCATGGGTTGCTGTTGGGGGTGAAAACGCAGCCGATCGTCTTGTCGCACACGTCGTTCGTGCACGCGTTCCCATCGTCACACGGCGCGGCGGGAGTCCCGCTGCAGATTCCGGCCAGGCAAGTGTCGTTGGCCGTGCACGCGTCGCCGTCGTCGCATCCGCTCGTCAGCGCGGTGTGGATGCAGCCCGCCGCCTTGTCGCAACTGTCCAGGGTGCACGGGTTGTTGTCCTCGCAACTGAGTAAGTTCGATGCGCATTGTCCGGAAACGCACGTGTCGCCGATGGTGCACGCATCGCCGTCCTCACAGGCGCTTCCGTTGAGCACGACCCCTTTGCAGCCCGATTTCGGATCGCAAACTTCCTGGGTGCACGGGTTTTTGTCGTCGCATTGCACCACAGCGCCGGCGCCACAGGCGTGGTTGTGGCACGCTTCCCCGGTGGTGCAAGCGTTGCCGTCGTCACACGTGACGTCGTTGGCCAGGAACACGCAGCCGCCCTGATTGTCGCAGCTGTTGTCCGTGCACGGATTGTTGTCGTCGCAGCTCAAGACCACGCCCAGGCACACGCCGTGCGCGCACGTGTCGTTGGTGCTGCACGCCTTGCCGTCGTCACAGCTGCCGCCGTCCACGTTGGTGTGCTGGCAGCCGTGTTGCGCGTCGCAAGCATCGTTCGTGCACGGGTTGTTGTCGCCGCAGTCAACGACCGAACCGGCCTTGCACAGTGCGCCCACACAGCTGTCGCCAGTCGTACAGGCGCTGCTGTCGTCGCAGCTCACGACGGTCTCGGCGTGGACGCAGCCGATCTGCGCGTCGCAGCTGTCCGCCGTGCAGGTGTTGCCGTCGTCGCAATTGCCGATCGGCCCAGGCTGGCAGGTGCCGGCCACGCAGGTGTCGTTCATCGTGCAGGCATTGCCGTCCGAGCAGCCGTCGGCCAGCGGTTCGGTCCAACATCCCGAAGCTTTGCTGCACCCATCCGACGTGCACGGGTTGGCGTCGTTGCAGACGACAGCCGTACCGCCGCACTGGCCGTTTGCGCATGCATCGCCGCTGGTGCAGGCATTGCCGTCGTCGCAGCTGCCGGCGATGGCCACGTGACTGCAGCCAGCGCCCGTGTTGCAGAGGTCCGAGGTGCATGGATTGCCGTCGTCACACAGTTCGCCGATGCCCGCGGTGCATGCGCCGTCCTTGCAGCTGTCGCCTACGGTGCAAGCCGAGCCGTCGTCGCACGTCACTGCATTGGCGAGAAACACGCAGCCAGCGGCGTCCGTGCAGGTGTCGTCCGTGCAAGGATTGCTGTCCTTGCACTCTGGCGCGATGCCGATGCAGACGCCGTGCGCGCAGACGTCCGTGCTGCTGCACGCCTGGCCGTCGTCACAGGCTTTCCCGCCCACGTTGAGCGCGAAACAGCCGGTTTTCGGGTCGCAGCCCTTCGCTGTGCACGGATTGCCATCGCTGCAGTCCGTCGCCCAGATGCCGGCGCATACGCCCGATGCGCAGATTTCGCCGGTCGTGCAGGCGTCGCCGTCGTCGCAGACTTGGGTGTTGTTGGTGCGAACGCAGCCGATGACGGGATCGCACTTGTCATCGGTGCAGACGTTGTTGTCATTGCAATCGGCCGCCATCTTGCAGCCGACGTTCACGTCCGGCTTGGGCGTGCTGTCGGCGGTCGCATCGGTCCCCTGGACGTCCGGTGCCAGCGTGTCGTCGGTCCAAAAGTCGGGCGGGTCACTCGCGTCGGCGTCGGATCCGCCAGCTTCAGCCAATTGCGCGTCCGTGCCGGCGGGTTCGGCGTCGGTTCCCGCCGCGGTATCGCTCGCCCCACCGATCCCGTCGCCCAGCTGCGGGTCCTTGATGGTGCTGCTGCCCGTGCCGTTGACGTCCGTCGCCGCCACGCCCTTGCCCTCACCGCATCCGACCATCGCAATGAGTAGTGTGAAGGCAAACAGTCTGGCGCAATAGGTCCGAAGCAAAACGCCGACAAACACGTCTAACGACATGGTATTCATGGCAATTCTCCGATGCACAGCATCCTGCGCCCCGAACCCTTCCCGAAGATAGGTGCAGTCCGCTCAGACGCAATGGGTCTGACGCGAATTGTTGGCTGATCGATGCCCAGCGACCCCGTCGCGCCGCCGCTCGCACGAGTCCGTCACCAAAACAGCGCGGATTTGTCACAATCCGTCCACTTCTGCTACGCTCCGTCGGCCGGCGCATCTCGCCCCGTCAACGCCGTTTCTTTGGTGATTTCCGGAGGTCCCGTGGCCATTTTTCGTCTTCCGCTCGCCCTGTCGATGTGCCTGTTCGCCGCCTGTGGTTCGTCCACAACGCCGGCCACGTCTTCCACCGATGACGCCGCCGCCGATGCCAGCGCCGATGACACCACCGCTGCGGCTTGCGGCGCGCTGCCGGTCGCCGATCCGCACGTCGCTGACCGCACGGCGTGCACGTTCGCGGCGGGCGCCAAGGTCGCGGACACGTTGGCCATCACGGCTGCAGATCGCGCCAAGTTGGCGATCGGCCATGTGATTATTGTGATGAAAGAAAACCGTTCGTTTGACGCGATCTTCGGGCGGCTCGGTCGCACGGATGTGGAAGGCGTGCCAGCGACGGCGAGCAATCCGGACAAGAATGGTGCGGCGGTGAACGTCTACCTCGAGGCCACGACGTGCGTGCAGCTGGATCCCGAGCACCAGTGGACCAGCATGCACGCGATGTACGACGGCGGAAAGCTGGACGGCTTCGTCGTCAATGCCGCCAACCATTCCGTCGGTTCCGACGAACTGACGGTGGTCCCCAACGACGGCAGCTTCGTCATGGGCGGCTTCACGCCGGCGGAGCTGCCGTTTTACGCGTTCCTGGCCAACACCTATGCGATGGCCGATCACTACCACTGTTCAGCGCTGGCGGGCACGTGGGCGAATCGCCTGTACCTCTACGCCGGTCAGTCTTACGGGGTCAAAAACACCGGCACGAACTTTGTGCCAGATGGCACGCGCACCGTGTTCGACGCGCTGGACACGGCTGGCGTCACCTGGGGCGTGTATTCAGACGACGACTATCCGCTCGACGTCGCGCTGCTCAGCCTGGGCTGGAATTCATCGCACAAGGGCGTCGGCACCGTCGCGGCCTTCTACGATGCACTGAAGAACGGCACGCTGCCGCAGGTGGTGTTCATCGACGCCAAGCTCAACGACGAAGACGAGCACCCGCCGGCGGACGTGCAAAAGGGCGAAGCGTGGACCAAGAAGTTGTACGACGCCGTGGTCGCCAGTTCGATTTGGCTCGACAAGGACGGCAAGGGCGTGGCGCTGGTCTACACCTACGACGAATCCGGCGGCTTCTACGACCACGTCGATCCGCCCAAGGCCTGCACGGCGGCGGCGGATCAGACGGAATTCGACCAACTGGGTTTCCGCGTCCCGTTCGTGATGATTTCCCCGTATGCGCGCCAGAAGTACGTCTCGCACACGCTGCACAGCCATTCGTCGCTGCTGCGGTTCCTGGAAACGCTCTATGACATGCCGGCGTTCTCGGCCCGCGATGCCAACGCAGATGCGCTGCTGGACCTGTTCGATTTCAATTGTGCGCCGCTGAAGACGCCGCCGACCGCGCCGGCGACCGGAACGGGCGGTTGCAAGAAGTAGTCGGCCCTACGGCGGCGACCCGGTTGGCGTCGAGGGCTGTGGCAGCACCACCACGTGCACATGCAACGGCGGCGTTTCGCCATCGCCGACCACACAATTCGCCTCGCCTGCTGCATTCCCGCGGAGCACGAGCGCCATGTTGAGCTCGCCGGCACTTTCCAGCGACGGCACCAGCACTTGCGGGTTGTCGCATTGCCACTGGAATCGCAGGCCTACGTTCATGCCGGACATTTCGCCGGTGTGCAGGACGACGGCAGGTGAGGGCGGCAGGATGGGCACCGCTTCGGGCACCGCGCCGCTGTAGCCAGGCATCCACGCTGGGTAGATGACCCACGGCACGCCGTAGGGCCACAAGTAGCCCGGATAGCCAAAGCCGGCGTGCACGCCCCACCAGGGCGCCCAGCCCCAGTGGCCACCTTGGAACGGGCGGAAGCCGCCACCGCCGCCATGCCAACCGCCGCGTCCGCCACCGCCATGCCAGCCGCCACCGCCGTGGCCGCCACCGTGACCGCGGGCCAAAGTGGTGGCTGGCGAAATCGACATCACGAGCGCCACACACAGGATCCACACGCGTAGGGGTTTCATGACCCCTCCAGACGGCGACCACGCACCGCATGGAATCAACGTAGCAGGCCGCGGTTCTATTCGCCAACCGCCGCCATTGCCATCCGCCGTGCCGATGCCTACGCTATCGTCCGCGCCTCCTGGCTCCAAGGTTCCCATGCGCCTGCTTCACACCGCCGATTGGCATCTGGGCCGCATCTACCACGGTGTCTCGCTGCTTGCGGAGCAGGCGCACGTGCTCGATCAATTCGTGCAGCTGGCCGCGACGCATCGCCCGGATGCGATTTTGCTGGCTGGCGATATCTACGACCGTGCCACGCCACCCGCGGAAGCCGTGCGCTTGCTGGACAAGACGCTGACGCGGCTGGTCATCGACCTGCAGATTCCAGTGGTTGCAATCGCCGGTAACCACGATGGCGCGGATCGCCTGGCCTTTGGCTCGCAGGTGCTGCAGCGCGCGGGTTTGACGGTGCGTGGGCCGACGGATGCGCACGTGGCGCCGGTCCGGTTGCAGGATGCCCACGGTTCGGTGGCGATCTTTCCGCTGCCCTACGCCGATCCGCCGACCGTCCGGCACGCGTTGCAGGACGACACGCTCGCGGATCACCACGCGGCGTTTGAAGCGCAGCTGGTGGACGTGCGCCGGCAGATGCGGCAGGGCGAGCGCACGGTGCTGGTGGCGCACGCGTTTGTGCAAGGCGGGCTGGTCAGCGAGTCGGAACGCGACTTGAGTGTCGGTGGTACCGGCGCGGTAGGCGTGGAGCTGTTTGCCGGCTTCGATTTCGTCGCCCTCGGGCATCTTCACCGTCCGCAGCAGATCGGGCCGACGCCGGTGCAGTACGCCGGTTCGCTGCTGAAGTATTCGTTTTCAGAATTGGACCAGCAGAAGTCGACGACGCTGATTGAACTGGGCCCCACAGGTCAGGTGACGACGCAGCGCCTGCCGCTGCGGCCGCTGCGGGACTTGCGGGTGCTGAACGGCGTGCTGGCGGATTTGGTCGAACGCGGCCGCGCGGATCCTCATGCCGACGACTATGTCCTGGCGCGGCTGCACGATCCGGGTGCGATCTTGGACGCGATGGGCAAGCTGCGCGCTGCGTACCCGAACGCGCTGGCGATTGAACGCGTTGTGCTGGAAGGCACGAACCGGGCGATGGCGCCGGGCCGCGATCACCGCAAGGTGCGCGTGGAAGATCTTTTTGGCGATTTCTACCGCGAAGTGACGGGCCAGGACCTGGATGCGCCCGGCCAAGCCGTGCTGGCGCAGGTCGTGACGGAGTTGGCCAAGCGGGAGGCGGACGCATGAAGCCGCTCGTCCTGACCTTGCAGGCCTTTGGTCCCTTCGCCGGTCGCGAAGTGATTGATTTCACGTTGCTGCCGACCGGTTCACTCTACCTGATTTCCGGCCCGACCGGCGCGGGCAAGACGTCGATCCTGGATGGCCTGTGTTTTGCCTTGTACGGCGAAGCGTCGGGCACGGAGCGCAACCCGGCCAATCTGCGCAGTGACTTTGCCGAGCCGAACTTGGCCACGGAAGTGATGCTGACTTTTGCTGTGGGTGCAAGGACTTACCGCATCCAGCGCAGTCCGCAGCAGGATCGCCCGGCGAAGCGCGGTGGCGGGATGACGACGGAGCCGGCCAAGGCGGAATTGCAGGAACTGACCGGCGGCGCGACGCAGTTGTTGGGGACGAGTTCGAAGGTCGTGGACGCGCAGATCGAGCAGATGATGGGCTTCAATGTCCAGCAGTTCCGACAGGTTGTCGTGCTGCCGCAGGGGCAATTCCGTCAGCTGCTGAGCGCAGGGACTGCGGACCGGGAGGCGATTCTCAAGACGCTTTTTGGCACGTGGATCTACCAGCGGGTGCAGGACGAACTGAAGTCGCGAGCTGCGGCGTTGGAGGCGCAGGGCAAAGAGGCGCGCAACGGGCGGGATGTGCTGCTGAAATCGGCG
This sequence comes from uncultured Myxococcales bacterium, assembly GCA_903924465.1. Taxonomy (GTDB): domain Bacteria; phylum Myxococcota_A; class UBA9042; order UBA9042; family UBA9042; genus CAIYBN01. The sequence goes on along the minus strand of CAIYBN010000039.1, from coordinate 49,526 downwards.
GAAGCGGCGTCGGTGGAGGAGGTGGCGGCGCGTGCTGGTGCGCTGTCGGTGCAACTGCTTGAACTGCAAGCCGCTCAGCACGCGGCGAGGTCCACAGAGCAGGGAGCCGGGGCAGCGCTGGCGGCGGGACGCCAGGCGGAAAGTCAATTTCGCGAACGGTTGGACGCACGCGGGCAGCTGGCGGCGCTGGACGCCAGGCAGGCGGAGCACGCGCGCGATCAGGAGCGCGCTCAAGCGGGTGCGCGCGCGGATCGGGCGACGCCAGCGCACGTGGCGCGGACGCAAGCGCGGAGCCAGCATCACGCGGCGGACGAGGCGGTGCGCGAGGCGCAGGCGCTGTTGGCGGACGCAGAAACGAGGGCGCAGGTGATGGCGCGCACCTTGCAGGAGCAAATCCAGCGCCAGCCGGAGCGCGACGCGAGGCAACAGGCGTTGGCGGCGCTGCGGGGGCAAGTCGAGCGCGTGGCGCAACTGCAGCAGGCCGTGGCGACGGCGATGGCGGCGCGGCAGCAGGCGGACAAGCAACAGCGCGTGGTGAGCGACGCCCAGGCGAAATTGCAGAAGGAACAGGCAGCGCAGGTCCAGGCGAAGCGGGACGTCGATGAACTGGCGGCCCAAGCTGCGAGCGTGGAAGCTTGCCGGTTGCGGCTGGAGCAGGCGATGCGTCTGGCCCAGCTGGAGCAGGAAGTGCAGCGGTTGGCGCAACGGGCGATGCAGGCGCAGGAGCTGGCCGAGCAGGCGCAGGCAGCGGACCGGGCGGCGCTGGTGGTCTGGCAAGCGGCGAAGGACGGGTTTGCGACGCTGGACCAGCAGTGGCGATCGGCGCAGGCGGCGGTGTTGGCGCGGCATCTGCAGGAGGGCGAGGCGTGTCCAGTCTGCGGCAGTGCCGAGCATCCGGCGTTGGCAACGGCAGGCCCCGCGGTGCCCTCGGAAGCCGGCTGGGAAGCGGCCCGCATGGCAGCAGAGCGGGCCGACGCGGCGCGGCAAACGGCGCAACAGCGTGCGGCGCAGATGGCTCAGGACCAGGCGGTGGCCCAGGCCGCGCACACCTCGGCGCGGACACGACTGACGGTCGAAATCTCGAGCGGTGCGGTCGATGTTGCGGCGGCACGCGCGGCGCTGACCAGCGCGGAAGCTGCGCACACGGCATGGACGGCCGCGGGTGGGACGGCACAAGCAGCGGCGACCCACGTGGCGAATCTGCAAAGCGATTTGGAGGTGCTGCGGGACCTGGCCGGCGAAGCGGGGCAACGCGCGGCCGCGGCGGAAGCGACGCTTTCGGGGTTAGAACAACTGGTGCCGGAGACCCTGCGTGCGCCGGGGGCGGTGACGGCAGCGATGGCTGCGGCGCAGGCGGCGTGCGACACCCTGGACAAGGCGCTGCAGCAGGCGCAGGACGCGCACACACGGGCAACGGCGGATCACGCGGCGGCGACGCAGCGGTTGGCGGGTCGGCAGGAGACGCTCGTGCAGACCCGCGATCGGTTGGCGTTGGCCGAAACGGCGTGGGAGGAAGCGCTCGTGCGGACCGGGCTGGGCGACGAAGCGGCATTTCTCGCGGCGCGGCTGACGGCGGAGGCCCTTCAAGCGCTGGAGCTCCGCATCCACCAGCACGCGGAGCTGCTGACGGCGGCGCGGGCGCGCCTGCTGCGGGCGGACGAGGCGGTGGAGGATCTGCAAGTGCCGGATTTGTCGCAGTTGGAAGCGGCGCTGACCTTGGCGCGGAACCAAGTGGATGCAATCTTGCGGCAAATTCAGGATGTCCAGGCGCGGCGCGACCAAACGAACGCGACGTTGCGGCAACTGGCGGAATGGGCGGAGCAGCTTGGGGACATCGAGACGCAGTACCGCGTGACCGGGGCGCTGGCGCAGATTGCCAACGGCGTGTCGACGTCGAGCCGTCTGACATTCCAGCGCTTTGTGTTGGCGACGCTGCTTGACGAAGTGCTCGCGGCGGCGACCGCGCGGCTACAGACGATGACGCGCAACCGCTATGAACTCGTGCGGCGACTGGATCCAGTCGATGGCCGCAAAGCTGCCGGTCTGGATCTGGACGTGACGGACGCGTACACGGGACGGTCGCGGCCGGCGCATTCGCTGTCGGGTGGCGAAGGCTTCATGGCGTCGTTGGCGCTGGCGCTGGGGCTGTCCGATGTGGTGCAGCGACATGCCGGCGGTATCCAACTGGACACGCTGTTCATCGACGAAGGTTTTGGCAGCTTGGACACGGAAGCGCTGGAACTCGCCATCGACACGCTGATGGGCTTGCAGGCGGGCGGTCGCAGCGTCGGCATCATTTCTCACGTCGACGAATTGAAACAGCAAATTCGCGCCGGCATTTGCGTGGAATCCAGCCTGCGCGGCAGCACCGTGCGCATCACAGGAGGCTCATGAGCAACGGTCACCACCATCCTTGTCACTGCCAAAACGTCCATCCACGGCGGCGTATTGTCCTGACCGGCGGCCCGGGCGCGGGCAAGACGGCGATTTTGGAATTGGCACGCAAGTATTTCTGTCGCCACGTGCACGTGCTGCCCGAGTCGGCGAGCCTGCTGTTTGGCGGTGGCTTTCCGCGTTTGCCAAGTGATCCCGGGCGGATGGCGGCGCAGCGGGCGATTTTCTACGTCCAGCGCGAGTTGGAGCGGTCCGTGGACGATGAATCGGAACCGGCCATCACCTTGTGCGATCGTGGCACGCTGGATGGCATCGCGTATTGGCCGCAGGACGCGCAATCGTTCCTGCAAGCCGTGGGCACGACGCAAGCCGAGCAAATTGCCCGCTACGATGCGGTGATCCACCTGCGCACGCCCACGGTTGGCTTTGATCACTCCAATCCCCTGCGCATCGAGAACGCGCAGCAAGCGATGGAACTGGACAAGCGCATCGAAGACGCGTGGGCAGGGCACCCGCGGCGAATCTTTGTCGAGGCTTCCGCGGATTTTCTGGAGAAGGCGATGCAGACCTTGCATGTGTTGCGCGACGAACTGCCACCGTGCTGTGGCGCGCAAATGCCGCATTTTCGACCGATGGTGGAACCAGCGGGGGCTCCGGCTTGACGTGCGTCGGCCCTTTCGACCACCTCGGTCGTTACCGGACCCGCGAATCCCCGGCTGCCAGGTCTCTCCGTCCGCCGGGACGAACGCAGTAATTGCGTGGACGCGGGACGCCAGCGCAATGTCGCCGAGGCCGGTGTGGTTGGCGGGCCACCGGAAGAACGGCCGAATCGCGTCCACCTGTTTCGTGTCCAACTCGAGCGCGCGCGTCCTGGCCGTTCTCCATGGTGGCGGACGCAGCAGCGCACGTTCAACGCCATCCACGGTCGCTGGCTTGAGACAGTCTTGCGGCACAGCTCATCCGGGGCAAAGGCAGGCCGCCAGCTCCGGGCTGTCACGCCGCACGCAGTCGTTTCACCCTCGCCGCCGTGGACAATCTGCAACTCCATGGCTTCACCAGGACCGTTTCGTCCCGGGTCCGGAACGCCACGCGCTGTTGAAACTGGTCATCGTGTTCGACCACGATTGCGATGCATGCAGCCGGACGCGCGAACCGTCACTCATGCGGACTGCGTCGTTACTCCGCAGCAAACCTTGAACTTCCGACCACTTCCGCAGTTGCACCGCTCGTTGCGTCCCTGCCTCTCCGGCGCCCGCACCGGCGTTAGCAGCCGGCCACCCAGGGACTGCTTGATCATGACGGTCGAGTGCTCGCGCCGCCACGGTACCCTCCAGTGCTTCATGAATTCCGCAGGCGGGAACAGCGCCTCGGCTTCAACTTGAGCCAGCCAAACGCAATTCGCGAGCATCAGTGGCAGGAAGCGCGCGTCCCGGCAGTCGCCGCTCATCGTCGACGCGACGCATTTCGCCAGGTCCACGGGCACGTCCGCCGGCGTGAGATAACGCCTGGCGAGCTCGCCGCCGACCATGTGGCAAAGCCGGTGCGTGTGATTGCGCGCGACCTCCACGTGCAACTCCACCAGCGTCTCCGGCTGGTCGAACGCGTGCTCGAAGTACGGCGCCAACGCCATATGCAGGTTGGCCAAGACTTGCGGCCACGTCGTTTCCGGCTGCTTTGCCGTGAGCAGCTTGCGAATTTCCGCGCGCAAAGCCTGGTGGCGGAACGCCATCACGAAGAGGCCGTACAAGCAGGCGTAGTAGACGCTCACATCCTGGGCGTCGCGAAAATTCTGCTTGATCAGCGCCAAGATGGGCTTGCCAATCCGCCCAAGCGCCCACGCCGAGCGCAGGGTCGGGCCGACGAAGCCGTCGCGGCTCATCAGCCGCGGCAATAGCAGAGGGTCATCGCCCAGCCAATCGTGCCGGCGGCCCTCGTAGGCGAGCACCGGCAACATCGCGCTGCAGGCCCAGAACGCCTCGTGCATGTTCTTCAGATGTTTGTCAAAACGCTTTGGTGGGGCTTGCAGCGCGACCTGGCCCATTTCGAAGATCTCGACGGCGAGCTGCAGCCATGAAAGCGTCACGTGCTGATAGCTGTGGTACATGACCGGCAACCACGCCACAAACAACAGCAAATCCTCCCGGGTAACATCCGACCCTTGACGGAAAAAGCGCGTCAAGAACTCGCCGCGGCGGTCCGGCGGCACCACGGCATCCGCAGCCGTCTGACGGTGACGCTGCTTGAGTACGCGCGCCGCGAGGCTCGCCACCTGGCTCGCCTGCAGCGGATGGAGCCCAGTCGGCTTCATGCCTTTGCCCAGGACAGTGACAAACTCGCCCTCGCGCGTCACGACCAGCCACGGACCATCGCCCGCTGGATCCAGACCGAGCGCAATGCGCGCATCGCCCGGCGGCAAAGTCGCCTCGGCCAGCACACCCGCCAGCAGCGCTGGGTCCTCGTAGAGCTGCAGCGCGAAATCGAGCTCGGCGCGGTCGGCGCGCTCGGCCGCGCGTTCGAGGTAGTGCTGATGACGAAGAAGGGGCGTGTCGTCCATGGCCGGCGCCTTTGCACAGTCCAGAGGCGGCAACGATGCAACGTGCCGCGCCACGCGTCAAGACGCCCGACACGCAAAATCCCGACACTTCCTGCAACAAATACAACGGAGCCGACACCCAAGTCGCTCCCCGGACGTTCAGGTCGGAGCACCACACAGATGAGCGGTGTCACAGTGCTTCCAGTCAAATGGAGAGCCACGAATCACCCCTTGCACACACCGTACTCGCCGGTTTCGCGCAATCGCCGCCCCTGGCGCTTGAGCGACGCCGAGCCGATGCCAAACCGCACCGCGATTTCCGTGTACTTCCCGTCGCCGTCCTCGAACGAATCTACCGCCCACCGCCGCAAACCTTCAGACAGTGCTTCGCGCATCGCGACACCGTCAAGCGGCGAAGATCACACGGAGATCGGCAGGTCAAGTTTGCAAGGAGAGCTGGCGGGACGTGATTCGCCGGAGCGACTGCGAGTACGCGGCGTTGCCCAGGGCGTCGAAATCGTCAACTGGCGCAGGTTTTCCGCCTATCTGCGGTCTTCACGACAAATGCCACCGCGCAGCGCCAGTCCGCGGAATTGTCGTCGCCGCCCATTCCACTGACCGCGTTGACAAGTCCTCCAACGGCAGCCATTCGACACGCGTCAGGTCGGATATCCCGTAATGGCTCGGATCTGCTCGTTCAATGGCAGAAGTTGCTTGTACATTCCTTTGTAAACCCGAGAGTAGAGGTCATCGTACAGCGTTCGGTTGGCACTTTCGGGCTCGAAACTTGCAGCCACTCGGGTCATCGCCGCCACCGCAGTTGCGAAGTCCGGCATGAGCTTGAGCCCTACCGCGGCAACCATGGCGGCGCCGAGCAGCGACGTCTCGCTGGTGTGCGGACGGTGTACTGGGCGGCCAAAGACATCGGCGGTAATTTGCAGGATCGCGTCGCTTTTGGAGCCGCCACCCGTGGCGACCACATCGGTGATGGCCAGCTTGTTCTTCCGCTCCGTCAGCTCCGCCCCCTCGCGGAGTGCGTAGACCAATCCTTCGATGATGGCGCGGTAGACATAGGCCCTCGTGTGGACCTCTCCAAAGCCAATGATCGCTCCCTTGGTGGCGCGCGACTGGCCCAAGGCTGGCGCCCAGTTGGGGTGGCAAATCAACCCTTTGCTACCGGCTGGAACCTCTTTGAGAAGTTCCTCAAGCAATTCCTCTGGCGAAGCTTGCGTCGCATGGGCCAACTGCCTCTCGTGCAGACCGAACTCCTCCTTGAACCACGAGACCAGCCACAGGCCGCGCACGACGCCGACTTCCGAGTAGAAATGACCGGGGATGGCCGAAGGGTACGGCGGCATCATCGACCAGAGCTCGACATAGCGTTTGTTATGCGTGTTGATGGTAGCCGTCGTGCCAAAGCTGATGCAGGCGCGCTCGGGGGTGAGGCAACCGGCGCCAAGTACGTCGCAGGCCTTGTCGGCAGCGGCGGCGATGAGCGGAAGTCCTGCCGGGATGCCCGTGACTTCAGCGGCGGCTGTCGTGATGTGGCCAAGGAACGACGAAGGCGGCACCAACTCCGTCAGTTTCTCCGGCTCCACCGGAAAGAACTTCCACTTCAGATCCAGCTTGCCCGCCCAGCTGCCGCGTTTGACGTCAAATGGGATCGCGCCGAACACATTGCCTGTGGATTCGCGGAATTCGCCGGTGAGCCGGTGGGCCAGAAAGCCAGAAAGAAACAAGAACTTGTGAGTCTGCTCCCAGACTTCCGGCTGGTGCTGGCGGATCCAATTAGACCGGCTGACCCCAACCGCGAAGTCCACAAACTCCGACAGACCGATGCCCTTGAGCGCCAGCCGAAGTGGGGCCGACAGCACCTGGTCCACGTCGGCCTTGCGCTGGTCGAGCCAGACGATCGCCGGGCGCAGTGGCTTGCCGTCGCGATCGACGTTGATCATGGTCACGCGCTGCGTGGTCACGGTCACCGCCTGCAGACGCCCCCGCGCGGACGGGTCGGCGGCGAGCACTTGCCGGCAAACGTCACAAACCGTCTTCCAGTAGTACTCCGGGTCCTGCTCAGCCCACCCCGGCTGCGCAGAAAAGTAGGGCTCGATCGCCGTTTTGACCAAGTGGTGAACCGCCCCCGTCAAGTCGACGAGCCCGGCGCGGACCGATTGGGTCCCTACGTCGATGGCCAGGATGAGTTCACCTTGCTCTCCGGTCTTCATGCGCGGCTCCAGAGGGACCAGCTATCCGGCCATGGGCCCAAAGATAGCGCCCGGGTTCATGATATCGTTGGGGTCAAAGTGACGCTTGAGCGCCCTCAGCACCTCCATCTGCTCCCGGCCGAGCGAACGCTCCATCCACGGGGCAAAAAGTCGGCCCACGCCGTGATGGTGACTAAGCGAGCCGCCCAACTCCACGATCTTGGAAACCACATCGGCGCGGAACCGCTTGAACTCGTCGTGATCCTTTGGCTTCATGATGAGGATGAAGTAGAGGTTGGTCCCCTGCGGATAGAAGTGCGAGGCGTGGGTCATGCAGATCGTGCCGGGCCGTTGCTTGACGAATTCGCGAACTCCCCGGTGCACATTCATCAGGTTGTCCCAGGTAACCCCGGTCTCCAGCGTGTCGATCAGGATGCCGAAGTCGAGCATGTCCTCGCGCATGTGAACGTCTGAGTAGCGGCCGTGCTCCCACTGCTTGGTGGCCCAACCGCTCAGGGGCAAGGCGCCGTGGGCCCGTGCGATCCGCGATACGTTCTTCTTGACGTTGACAGCGAAGCCCTTTTCGCCCTCGACGGTGCCCACGCCCAGACAGCGCTGCATGCGCTGCTGGCCAAACGCCTGTAGGAGGGAATTGCCCCAACTGGCGTCGAAGCCCTTGAGTTTGAGTCCCAGCTCAGTTTCCTCAGGATCGGAGATGCGGAAGACGGCGGGTTTGCCGAACTCGCCCTGGACGATCTCGCGGCTGGCGTCCACTGCTGCCTGCCAATTCGGGTACATGTAGGCAAAACGCTGGGTGTTTTCTGGCCGGTGGCGAAAGATCTTCATCCCGACGTCGACCAAAATGCCAAAGGTCCCCTCATTGCCTTTGAGGATGTCGTTCACTTTCGGTCCGGCGGCGCTGGCCGGGATATCGCTGGTCTTGATAATGCCCGCCGGCGTGACGTACTCTTGGCTTTGCACGATGTCGCAGGCGTCACCATAGTACGTCGAGGCTTGGCCTGAACCGAGGGCGGTAATCCAGCCACCCACAGACGCCAATTCGAACGACTGGGGAAAATGGCCGCAGGTGTAGGCACGCTTGGCACCGAACAGTTCCGGCGCGCGATTTAGCGCCCCCTCGTAGTCCGGCCCCATCATGCCCGGCTGCACGTGGCAGACCTGGTTCTCCTCATCGAGCCTGACGATCTTGTTCATGTGCGTGCGCATCACCACTGCCACGCCCCCGCGATCGGCCTGGTTGCCGACGACACAGCCCGACCCGCCGCCATATGGGGTGATGGCGATCCGCGCGGCGTTGCAGTACGCGACGATGTGGATGACGTCCTGGGTGTTGCGGGGGTGCAGGACCAGATCGACGGCGCCGCGGACGACGTGGGCGCGCAGGTCCATGTCCTCGTCCATCGCCTTGCCTGTGCCGTACTTTGCCCGGCTGTAGTCGTCAGTGGCGACGTTGTCGCGGCCGACAATCTGGGCGAATGCCTCGATTTGCTCTGAAGTGAGGGCGCACTTTCGCTCCACCTGCACTGCCTCGTCTCCGGTCAACCGGCGCTGCTGGAAGTCCGCGTCAGTCATGGCGAACTCCGACTTGAACACCTCGACCCAGCCGGGACTGGGGTGCTTGAACTTGTCCGGGGCGTATTTGAAAACCGATCGGTAGGAATCGGGAGCTGCGACGGCATTACTCCAGTTGGGCTGCAACTCGTGAGGCGAGGACATGTTCGATTCTCCGTTCAGGCGTTCCAGGTTGGAAGGGTGAGTAAGGTTCGGACCTGCAAGACTTCCCGCTCGGTGCGGGCCTGATCCCAACCCAGCGCGCGCGCGGTCACTTCGGCGATTTGGCCGATGACTTGGTCGCCCGGCCAGCCGAGGGTACCGAAGCCAGTCCGCCTGAGCACCACATCAGCCAGGGTGCGAGCCATCTCCGCGTGAACCGCGTACAGCGCCTGCGCAGCGATCTCACCGTCGGCGTCCAGCGGCGCCAGAAGCGTTGAGTCCGTGCGGCCGAGCTCGAGCACGGCCGGGTAGTCCGTGCCATAGTGACGGGCCAGCCAATCAATGGTGTGGGGCGCGATTCCCGGGTTGGCCAGCTTGGCACCCTCGACGAAGGCCTCGACGTCGTCCATTTCGCAGCCCGCGAGTCGCTCGTCCGCGGTTGAGCATGGCGTCAGCTTCCTTCCGAGCTTGCTGCCGACCCGCTTCAAGACCGCGTCGGCGAGGTGACGACTGGTGGTAAATTTGCCGCCGGTCACCGTCAATAGGCCCTCAAAACCGTCCTTGCCATTGTCGTGGACCTCGTGCCGACGCGACGCATCGCGAACCTTCTCCGTGCCGTCGTCCACCAGCGGACGCAGCCCGCCGAAAACATGCACGACGTCCGCCGGAACGATTGGCTCGGCGACAAAAGCGCTGTTGACCCCATCGAGCAACGCCTCCATCGCAGTCCGGGTCACGCGGTAGTCGTCCGGGTCGCCCAGGTACTCCGTGTCTGTGATGCCAACCAGCGTGTGGCCGCGCCAGGGAATCATGAAGAAGTGGCTGCCGGTGCGACCGACCCCGCCGACCAAGTGACGATCGACCCGTTTCTTGACCACGAGGTGGATCCCCTCAGAACGACGCAGCTTCTTGCCGCTGGCGCGCCCGGGGAGGAGGCCGAGGAGCAGGTCGGCCCACGGCCCAGCGCTATTGACGGTGAGTGCGGCTTTGACCTCGACGGTCCGGTTGGTCAACATGTCGCGAACGACGGCGCCCTGGACCCGGCCTTCCTCGACCAGAAAATGCTCGACCCGGGCATAGTTGGCCACCTGCGCGCCATGCTTGACCGCGGAGCGAATGAACGCCAACGACAGCCTCTCTGGGTCTATGTTTTGGCAGTCCCAGTAAAGCGCGGCGCCGAGCAGGCCATTGGGCTTGATAACAGGTTCCAGATGGGCCGCTTCCTCGGCGTCCACCATCCGATGTGAGGGGAGAGCCTTGGCCGGGTCGCGCGTCCGCTTCTTGTCAAAAGAGAGAAGATCGTACAATCCCATTCCGACGCGAAGTGCCGCCGGCCGGTCGAACTTGCCGTTGCCGTACGCGGTCAGCACGCACGGGAGCGGGTACACAAAGTTCGGTGCGATGTCCTCCAGAATCCGCCGCTCTCGCAACGACTCGCGCACGACGCCGAACTGGAGGTTGGCAAGATAGCGGAAGCCGCCGTGAATGAGCTTGGACGTGGCCGCGGAGGTGGCGCAGCCGAAGTCCTGCTTCTCGACCAGGGCCACGGTGAGGCCACGCCGGGCGGCGTCGTAGGCGACGGCCGCCCCAGTGATGCCGCCGCCGATGACGAGGAGGTCGTAGACCGGCTCCGGGCGATCTGCCATGCCCTCGGTGAACCGTTCCATGCCTCAATCTCCCGGCCGGCCGCGCCAAAGCCTGATTACCGCAGAACCCAACCGCGCCGCTTCACGCCATGCGTCGGACTTCCAACCGCCATCTCGCCTGCCCTGTCGCCTCCATCCGCGCACCGCGCGCCATTGAGCGAGCGATGGTGCCCACTGCAGTGCGCACTCCGCCATGATGCGCGTGGCTGCGAAGCCTGTCAAAGTTGACTTTGCTGTGTATTTTACACCAATGGCAAGTCGGGACGACGCCGCGCCGGTTCTGCACACCTCTCACGTCGCATCTTCCCAGCAAGCCAGTGGCACGCCGGACTTGCATAACCCCACGCCGTCGGCCAACTGCTTTCCGCCCGTTCAAACAGCCGCATGCCCAAACCCGCCCGTGGCGCACGTGCCGCAGCATCGGGTGCACAAAACCCGCAACCGCCATGCCGTTCCACATGCCATCTCCGCACCTCGTACGCCGCTGCTTGGCTGTACTGCATCGCCCCTCCCGCGTGCAGCGTGCATCAGGCTCAAAAAGCGGACATTTCATGTGCTACTGGATGCGGACATTTGATTCGCTTGTGACAACGTCACAGGGCTGTAGGTCGGCGTTTGCTTGCTCGCACAATCCGCGTCGCTCACGCACGCGACGCACGACCACGTTTCGTTGATTTGCACGCAGCTTGGGTAGGGAGCGACGCAGGTTTTGCAGATGTATACACTCCGACCGAAGTTCGAGATCAAGCCGCTTTCATCCGCGGCGTGCCACCAAAGGTGCACGCTCGCGGTCCAGTCCGACATGCAACAGGTCTGACCGGAAGAACTTGATGTTGGACATAGGTCAGCATGTCTAGCTCGTGTCTGGCGCGGCTTCGCAGACGTTGGAGGCGAGGTTGCACTTCTTGCCCGCCTGGCTTGCGGCGCAATGGATGTCGTTGGTGCATGCGACGCATTGACCCGTGGCGAGTTTGATTGGCGTCGGCGCCGTGCAAATGAGCACGTCGGCGGCGACATCGGTTGCGGCCGAATCTGCTGTGGCTGCATCCGTCGCTGTGTCAAATTCAGCGACATCCGTGCTTGAATCGGCCGCGACTGCCGCGTTTTCGCCCGCGACTTGCGGAAATTTGCCACAAGCAGCCCCAAGTGCCACAGCGGCGAGAACAGCGAAAGCACGCATGGCGACTCCCCTTCAGGCAACGGCGTCGAAGACGGGCGCCCTTGCAGTCCCGTCTGCGCTGTCTGCCGGATTGTGCGACGTCGCTTCGCCGCCAAACCCTTTTGCCATCCCACGTGTCGAACCGCGAACACCATCGGCAGTTGTTGCAGCGGTGCTGGCAAGCTGCCTCGAATCTTGGCGTGTCGCTGTCAACTGTCAAACGGTTCGGTTTTTCCCATGACCCGTCGAGGTCAGGTGCTTACGCAGGAACTGTCGCGTTGGCTGGAATCTGGTACGCTCCCGGCAAGTCGCGCCACGCTGACCGGCGCCACAGCTGCCACGGGGGACCCATGCATTGCTCACGAAGCGCGCCATTTTGCATCGTTTTCGCCCTTTTTCTTGCCAGCTGTGGCGCCAATGATCCCATCACTGGCCCAGGTGTTGTCGACACATCCAGCGTCTTCGACAGCGCTGAGGACGCCACACCCACCAGCGACACTGGCAACATGAGCGACGTGGCCGGTGGCGCCTGCACGGTCTCGTCCGACTGCCCTGGCGCGACGGACCTCTGCCTTGCAGGCGCCTGTGTGCCGCAAACGGCCTGCGCTTCCGACAAGCAGTGTCAGGCCAGCGGTCAGGTCTGCGACATGCAGGCCGGCGTCTGCGTCACCTGTTTGAGCGATACCGACTGCCCCAAGGGCCAAAGCTGCAAAGCGAACAAATGCCTGGCGCCGCCGACGCCGTGCCAGACGACCAAGGGGTGCCCAGCCGACAGCGTTTGCGACAAGTCCTTGGGCGTCTGCGTCGCGTGTGTCAGCGCACCGGATTGCCCCGCCAACATGGCTTGCAAAGAAACCGTCTGCGTGCCAATGGTCTGCAAGCCTGGCACGGCGAAATGCGCGTCGTCCGCGAGCCTAACTGTCTGCGCCGCCGACGGTTCCGCCTGGACCACCAGCCAGTGCGGCGGCGACAAGACTTGCTTGAACAACACCTGCAAGCCGGTGATCTGCGCGCCCAACCAAAAAAGTTGCGACGGCGCCTTGAAGGTGGTGCTGTGTGACGCAACTGGGACCGCGCTCAGCCAGGCGGACCTGTGCGACCCAACCAGCAATGCCAAAAACGTTTGCCTCGGCGGCCAGTGCGTGCCGATGGCGTGTCAGGCGGGCAGTGCGATCTGCGCCGACCCGCAGACGCTTGCGACCTGCAAAAGCGACGGCACCGGCTATGATAACCAAAAATGTGGCATCGGGCTTGCTTGCGACGCCGGCAAGTGCATCAGCGCGATCTGCAAGCCATTCGCTGCAATGTGTAGCGACAACAAAGTCGCGATCTGCAATGCCAGCGGTACGGGCGCATCGCCCAGCGACGATTGCACTGCCAAACAACAAACTTGCGTCGATGGCGCGTGCCAGAAGCTGGTGTGTGCGGCGGGTACCTTCAGCTGCAGCGGCACGACTTTCGGCACATGCAACGGCGACGGCATGGGCTACACGACCAAGCTGTGCAACGACGGCGACGCATGCACGACCGACGGCTGCGACACGACCAAAGGCTGCACGACCACGGCGCTCGGCTGCGATGACGGCAATGGCTGCACGATCGACAGCTGCGACAAGGTCAAAGGCTGCATCCACACGACGACCTGTTGCACGACCAATGCCGACTGCGACGACAAGGACCCGTGCACAACCGACACCTGCGTTGCCGGCACGCCGAGCAGCTGCGCGCACGCGGCGATCGACGGGCCGAATTGCTGCAACCCCATCGTCTGGTCGGCCGACTTTGAGGACGGCAGCACCCACGGCGGCATCAGCGGCAACGGCGGCCCCGGCAACGGTTGGCAGGTGTGGAATGGCAGCGGCAAGGCGCAGTCCGGCGTTTCCGTGTTGTACTATGGCAGCCCCGTCACGCAGAACTACGCCTTCGGACCCAACGGCATCAACAGCGGCTCCTGGGTTTTCTCAACGGCGCTACCAAACGCCACCAAGTTGACGCTGAAGTTCAAGATCTATCCCGCGATTGAAAGCGATCCGGCGTTCGACACGTTTTCGCTGTTGGGCCAGTTCAATACGATCTGGAGCAAGGCGACCGCCGGGCTGCTGTATTCGGCGTGGAATATCGTGGCGCTGGACATCAGCAACTTGAAGGGCACTGCGAACGCCAACTTCCAGTTGAATTTTGACACGGTCGATGCCAGCAACAACGGCACGTTGGGAATCCTGATCGACGACGTGCAGGTCATCCGCTCCTGCCCGTGAGCCGTCACACCTTCCTGCTTGGCGGCATCAACGTCGGCGGCTGGTTCTGGGCCGAACCGTCGCCATAGCGGCGCAAAGTGCGGTACACTCTGGCCATGTCGAGCCGCGTGAGCATCACCGCCATTTGTGCCGCCATCGTCCATTTCGTCGCGGGCGCGTGCAACTCTACCGCACCACCCGAACTGCGCGCGGCGTGGCAGGCGAGGGTCGAGGGCGTCTTTGACACGCACTGCCCGAACGGTGCAGAGCCCACGGTGCGCTGCGCGAACGGCTGTACGTACACATGGTCGGCCACGCAGGCTGACGCGCCTGAAGGGATCGTTGTGACGTGCCCGCCGAAGTCAAATCCGCCATGGTCAGACCCCCCGTGGTCACCCGTCTGCGAGGCCGATCGGCCATCGGGCCTTGCCGATCCAACGGGCAATGGCACCTGCTGGGCGCCACCGACGCACTGGTGTTACGACGCCGCGGAGCTGACGGAAACTGCCGCCTGCGACCCAAACTCTGACCGGTGCTGCGGTTTTCCAAGTGATTGCATCCCGTGTGGCTGGGAGGTCTGCCACTTCGGATCAGCTGGCGCGAGCAGCGCGCGGTGTGAGGCTGCCGCGGGGAAAAACACTTGTCCGGACGATTTGTACAAAATGGTGACAAGCTGTGAAATCTGCGGCGGAGTCACGGTCTGTCCGCCTTAGCCATGGCCTTCCGTAACAACTTCGGCTGATCTGCGCGCTTTTCGCGCGAAATCTCCGCCAGTAGCTCAAGACACGCACTGGTTCGCGCGCTCCCGAGGTTCGTGCCCGCGCCGAGGATGGACTCGGAGACTATGACCTTTCGTTGGTCGGCCGGCACTGAGGCACGACGCCAAAGGCATCGCCGGCTGCTTGTGACAGCACGCGGCGGTGGGATGCGCTGATTCGCGGCGATGGCAGCTGATGGACGTTTCGATGGGGGCTTTCTTCGCCATTCGCCGCCTCCACCTTTCACCTCGAAGGATTGTCGAGCCACCTCTCAGGGTCCGCCGATCGGAACGATCACGCAGTGGCCTTTGACGCAGTCCAGGCCGGACGCAACTGTCGTGAAGGATGGCGAGAATCCTCCCGCGCACGTCGAGAGCGGCACCACACAAGCGCCAGTCGCTCCGGGCACACGTTGTTCCCATTCAAGCCAGGGCACTGAAACATTTGCCGGCAGGTATTTCAAACCGCAAATCGCGACTGTGAAGCCCATTTCCCAAACCGCCTTGCAATCGCACGCGGACGCGCAGTGGTCGTCGATAAGCGGTTCGCAGGTGCTGCACGAAACGGGCGGCGGGGCGCTGGACATGCCGCCAGGTGGATCGACCCAAGCGTTGTTCGCGAGGATGGCGGCGAGCTTGGCGGGATCGCAGCCGGCCGGTGAGACGTCCGTCGCGGGGAAGACCGGCGTGGAGTCGACGCAAAGCGCGGTGGCGTCGGGGCTGGTGTCGTTACTGTCGGTCGTGTCGACAGGCGGGCACAAGCCGGTGCTTGCGGGGTCACTGGAAGGCGCGTTGGTGCACGTGCCGGTTTGACCGTACATGCGGAAAAAGCAGCCGTCGTTGCTCACGTCGATCATATTGCCAAAGCCGATGAGCGTGCCGTCCGCGGCAAACCACCACGTTTGGCTACTGAATCCCGTTGCCACGCTGACCACGATGCCACCGTCCGGGCACGCAACCGAGACGGCCGACTTTGGCGAGCTACCGCAGCCGGCTTGCGCCGCCAACTTGGCCGAAGCGACGGTAGTCGGCACGTTTGCCGGCATCGCGCTCAGCGGTTGCTGGCAGAGCACCGCGGCGTCGGCCGGCGCATCCGTGAGCAGTGCGTCCGCGTCATCCGCGCCAATCACGCTATCCGAGGGGGCAGCGTCAGCCGCGTCGACTTCGACCGGTGTCGCGGGTGCGATGCAACCCGTCGCGAACAACACGAAAGCGACAAGAGGTAGGGACACAGATCGGAAATAGTTCATGGAATCCTCTCCACGTCGCCGTCACAGAACGCAATCGGTGCCGCGGTTGTTGCTGTTCTCTTTGGACATGGTGCACTTGCCGTCGCCGCAGCCGGGCGGACCGGTGATGGCAGTCGCCGCTGAATTCGCCGCTTCCGCGAGTCCAGCCATTCGGTCCGTGCCGCGTGCGCAACAGAGCGCTATGGCGAAGGTCGTGACGATCTTGGCAAAACTCGAATCGAGAGTCATGTCATTCACCAAAGTACTCGATTCGCCCACAGAGACGTGGGCTGCAAGCCCGAGCCGCTCGTGTCGGAGCTAATCCCGATCACCACATCGTCCGAGATGTGCGCGACCGCAAGATTGGTTTTGGGCCTCAGCGTTGACGCATACCACATTCCGGGTCCCTGAGCCGTCAGCCGCGTGGTCCAGTCGCTGGCCAGCAGCGTATCTTTGTAAAGCTGGAGCGGTCCGAACATGCCGAGCGGCACCGGCAGCGTCCAGATCTGCCACACGCCGGTCACCGAGTCGGTTTGCTCGTCAAACGGGGCGACGTAGAGATACGCCGGTGCTGGGGGCGCGCACGACCCAGTGACGATGGCGATGCGTCCGCCGCCCACGGCCATCGACCGCAACGGCGCGTCGCTCGTCTGGTTGATCTGGGCGTTGTAGCAGGCGATATTGCTCAGCAGCTTGGCCGGCACGTTCAGCGCGTGATCGGCGACGTGCGGCACGCCCTGCGGATCGAATTGCACGCAGGAAAGCAAGGGATTGACGCCGTCCAGCCGCGCCACACAAGCGTGGGTTGAACCCGGCAGCGCGCGTCCGGGTTCCTGCGGCATCGGGATCTCCAAGCCGGTCAGCGTCAACGTCACAGCGCCCGCCGAGTCCGGTTGGCCGGCCAGCACCAGCCAGGGCGAACCCGAGGGCGGCTGGCCCAGCGTCGGCACCTTGCGCTGGAACGCGATCAGGTGGTCGGCGGAAGCGCCCAGCCCGGTCCACTCCGGCGCATTCGTGAGTTGGTCAAACACCACGGTCATCGTAGCCTCCGACGGCACCTGCAGCGGTGCGTGCCACAGCCGCGCATCCGCGTGATATGCGCCGTCCGCGAAGACGCCAGCCTGTGCCGTCAGCACGTAAACATGTGGGCCCACCCGCGCCAGGTGCGAGGCGGCGACGTAGGTACCCAGGGTCGCGAGCGGCGCCCAACAGCTGAGGCCGCCTTCCGCCGGGTACGCGCCGCCTTTTGAGTAATTGGGCCACGGACCGCCGGTCGTGCCGCTGCAGACCGACTTCTGGAGGGTGACATCGCCGTCCATGACCTCCAACGACTGGCAGTTTGTGCCCGCCGGACACGGCCCGTCGGTTGTCTCGCACGGCCGCTTGCAAGTGAGCGAACCGGTGACCGGAAGTTCATCGATTGGCCCGATTGGACCGCCGCTCATGCCCTTATCGCACCATTCCCAAGGCAGGCACGGCAGATGCGTCCCACCCATCCAGGTCGCGCCGACGTAGCACGGTGCCAGACTCGACGGCCTGTCGCCCGACGGCATCGGCGTGAACGCGAACGTCGCATCGCAGCCCGTCGTCTGCACCGGCAAGGTCGCGGCGACTGGCGCGTACGGCTGCGGGTCGGAATCGACGGTGTCCGGCGCGTCGCTGGTATCGCCCTGCACGTCGGCGCCGCACTTCTGCGCACATTCGCTGTTCTTGCCACCCATCATGTTGCAAGGAAAACCGCCGTTGAGACACGTGATTTGGCCGTCAATCACACAAGGATCGACCGTCAGTACGCCATTCCGGCAACACGCGGTGTCGGTGACCTGGCCGCAGACGACTTCGGCGCCGAGGGCGTCGGTCGCATCACTCGCGTCGGAAGTCGCAGGCGGGTCGATGACGCCCTTTTGGCCGCACGCCGCAACGGCGAGGATCAGGAGGCAAGCGGTGATGTGTTTGACTTTCATGCGGTTATCTCCGTTCGGCTCGTGCGCCACGCCGGTCATCGGTGCGGTCCTTTCAAGCGGCTACAGCTGCGCACAAAACGCCGCCGTGCACTGACCGGCGACGCACGTGAGGCCAGTCCGGCAATCGCCGTCGGCTTGACAGGTTTCGCCCACGGCAGCGCGGGTATCGGCGTCGCAGGTGCCTTTGTGGTTGCAAATGAACCCTGGGGAGCACGAGTAGATCATGTCGCACGTCAGCTTTTTGCCGCAGTCCGGGTTGTCGGCGTAGTGGCTGCACGCCGTGTTGGGTGCAGCGCAGTATTGCGGCCCGGTCCCCCAGTTGTCGGCAAAGCAGACGTCGCCGAGCCGACAGGAGCTCGCGAAGTCGCACGCTTCCCCCGACGCTTTGGCCAGGATACAGGTGATCGTTCCATCTGTGGCGGACTCCGTGCACACGCCTGCACCGCTCGCGCAGGCGACACTGGTGGCGTGGCAGGGTGCTCCAATGGCGGCGGAATCGACCCAAGAAAACAGGCATTTGCCCATCGCATCTTCCGTCGCGTCCTTGCTGCACAACGTGGCGATCGCCACCAGCGCCGTTTGGCATTCGGCGTCGCGCGCCGGATCGAGGACAAGTTGGTGCGCGGTAGCGGCAGTGGCGATGGGCAGAAACTTCCCCGGATTGAGCAGTAGCGCCGTCGTCGCCGCCTGACACTTCGTCGACGGCAGCTTGCAGCAGCCAGCCATTGCGGCGCAGATGGCACTGGCGAGCTTGGCACTTCGTACGGCGTAATCCGACGCATCGTCATTCGACCCGACATCGACGTCGGAAGCGGCATCAGGATCGATCACAACCACGACATCGGTGTATGCCGCGTCCAAAGCGATTTCGGCGTTGGGAATTGCAGACGTGCAGCCGAATGCCAGAAGAGCCGCGACCCCAAGTTGCGCCCGCTGCAAGAATTTCATCACCTCACTCCTCGTCGGTCGGTGGCCATCAATCTGCACCCGAGTTGGCGTCGAGCACGTGCGCGTCAAAATGTGTGGTATCGCAGTAGATCGTTGTGTTGGGCGTCGTGTAGACCGAGCCGGTCCAATCGCTGCACGTCGTGTCCCCATAGTCATCCACGCCCGACGGGCAGTGGTCCCAAATGACGTCTGTCCGATAGCTATAGCCAACCAACACTCCGGATTGCGTGAAGTACCAAATATCCCAGCCGTTAGCGATGTAGCCGAGCTGACGCACGCCGTTGGGGCAGATGTGCTCGAAGACGTTGTAGCCCCCGTGGCCTTCTGTGCAGAGCGCGTTCAGCCGCGCGTGCACGCCGTCCACGGTTCGCGTCACGTAGGCCGGCATGTCCACCAGACACATCCTGCACAATTTGTCCGCAGGGTCGGGCTGCGCCGCGCCGCAGATGCCATCGGCGAGGTTGCCATCGGATTCGTCCTCACCGTCCTGGCCGGCAACGAGCTGCAGGTCGTCGCTGGCGTCTGTCAGTGGCAGAGCTACCGGGGTGTTCGCGCCAAGACAGCCAAACAGCGCAAGCGCCGCAACCACGCAGAAGGTTGTGAAGGCGATTCGAGCTTTGGCGCTAGAGCTTGTCATGGTTTCTCCCGTCAGCAAGGAGGTTCGTTACAGCAGCAACTGGAAGCAAGCGCTGTGCCAATTTCAGGCAATTCCACAAGCCATTGAACCACATGATAAATCTTCCCGTATCTTCCTGGCCGATGAAGAGCAAGGTGTAGGATTATCCAACATAGACACGGAATACGCCACATGCTTGAAAGCGTCTACAGGCAAGTGCCCGCCGCCACACACCACTTCCCACCGGTCTTCGCGCAGCAAACCTCCGCTGCTGCGCAATCGCTCTTGCCCGTGCAAGGCTTGGTCGCCGCGGTGCCGCAATCGGCCGGGCAGGTCGCCGACGTCTCACCGCCCAGGCTGTTGCAGACGCCGTCGCCGCACAAGACCGCGCCATTGCACGTGGCGTCGAAGTCAGCGCAGCAGTTGCTGAGTTGCTTGCACTCCGAACTGCACGCGCACGGCATGCCCGCGAGGAACAAACCGCAGGATCCTTGGCACGAAAACGCGCTGTTGTCCTTGAGGCAGCCGGTCGCAGTGCCGCACGACAACAAGTCCGTCGCGGTCTGTGGCGTGCCCGCTTTGACGCAGGTCGTGGTGCTGGCGCCGGCCTCGACGCACTTGACGGGCGTCATGCAATCGAGGCCGGCGGTGCTGCACGTCTGCCACTGGGCGCCGCATTTGGCGATGAGACAGTCGTCTGTTGTCGTCGAGGGCAGGTAGCCGCATTCAGGGCAGTTGAACCAAGTCTCGCTCGCGTAGCAGCCGTTGATGCCACACACTGGCAATGGCTTCGTCGGGCCGCAGTCTTTGTCGCAGTCTTTTTCGGTCGGCCAGCAAGCGCCGTCGCCGCAGACTGCGCCAAATGTGGTCGGCAAGAGCCAGCACCCGGATTTGTAGCCGCACTCGCTGAGCGCCTCCGCCCATTCAGCCGCAGTCACGCTGAATTGCGGCTGATTCTTGCAAGCGTCCATGCATTTCCAGACGGTGCCCGCGGGCGTCACGCTGTCGTCCAGGCAAGTGGCGTAGCAGCCGAGGTAGGTGGTGCACTGCGTGTCCATCCAACAGCCGGCCCACGGACCGGGGCACTTGTCCTGCAAGCAAGGCACGATTGGCGGCGGCAGTTTCGGACAGTCACTTGGGCAATTGACGGCGTCCTCGCCAGCTTCGCAGGTGCCATTGCCGCAGACGTTTGTGACGCCGCAGAGCGCGGCAAAGTCGCCACAGCAATCGCCTGCGCCCACGCAGCCACCGTCGCAATTGCACGCGCCCCACTTGGGGGGCTGACCGCAGCGATTGACGCACGACGTGGAAATCCAGTAGCCATCGGGGTACGCGTCGACATCGTTGGTATCTGGACCGCCGTCGGCGTCGCTCGCGCCGTTGCCGTCAGGTAATGCGTCCGCATCGAGGAATGTCGCATCCGTGCCGTCGGTTGGCGCGCCATCCGTCAGCCCGTCGGCGTCGGACTGCGCATCCGCGTCGAGGTAATCTGTGCCGTCTTCGGCAACGTCGGCAATGCTGTCACCCACGGTGTCCAAGTCCGCAGCAGTCAAGCTGCCATCGCCATTGTCGTCACCGATGTCCGTCGTGGCCTGTTCATGTGTGGCCGGGAAATCAGCGCCGCAGGCGGAGCAGACAAGACACCAGAGCACCACGGAAGCGCTGCTCGGCATGCGGATCATGACTCACCTCGTGTCACCGCAAACGGCTCCGAACGCGCCAGACCGGTGTGGACAAGCGAGTCGAATGCCCAAGCGGCCAGTCTGGAGTGTAACGCAAATCGCGACGTTCGCGCTGTCACGTGCCGTGCCGATTCTTGTAGCAAAATGTGCAACGTCGCTTACTCGGCCAGCCCGTGATCCAACGCATAGCGCGCCAATTCCACATCGCTCGCGACGCCCAGTTTCTCCTGCACGCGGCGCCGCAACGTGTGGGCGGTGGACACGCTGATGGTCAACTCCATGGCAATGGCAGGCGTTTTCTTCCCGGCGGCGAGCAGGCGGAACACCTGGAATTCGCGGGGCGCCAGTGTCTCGTGCGGCTCTTTCTCGCGCGTTGGATCCACCGCTTCGACCAGCAGCGCCGCCAACGCGTCGGTGACGAAGCGCCCGCCAGCGTGAATCCGCCGGATCGCGGTGACCAGCAGCTCGGGCGCCGCCTCTTTGGGCAGGTAGCCGCAAGCGCCCGCACGCAAAGCCTGGATCGCCAGTTGATCCTCGGCGTAGTGGCTCAGCACGACCACGCGCGGCCGTGTCGACCAGCCTGCCAGTTGGGCAAGCACGTCGAACCCGCCGCCATCGGGCATTTTCAGGTCAAGCACCAGCACATCCACCTCATGCTTGCGAAGCAGTTCCAGCGTCTCACGCCCGGACGCGGCCTGCGCCACCACGTGAATATCATGATGCTCGCCGAGGATGGCGATGACGCCGCTGCGAATCAGGGGGTGGTCGTCTGCCACAAGCACGCGAATCATTCCGTCGTCTCCCAGGATTCCGTGGCGGGTGGAACGGTCATCACCACTTCAGTGCCGAGCCCCGCGAGCCCCTTGCCGATGGCCAGTGTACCGCCCACGGCGAGCGCTCGCTCGCGCATCCCGAGAATTCCAAGCGGTCGGCGGCCGCCAGGATGCCCAGCGTCGAGGCCGATGCCGTCGTCGCGAACCAGCAACTTCAGGCCATCCGTTGACCAGCTCAGATGCACCGAGACCTCGCGCGCTTCCGCGTGTCGCGCGACGTTGGTGAGTGATTCCTGCAACACGCGAAACAGCGCCGTCGCCACCTGTGCATCCAGCGTCGCGGCGACGGTCGGTGGCAGTTCGACCGCGAGCGACGTGGCAATGGCCGTCCGCTGCGAAAATTCGCGGCATTGCCAGTCAAAGGCGCGCGCCAGACCGCCGTCGTCCAGCACCGGTGGTCGAAGCGCCGCGGCGATGCGCCGGACGCTGCCCAGCGCTTCATCGGCTGTGCCCAGGAGCGCCGCGTGCCGCTTCGCCAGCTCCTCGCTCGGCATCGCCGGGTGGTTGCGGATCCACGCGAGATCCATGCGAATCAGGCTCAGCACCTGGCCCAAATCGTCGTGAATGTCCTGCGCTACGCTCGTGCGCTCCTCTTCACGGGCCACCAGCAAATCGCCAGCCAGCGAGCGCAGTTCGGCCTCATTCTCAGTCAGCCGCTGTGTCGCATTTTCCAGCGCTTGAGTGCGCATCTGGACGCGCTGTTCCAAGGTCGCTTTCGCCTCCTGCAAGTCGCGCCGTTGCGCGTGATTCTCTCGCCGCGACGACAAAATCACGTGGTGCGTGAACGACGCCAGAAGGGCGAAAATGCCGAGGCCGATCACGACGTTCACATCTTCGACGTTCAGCGGGCGCTTGGCAAAACCGAGGCGCACCGCGACGTACAACGCAGTCGAAAGCCACGCGCCGGCCAGAAACAGCCGCGCAGGAATCAGGAAGAAGGTCGATGCGGCGAGGTCCAGTTGCAGGATGCCAAACCAGTAGAGGTTGCCGTGCTCGGCCGCCAGCGCGCCGTTGAGCGTGACTGGAATCGCAACAGCCGGGAACAGGCCGAGCATCAGCGCCTGATAGTGACGGCGCACGAACGCCGGGTGCCTGCGCGCGAGCCCGATGCCGATCGCGAAAAACGCGATCGATGAGCCACGGGCGGCGAGACCGATGGGGCGCAACTCTGGGCGGATGTCGGTGTAATCGCCAGCCAAGGCCAAGATGCTGCCGCACAGCGCAGCGATGCAGGTGATGAGCCAGACGCGTGGCGCGCCGCGGGCGACTTCGTCCCAGAAGGAGTCGGGAAAGTTGGATGGCGTCGGTGCGTCCGTGGGATTGCAATCGCTCGACATGCCGACTCCGGGCGTCATCGCGCCGGCCACTGGCACGCGTCGTGGCCAGTCTGGGCCGTGGAAGGTGAGGGCGTCAACTGATCGGCTGTCCGTGCGCCGCACTGGTCCGCGGTGCTTGCATTCCCGTCGTCGCAACTTGTGCCGGCCAAGTAGCCGCCGCCGTTGGGTGCGCAGCCATAAAGCTGCTGCCTGCGCACATCGCGCCGCTGTAGATGTCGGCCAAGCAGGTCTGGGCCGTGCTGCAGAACTGCGCAGGCGTGCAGTCGGAATCGGTGATGCACCGGCGCCCCGCGTTTGTCGCGCTTTCCCGCCAGTGCTACCGTTGCCACGTGGAGGTCGTCAGAATGCGCGCCGTCGGTCTCGCCGTTCTCATGCTCGTCCTTGGCTGCGCGCCCGATATGCCTGTCGCACCGGTAGATTTTGTCCATGCCGACATCGATTCCGCTGTGGATGCGGCAGTCAGTCTCGGCACGGATGCGCAGTCCGATGCCGCGGATGTCGTCGCGGATGCGCAGCCGGACGTTCCCGCAGACCCATGCGCTGGCAAGAACTGCGACGACGGCAGCATTTGCACCCAGGACAACTGTGTCGGTGGAACTTGCGTGCACATCGGCGTACTCGGGCCATGTGAGGACGGCAACACATGCACCGTCGGCGACGCATGCGTGGACGGCGTCTGCTTGCCCGGCGCGGTGACGGATTGCGCGGATGGCAACGTCTGCACGGACGACAGCTGCGACCTCGCCAGCGGGTGCACGCACACGGCCAACAGCGGGTCATGCGACGATGGAACTGCGTGTACCATCGGCGACACGTGCCAAGGCGGAAGTTGCGTCGGAGCGGGATTGCTTGGCGTCAATCTCTACGAACCAGGCACGCAGACAGCCGATGGCCAGCACAACATGGCACAAGGTGTGGTCCGCACCCTTGCCGGCGGATATGCAATCGCCGGCTCCGTGTTCGCTCTTGACATGTGGCTCATCGTCACTGACGCGTTTGGCAAGAAGCTCTGGGACCGCACGTACAGCGATTTAGCGGGCGCCAACGCCATCGCAGCAATGGCTGATGGCGGTTATGCGTTGGCGGGTTGGAAAACGATTTCCTACCAAGGCTTCGAAGGTTGGCAAGTCTGGACCGTGCGCACGGACGCAAGCGGCAACACCCTCTGGAGCAAGAGTTGGCTGACAACCTTCGGTGGCGAGGCCCAGGGAGTCGTCGCGACCAGCGATGGCGGCGTGATCATCGTCGCGGGCATCCAGGATCCAGACGGCACGTGGGACGCGGCGCTCGTGCGCTATGGCGCGGATGGCAGCGAGCTGTGGAGCAAGACGTACAGTGCGGCCGGTGATGACTTTGGCGCTGCCCTCGTCCAGTCCCCGGACGGAGGCTTCGCGTTCAGTGGCACGACATCATCCAAGGGTGCTGGCGGCCAGGACATGTGGCTCGTGCGCGTGGCCGCCGATGGCGCGGTGCAATGGCAGGCTACCTATGGCGGCCCGGGCGACGATTGGAGCCGTGGTCTTGTCACCGTTCCGGAGAGCCTGGGCGGCGGCTTCGCTGTCGTTGGCGCGACGGGGGCCAAAGGTAGCGACAACAGCGACTGCTGGGTCGTGCGCGTCGACGCCGCGGGCAAGGAGCTTTGGGACGCGAAGTTTGGCGGCCCGAAGAACGACGCGTGCGACAGCGTCGCGGTGCTCGCGGACGGTGGTTTCGCAATGACGGGAACGCGCGATGCGCCCCCATCCTCCACCCATGCGGACGGACAGTTCTGGCTGCTGCGTCTCGACGCAATGGGCGCGCTCATCTGGCATGATGTCCTGCCCGGCCTACCATCGCGCGGCAATGCCGTGCTCGGCGACTCCGCGACCGGCCATCTGGCTGCTGTCGGTGCAGTGAGTACCGGCATGAACACCACCGACGCCCTCTTCCTGCGCACCGACGCCTTCGGCCACACCACCTGCGCCGAATCCGGCGTCTGCTTGCCACTTGCGCTCACGGCGTGCGATGACGCCAACCCTTGCACCGCCGACCTCTGCGATGCCGTGCACGCGGGGTGCTGGCACACCAACTTGCCGGACGAAACGACGTGCGGGACCGACAGCATCTGCGCAGCAGGCGTATGCACGCTGCCGCCGCCGGGCATGGTGCTGATTCCCGCCGGGACGTTCTGGATGGGCTGCAACAGCGCCAAGGACAGCGACTGCATAAGCAATGAGAATCCGCAGCACAAGGTGGTGCTCTCGGCGTATTACATGGACCTGACTGAGACGACCGTTGGACAATACGAAGCGTGCGTGGACGCGGGCGTCTGCACGGTGCCGTCCTCGGTGCAGCCGGCGTGGGACGCGGCGTACCCGGGGCTGACGGACAATCCGGTGAACTACGTGACGTGGACGCAGTCGCAGGCGTACTGCAAGTGGCGTGGCGCCGGCTTCGACTTGCCAACCGAGGCGCAGTGGGAAATGGCGGCGCGGGGCAGCTGCGAGAAGAATGGCAGCACCGCAAACGACCCGAATTGTGCCAAGGCGATGCGGACGTATCCCTGGGGCGAGGCGCCGGCGACGTGCAGCTACGCGGTCATGTACGACGGGAGCACCAGCGGCTGCGGAACGAACGCGACGTGGGCCGTGGGCTCGACTCCAGCCGGTGACAGCCCGTATGGCTTGCACGACATGGCGGGCAACGTCTGGGAGTGGAACCGCGATTGGTACGGGCTGTACAGTTCAGGTGCGGTGACGGATCCAGGTGGGCCTGGCAGCGCCTCCTACCGGGTCTATCGTGGCGGCAGCCTCGATTATGACGCTGTCGTCCTGCGTGCGGGCCTTCGCGGCACGGGCGGCCCGTCCGCCGCCTGGTACAACATCGGCTTGCGCTGCATGAGGTCTTACCCATGACGCTGCACAATGCCCCAGTCGATTCCGCCTGCTGAGACCCACTGCGGCAGATCAACGCCAGACCCGTGGCGACGCTGGGCCCGAGCCCGGCCAGGCATAGGCCGGAGCTGTCACCTGGACAGGTCGAAGGTGTCTGGCGGATAGGTCGAAGGTGTCTGGTGGATAGGTGCGACCTATCGGCTGGATAGCTCCGACGTGTCCGGGTGACAGGTCGGAGGTATCGGGCAGGCAGGTCGCAGGTGTCCCCGGGACACGTGGTGGCTGTCCTGGGGATACCTCGCGGCGCTGCGGGCGATGGGTGGATGGGGGACGCGCGCATCCCTTCACGCCCGCTTGCGCAACCGTCGCACCAGCTTGGCCAGCTCCAGCCCCGTGACGGGCACCAGCCCCACGGCCAGCCCCAGCGCACCATCGCTCCAGGAAATACTGCTGATCTGGAACAGCCGCTGCGTGGCCGGGATGTGGTGAATCGCCAACTGCGCCAGCACCGACACCGCCACCACGCCCAGCAGTGTCAGGTTGCCAAGCGCGCCGACTTCCCAGAACAGCTTGGTGTTGCTGCGCGACGCGAAGGAGCGGAACAACTCGGCGAAAACGATAACGAAGAAGGCGAGGTTGCGCGCCTCCGGCAAGTTTCGATTCTGTAGCGCCCAGACGAAAATGCCCAGTGTGGCCGCGGTCTGCAGCACACCGGTCAGGGCAATCGTGGTCCACTCCGGCCGGCCCAGCATCGGCTCGTCGGGACGACGCGGCGGCTGGTTCATCACGTCCGGGTCGGTGGGCTCCATCACCAGCGCCAGCGCCGGAAAACCATCCGTGACCAGGTTGATCCACAGCAAGTGCAGCGGCAAAAGCGGTAGCGGCAGGCCGAGGATCGAAGCGAACAGCATGACAGCCAGCTCGCCCGAATTGCCGGACAACAGGTAGACGAGCGCCTTGCGGATGTTGTCGAAGATGCCGCGCCCTTCGCGGATCGCCGCGACAATGCTGGCGAAATTGTCGTCCGTGAGCACCATGTCCGCGGCCTCGCGCGTGACTTCGGTGCCGGTCTGGCCCATGCAGATGCCGATGTGGGCCTCACGCAAGGCGGGCGCGTCGTTCACACCGTCGCCGGTCATGGCGACGATGGCGCCTTTGACTTTCAAGTCCCGGACAATCCGCAGCTTGTCCTCGGGCGTGGCACGCGCGTGGACGAATTCCTCCGGTGCTTCGTCGGGATCCACGATGCCCATCTCCCGCGCGATGGCCAGCGCGGTGCTGGGATGGTCGCCAGTCACCATCACGGTCCGAATACCCGCCGCGCGCGCCGCCTTCACCGCTTCGATCGCCTCCGTGCGCGGCGGATCGGCAATCCCAATCAAACCGACGAGTTGCAGATTCTCCTCCGCCGCGCTATGGCCAATCGCCACCGCCAGGACGCGCAGTCCACGCCCCGCCATTTGTGCATTCGCTGCCATCGCGCTGTCCGTCCCGGCCGTGCACCGGGCCAGCACGATTTCGACCGCACCCTTGACGTAGAGCACGCCATCCGCCCGCAGGATCGACATGCACTTGCGCGTGGAGTCGAATGGGTTGACCGAAACACGCTGATTCGACTTCTCAATCTGCGCCCGCTGGACGCCACGCACCGCCGCCGCCAGCAAAATGGCCACTTCCGTTGTGTCACCGATGCCGGTCAGCCCGTCCGCCGACAGTTCCGCATCGCAATTCGCCGCGCCAGCTGCCAGCAGCTTCTGCTCGTCCGGTCCCCACAGCTCGCGCACCGTCATCACGCCTGTCGTCAAAGTACCTGTTTTGTCTGTGCAAATAATCGTCGCGCAGCCCAACGTCTCCACCGCAGGCAGTTTGCGCACCAGCACGTGGCGCGACACCATCCGCTGCACGCCGATCGCCAACGCAATCGTGACAATCGCCGGTAGCCCTTCCGGCACAGCCGCCACCGCGAGCGACACCGCTGAGAGGAACACCTCGAACAGCCCCAGCCCACGCAGCAGCCCGAGGCCGGCTACCAGCGCGACGATGCCCAAGCACACGTACAGCAGCATTTTGCTGACCTTGGCCAGGCGCTGCTGCAGCGGCGTCTCACCTGCCTCCGCCGTCGCCAGCAAGTGCGCGATTTTGCCCAGTTCTGTGGCCATGCCGATCGCCGTCACCTCCGCGCTACCTGTGCCGTTGGCGATGTGGGTGCCCATGAACACCGCGTCGTGGCGCTCGGCCAGAGGGGCATCTTTCGCGGGCGCACCGATCGATTTTTCGCTCGGCACGCTCTCGCCGGTCAGCGCCGCTTCGTTGGCTTGCAGGCGATTGGCCTCCAGCAGGTGCGCGTCGGCCGCTACGATGTCGCCTGCCTCCAGCAGCAGCAAATCGCCGACGACCACTTCCGTCGCCGGGATCATCAACGGATGCGTGTCGCGCATCACCCGCGCGCGTGGGGCGGTCATCGAACGCAACGCCAGGACGGCCCGTTCCGCGCGGTATTCCTGAAAGAAACCGACCAGCGCGTTGAGAACCACGATCGTGCCGATGGCGATTGCGTCCGCGATTTCACCCAGCGCGGCTGAGATGACGCAGGCGCCCAAAAGCAGCCAAATCACTGGACTGGCGAACTGACCCGCCAGCATCCGCCACGGCGAAGTCGCCTCCTCGCGTTGGATCTCGTTGCGGCCTTGGGCGGCAAGCCGGCTCGCGGCCTCCTGTGCAGTCAATCCGGAGTTCATCGTGTTCCCTCGTCGTGCATCCTGACGGTGAAGGTAAGCGACGCGCAGCGTACGCGCAGAAAAAAAGTCGGCACATGGCTTGATGCAAATCAATGACGGTGCTTACTCGGATTCCGAGCCCTCACGCCGCGCCACGCCGTGGAAGTGGACAGCAGTCGGTCGTGGTGGCGCGATTTTGCGAAATTTGGACTGAATGTGAACACCGGGTTAGTGAAAATCGCGGCTGCGTGGTGCAGTCACGGTTTGGGTGATTTCTGGGGTCCAGAGCGTGTCTGCGATCAGGTGGACCACGCCGTCTTCAGCTTGGATGTGGCCGGTGACGCCGAGCAGGCTGGAGGTTCGGGCCAGTACGCGGAAGCGTTGCATGATGTCCTTCCAGACCACCAGGTTGCACAGACCGGTCTCGTCCTCCAGCGTGAAGAAGGTGACGCCGCTGGCGGTGCCGGGGCTTTGGCGGCAAATGACCAGACCGACAAAACGCACGCGCTTGCCGTTGCGCATCTTGTGGATGTCGCGCGCGGTCGGCAGACGCCGCTCCTCCAGTGCGGGTCGCAAGGGCGACAGGGGATGACCACGCGTCGACAGGCCGCTGCGCCGGTAGTCCCAGCCGATGGTGCCAGCCAGCCCCAGCGGCGCAAACAGCGGCAGCGTTTCATCCTGCGGCAGCAGCAGCGGTTCCCGGGAACGATGTGCCAACGCGCGCACTTGCCACAGGGCCTGGCGGCGATCCGCGGAGAGGCCGTCGAGTGCGCCGACCTCCGCCAGTGCATCGAGGGCTTTCTTGTCCAGCCGCGTGCGCCGCACAAAATCGTCCAGACTGGCAAACGGCGCAGGTGCCATTTCCAGCCGCGCGCGGTGCAGCACGGTCAGGCCGTGGACAAACTTGAGGCCCATGCGCACGGCTTGCCCCTCCATCCTGCATTCCCACGTGGAACGTTGCACGTCGATCGGCAGGATCCGCAAACCATGGCGTTTGGCGTCCTCGACGATCGTCGCTGGCGTGTAGAATCCCATGGGCCAAGCGTTCAGCAGCGCGCACGTGAACTCCGCAAGATGATGGCATTTGAGCCACGCGGTGATGTAGGAAATCAGCGCGAAGGACGCGGCATGCGATTCTGGAAAGCCGTATTCGCCAAAACCGCGGATTTGCTGGAACACACGCTCGGCAAATTCGACCGCGATGCCCTTCTGCACCATCCGCGTTGTCAGCTTCTCGTGGTGCTTCTCGATCGCGCCCGATTTCTTCCACGCCGCCATGTCCCGACGCAACTGGTCCGCCTCGCCCGGCGTGTAGTCCGCCGCGACCATCGCCAGCCGCATGACCTGCTCCTGAAACAGCGGCACACCGAGCGTCTTGGCCAGCACGGGCTCCAGGCACGCGTGCGGGTACGCGACAGGTTCCTTGCCCTGGCGCCGCCGCAGGTACGGATGCACCATGCCGCCGGTGATCGGCCCCGGCCGGACGATCGCCACTTCCACCACCAAATCGTAGAACGTCCGCGGTTGCAGGCGCGGCAGCATCGCCATCTGCGCGCGGCTCTCGATTTGGAACACGCCCACCGTGTCGCCGCGGCTGATCATCTGGTACGTCGCCGGATCCTCCGCCGGAATCGTCGCCATCGTCAGCTCCAGCCCCTTGGTCTGCTGGAGCAGGTCCAGACAGCGGTGCACTTGGCTCAGCATGCCCAGACCCAGCAGGTCGACCTTGAACAGCCCCAGCGCCTCCACGTCGTTTTTGTCCCACTGGATGACGGTGCGCGCCTCCATCGTGGCGTTCTCGATCGGCACCAGGGTGTCGATCGGCTCGTGACCGAGCAGGAAACCGCCGGGATGAATGCCCAGATGCCGCGGAAAATCCTGGATCTCATTGGCCAGCTCCAGCAGCAGCCGGTGTGATTGCGACTCCAGGGCAAAGCCCGCCGTTTTCAGCTGCGCGGCGTCGATGTCCTCGCCCCACGACGAGACAAAACGCGACGCGCGGTCCAGATCCGTCTCCGGAATGCCCAGCACCTTGCCGACCTCGCGAATCGCCGACTTGCCGCGAAAGCGGATGACGTTGCAGACCATCGCCGCGTGCGAACGGCCGGTCTGGACACAAGCCGCCGGATCGTCTGCGTTTTGGCCCGCCGGATGCAGCGGATCGTAGCGGCCGTAGACGTGCTGAATCACCTCCTCGCGCCGTTCGTGCTCGATGTCGAGATCGATGTCCGGCGGCTCCGCGCGCTCGAGCGACAGGAAACGCTCAAACAGCAGGCCCATGCGCACCGGATCGATGGCTGTGATACCCAGCACATAGCACACCGCGGAATTCGCCGCGGATCCACGCCCTTGGCAGAGAATCCCCGACTTGTTGCAGAACTGCACGATCTCCCACATCGTCAGGAAATAGCCTGCATAATCCAGCTGGTGAATCAGCGCGAGCTCCTTGTTCAGTTGCGCCCGCACATCCTCGGGAATGCCTTGCGGATAGCGCCATGCCGCACCTTGCCAGGTCAGCCGTTCAAAGTGCTGCGCCGTCGTCGTGCCGTCCGGCAGCCGCGCCAGCGGATAGACGTAGCGCAGCTCGGCCAGCGAGAAATGGCAGCGATCGGCAATGTTCAGCGTTTCACGCAGCCACGTCGGCTCATCGGCAAACAGGCGGGCGAAGTCGTCGGGCGGCAGCAAATCGTGCGCCGCGTTCGGTTTCAGCTGCTGTCCGGCGCTGTCCAGCGTCAGGCCGAGACGGATGCACGTCAGCACGTCCTGCAGCCGTCGGCGCGCGGCATCGTGGTACAGCACTTCGCGCCCCGCCACGCCGGGCCAGCCAAAATGCTGCAAAAGCCGACGCATCTGCCGTTCGCGCGGCTTGTCCACCTCCTCGCCGTGGCGCGCGCACAGGCCGTAGGCGCGATCCCCAAAGGCTGCGGCCAGGTCCTGCAGCCACGGCGCGCGCAGATCGTCGGGTGGCTGGTGCAGCAGCAGCAGCAGGCCGTCGGCGTGCGTGGCGAGCTCCTGCCAACTGTTCAACGACCCACCCTTCTGGCACCGCCGCCGTCCCAGCGTCGCCAAACGGCACAGGTTGCCGTAGCCCTGACGGTTCATCGCCAGCAGCACCGGTGTCATCGGTTGGGTCGCGGCGATCTGCTCCGGCAGCAGCAGCGGTGCGTCGGGCAGCGTGTGTGTCACGGTCAGTTGCGAGCCAAACAGCAGCTTCAGGCCGAAATCCTTTGCGGCTTCATGGGCGCGGACGATTCCCGGTACGCCGTCGCGATCGGTGATGGCCAACGCAGGTAGCCCGAGCGCATGGGTGCGTTCGACCAGTTCGTCGGGCCGCGACGCGCCTTCCAAAAAGCTAAAGTGGGTTTTGACCCAGAGGGGCACGTACGGCTGGGTCATTCCAGAAAGCCATGGCAGAACCAGGCGCCGCGCGCGGGCTCGTGGAAAACCCACAGTACCGTGCCGCGATCCGTGGTGGCGTAGCCGTAGTCACGGCAGCGGTCGGTCTGGCTCATCGACCGCCACCAGCCGCCGGCCAGGCGATAGGGACCGTCAAAATGCACCACGGTCTCAGGGCGAAAGGGCGCGAGGCGCCAAGGGCGGTTGTTGCTGGGCTTGGGCGGCAAGCGCGCGGGCTGGCTGAGCAGGCGGCGCACCAGACGCAACTGCGGCTGCTGTGGCAGACGGAGCACATTCGCTGGCTCCTGCGGTTTGGCCGTGCCGTGAATCTGCAACTTGTGGAGCGGCTGCCAGGCAAACTGGCCTTCCGGCAACCACGCCGATCGCAGCGTCGCCGCCACCACCGCGTCCTCGCCGAACAGCGCCCGCAACCGCGCCAGGGCCAAAGCCGCCGCGTGCGGATCCCGCTGACCTTGCAGCCGCCAGAGCGCCAGCTGTTCCGCAGTGGCCGGCACACCGTGCAGTTCCAGCCGCAGCGTCTTGACCGCACCGGCCAGCGGCGCGCGATCCAGCGCCAGACGCACCAGGTCCAGCAGTTGCAGCTCGTGAAGCGTCGGCTCGGCCGGTTGTAGCCACAGCGGCTGGCTGACTGCCGAGTTCGTGTCCAGCACCAGCAACAACTCCAGCTTGGCCACCGCCTGACGCTGCGCCACCAGCAGCGGCAGCAACTGCCCGAGCAGCCCCTTGGCGGCAAACAGCAAGCGCTCGGCGTTGTTGTCCGGCGGCTCGAAATCGCGCGCCGCCACGGGCTTGGGCACCGGCAGTTCGGCGGCCAGCGGCATCGGCACGTCATGGGCCAGCCGCCGACGCAGCATCGCCACTTGCAGGCCCATGCGCTCGCGCAGCGCCGTCTCCGGCAGCTTGGCCAGATCGCCCAGCGTCGCCACGCCCAGTCGCGCCAATTCATCGCGCAGTTTCGGCGCAATACCCCAGGTCGAGCCCAAGCTCGCCAGATGCACGCGTGCGCTGGTTTGCGCCTCCTCCACCGGGTCGAGCAGGACCCGCACACCGCGGAAATGCCGGGCGATCGCGTACGTCGCCAGCCGGTCAAAGCCCAGCACCACCGCGGCGTGCCAGCCGGCATCGCGCAGCGCTTGGCGCATCGCCTCACTCCAGCGCGCGTGGATGTCCGGCAGCGGCAGGTCCGGGTAAAAACGCCCGAGACCATTGGCATCCAGCCAGAACACACCGGGCTCCTGACGCGCGGGCTCAACCAGCGGCGTGAAGGTTCGCAGCAATTCGGCGATATCGGTGATCGCCGCCTGCTGTTCCGCATCCGGCACCAGCCCCGCGCGCAGCTGCGCACACAGGCTGAGCGCATGACCGTAGCGCGCGCCCGTGTGCACCCCCGCGTGGCGCGCGGCACGGTTCGTCCACAGCACGATGCCGTTTGGATGCAGCTCGTCGACAATCACCGCGGGCAAGGTCGCCAGTTCCGGTTCACGCCGCACCAGGCATTGCAGCGGCAACGCCGGGACATCGACGCAGCACAAGCGCTGGTCATCAGAGGAGAAAGCCATCCGGTCCTCCACGGACTTCAGTTCGCAGCGTTGCCGGGCCACGCCGCTTGTCCTTTTTTACCTCCAGCCGCAGTCGCCGCGGCTCCTCGCGATCGCGCGCCACCGCCAGACGCAGGGAAACAAGCGATGTTTGCAAAAAACCAGCGTTTTCCTGCTGGGCCATGGCCTCTTGAGGCTCAGGTGTCAAAAAGACCAGCGCCGAAGTGTGCTTTTGACACAGTCCCAACAGCCGGCCCAGCGCATTGTCCAGCGAACGCGAGGCATCCAGCGCCCGCTGATTCGCCGCCGTGGCATCGATCGCGCACAGGCCAAAAGCACCGGAGCGCAGCAGCACATCCGCCGCGCGCAGTTGTGCCCGGAAATCCGTCAGCCGCAGCATCGGCAGTCGATCCAGTGCGACGCCAGCTTGCTGCAGATCCGGAGGAAACGGCGTACTTTCCATGGTCTGCAGCCAAACGGCAACGTCGCCCGCCGCCTGCACCTGCGTTGTCAGCTGTGCCAGCCACGCCAACTGTAGCGATCGCGGCCCGCCCACCACTTCCACCAACCGGCCGACCAGATCTGGCCAATCCAGCCGCTGTTGCGCAGGACGCCGCGCCCGATCCAGATCCGCCAACGTCGTGAATTGCCGAAGGGTTTGCTGGACGGTGAGGTGATTGGGCAGGGGTTTCATACAGGACAGGATACTGAACATACGTTCAGTGTCCAGTGGCGATTGAGGCTCGGGCGTTCGTCGCCCTTCGCGCCGGGCCGCCCGTTGGTGTTGCCGGGTGGTCTCTGGTGGCAGGAAACGCAGTGGCGTAGGTGGTATTGGCGGGTGTGTCGCGCGCCACCACCCATCAGCATCACGTCGTCGTCCACGACAGATGGAGAGGGTCAGATGCTTGTCGGCGACCTACGGTGCTTTCGGGAAGTCGCTGCCCTCGGCTGGCAGCGGCATCACGCCGCCAGATTCCGGCATCGCCACCCCACCTCGTTTGCCCAGTTCCACGCTGCCGTAGCGCAGCGCGAAGACCGGCGGCAGGGGGCGGGCATCGATCGGCGCAAGCCAAAGCCGCAACAGATGCCGCCGTCGCTGCGGATTCGGCCAGTCGTCAAACGCGGTCCTGTCGTGCAAGATCGTGTGGTTGTTGACAAATTGCAGGTCGCCTGGGGTGAGGGACATCGTGAACTGCTGGTGTGGCTCCTCCATCAGGCTGTCCAGGAAATCCAAAGCCGCCACGTGCTCCGCGGTCAGTCGCGGTGCGTCCGCAAAGCGCTGTGCAGAGTCGAAGTACTGGCGCTGATAGAACGCGCTGAACTGTCCGGCAAACCAGTGAAAGATCGGGATTTCAAAGTAAGGCTTGCCGCCCGGCGGCACCTCGCCACGTCGATCCATGGCCAGCGGCTGAAACAGCAATTGCGCCAGATCCGGGCGCCGCCGCCGGAGTTCGTTGTACACCGCGGCAGATGACACGAGCGCCGACTCACCGCCCGAGCGCGCCGTCTGCAGGCACAGCAGCCCCACGATATCTGCGGAATCCGTATGGAACGTCTGCCGTTCGTGGGTTTGATAGACGCGCACGTTCGGGTCGTCCGACGACAGCCCGAGATCCCGCACATGTCCCAGCAGGTGGCCTTCGGCGTTCTGCGGCCGCGGCTGCCCCAGATGTACGCCGAGGCCGTAGAAGGCGACCGCCGCAAAGCGCCGTCCCCAGTCCTGCAGCGGCAAACCGCGTGCCAGGATAAAGCCGCGACCGTGCAGCAGTTCACGCCGCCACGCGGCGAGCTTGGGCGCCAAAGTCGGCAGCGGAAATGCCGATGGCGTCAGGTGGTTGAGCGCACCCGGATCCGCTTCCACACGCGCATGCCAAGGTGCGGTCGCCGCCGCAAGTTCGGCCAAGTCGAGTGGGGTCAGCGCGCTCACGAGGTCCGCCGGCGCCGGCAGGTCCGCCTGTCGCCAAACCGCCGGACCGCTGAGTTGTTCAGGCAATCCCGGTGGAAATCCGTCGCGGGTGTTGCGCTGGGATGAGGTGGTCATGGCGGCCGTCACGGCCGTCACGGCCGGGGAGATGGGCGGCAAGGGCGCCGCGCGGTGTTGTGAATCCAAGGGGCTACGGGCTGCAACCGCAACAAGTCACGCTTAGGATTCTTGCATTGATTTGACAAGAATGTCTATCTGCATAGTATGGAATTAGGTGACAACCGACAGTCGCCAGTGCCGCACGCCCATGACATCCTCCGAAGCCATCAATCAAGAACAACTTTTTCAACTTGAGCTCAGCGCATGGCGGCAGTTGGGCAGCGTCCGGCGGGAAAGCGAGCTGGCATCTGCTGTCCTCAGCCGCCTTTTCCCCGCGGACGGCTCCGGAACGGCCGTCGTCGTAACGCCGTCCGGCGGTGTGGTCGCAGGGCCCCAGGCACTGCGCGAGAAGCTGGCCAATGTGGATTGGCAGGCGCTGGAGGCGTCGAAGCAGAATGAGATCCTGCGCGCTGCCGGCTGGCCAGAGGCGAGCTTGCCGGTCGTGACGGTTGGATGCACGAGCCAGGCTGGCCGCCACGGAACGCTCATAGCCGGTCCCGCACTGCCGGGCCTATTGGAGCGCGCGCGGGTGGTGGCCCGGCCGTTGGCGGTTGTGCTCGCGCGCGAAATCGAAGCGCAGAAGCAAGCCCAAGTGCGCGCCGGTCAAGGCTGGCTGGAGCGCACAACGCCCAATAGTGGCAGCGAAGCGAATGTCGTGAAGATTGTCGGCATGACCGGCGGATTGCGCGATGTGGTCGCCCAAGTGGAACGCGTGGCGGCGACGCCCATCCCGATCCTGATTTTCGGCGAGACGGGTGCGGGCAAGGAGCTGCTGGCGCGCCTGATCCACGAGCGTTCGCCGCGCCGCAACGGTCCCATCGTGCGCGTCAATTGCGGTGCGATCCCGCCAGAACTGGTCGACTCTGAGCTGTTCGGCCACGAACGCGGCAGCTTCACCGGTGCGGTTCAAGCGCGCCGTGGCTGGTTTGAACGCGCGGACGGCGGCACGCTGTTCCTGGACGAGGTCGGCGAGTTGCCTTTGGCCGCGCAAGTCCGACTGCTGCGCGTGCTGCAGGACGGCCAGTTCGAGCGTGTCGGCGGCCACGAAAGCCGTCAGTCGGATGTGCGCGTGGTGGCGGCGACCCATCGCGATCTGCCGGTGATGGTTCGCGACGGCCGTTTCCGCGAAGACCTCTGGTACCGCCTGAGCGTCTTTCCGCTGCGCCTGCCACCGCTACGTGAGCGACTGGGTGACTTGCCGGCGCTGGCCCGCCATTTCGCCGCTCAAGCCGGTGGGCGGCTGGGCTGGTCGGGCGTTCAGCCAACCGAAGCCGATATCCGCGAGCTATCGGCGTACGACTGGCCCGGCAACGTGCGCGAGCTCGCGGCGGTCGTCGAGCGTGCAGTGCTCCTGGGGCATGGCCAACGCCTGGATTTGCGCGCCGCGCTGGCGATTGACACGCGCATTCCGGCCCCCGTGGCGAGCCTGCCCGCGGTGAACACGACGCCGACCCTGGAACAGGCGCAAGTCCAGCAAATCGAGGAGGCGCTGCGCCACACGCGTGGCCGCATCGAGGGCGCCGGTGGCGCGGCGGAGCGCTTGGCCGTGAACCCGCACACGCTGCGGGCCCGCATGCGCAAGTTTGGCATCGACTGGTCGCGGTTTCGCCTGAGTTGACAGTTACTCTTGTCCGCCGCCATGCATGCCTGCGAGTGGCCCGAGCCTGTCAACTCCGACAGTTTCATTGCGAATGGTCACTGAACGCGTCGGGCGTGGCGGGCGCAGGCTGGACCGGGATTTCAGCACCCGGTCCAGCCCACGCATCAGCGGCATGTCCTACGGCGCTGCCAGCACGACCAGCCCAGCGAGCACCAGCTTCGTCGTCGCCGTGCCATCGCTCGCCGTCACCTCCGCACGCAGCGTGTCACCTGCAGTCAGCGTATGGTTGGGGACCACAACCGTCGTGAGGTCCACCGTCGCGGAAGTCGCACCCGTCGCCGCCACGTCGTTCACAAACCACTGGTAGCTGTAGGTCACCGCGTCGCCGTCGGCGTCGGTCGTCGGCGGGCTCGTCAAGTTCACCGACACCGTGCTCGTCAGCGTCGGCGTTTGCGTCGAGTACGTGCCCGTGAATGCCGACGGCGGCGCATTGGCAATCGTCACGTTTAGCGTCAACGCAGCACCGTTCTCCAGACCGTCATTCGGCGTCACCTTCAGCGTCAGCTTGTCGCCCTTCTTGGCTGTTCCCGCCGGCACACTCGCCGCCGTCAGCGTCGCGTTGACCGTATTGTTCACGCTCCACGCGTACTTGTAAGTCAGCGTCTGGCTCGCGTCCGCGTCCGTGCTTGCCGTGGTCTGCGTGTAGGCTACCGCCTGCGTCGTGTTCGGCGCGGCGGGCGTGAAGCTGCCCTGTGGCGCGGTGGCTTTGTGGTTGAGCGCGATCGCGTACGTGCGCTCCCCCAGCTTCACACCGTTGTGCCGGATGCGCACGGTGATCTGGCCGGTACCGCTGATCGGCGAAATGGCCTTGATCGCGCTCGCGCCGCCGAGACCGGGGATCGTCACGCTCGTCAATGTGTTGCCGCTGGGCGGGTCGATGGCGTCCACGACGACGAGGCCCGGGACATTGGCGTTGCCGCCGACGGTGAAGTTGGTGGTGCCGTCGGCCAGCACGATCGTCGTCGCTGTCGGCGACAGACCGGTCACGAGCACGCAAAACTGGCCGTCGCCGATGGTGGTGGCTTTGCACGTGCACGCCGGGTCGAGCGAGTCGTTGTTGGCGCAGGTCGCGTCGATGCCGCACACCGGTCGTGACGCGCAGACGTCCGCGCCGCCTTGCACAGTCCACGTCAACTCGTTGGAGAGCGCCACTGCGCTGCCGTCATCGGCCGTCGCCGCCACTGTGATCACGTCGCCAGCCTGGATCGTCGAGCCCAGCGCGGTACGGAGGCTGAAGACCGTCGTCGCGGCCGTAGTCTTGCCCGCCACCGGCTTGCCATTGACAGCCCAGTGCCAGGAAATCGCCAGCGGATCGAGGTCCGGATCGGTCGCCACTTGCGCCGTCGAAGCGCTCACTTCGCCCAGCAGGCCAACCACCTGCGTGTCAGCGGACAGCACCGCGGCGATCGGTGCGAGGTTGCCAATCTGCACGTCCGCAGACGCCGGCCAGCTCGCACCGTAGCCGTCCGTCGCCGTGACGATGGCCGTCCAGATTTCGCCCTTCTTGGCGGCGCCCGCCGGCACAGTCGCGGTGCTGTAGGCCGTGGCTTCGCCGTTGCGCAGCCAGTGGTAGGTGTAGCCCACCGCGTCGCCCTCCGGATCGGTCGACTCCACCGCCACGCTTGCCTTCAGCTCGTCCTTGGCGGTCGGCTGCTGCGGCGTCACGACAATCTGCGGCGTGGTCGGCGGTGTGTTGGCCGTGAACAACAAGTCGCGGCTTGCCACCGGGTTCTGCGCAGCGTCCCACACCGTCACCTTCAGGTCGTACGTGCCATCGGGAATGCCGCCCAGATCCACGACGATGCTCAGCGATTCCGCCAAGCCCGCCACCGTCACCTTCGCCACGACCGTCCCGCTCACGGCGTCGGCTACAGTCAGCAAGAACGGCCCACCAGTCGTCGGCGCGTTTTCTACGTGGGCAAAGAGCGTGAACGGTCCACCCGAGGTCAGCACGGTGTTCTGCGCTGGGCTATCGATGAGGAGATGCGGCAGGAAGTTCGCAACCTTCCACGTCAGCGGCAGCGAAGTTGTCGTCGCGAGGCCATCAAACGCCGTCTGCACCAAGGTGATCTCGTCGCCGACAACCAACGCCTTGCCCGCGGCCGCAGCCAATTCACTGGCGAGCACGTGCGGCGCGTTGAGTCCCGGCAGGACCGCCCCGTTGAGCGACCACTGCCAGGTCAACAGCAGCGCGTCGCTGTCGGGATCGCTCGCCGCGACGCTCGTCGACGCACTCACGTCGCCTTCCAGATCCACCCACGTCGCAGCCGTCGCCAGCGTTGCCGCGACCGGTGCCTGATTGCCAATGACGACGTACGCGCTACCCGCCCAGCCTTTGCCGTACGCGTCCGCGGGCGTGACCGTCACGATCCACACGTCATTCTTCTTTGCCACGCCCGCCGCCACGCTCGCAGTCGCTTGGTCCGTCGCCTCGCCGTTGCGCGTCCACGCGTACGTGTACGTCACGGCGTCGCCTTCCGGGTCCACGCTGGCGGTCTGCAGTTGCACCACGAGGCCGTCCGCTGCGGTCGGCGTCGCGGGCGAAATCAGCACCACAGGTTGTGACGGCGGCGCGTTCACGGCGAACAGCAGTTCGGCGCTCGCCACGAAGGCAGTCGCGTTGTTCCGGATCGACACCGTTACCGCGTACGCGCCCGCAGGCACGCCAGCCACGTTCACGGGCGTCGCAAACGGCGCCGTCAGACTGTCCACGCTGCCCGTCGCGATCACAAACCCGCTCACGGAATCCGCGACCTGAACAGTGAACGGCCCGCCAGACGTCGGCGGGTTCTCCACGTGGCCCTTCAGCTCAAACGAACCCGCCGAGCTCTGGGTGCTGTTCTGCGCTGGCGCATCCAGAAACAGGTGCGGCGCCACATCACCCACGGTCCACGTCAGCGGCTGCGAGGTCGAAGTAGCCAAGCCATCGGTCGCCACCTGCACGAGCGCAATCGTGTCGCCCACCTTCAGCGGCGTGCCAATCGCAGTACCCAGCGCCGGCACAGTCGTCTTGGGCACGTTCTTGCCGGTCACCGGCTGGCCATTCACGCTCCACTTCCACGTCAATTTCAGCGGGTCTCCGTCCGGATCGCTCGCCAGAACCGCGGTCGTCGCACTCACATCGCCGATGATGTCCACCACGGTCACGT
Source organism: uncultured Myxococcales bacterium (assembly GCA_903924465.1). Lineage (GTDB taxonomy): Bacteria > Myxococcota_A > UBA9042 > UBA9042 > UBA9042 > CAIYBN01. Next base: position 8,816 of record CAIYBN010000039.1, on the reverse strand, counting down.
CGCTCGCCAGCTTGGCCGCCACGGGCGCCTGATTGCCCACGAGCACTTGGGCATAGCCCGGCCAGCCTTTGCCGTAGCTGTCCGCGGGTGTCACGGCAACAACCCAAACCTCGCCCTTTTTGGTCGCGTTCGCGGCGATGCTGCTGCCGGTGTCGGCGGTCGGCGCTCCGTTGCGGGTCCAGGCGTATGTGTACGTCACTGCGTCGCCCTCGGGATCCGTCGACGGCGTTGTCAGCTTCGCGCTGAACCCGTCCGCGGCGGTCGGATGCTCCGGCGCGATCGCCACGACCGGCGCCGTTGGCGGTACATTGACCGCAAAAACCAGGTCCGCCGACGTGAGCAGCGCGTCTTTCGTGTCCAGAACCGAGACACGCAGCGCATAGCTGCCGCCCGACAAACCCGCCAGATTCACCTCCACCTCAAACGGCTTGCCCAGGTCATCGGCCGTGCCCGTCGCCACGACGTACGCGCTCACCGCGTCGGCCACTTTCACGGCAAATGGACCGCCGCCTTTGGGCGGATTCTGCACATGCGCCTGCAGCGTGAACGCGCCTGCGCTACTCAGCGTCGCGTTGGCTTTCGGGTTGTCGATGACCAACTGCGGGCCGCTCTGGGTGTCGTTCGGCTTCGCGGTGTCGGACGTCAGCGCATCGTCGCCGGTGATGCCGTCCGCTGGAGCGTCCGTCGTGACATCCGCCGCGATATCGTCGCCGCCGTCGGTCTTCGCCGTGCTGCCGCACGCTGCGGTCAGGGCCAAAGCTGCCATCCAGCCGGTGGCCCGGGTGAGCCGTCGCGCAAAGAAAAAGTTCGTGTGCATGGAATCCTCCAAAAAGAGCCTCGGTCGGAACGTGAGTGATAGATCTGAATGCCTATCAGTTTAGTAGAGATTTACGACGCCGCGTCAACAGCACATGGAAACTCCTTGCCTTCAGGGTTGGATTTGAACTTGCCAGCCTTGCCAGCCGACGCCGCCGCGATCGTCGCGCAGGACGAGCCAGAACCAGACAGTGCCGGGCGTATCGGGTGCGGTGAAGCCTGTGCTCACGTCGGTGCCGGGGTCGTCGCTGTTGCGCCCGCCGGTGGGACCGGCCAGCGTGCCGCCCGTGGCATAAAACGATGCGTGGAGCGCCTCGCGCTGGATGACGAGCGCGCGGCTGGTCACGTCAAACCGCAAGTAGCGTTCGGCGCCGCCGCAGCCTTGCGGCTTCAGGCAGTCGTTCTTGCACGCGGTCAGGCTGGCGTCCGGGCCGCTGAGCGAGATCCGTTCGTCCACGTCGCAGTGGCCATCGCCGCAGACCGCATGGTCGCCGCAATCGGGCCATGCCGCGCGCCACGTGACGGTCTCGCCCGGATGCAGCGCCACGACCGTCGTCACCGCCACGGGCAACGCCACGCCGTCCGCGCGCTGCAGGGACAACGTCGCCAACTGTGGCGCGGCGTTCGTGCGGTAGCCCTGCTGGAAATCCGCTGCCTGCTGCTGCGTCGTCCCGGCCAGCGGGCAGCGCAAGCGCACGCGGAAGAAATCGACATCGCTCGACGCTTTGGGCCCCTCGATGCGGATCGGCGCGTACCAGCCGCCCGTCGCATCCGGGTCGGTCGGACGGCCGCTGGCTGACCACCCACCGCGACCGGCGGATTGGGACCAAACTGCCCGCACACGTCATTCGGCACGCTCCACGTCGCCGTCGGGCCATCGGCCATCGGCTGAATCTGGTCGCCTTCAGCAGTCAAGCACGTCGCGGCGACCGGTGCCTGTTCCGCCAAAGGCGTTCGCGCATCGCACGCCGCCCACGCCAGTGGCGCTGCGGTCAGTTCGCCCGACGGCCCGACAACCAACGCCTGCAGCGTCACCTTCTTGCCCGGCGCCGCTTCCGCCGGATCAGCGCGCACAGCCAGCACCCGTGCAGTCCCAATCCGCCACGTCTCCGCATCCAGGGACGGCGCGCACGCCGACAGCAGCAACAGCCACAGTATCACCAGCCGCATCGGAGACCTGCCATCGGGAGCAAAGGGAGGCCGCGCAAACCGCTGCGTCGGCTGTAGTCGTTGGTGTAGACAAACTCTTCAATGTTCGGGCGGTTCGTCACGTTCAGCACTTCCACGTAGCCTTCAAGCCAAGTGCGTGACCAGCTCCAGCGCTTGGCGGCGGAGAGGTCGAGTTCAAAGAAGTCGGGTAGACGGTCGCTGTTTTGCGCGCCGAAGATCGGCTGCCAGCGGTCGCGCAAGGTGTCGTACCAGGAGCCTATGACGGGCGTGCGTGGCGCGCCGGTGGCGAAACGCACGCGCGCGCCGAGGTCAAAGCCGGCGCCGGGGCGAAAAGCGATGGCGGCGGTGAGGAGGTGCGTCTGGTCGTAGTCGGACAGGCGCCAGTCGGCGGAGGGACTGTTGCGTCGTTCGGCACGCGACAGCGTGTAGCTGATCCAGCCAAACCAACTGCCTGCGGTGGCGCGGATCGTGGCCTGCACGCCGCGGCTGCGGCCTTCTCCCGTGGCGACGAGCGCCTGCGCCAAAAGCGGCTGCGCCACGCCGTTGCGCACCGTGAGGTTGTCCGACGTCAGCGAGAAGCCGGCCACTTCCAGCGTCACCCCCAGCGGCAGCGCCACTTGAACGGCGCCCACCCAGTGCTCGCCATGGGCGATGCCGAGCGCCGGATTGCCAAAGGACGCCGACAGATCCGCCGCCGCCGGAGGTTGCGCGACCAGCGCCCACGACGCGCGCAGCGTCAGCCAGTCCAGCACGCGCAGGTGCGCCTGCACGCGCGGCTCGACGCTGAAGTCGTTCGTGTACAGGCCGACCATCGGCGCCAAACCAGCTTGCGGCAGCTTGCGGCTTACGCTGCGCGTCAGCGGATCGAGACGCAGCCCCGGCTCGATGCCCAAACGCTGGTCAAACCACTGTGTTGCCAGCGACACCCAAGGAGCGACGCCCAGTTGCGTCACCTGCCACGTGTCGGCCGCGACCTGCTCCGGCGGCGGCTGGCCAAAAGCGCGAATGTCACCTTCGCGCGGCGGCGAGCCAATCGAGCCCGCGCGCGCGGCGCTGGTCTGCGACGCCTCCAGATCGAGCCCGGCGCGCAGCTTCGCCCACGACGCCACGCTCTTTTGCCAGCGCGCCCGCAGCCCACCCGCCCAGCCTGACTGCGTGGCCGACGCGCTCAGCGCGCCCACCTGCTGTGCCTGATCCTGCGCGTCGAGGCCCCACCACGGCGTCACCTGAACTTCCGCGCCATCGGCGAGCGTCTGGGCGTAGCGCAAGTACACGCGGTTGAACGACTGCGACTTGTCGTCCCGCACGCGGTCATTCGGGTTCTCCCGCTCCTGCACGCGGTGCACACCGTCCGCGCCATGCAGCCAGGTCAGATCCAGATGCTTGCCTTCGGGCATCGGAATTTCCACCCGCGTCTGCACGTCTTCATAGGTTGGCAGCGGGAACACTTCCTGCGCACTCGCGCCCACGACCGACGACAGCGTTTTGTCCAGCCACGAATAGCGTCCCGCGCCTGTCACGAGTGCATCGCCCACGGGCACGCTCACGCGCCCCGCTGCCTCCAGCGGGTCCACCGAGACCTGGCCGTGCAGCCGCAGCGTGCCATCCTCGTCGCGCGCGTCCGGCGCGTCGCGCAGGCGCTTGGTCTGCACCGACAGCATCGCGCCCAAGCCGCGGCCCCATTCCGGACCGTAGCCGCCAGGCAGCAAATCCACGCTCTGCACGAGGTCGCCCGACATCACTGAGCGCAGCCCACCTTGGTGGTACAGCTTGGGAATCGGCACACCGTCGACAAAAGTGCGCGATTCACCCGGCGCCGCGCCCCAGACCACGACATCGCCGCTGCCCGCCGCCGCGCGCGCCACACCTGGCATCGACTCCACGACTTTGAGCACATCGCCTTGTCCACCCGGCACGCGCGCCGCTTGCCCCGCCTCAATCACCGCCGCCACCGTTTCGCGGCGCAGAGGCACAATCTGCACGACGACCTCGTAATCGTCGTCGTCCTTTGGTTCTTTCTGCCCCGGCTTCATCACCGTGTACCGCACCTGCAGCCGCACCCCGGCCGTCAGCGATTCGTCGATCCGCACCACCGTGTACGGCGCCGCACCCACTTCCACCGCGTGCGTTCCGGCCGGCAGGTCGCGCAGCTCAAAAGTGCCATCCGCGCGTGTCTGAGTGACCGCGTCTGGCACGTCCACCACGCGCACAGGCAGGTTCGGCACAGGCTTGCCGGTCAGACCGTCGCGCACTTTGCCCGCGAGCGTGGCTGGGCGCGGCAGTTCTTTCCACTCAAAGACGTAGCGATACACAATGCGCACCGGTCCAGGCTTGTCATCCCAAAGCGCCGGCTCAAAACGGAATTGCTGGACGGCATTTTGCGCAGCTCCGTCAAAATTCGCTCCGGCTGACGTCTGCACTTGCGTCTTGATCACCTGTCCTTGCGCGTCGATATCGACCGATAACACCACCGTCGCGCCGTGCCCCGCGGCCTTCTCGACTTCCGGCCACACCGCCTGGACAAACTGCACGAGCTTCGGTGCACGCGTCAGCGCCGCCGGCTTGGGCGCCGCGGCCATCGCCATTGGCGGGCCAAACAGGCTCCATGCGCAGAGGCACGTGATGCGCCAAAATCGGCTCACAGCGTGAACCTGATGGCGATCACGAACGTCGATGCAACCGCTTCACCGCAGCGCGTTGCCGGCGCAAAAGTCGTCGTTCGCGCAGCCTGGAGTGCGGCCTCGTCAAAACCGCTGCCAAGACCTTCCAGCACTTTGGCCGACGTCACGTTGCCTGCCGCGTCGATCTTCAACTCGACGCGCACTTTCCCGGCCAGCCCAGCCTCGCGCATCGCGTCGGTCATGACCGGCTGTGCCGGCTCCAACGGCTTGGCCTTGACCAGTGGTTCTGTGCACTTCGGCGTCTCGTTTTCGACCGGCTTAGGCGGCGGTGCCGATGGCATCGGTGCAGCTACGGGCGCTGGCGGCGGTTCGTTGGAAAAATCGCCCGCAATGGTCGGTGCGTCCGCTGAGCCCGGACCCGTGGCAGTCGCAACGGCGGCGTGCGCTTTCGGCGGTGCTTTGTCGGACTTGGGCAGCGGCTGCGGCGCCTTTTGTGGCTCCGGCTCAGGTGCCGGCTCCGGCTTGGCTTCCGGCTCCGGCGGCTTGGGCTGATCGGGCGGCGGTGGCGCTTTCGGCTCCGGTGGCGCCACCAGCTCCACGGTTTCCAGCTCCACGGCTTCGCGAGCCTGCACGGGCATCTGCCGCAGCACCAGCAGCGCCACCGCGTGCAGTCCTACGCTCACCCACCAGCTTGTCCGGCCAAGTCCGCCCATTTCGCCTTACCGCTTCCTGTCGACCGTGATGGCAAACTTGCGCAGACCGGCACCGCGCGCCGCGTCCATCACCTCGACGACCTTGCCGTGATTGGCTTCTCTGTCCGCGCTGATGATGACCGTCGCCTCCTTGTCCTTGCCCGCCAGCGCAACCAGTCGCGCGCTCAACTCAGCGCTGGTCACGGGTTTGTCGTCGATGAACAGGCCGCCGTCCTTGTGCACCAAGATGGTCGTCGGTCCCTGGCTATTGCCGCCGCTGGACTCGCCCGTCGCCGCCTTGGGCAGCTCAATCTTGATCTGCTTCTTGACGATCCAGTTGGCCGAGACCATCAGGATCACCAGTAGCACCAGCATCACGTCCACCATGGGCGTGATGTTGATGCCGACAATGGCCGAGTTGCGTCCGCCGCCGCTGCCGAGTGTGCCGCCTGCCATCTCGCCTCCTTACGCCCGGTGTTTGTCGGCAACCGTGTGCAGCCGCCCGTCTGTGCCCGGCGCCACAGCGACCACGCGCGCCGTGTCCGGTCTGCGGTGCAGCAGCGCTGTGAGCAGCTTGCCCAGCGAGGCAATGTCGTCGCCCACCGTGTGCACCTGCTTGCTCAGTGCGTTGTAGGCAACGACCGCCGGAAGCGCGACAAAGATACCCACGGCGGTCGCCACCAGCGCTTCTGCAATGCCCTGCATGACCAAGCCCATCGCCGACTCGTTGCCCCCCGCCAGGTGGTGAAACGCCTCGATGACGCCGATCACCGTGCCGAACAGGCCAAGAAAGGGCGCATTGCTGCCGACGGTACCGAGGAAGTTCAGCCCTCGCTCCAGGTTGCCGCGCTCGCGGCCAAACTCGCCTTCAATGGCATCGGCGACCGCTTCGGCGCCATCCGCAAGGCGCTCAGTCGCGGCCAGCAGCACACGGCCTTGCACGGACTTGTCCTGCCACAGTGCAGTCCGCAGCGCGTCGAGATCGCCGCCTCGCAGCGCGCGGAGCACCGTCGGCTGCGCGTCTTCCGCAAGCCGGCGGTTGCGACGCAGCAGCCACCAGCGCTCCGCCGCCACCGCCAGCGACGCGGCCGACAGGAGGAGCAGGAGCCACAGCACCCACGCCGAGCCCAAATTCGCCACACTTGAAAGTGCTGAAACAATATCCATCTTCCTCATCCTTCAAGGCAATTCGAGATTGCCGATCAGCAGCGCCGGGCCGGACCCGCCGTCCGCCTGCGCCGCCAGCAGCGTCCCAGTCCAGCGCGCGACTTCGACCTGCTGCCACGTCCCGGGCTGCTCGCCCGCCTGACGCAGCAGCGCGCGCACCACAAACCGCACGCTCGTCTGGCTGCAGGCCGAGAACAGCCGCGCCTGTACGGCGTAGATGCCCTTGGCAGGCTTATCGTTCCAGAATGCGTTCTCGGTGCGCCGCGGGTCGCTCTTGCAGCCTGCCAGGCCGTCGGTGTCCAGCTTGCCGGGCAGCAGCGACTTGCCATCGGCGGCTGTTCCGCCCTTGTTGGAGAGCAAAGTGCCGTCTGGTCGCACCACTTCCAGGTCCAGGTCGACGTCGCGATCCCACTGCAACTGCACAACCAGAGCAGGCGGTTGCAGCGTGGGATCGCACGCGTTCAAGTTGTCCGGGTAGTCCGGAGAAATGCACAGGTTCACGTCGCGACTGGGCCCCAGGCCACCGTCTGCGCCCACTCCGGCGATGCGAATGCGCGCCATGCCTATGGGCGCTTTGTGGCCAAAGGTCGCAGCAAATGTCCATGTGCGCTCGCCGGGATATTGCGGATCCACGCCGTCGACGGGCACCACCCAGTAGCCGCTGCCGTACGCCGCCGTCGCGGCGCCTGCGAGCTGCACCGCGATCGCGTACGCGGCCTCCGCCACGCGACCGTTCAGCGTCCGGGATTCGCCCACTCCCGCCACGCTTGCGGGCAGTTCGACGTCCGTCACAGCCAGGTCCGTCGCCGCGCCGTCCGTGCCGGGATCCGCATCCGGCGGCGGGGGTACGTTGCCGAGGTGCAGCGAGCCCTTGTCGATCAGCAGCGGTTCATCCATCCCGGGGTATTGGACCTCGCCGCCGCAGGCAGCCAGGAGCAGCAGGACAAGCATGGCGTATTGCATGGTCAAAACCGCACCTGTGCCCGCAAGGTGAAGCGGTTGTTGGCGGCATCAGCCGGCGCGCCGGTGCTGTTGCGCCCCAGCGTGTCGCGGATGAAGTCGGCCTGAGCGACGACCTGTGCATACTGCGACCAGCGCACGCCGAGAACGGGCGAAATCACGTCGTAGCGCGGGCTGGCCGGCACGAGGACGCCGCGTTCAGCGTCGGTTAGGTCTAGATCCGGGCGATAAAGCGAGGCGCGCACGCCGACGTACACCCACCGCTGCAGATCGTGCGTCAGCGCCACAAGGCCGGTCAAGCCGCGTTGATCGCGGCCAGAGATGACCGGGTCGGCGGCAAAAAGCCCGCGGTCGATGTTGTTGCCCAGCGCGCCTTCCACGCTCAGCTTGGTCAAGCCGATGTCCGTGCGCAGAGAGGCTGCGAGGTCGGCGCCCACCGCCCAGCGGTCAAACGTTGACGACGCGACCGCCGCCGTGGCGGGAACTGCGACCAATTCACCATCGCTCAACTGCCCGTCGCCGTTGAAGTCCCGCCACACGACCTGGGCTTTGCTGGCGTCCGTGCCGGGCGAAAATCCACGGCCGGTGAGGTAGGAGATGCCGCCGGTGATGCGCAAGGTGTCGGTGGGCGCGGCATCGACGCCCAGCCGACTCACAAAATCCAGCTCACGCGCGGGATCCAGCGACGGCAGCCCGCCACGTTCATCCAGCGGTGCGCCGTTCATCGCCGCCAGGTCGTAGCGAAACCACGCGAGTGCACCATGCAGGCGCAGCCCGGCATCGCGCGGCCCCGTGAAGAACGCCTGCGAGCCGGCAGAGCGCTCCAGAAACGGCAGTTGGTCCTGCGGCACGGTCAGTTCATCGCCGAACGGAATGTCGGTCAGACCGAGCGTCACGGCGAGCCACGGCTTGTCCCGCGTCGCGCCTGGCGCCAGCCAGGTCAGCTCTGCGCGCTGCAATCCGGCTGCCGGACCGCGCACGGTGTTGCCATCCAACTCCAGCACCGCCTGCCAACTTTGCCAGTCCGCGGTCACACGCACGCGTCCACGGCGCACGAGAAAGTGGTTCTGGTTCAGTGGCGTGCCGCCCGGTGCCAACTGATCGCTGGACGACTGGTCGTACTGGTACTGCGCCTGGACGTAGCCCGAGATGCGCACGGTGGGCGCGGTGGACGGAACAAGTTCGTCGGCGACGGCCGGAGTGGCAACTCGAGGGAGGTCGGGAGGGGTACTCGAGGCCACCCCGGCAACGCCCACGCGATGCGGATCGCAAAACATGAGTAAATCCAATACGCATGCGACAGTCGTCGCCCCAGCCACGCACCCTGTAGCCGCAGGGCGCGCGTCTCCACGAAGAGAGCAAAGCTGGGACGACGACGGAGCGCATCATG
>CAIYBN010000038.1 GCA_903924465.1 uncultured Myxococcales bacterium | reverse complement strand
GGACCTGCTGATTACGAATCAGCTGCTCTACCAACTGAGCTATGTTGGCAACCCGTCAGGCACGCCTGACGTTTGCGGGCGCGCAGTGTACGGCGATTCGACGCCCCGCGCAACCCGGTTTCGGGATGGTTCGCATGCGGACGTCAGCGCGCGCGACCAAAAGTCCCGCGTTGGGCTTGCCGCTGCTGCTTGCGGACGTCCGGGTGGTTCATCGCCACCAGCTTGGCCAGTTGTTGCAGTTCCAGATGGACCGCGCCGCCGGGCATCACGAAGCGGCCGAGATAGTTGACGTCCAGCTTCATCAGCGCCTCCAACTCCTTGCGCGCTCGGTCTTTCTTGCCGGCATGGAACGCTGCGAACACTTTGGCCATTCGCGCGAGGATGCCGGCTTGGCCGAGATCCGCGTCGTCGAGTTTGAGCTCATCGAGAATGACCAGCGCGCGATCTGCCTTGCCGGTCCGCGCCCAAGCTTCACCGACAATCGCCGTGACCATCGCCTTGGCTTGGGCATTCGGCGCCGCGCCCAGGTTGATGCCGTCGGCCATGTTCGCCGCGTCGCGCAGGCGTCCTGTGGCGAGGTACAGCTGGGCCCGCAGCACGCGCACGTCATCCTGCGAGGTCGACGGCACTTTGGCCAAATCGAGCGATTCCAGGGTTGCGATGGCCTTTTTTGGATCGTCCTGCGCTTCCAGCTGCGCGCGCGCGACCATCCGGAGCACATCCTTGTCATCGCCCTGCAACTGCGCCAGCGCCGCCAGCCGGGCTTCCGGCGAGCCTTGGGCCGACTGCAGCAGCGCCACCATCGCCCGCTGCTTGGTCACCAGACGGTACAGCCACACCAGCCCGCCGGCCGCGGCAATCGTCAAAACGCCCATGATGCCGAGCGCAATCTTGGAGCCCGTCATCGCCGCCGTCAGCCAAAGCGCCGCGAGAATGCCGAGGCCCAAACCGAGGTTCTTGCGGTTGAAGAGGGGCGAATCGAGGGTCGGTTGGGTGGGCTCAGACATCGGTTTCTCCGGGCAACGGGGGCGCGGACGATAGCAGAAATTCGGTCCGGTGGACAGCGTGCCCGCGATCTGCCCGCACTACGACGCCGTGGCCGACTGCGCCAGTGGCAACGCGGCCGGCGCGCCAAAATCGCCTTTGCGCACGCGCAGCGGCAAGTGCGTCGCCGTGTCCTCGGCGGCCGTCGTCGAGCGGTTCCACGCAATCAGGCCGTCCGCCAGCAGGATCACGCCGGCCAAGCCGTACGCGCCGCCCGCGCTGTAGAGAGCGGTCTCGCCACCGGGATCGCTGCTGGTATTCGCTACGCCGACCATGACCGCGGCGCAAGCGAGGAGTATTCCGCCGATCACGGCCTCGACATTGCCGGGATGGTCGATCTCCGTCACGTTCTTGCGGGCGATGCGCACGACCCGCCCATCCTCGGTCTCCACATACAGGTAGTCCGCCTCGCCGCCGACGATCGACGCCTCCAAATCCGGCGCGTTGTGCCGGTAGATCGTCGCGCTGGAGCACGCGCTCAGGCAGATCAGCAGACCCGCAAGTGTCCGGCGTGGTCGTGTCATGGCCGACTCCCGGCGTCGCCATCGACTTCCTGTTCGTCCACAACGTCCAGCAAGCCGCGCCGTTGGCCATCCACCGCGTCAAAGGCGATTTCGTCCATCGCCCAGCCGATCGCGCCAATCGGCGTCAGAACGAGACCATAGACCGACGCCGCCGACCACAAAAGCGTCCGCATTCCGCCCATCCGCGTGCTTGCGATCGCGTTGCGCGCAATGCGAAACAGCTGACCTTCGTCATTGCTGAGAACCACGTGGGTCGCCGTGCCGTGGTGCAGATCGCCGATGAGCGTGGGCTGACCGGCCCGAAAGATCAGCGTGGAGCAGCCCGAGAGCGCCAGAACGGCAGTCAACCCCAACAGAATCAGCGGTTGCATGCGCACGCGGGCTCTCCATCACAGCGTCTTCAGGAACTCTATCAGATCCTTGCGCTCCGCGTCATGCAGCACCTCGTTGCCGTTTGCATCCAGCAGGAAAGCCTCGTGGCCCTGGTTGCTCAGGCCCGGCTGGGTCGTATCCATCTGGTTTTGCGGGTCAGTCTGCCACGCGGCCGGAATCGCCTTGCCCACCGGCAGGCCCACGCACTGCGGGTCAAAATCCGTCGCCACGTTCACGTCCGGGCCCAGCCAGAACTGCGCACTGCGGAATTTCGCCGGCCGCAACAGCTCGCACAGCGTCGGCACGCTTTGGTTGTGCAGGTAGGGATAGCGCACAAAGATGCCTTCCAGCGGCGGCGGCACGTAGCCAGTCTGCACCGCGACGACCGTGCCCATCGCTTGGGAAATCGCCAGTTGATTCAGGCCGGTAGCAAATGCCGCCATGCCCTTGGCGCGCTGCGGGTCCGTGCCCACGTCCAGCACCGGCGTCACCTTGTGGTAGTGCACGGCCCGCGTGCGCGTGTCACCGCCGTCGAACGCCTTGTCGTACGTGCCATGGCAAGTCGCGCAGATCGCGTCAAACGTGACCTTGCCGCGTGCAGCCGCCGTGACGTCGATCGGCAACTCGGCAAAAACGTCCTGCCAGCGCGGCGGCGTGTTGGCAAAGACCAACGCCGTCAGCTCATCGACCGTCGCCTGGTTCTGCGCCAGCCAATCGTTCAACTCGTGCAGGTCCGTACCGCGACCCAATTCGTTCCACAGGAAATTGGTAAAGACCGGATTGCCACTGACGATCGAACCGTCCGACAGCCAGCGCGTTTTGTACTTGAGGCTCCACCACACGGCCGGCTTGCTGTCGGCGACGTACGTCTCCAGGTCATTCGGTCGCGGCGTTTGTTCCAGCGTCGGATCGCGCGTCGCCCACGCGTTCGCCTGCCGCCGCGCGAGGCTCAGCGCCACCTGCGCCAGCGAGGTGTCCAAGCCATGCGCGCGAGGCTCTTTGTAACCGACGGCCGGCAGGTTGGCCTGCGCGCGGTCCATCAGCGCCAGTTCGTCCGGCGTCGCCTGGGTCCGGGTCACGAGCAGGTCGTCCGTGACTGCGGGAAAGAACTGCTTGGCAAGGCCAAAAAACACGTTGGCGCGCGAGTGCCGGTTGGTCATGCCGACGATGGTTTTGCCAAAGAATCTCGCGACGTGACAGGTCGCGCAGGAAAACGTCAAGGCCGGGCCATGGCTGGTCATCAGCGTTCCGGCGCCGAGAAAGTCGCCCGCTTGGATGTCTGTCGGCCACGGCACGCCGGCAAAAGCTTCCACGCCCGCGTCGCGCTGGGACAAGCCGAGGAAGCCGTACATTTCATCGATCGTGCCAAAGCCCAGCGCCGCGCGACCAACGGCCTGGAGTTGCAGGACATCGGGTGACGTCGCCTTGGGGTCAAAGACGACGGCGATTGGCCGCCAGGGCAACAGCACGCCAGACACCGTCACCGGCCACGTGACAATATGCCGCAAACCGCGCGACGCGGCGTCGGCCAGCCCGTCGCCCAAATGATAGATGTCGCGGCGCTCGCCGGATTCCGGCAATTGCGCGTTGGCACTCCAGTCGGTCGCCACGGGCGCGGATGTTTGGACGGCGTTGGCACATGCGGTCAGCCAGAACAGCGAGATCGTCAACAGCGAGCGGCGAATCATCCCATCTCCATGTGGCAGCAGGGTCTACACCGTAGCAGGTGCACCACTTTGCCGATGGATCTTCCAGCGCTTTGTCAGCAATACCGCGAAGGTTCACGGCGGCGCGGGGCACGTCGTCGCGATGTTGTCCACGGCAAAACCGGCGCCGTGGTTGTACTTCGCGTCCTTGGTCGTGAACACGAACTTCAATTCCACGGTCTTGCCCCACCACGTCTTCGGCACGGCAATGACTTTCCCGATGGTCCAGACGTTGGCGAAATCATTGTAAGGATTCAGGTTCAGCGCGATCGAGCCGTTGATGGTCAAGACGAGTGTGTCGCGCGTGGTCGTTTGCGTGAGCACTTCCTGACTGTCCGGGTTGTACCAATAATCGAGGGTGATCGACGTCGTGCCGGGCCAAATGAACATCTGCGTCGCCGCCGCGCTGCCGGTGACACCGGAATCTGGGTAGTTCACCCCGTCGCCGTAGCCAAAGCTGTGCGTCATGTGTCCAGCCCACACGCCGGCGCCCCAGCCGGTTCCCGCGGTCCATCCGCCGAATGCGCCTTCAAAATCAATGGTTTGCGCGAGGCAGCTTGCCGGGTCGCAGGAGTCACCCCCCACGCAGTCGTCGTCCAGACCGTTGCACAAGATTTCGACGGCGCCGGGATGGACCGCTGCGTTCGTGTCGTCGCAATCTGTGCTGTTGGCGACGTATCCGCCGATCGGCCCGCACAAGATGGCGGACACGTACAGGTTGCCGTAGCCGTCGCCGTCGCTGTCCTTGAAGTAGGTGGCGGACGGCAAGTTCTCGTCGGTCAGCCCGTCGCAATTGTTGTCGAGCAAGTCGCAGATTTCGGCCGCGCCGGGATAGACCGCGGTGCTGGCGTCGTCGCAATCGCCCCCTTGCATCGCGGTGAACTTGGCTTTCGGTGCACAGAGCAGCTGGCCAAAGCCATAGCCCCAACCGTCGCCGTCGATGTCGGCAAAGTACAGCACCAACACCCCTTCGTCGGTCTTGCCATCGCAGTTGTCATCCTTGCCGTTGCACACTTCCGTGGCACCGGGATGGATCGTGGGATCGTTGTCGGCGCAGTCGCCCGCTTGGGTGACGGTGAAATTGTCCAGAGGCCCGCACAGGCATTGCGTGCCTCCGCTCGCGCCCCAGCCGTCGTTGTCGGCGTCGGCGTAGTACGTCGCGCAGCCGCCGGAGTTGGCCGGGTCGGTCTTGCCATCGCAGTTGTCGTCGAAGCCGTTGCAGATTTCCGTCGCGCCGGGATGGATGCTGACGTTGGTGTCGTCACAATCGCCGGTCTGTGGAACGTAGCCGGCGATTGCGCCGCACAGGCACTTGGCTGCGCCCGCGCCGCCCGTGCCGTAGCCGTCGGCGTCCTTGTCCGGCCAGAAGCTGCTGCAGCCGGCCGACCCGGGCGGATCGGTCGCGCCATCGCAATTGTCATCGGCGGCATCGCAGCTTTCCACAGCGCCCGGATGGATCGTTGCGTCGCCGTCGTTGCAGTCGCCACCGGACAGCGCCGAGAACACGCCCGCGGGCGCGCACAGGCACTTGGCATCCGTGGCGATGCCGAAGCCGTCACCGTCCTCGTCGCGCAGGTAGAACTTGCAGCCGCTGGCGTGCTCCTCGTCGGTCACGCCGTCGCAATTGTTGTCGAGGCCATCGCACACTTCCACCGCGCCCGGAAAGATGGCGGCGTTGGTCGGCGAACAGTCGGCGCTGTTCGCTACACCGTCGCCGTCGATGTCCGGATCAACGCAGTCCGCGATGCCGTCACCGTCCATATTGGGAAAGCCCTCGTCCGTCTTGCCGTTGCAGTTGTCGTCGACGCCGTTGCACGTCTCTTTTGCGCCTGGGTGAACGGCCACAGCGGTCTCGTTGCAGTCGCCGCCCTGATCGCTGTAGCCGCCGCCAGGCTTGCTGCACGCGCACGTCGGCGAACCCGCGCCGAAGCCGTCGCCGTCGGTGTCGAGGAACCAGGGACTGCAGCCCGCGCTCCCGGGTTCGTCGGTCGCGCCATTGCAGTCGTCGTCCACGCCGTTGCAAGTCTCGGTCGCCGCCGCTGGCGCGTCGCACGCCGTCAAGCCGCTGGCCAGGCATTTGCGCGCCCCGGAACATGTGCCGATCGCGTTGGTGGTGTGGCAAGTCGTGGTCGCGCCGTCGGCGATGGAGCGCGGCGAGCAACTGCAGGTTCCCGACTTGCTGACGCATTGCTTGCTGGCGCCCTGGCTGCCCTGGCTGGCGATGCAGCCGTAGCCGCTGGGACAATCGCCGTCGCTGGCGCACAGGCCGCCGCAGAATGCCCCGTCTGCGCCGCTGGACATGCACAAGGCGCCGTTGCTGACCGCGGCGCACTCGCTATCGGCCTTGCAAGGTCGGCAGAGCGCGGTGAGCTTGGGCATGCACGCGAAGACCGCGTCGTTGCCGGGGAATGAGGTGCACGCGAAACCGCTGGGACAGCAACTCACGCAGGGTGCGGTGCAGATTTTGCCCTCGGCCGCTTCGACGCAGAACCCGCTTTGGCAGTCGTCGGCGATGGCGCACGTCGCGCCCGGCTCACCGGCGGCGGGCTTGTCGGCAAACTCGCAATTGCCGCTCGCGTCCTTGGCATCCGTCGTTGCATCGGTTGCCGCATCGCTGCCGCCATCGAGGGTATCCAATGCCGTTGCGGCGTCGCTGCCGTGGCTGTCGGACCCCAAGTCGCCAGCGAGCAGGTCTGCGTCGCCCGTCGTGACGGTCCCCGCGTCGTCCCCGCCAGCAGCCGCGCTTCCGCACGCCACGAGCAAGCCGGCCAGAATCCAAGCTTTGTACAGTCGACAGTTCGCCACAACCCACCCACGTCCGCGCTCGCGTGGCGCATCCGTCCAGTGTACCAGTGCTCGCCCGTCGTGCGAAGATTGACGTCCGCGGCGTTTGCGGGCATGAACGCACCATGCGCACACACCTCCTCATCCTGTTGACCTGCCTGCTGTTTCCCGCCTGCGATTCCGCGCGGGCGACGACCGCCACGCCCGTGGTCTACGACGGCAAGCCGCTGACCATGGGCCAGCCACCGTTCCTGTTTCCCGACGGCTTCCTGTTCGGCAGCGCGATCGCCCAGTACCAGGGTGAAGGCACGTGGTTGCCCGGCGACACGAGCCTCACGTCGAACTGGTCGCAGTGGGAGGACATGGGCAAGTGCAATGAGGAGCACAGTGGCAAGGCTTCCGGGTTTCGCGAACAGTGGCAGGCGGACATCGATCGGATGGCTGGGCTCGGCCTGACCGCGTTTCGTTTCTCGCTGGACTGGCCGCGGCTGGAGCCCAAGCAGGGGCAGTTCGATCAGGCAGAGATGAACCACGTGCTGGATGTGCTCAAGGCGGCGCGTGCACACAACATCAAGGTTTTCCTGACGTTTTTCCACTGGACGACGCCCGTCGACGTGGCGAGCCCGCTGGGCTGTGATGTCGCCAAGAAGTCCTGTCCGGTCGACATGCTCGGCGTCTACAATCCAGAATTCTCCAACCGTTTCGCCGCTTTTGTTGCGTGGGTCCTGCCGCAGGTCAAGGGCTACGTCGACGAGTATCCGATTATCAACGAGCCGTTCTCGGTCATCGCGGGCAGCTACCTTTCCGGCTCGCTGCCTCCCGGTTTTTCGCTCGATATTGACGGTGCCCGCGCCGTGTTCGCCAACTTGGCTTTTGCCCACGGCAAAGCGGCGCAGCTCGTGCGCACACTGGACGATGTGGACGCTGACGGCGATGGCGTGGCGCAATCGGTGGGCTGCGCCATGGCCGCCATGCCGTTCTACCCGCTCGATCCGACCTCGGCCGATGACATTGCGGCGGCGGCGCGCCTGAACTACGCAGCCAATGATGCGTGGCTCGATGCCCTGACGACCGGCAACCTCGATCTGGATCTGGACGGCAAGTCAACGAACACCGCGACGACGCCGCCGGAAGGCAATTACCTGGAATTGAAGGGATCTCTCGACTGGATCGGTCTGAACTACTACGGTCCGTCCCGCGCCCAGTCGGTGCCCGGCCTGCTGGCTGGAATCGATGCGCTGCCGCTGACCGATGTGGCGAGCTATGACACGAAACTGCCGCACAGTGACCTGGGCACGGAAATCAATCCGGGCGCGTTCCTGGAGGTCCTGGCGCACGCCGCCAATCGCTGGAAATTGCCTTTGTACATCACGGAAAATGGCACGGCGGATGCGACCGACGTGCAGCGGCCGCGTTACCTGATTGAGCACCTCGCCGTGCTGGCCAGCGCGATCGCCCGCGGCGTCGACATCCGCGGCTACATGCACTGGTCCATCCTGGACAACTTTGAATGGGCCCACGGCAATGAGCCGCGCCTCGGCCTGTTCCGCATCGACTACACGCAGCCCAGTTTGCCGCGCACCAAGACGACGACCGCCGATGTCTACGCCCAGATCGCGGCGCAACGGGCGATTTCGGCGGACCTGCACGCGAAATGGACGGCGCAAAAGTACGTCACCGACCTGACTACGCCATGACAGCGATGCTTGACCCAAAGCCCTGTGCGGCGCAACTTAGCGGGGCAAGCTGTGGGTCCGCTTGTGGGGGAGCCGTCGTGGGGGCATTTGTCAGCGCAACCGCGTTTCGCACCACGGATGCTGCTGCGCTGTCGGCAGCCATTTGCCGGTACGCCGCGGCTCACGGGGTCACGTGCGAAGATGTCGCAGTCAGCGACGATTTTGGCAGCAATACCCTCATCTTCGCACCACAAAATGGCTGGACAGTCGTGTTCTGGCCCGATCAGTTCGTCGGACTGGATGTGCCGACCGTTGTGACGCTGACGCGCGAGTTGCACCTGCTGGCTTCGGTCATTTTCGTCGACAACGGCCGCTATTGGGCGCACGTGCTGGTCGAAGATGGCGTCGAAATCGATCATTTTTGCCCGCATCCGTCGCGAATTCTCGCGCAGTCGGCAGATTGGGTCCGGCACGTCGCGACTTGGCGCGGTCAAGCAGCGCTGTTGGCGAGCAAGTTCGGCGTTCCAGAATCGTCGGTTGCGCCGTATCTGCGCGATCTGGACGCCGAAGCCGAAGCGGCCAAGCCGGCCAAGCCGGGATTTTTCGCGCGTCTGTTTGCCGGAGAACCTCCGCCGTTTGTTGCCGGACCGGCCTTTCCCGATGACGAATACGACTTGGATGACTATGACGTCTACGTCGATTTCTGGCGGCACGCAGGCATCCACCGCCCCGCTGACATGGAACTCGCGTCACCCGCCTACAGCTGGCGCCTCGGCGATGACTTTGCCGAAAAATTGCCCGGCTGAGCGGCTGCATGTGGAAATTATCCACACAACATGTTGCGAAATACCACAAATGCCGGGCGCGGCTGGCCAGCATCCGGCGCGCCTGATTTCTAACCAATCGAATCAAATGTATTTTTGACGCCATGCAAAAGGCAAGCGTGTTGGTCCAATCCTTGCATCCTCGTCGGTGGCGCGGCCTGCCCGAAGGATTCCCCCCGCGCCTCGACTTCTGGAGGTTTCCATGCTCGCCCATCCTTGGCTGCGGTCCATTGCTCTGATTCTCGGCGGTTTTCTGGTGTCCTGTGCGGCGCCGACGCCCGCTGCCGAAGACGCGACGTCCGGTGACGATGCGGCAGCGGTGACCACCAAGCCGACCGTGAGTGCCGCGAAAGCGCAGTTCCTGACGTCGTTCGCGCCCGTCGTGGCCCAAGCCAAGGACATGACTTTGCAGCAGTTCTTGGCATTGCACACGCCGTCGAATGCCGTCCAGCCGATTGTGCCGCCGGCCGATCCGCTGTTGGCCAAGAACATGGATTTGGTCGACCAGAAACTGACACTGACACAAGCCGAGAAGGACAAGCTGCATACCAATGGTTTTATGGTGTCGGACCGGCTGCAACGTGACTCGATGGCGGCGGCGCTGTTGGATGTCTTCCAGAAGGATCTGCCGGTGGTGGTGACAACCGACGCGATTCTCCAGGCGCTCCACGCTTCCTACGACGACATCCTGAAAACCTTGGAGCAATATGGGCTTTTGGGCATCATCGACGACACGTTGGCCAAGAGCCAGGCGGCGTTGCCGAATCTGGATGTGGGCACCGCGGCGGATGCCCAGCTCGCCAAGCAGGACGCCGACCTGTACCTGACGGTGGCGCGCAGTTTGCTGGCGGGCAAGACCCTGCCGAGTCTTACCGGTGCCACGGTCGACACGCAAGTCGCGGAGATTTTGAAAGATGTCGCGGCTGAGCAGATGGTGGATCTGCAGCTCTTTGGCAGCGCGCGCACCCTGGATTTCAGCCAATTCAAGCCGCGCGGCCATTACGCCGGCGTGCCCGAGCTGGAGCAGTATTTCCGCGCGCTGATGTGGCTGGGCCGGACGGATCTGCGCTTTGCGGAACAGGATCCGTCGGGCAACTGGGTGTGGCGGCCACGGCAGGTGATGCTGGCGATGCTGCTGGCGCAAGCGGTGCAGGCCGGCAACGCGGCGACGGGGCTGCAGACGGCCGATGATCTCCTGGCGCTGATGGTCGGGCCGGTGGACTACATCAACGTCGCCGGCGTGCAGAAGTTCGTCGCCGACCAGAAATGGACGACGGCGTCAGACGTGACGACCATGACCGGCGCGCAAGTGGAAGCGGCGGTGGGCGCATTGACCGGTGGGCAGTACGGCACGCAGCAGATCGCCAGCCAGGTGCTGGAGGTCGATCCGACGACCAGCGAGCCTGCGCCGCAGCCGCCGGCGTTTGCCCTGCTCGGTCAACGTTTCGTCATCGACTCGTACGTGTTCAGCAACGTGACGTTTGACCGCATCATCCACGACGGCGCCAAAGTGCCGCGCGTGCTGCCCAATCCGTTGGACGTGCTGTTTGCGCTCGGCAATGACCAGGTGCTGCCGCTGTTGCAGACGGACTTCGACAAATTTCCATATTGGGGCGCGCTGAACACCGTGCGCTGGCTGGTCGATCAGCACGATGCCACGTTCTGGCAGAGCAACCTGTACAACCTCTGGCTGGACGGCCTGCGGCAGTTGAATGCGCCGACGACCGACGCCAAGTTCCCGTTTGCCTTGCGCACGCCGGCGTGGCGCGACAAGACCGCGAATACCCAACTGGCGTCGTGGGCGGAGCTGCGACACGACACATTGCTGTACGCCAAGCAGAGCTACACCGGCAACGCGTCGTGCGCGCATCCGGGCGCGTACGTGGAGCCCTATCCGCAGTTCTTCGCCAAGATGAAGCAGCTCGGCGCGGTGGCGAATCAGGTGCTGGCGAATGCGCCGGTTACGGAGCCGGGTGTCAAGCAGAGCCTCAATCAGTTCTTCACCAACTGGCAGGACGTCATGGGCAAGCTGCAAACGGCGGCGGAGCATGAGTTGGCGGGTCAGGGCACGACGCCGGATGACCAGACGTTCCTGAAGAGCGTGATTGCGGCGGGCAACATCTGCGGGCAAACCTACAGCGGCTGGTACACGACGCTGTTCTTCGGTTCTGCGAGTCTCGATGCGTGGAAACCGACGATCGCCGATGTGCACACCAACCCGAACCAGGGCGATCCGCTGCCGGGCCCGGACGTGCTGCACGTGGCCACGGGCTACGTCAGCCAGATGGTTCTGACGGTGGACACGTGCACCGGCGCGGAGACGTTTGTCGGGCCGGTCTTCCGCTACCACGAGGTCGACGTACATGAGATCAAGCGCCTGTCCGATCAGGACTGGGAAGCCATGCTGAAAGATGGCAGCGCGCCGCAGCCGCCGGCTTGGACCGCCAGCTTCCGCGCTCAGTAGCTACTCGGGCAATTGGCAAGTCCGCGGGATCGGCCTATCTTGGTTTCGCGCCGGATTTCCGGCTTGCTGGGCTGTGTCATGAGCAAGTCTTTGCCCGTCCCCATGTCCTTCTCGCCGCCGCAGGTGTGGCAGCGTTCGCGCCGCGTGGTCGGTGTCCTGCTGGCCGTTGCCACGCTCGTGCCGATGGTCATCGTATCTGGCGTGCTGACCGTGCCGGCGGAGGCGGATAAGCTTCACGGCCTGCATTTGCACATCCCGGTGCTGGTCGCGATGACCGTTCTGCCTATTCTTGCGTTCTGGCTGGTCGCGTTGTGCTTCCTGGGTGCGGAGCGACTGCGCTATGAGATCGCGGATGGCGCGTTGAAAGTCCACACGCTGACCAGCACCTTCCGGATGCCGCTGGATGGCGTGACGGTGCAGCGGACCCAGGCCAAACTCAACCTGCGGCTCGCTGGCACGGGGCTGCCCGGCCTCTACACGGGTCTTTACCTGCTCGGCGACACGCGCGCGCGCGTGTGGGCGACGCAGCGCGAAGGCGGCGTGGTCCTGGAAGGCGAGAAGCGCTGGTTTGTGACGCCGGACGACGTGGACGGCTTCCTGGCAGCGGCAAGAGCGGCTGGCGCGCAGGTCAAGTAGCCAAATCGCAAGATTTTCTAGCTGAGCGGCCGGATCGTACCCCGCAAATGCACCGTCTTGCCGTTCTGACTGACCACAACAAACTCCAGTCCCGTGGCGCCGCGTGCCAGATTCAGCCGGACTGTCGACGGCAGGAAGATCGGACGGCGAAAGGCGACGTCGATGGCCACCGGGCCACTGGGCATGTCGTTCTGGCACGCTGCGACCGCGCGGGCAAGCGACCACATACCGTGGATGATCGCCCGCTTGAAGCCGAAAGGCTTGGCCAGGAGCGCGTGCTGATGGATGGGATTGAAGTCGCCGGCAACCCGGGCGTAGCGGCGGCCCAGATCTTCAGGCACCAGGAGTTCCATCGACCGCAGCGGCAGGACGGGGCCACTCGGCTCGGCTGTGACCATCTGCGACGGTGGCGTACCGCGCTTCACTTTGCGGGCGCGCGACAACATCGTGATGACCGCACGCCACACCACCTCGCCGTTCACCGTTGCGACCGTCACCAGGTCCATCTCATCGCCCTTGTCCGTCGCGCGAATCGGCTCCAGGTGGCAGGCGTAGTGCAGCGGTGCGTCAACGGGAATGGGCTGGAGCTGTTCGATGTGATTGCGCAAATGCACGACGCCCATCGCCGGTAGCGGAAAGCTCGGGTCGGTCAGCATCTGCATGTGCAGCGCGCCGCACGCAACTTGCGGCCAGGTCGGTGGCAGTTCCAGGCTCTCGGCAAAGCCGCACAGCTCGCGGTAGCGTGCCAGCCGTGCCGCATCCAGAGGCTGCGGCAGCAGTTCCATGTCCAGGCGAGGCAGGGTGATTTCGCCCTTCGGTGCCTTGGTCGACGCAGCGATTGCCCGCAGCCAGGACGGCGCGAAGTGCGGCGGTTTGGCAAAAATGCGTGGTTCCGTCATGGCAAGTCCTTGCTGCGCCACATGCCGGCGCGCGCGGAATTCACTGCCAAACCGGACGTGGTGTCAAGGAAGCAGAAGCCGCAGCACTTCGGTTGGCCGTACGTACTGTCCCAGAAGTCGCACACCGCGGCGGAAGTCCAGTAGCACGTGGATCGCCAGAGCGGCCCCGAGGAACCAGGCCACCTGTGCTTGCCCGCTGACGGGGAGGTGCCCCCGCGCAGCACTGAGAGCAAAGACAGCAGCCGCGGCCAAGGTGTAGGGCGGCCGCCCGATCGACTCGTCCTTGACCACGCGACCCATCAGCAGGCGACCGCCGGTGAGCGGACCGGTTAGCCCGATCAGCACGAACACCGCCAGCAGCGGCGTCTGGCCGAAAACGCCCCAAGCCACGAAGCAGCTCAGCACGATCAGGATGCCGGCCGCGTCGCTGAAGCGGCGACCGGTGCGCACGATCGGGCCGACAATCGTGGCGCCGCCGGCGAGGACGGCGAGAGCCAGGAACAGGTCGATGGCGTCGTAGCCGTGCCACGTCAGCGCGTGGACCGCGTCCGGACCGAGCGCGGCCATGCCAAACAGTAGTGTCAGCACCATCACCAGTCCTTCCAGTGTGCCGACGCGACCCATGTACATCCGCCCGGTCACGCGTTGCTCCCAAAAGGTCAGCGACACGCTTGCCACCATCAACGCGACGATCGCGAGCGTCCGCTGATCGGCCGCGCCCAACGCATAGACGCTGCCGACAAAGACAAACAAGCCGTTCAGGCTGTCCAGCCAGTGGTCGAGGAATTCACCCAACGGCGAACTGGTCCCCATCGCGCGGGCGTGCGGGCCGTCCAGATTGTCGAACAGCGTATAGCCGCAAAAGAGCAGCGCCACGGCGAACAGGCTGAGCCGCGACGGCGTTGCCAGCAGCGCGAGCACAAAACCGCTCGCCGCACACGTCAGCGATGACAGCGTCAGCGCGTTGGCCGAAATGGACCGCGGAATTCGCCGTTCCAGCGGCGCCACGATGAACCGCGTCACGTACGGCAGCAGAATCGAACGGTCGTGCAGGACGTACTGGACGGTCATGGCGAGCTCCGTGTCACTTGCTGACCAGGCTTGGATTCCAGGGCTAGCCGGTCAGGGCTGTTGCATCTCGGACTGGACCGCGCGCGTGCACTTCCGGTGGCACGCCGCGGACCGCAGACGCTCGATCGCGAACTTCGGTCAGCGCGCAGGGGGCTGGGCATCCAGCGCTTCGACTTCCGCCAGCATCGCCTTGGCCACTTCGACGTCCGACTCAAAGTCGATCTCTGTCCACGGCAAGTCGCCCACCAGCGCGTAATGCCCGGGGTGCGTCTTGAGCATCCGGATGATCGCGGCTTCGTACTCGGCCTTGTTCAGGCCTTCCGCGAGACAGGCGTCCATGTGCTTGCGCAACTCCGGCGCGTCTTCTGCGGCAAATTTGGTAAAGCCGACCGTCTCGCCCTTCAGATCCCAGCCGTCGCCGACGAAGCGGTCGATGGTGCGAACGCGGCCGTCCTTGATGCCGACGGTCATTTCCTCGCCCGTTTCCAAGCTCGTCTCGTCGACCAGAAACGCCGTGCCTGGCGCTTTCACCAGCCGGCGCATCAACTCGCGCGGATAGAGCACGTCGGCATCCATGACAATCGCGCCATCCGCGTGGTCGTCGATGTGGCCGATCGCCGTGTGCAACGACAGGATCGAGCCTTCCGTGTAGCGGCGGTTCTCCAGGAATTGCACCCGCGCCGCGTCCGGGCGCTTGGCCACCGCCGCGCGGATCTGGTCGCCGCAATGGCCCAGTACGAGGATGACTTCGTGCACGCCGTTGGCTGCCAACGCGTCCAGGTGGCGGTCCAGCAGGGTCTTGCCACCCAGCGGCAGGAGGCACTTGGGTCTGTCTTCGGTGTACGGTCGCAAGCGCCGGCCGACGCCCGCAGCGAGGAGGATGGCTTTCATGGCGCGGCCCTACTGCGCGGCGATGCGTGCCGTGCTGCCGCCGATCATGCGATGCCTTCAGCAATGCCGCAACGTCTATACACTCCGACCGAAGTTCGAGATCAAGCCGCTTTCATCCGCGGCGTGCCACCAAAGGTGCACGCTCGCGGTCCAGTCCGACATGCAACAGGTCTGACCGGAAGAACTTGATGTTGGACATAGGTCAGCATGTCTAGGCCAATTTCCCCAGATGGCGCAAATCCTGCCCGCGCACCAGCAAGATGACCTGCTCCGCCAGATTGGTCGCGTGATCGCCGATCCGCTCCAGCTGCTTGGCCGCCGATTGCAGGGCGACGTTCTGCTCCACCTTGTCCGGATTGTCGCGGATCCGCTGCGCCAGCGCCCGGACAATCTGGTGGTAGCGCTCGTCCGCGTCGTCGTCCATCACCAGCACCGCGTCGGCTTTCTCGGCATCGCGCTCGGCAAAGGCCTCGATCGCCTTGCGCAGCATCGCCGCCGCCAGTTGTCCGAGCGCATTCAGCGCTTCGTCGATCACCGGAATCGCCGGCTCGCCCGCCAGATCGATCGCCCGCTCGCACAGGTTCACCGCCACATCGCCGATGCGCTCAATGTCCGTCACCATCTTCAGCGCCGTCGTCACCAGGCGCAGGTCCGACGCCACCGGCTGCCGCCGCGCGAGCAACAGCATGCAGGCTTCGTCAATTTCCACCTCCGCGCGATTGACGCGCCGGTCCAGGCGAATCGTCTCGCGCGCCAGTTGGCCATCGCGTTCGACCACGGCCTTCACCGCTTCCACCGTCATCTGCTCGACCTGACCGACCATGTCGACCAGCCGATCCCGCAGCGCCAGCAGCTCAGCCTCGTACGTGCGATCCGTGTGCATTGCCATGCGCAACTCCTAACCGAAGCGACCGGTGATGTAGTCTTCTGTCCGCTGCTCGGTTGGCCGCGTGAAGATCAGATCCGTCGGTCCGTGCTCGATGACTTTGCCGAGGTAGAAAAACGTCGTGTAATCACTGACCCGCGCCGCTTGTTGCAGGTTGTGCGTCACAATGACCACAGTGTACCGCCCGCGCATCTCCTGGACCAATTCTTCGATGCGCGCCGTCGCGATCGGATCCAGCGCCGACGCCGGCTCATCCAGGAGCAGCACTTCCGGCTCCACCGCCAGCGCCCGCGCGATGCACAGACGCTGCTGTTGACCGCCGGACAGCTGCAAACCGGATTCTTTCAGGCGATCCTTCACCTCGTCCCACAGCGCCGCGTTTTTCAGCGCGCCGACGACGCGGTCCTCCAGCTCCGCGCCGTGGATGCCCAGCAACTTCAGGCCGAAAGCGACGTTGTCGAAAATCGTCATCGGAAACGGTGTCGGCTTCTGGAACACCATGCCCACGCGACTGCGCAGTGCGATGTCATCGATCGCCTTGGGATCGAGCACGTTGACGTCGCCCAGCTGGACGCTGCCAGTCGCGTGCTGGCCGGGATACAGCGCGAACATGCGGTTGTACGTGCGGATGTGCGTGGACTTGCCGCAGCCCGACGGGCCGATAAACGCGGTGATGCGCTTGTCGGCGATCTCCAAGCAGTTGTCGTGCAGCACTTGGGTATTGCCATAATGGAACGCCAGATCCCGCACCTGGATGCGCGGCGTATCGCCAGGTTTGAGCGCCATCGCAAGGCTCCGCTGCCCGGACTTCCGGGCCGGCGCAGTCTGCGCAAACCGTGTGACAGTCGCATGACGGCCGCGCGACAAGCTGTGACGTCGCGCGGCATGCAGTCTCGGCAAAAGCGTGTGCGGCCCCTCGACGCGCCGCGCGGACACCGCTATACGTCGAGAGGCGAGCTTTCCCTGCTTGCCGGAGACGCCCACATGGACTTGCGCAAAGACCGGTTGATTGAACTGCTGCTGCTCCACTCTTTCCAAGTGCGTGAAAATCCGCCGTTCATCCTCGCGTCGGGCGGAACGTCGCCGTATTACGTGAATTGCAAGCCGGTGACCTTGCAGGCGGAAGGGCTGAATGTGATTGGCGCGTTGGGCTATGAGGCGCTCAAGCCGTTCCGTCTGGCCGCGGTCGGTGGTCTGACGCTTGGCGCGGATCCGATTGCCAACGCCATCGCGATGCACAGTCATTCGCGTTCGCATCCGTTGAACGCGTTCGTGGTCCGCAAGGAGCCGAAGAAGCATGGCACGGAGCAATGGCTGGAAGGCGATCTGCCGCCGCACGCGCACGTCGCGGTGGTGGATGACGTGATCACGACCGGCGGCTCGACGATCAAGGCGATTGACCGCATTCGCCAGGCGGGCCACATCGTGGAGCACGCGCTGATTCTGGTGGACCGCGAAGAGGGCGGGCGCGAGGCGATTGAAGCCTACGGCGTGGAAGTGCACGTGCTGGTGACGCGCACGGAGCTGCTCACGCGCATGCACGCGGCTGTGGCCCACGCCAAAGCGGAAGTGGCCGCGCCGTAGCGGCCGTCCCACCTACTGACCGGTCAATTCTTTCTGCGTGTAGCACCAAATCGGCCAATAGTTCGTCGATTGGCCGTCCGCGGACGTCGAAATCAGCATCGCAATCGGACCATACGGCGAGGCCGGCTGGGCGAAGTTGTCGCGGGTAATCGTCATGTTGATGACGTCGCCGTTGTTCACGGTCGCCGAGGCCTGTCCGTCGAAGTCAAAAGTCAGCGGCGTGCCGCCTCCCTGGAAAGAGTCCACGTCCACCGCGGTGACGCTCCACGGCTTGACCGGCATGTCGGAAAACGCGTGCAGCGCAATCGTCGCACTCTGCCCCAGCTCGATCTTCACGTGCGTCCCTTTGTTCTTCTCCGGCGCCACGTTGAAATACGGCCCGGGATCCGCGGGCACGCACGGATTGTGATTGGCCTTTGCCGCCAGATTGCTCCACACCCGCGTCAGCTTGTAGCCGTTCTCCTCAGCATAGCCAAAGCCGCCGTATGGCAGAAATGGACACAAATCAGCCACTTCACCACCGCCGAGGGCCAAATCCCACGGAATGGCGTTCAGGTCCTGGGTGTTGATGTTGAAGCCGCCCGGCATCTCGCCCTGCGCCGATTGGGTGAAATACGGATCGGTCGCCGCTTCCGAGATTTCGTGGCTGGAAGAAAAGATCACGCCTTCCAACTGGCTCATGCCGTTGCCCGCGTTTTTGCACTCGGGAAGGATGGCGTAGGCGATTTGGCCGCTGCCGTACTTCATCGAGTGGTGATAGCCGCCGAACGTCTGGCAGCTCTTGGCCGTTTGGCCGCCGCTCGCCAGCGTAATCTGCGTGCCTTGCGGAAAGTAGATGACGTAGACCGTGTCCGTAACCGGCGCCGGCAAGGTTGCGGCATCCAGCTGGTTCTTGATGAATTGCTGGATGGTCGAGGCGCCGCCCAGGACGGTGGAGTCCGTGTAGCTCTTGGCGGCGGTGACGCCGAGGCGCACCTTGTCCGTGTCGCCTTTGCCGATGCACTTGCCGGTGGACGAACAGTAGCTGATCGACCAAGCGGCCCACCACTGCGTGTCCTGCAATTGCGCGGCAAACTTTTCAAATTGGTCCGCATACGGGTCGCCCGAAAACGTGACCGTGACGATGTGCGGCTTGTGCAGGACGTCGATGCCGCCATAGATCAGCTGTGGCAAGGCCGTGTGGCTCGCGATCTCAAACGGCGCGTCCGAGTACACGGCGTCTGACGCCGCATCTTCGCCAGTGGCATCGTCCACCGCCGTGTCATCAGCGGATGCGTCCCCGCCCGTCGCGTCGGCAGCGTCGAGGGCGCCGAGGTCATTGTCCACGACAGCGTCATCGGCGGCCAGGCTGGTCGCAGCAGCGTCATCGGTCCCACAGCCGGCAAGCGCGACGCCACAGGCCAGAGCCAGCAAAGAATGGGTGAACAGGTCGAAATTGCGCATGAATATCCAGATTTTGCGTTCGTTCATTGCACGACGCCTGACGGCGTCAGAGGGCGGCGAGATTGGGCCAGCCCGTTCGCATCGTCAACGCAAAAAGCAGCCAATCCAAGGCAATTTGACGATTTGACACAACTATTGGCGACGTGAATGACGCAGGCACCCGCGCGACCGCGCGTCACGCAGCCAACGTCTTGCGTAGGAAATTTGCGCAGGCCGCAATGGCCCTTTTGCCGTCCTCGACCGCACCAGCCATGCCGAAGACGCCATGGATCTGCGTCGGAAAGTGCACGAATTCGACGGTGCCACCCGCTGCGACAAGCTTGCGGCCGTAGGCCAGACCTTCGTCCTGCAAGGGGTCGAAGCCCGCGGTCAACAACAGCGCGGGCGGTTGGCCCGAAAAATCCATCGCCAGGAGCGGCGAAACCCGAGGATCAGCGGTCATCTCCGGCGAAGGCACGTAGGCGCTGACGAACATGTCGATCAATTCGCGTTCCAGAAAAAAGCCTGTTGCGTAGGTATTTCTCGACGGTGCAAGGTTGTGCATGTCGACGCCTGGGTAGATCAGCAGTTGGGCTGCGGGCAATTCGCCGCCGATCTGCTGCAGCTGATGGCAGGTCGCGGCCGTCAGGTTGCCGCCTGCGCTGTCGCCACCCATCGCGATCCGCGCCGGGTCGATCTGCAGTTCTGCCGCGTGTTGGCGCACCCAAGCCAGCGCGGCAAGCGCGTCATCCAGCGCCGCGGGAAAGGGATGTTCGGGGGCGAGCCGGTAGTCGACTGCGATCACGACGCAGCCGCTCTCGTGGGCCAATTCGCGCAGCGGCGGGTCGTGTGTGTCCAAGTCGCCGACGACAAATCCGCCGCCGTGGACGTAGAGCAATGCGGGAAGGACGCCCGTTTGGTCCCGGTAGATGCGAATCGGAATCTCGCTCGCCGGACCGGGAATCCGGCGATTCTGCACGTCCAGCAGCGGGCGTGGCGCGAGGTCGGCGATGGGCACGAGCTTGGCAAATTCGCGGCGCGCGGCGTCCACCGGTAGCTTGTCCATCGTCGGCCGCCCCGTCAGCTTGAACAGGTCCAGGCTCAATTGGACCGTCGGATCGAGCGCGACGCCGTTGATCACCCGCCGGCGCTTGCCGAGGAGCCAAGCGACCAGCTTCGGTGGCAAACGCAGGATGCGCCGGGCGACGATGCCTTCGCAGCGTTCTTTGAGCGTGGCATTGGACTTGGGCATGGCGGTCTCCGGTCGTGTCAGCCCGAGCACCATACCGTGAAGCCCGCGCCCGGCAAAGGGGGCGGCGCCGGGCGGTTCGGAACCGTTGCCTACTCTTCCTCCGTGGCCGCGGCGAGCTTCCCGGCCGTCCACGTGTACAACACCGGCAACACGAATAGCACAATCAGTAGCGTGGTCACCATGCCGCCGACAATGGCGGTGGCAAACGGCCTCTGGGTTTCCGCGCCGACTTCCTCGCTGATCACCATTGGCATCAGGCCGAGCATCGCCAGCAGGCTCGCCATCAACACGGCGCGGAACCGATTGGACGCGCCGATCGCTGCGGCTTCAAAGATCGCCACGCCCGCCTTGCGCTCCTCGTCGATGGCGCCGACGACCAACAGGCCGGACAGCGACACCTGACCGAGCAGGGCGATGAAGCCGATGGCCGACGAGACCGACATGGCGATGTGCATCCCGCCGAGGGCGAAAATGCCGCCGACCATCGCAAACGGCGCAATCAGCAACACGGTCCCCGCCGCGCGCGCCGATCCCAGCGCCGCGTAGAGCAGCGCCATCACGACGGACACCGCGATGGGAACGATCACCGCAAGGCGTTTCATCGCCCGCTGCTGGTTCTCAAATTCACCCGCCCAGACCAGATGGTAGCCTTCTTCGACCTTGATCTTCTGCTTGACTGCCGCCATCGCTTCCTGAATGACCGAGCCGAGGTCGCGACCTTCGACGTTGAACTTCAGCGCGGCAAAGCGGCTGTTGGACTCGCGGTTGATCGCCGCGCGGCCGTTCGCCATGCCGATTTGTGCCACGCGACCCAGCGGCACCTGCGCGCCAGACGGCGAAGGCATCAGGGTTTGGGCGATGCGATCCTCACTCTGGCTTTCGGCATGCGGCAATCGGACGCGAATCGGCACCGGCCGTTCGCCTTCCCACAGCTGCGTCACGACGCGGCCGGCCATCGCAGCTTCCACGTGCCCCTGCGCGTCGTCCACGCTGATGCCCTCGCGCGCGAGCGCCTGACGATCGAGGCGAATCTGCAGCTGCGGCACGGTCGAGTCCCGGTAGATGTCCAGATCCACCACGCCGCGGATCGGCTTCAGCACGTCGATCGTCTCCAGCAGCTTCTTGCGCATCACGTCAAAATCCCGGCCATAGATCTTCAACACGACTTGGCCACGCACGCCCGACAGCGATTCTTCCACGCGATCCTTGATCGGCTGGCTGAAGTTGAAGCGCGCGCCCGGGATGACCGCCAGCGCTTTGCGCATCTCCTCGATCAGCCGCTGCTTGTTCCAACCCGGGCGCCACGACTCCTTGGGATGGAACCGCACGGCGGTCTGGCCGATGTTGACGCCTTCATTGTCCGTGCCGTCTTCCGGCCGTCCGTGTTCCGTCAGGCAAGCGCGCACTTCCGGAAATTTCAGCAGCGTCTCCCGCACATCGGCCAACAGCAGCTGCGCGCGTTCCAGGGAAATCGACGGCGGCATTTCCGTGAAGACGAAGACGTCGCCTTCATCCAGCGTCGGCAGGAACTCGGTGCCCAGCTTCTTGGTCGCGAACACGCCCGCCGCACCGAGCGTCAGCACCAGTGCGACCACCAACCAGCGCAAGCGAATCGCCCGCCGAATCGTCCACCGGTACAGCCGCTCGAGCGTCAGCAGCCAGCTTGGCTCGCGCGTCTCGGCGTCCTGTGGTCGCAACAGGATGGCACACAGCGCTGGCACCAAGGACAGCGAAAAGACCAACGCGCCGAGCAACGCAAAGGAGTAGGTCATCGCCAACGGCCGGAAGATGCGGCCCTCCACGCGCTCCAGCGTAAAGACGGGAATCAGCGCGGCGATGATGATGGACATGGCAAAAAGCGTCGGCCGCGCGACTTCCAGCGCCGAGTGGCCAATCAGCAGCCGCAGCTGTCTCTGGCTTTTCGGTCGGTGCTCGCGGACGGCGTGAATGGCGCGTTCAACAAGAATGACGGCGCCATCGACCAGGATGCCGAAATCGATCGCGCCCATCGAAATCAAGTTGGCCGGCAACCCCAGCGCGCTGAGACCGATGAACGCCACCAGAATCGCCAATGGAATCACCGCGGTTACGATGACTGCGGCGCGCATCGAGCGCAGGAACAGCCACACCACGGCCAGCACCAGCAGCGCGCCTTCCAGCAGGTTGTGGTGCACGGTCCTCATGGTCTGGCTGACCAGCACGGTGCGGTCGTAGTGCGGACGAATCTCCATGCCTTCCGGCAGAATTCCGCCGTTCAACTCAGCGACTTTCTGGTGCACGCCATCCAGCACGTCCGACGGATTTTCGCCACGACGCAGCAGCACGACGCCTTCGACGACTTCCAGATCGTGATCCTGTGCCACCGTTCCGCGCCGCGGCGTGTGGGATTGCACGACGTGGGCAACGTCACCGACGGTCACCGGCGAACCCTTGTCGGCCCGGAGCACCACGCGCTCGATGTCGCGCGGTCCGCCGAGATAGCCCATCGAGCGGATCACGAACTCCTGATCCCCGCGGTGCAAGAAGCCGCCACCGGCGTTCTTGTTGGACCGGGTCATCACCTCCACGACGTCGTCCAGTGTCAGACCCGTGGCGAGCAGCCGGTCGGGATCCACTTCCACGTGAAACTCCTTGAGCATGCCGCCAAAGCTCACCACGTCCGCGACACCCGGCACTTCACGCAAGTACTTGGCCACGGTGAACGTCTGCTCGCTGCGCAGCTGGTACAGGTCGTGGCGGGCAGAGTAGAGGCGGTATTGGTAGATCTTGCCCAGGGGCGTTGCGTTGGGTGCCAGCTGGATGGCCGCCTCCGGTGGCACCTCCGCGCTGGCCACGCGCTCCTGGATGAGCACGCGCGACACAAAGGCGTCCGCGGAATCGTCAAAGACGAGCGTGACCAGCGACAGACCAAATTGCGATTCGCTGCGCATGCCAATCATGCCCGGCGTTCCATTCAGCGCCCGTTCCAACGGCACGGAAACCTGCCGCTCCATCTCCTCCGCTGCCAGCCCCGACATCTGCCCGATCACAGTGACCTGAACATTCGTCACGTCCGGAAAGGCTTCCACGGGCGTGCGCAAGTACGCGTGCACGCCGAGCGCGGCGACAGCCAAGGCGAAAGCCACGGTGCCTGCCCGGCGCTGGATGAAGAATGTCAGGAGCGGTCCTAGCAAGGTGGGCGTCCCCGTCGGTAGCTCATCGCGTCACTGCCGCTGTTCGGAGGAGCCATCCAGCAGCAGCGCGCCGCCGACAACGACTTTCTCGCCCACCTGAAGTCCGTGCAGGATCTCGACGTGCCCTTCAAAACTGCGCCCGACGGTGACGACGCGAGGCTCGAAGCCGTCGCCCGCTTGCACGTAGATGACGTTGCTGCCGCCATCCTTGACGAGCACCGCGGTCGACGGTACGGGCACGCCGTGCACAGCGTCCGTCTCAATTCGGACCGCGGCGTACATGCCGGGACGCAAGCGCACGACATCGGCTGCGTCCAGCGAGATGAAGACGGGCACGCGCCGCGCGTTGGCGTCGACGTGACCGGAAATCGCCTCCACGCGCCCGGCCAGCGGGCCGTCGATCGAACTGATTTCGACCGAGACCTTCGCGCCAGGCTGAACCGCCTGCAGGTCCTGCTCGAATACTTCCGCAACGACCCACAGCAGCCGCGGATTGCCCATTTCGACGACTGGCTCTCCAGCCGGTTCCACCGACGCGCCCACCGTCGCCCGCAGCGCCAGCACCTTGCCGTCCATCGGCGCGCGAATCGTCACGGTCACATCGCGATCGTCGCCGAGCAGATTGGCTTCTTCCAGTGATTTCCGCAGGTCTGCATGCGCTTCGGCCAGTCGCATTTCTGCGGAGAACCGCTCCATCTCAATGCCAACGCCCGACTTGACCATGTCCTTTTGCCGTTTGACCAATTCCTGAGCGGCGCGGACTTCCAGCCGACCGCGATCGACATTCGCTCGCGTCGACGCCGCTTCCGCGCTGGCGAGTGTCACCAGGGCAGTGCCACGGGAGACTTCTTCACCCAACGCAACATGCACAGCTGACACGCGCGCTGGTACGGGAACGCCGAGTCGCGAAACGGCGCCGTCGCGAAAGGCCACGCGTGCGGGCGCGCGCAGGGGAATCCGCCCTGAATTCTGTGTCGCCACCAGAACTTGGACGTACTGCATCGACTCGGGTTGCAGGTGAATTCGGCCATCCACACGCTGCGGTGCCACGGCTGGTTTGCCCGGCAGCAGCCCGTTGGCGTTTTGGCAGCCCGCGGCAAGCATCATGCCGACAAAAGCCACTGAAATCACAGGTGAAATAGGCCAATGCATCGTCTTCCGAGCGTGTACCGAAAGTCGGATTGACCCATGGTAACGCACAGGTATCATGCCATGCATCGTATGGTGCTACCACAGTCTATTGGGTAGCATCCAGAACTCGCTGCTAACGATGAGAAATGCGGTTGGCGGCATCGCTGAACCAGCCCGTGTGGACAAGCCACCCCACACCCGCCAGAAGCGCCAGACCCGCGGGCAGCAGCGCGAGCCATTCCCGGTGGCTCCAGTCCGCGTTCTCATCCGCGGCGGGCGTGCGCAACGCATTGACCTGATTGGCCAAGCGCTGGGCGTCAACAAGCGGCAAAAACGCGAAGGGGCAGAGCAGGCTCAGCGGCGGACCCAGCAGCAACGTGGCCGTCATCAGCAGCCACACGACGGCGCGCGCGCGCGGACTGAACGGCGGGTCGGTCGCCTGATCCCGTCGCGCCTCGACAATCAGTCGCAGCAGCGGCTCGCAATAGGACCCGGCGAGCAGCATGCGGTGCCACGGCTTGAAATCGCCACCTTGACGGCTGCGGATCGTTTGCCAGTGCTGATGGAACCAAAACAGACCGTAGAATCCGCCGGTGCCCAGCCAGAGTGCGACGAATTTTGGCAGCGCAACTGCGTAGAAATACGGCGCTTGCTTGCCCATCTGGTCGGTGTCATGTGCCGCTGTTTGCATCGGGCCCTTTGACGTCTGCTGTCGCAGCGTGTATCGAGTCTGCGCCGGTCACCGGCGTTGGGGAAGACGCGTGCCTCTGTCGCTTGCACATATCATCGCAGAAAAGCGCGTTATCGTCGTCGTGGGCGCCGGCGGCGTTGGCAAAACCACGCTGTCGGCCGCGATTGGCGTGGCCGCGGCGCGTCTGGGACGCCGGGCCCTGGTCCTCACGGTTGATCCCGCGCGGCGGCTGGCGTCGGCCATGGGCTTGGAAAAGTTCGACGAGAACGTGCAGCGCATTCCGGTCGCAGACTTTGCCGCACAACATTGCGTCGTCAGTGCGCCGCTCGACGCTGCGATGCTGGACGTCAAACGGACTTTTGACCGCGTGGTCGCGCGTTACGCCAAAACGCCGGAATCGCGGGATGCGATCCTGAATCACCCGTTTTATCGCCAAGCGTCAACGACGTTGGCCGGAACGCAAGAGTACATGGCGATGGAGCGGCTGTACGAGTCCGCGACGTCCGGCGATTGGGATCTGATCGTGCTCGACACGCCGCCGTCGGCGCACGCGCTGGATTTTCTCGACGCGCCGGACCGATTGGTCGGCCTGTTCGATTCCCGGGCCTTTCAGATGCTGCTCAAGCCGAGCCAGAAGCTGCGCACGGGACCTTTTCGCGCCGGCAGCGTGGTCATGCGCGGTCTTTCACGGTTCACGTCGGTCGAAATGTTCAGCGAACTCCTGCAGTTTTTCTCGCACCTGTCGGATACCTTCGAGGGTTTTGTCGAAGGCGCGCGGCGCACCCAGGCGCTGCTGCGCGGGCCGGAAACCGCCTTTGTGCTGGTTTCCGCATGTGACGCGACCTCGACGGAAGAAGCGCGCTATCTGCGACAAAAACTGAAAGAGCAAGACATGTTCGCTGCGTCCTGGGTGGTCAATCGCGTCGCCCCCTTTCCGACCGCGCCTGCCCACGCGGGTCCGGAGTTGGAATTGCAGTTGGAGGCCCTGCTGCTGAAGTTGGGTCCGGACGCGATCGGTGGAGACGCGCGGCAGGCACCGCGAACGGCCAAAGTGCTGGGCGAAGCGGCGCGGCGTTTGGCGACTCTCGCGCTCGCCGATGCGCGCGTCGTCGAGACCGTCCGTGGGCTGGCGCGCGACCTGCAAGTGCTGCCCGTCCCGCGGGCGCCCGATGAGCCCGATTCATTGGCTGGCCTGTTTCGCATGACGGAGGCTCTGCTTGACGGCTGAGCGCAGTCCGTCTGGAGGTCAGGTGATGGACAACCGCGGTCGTGCCATCCTGGCGGTTGGCATTGTGGCGATGACGCTGCCGGTCGTGTGGGCGATGACGCTGCCGGGCGTCTTCGTCGGCGATGGTGCCGATCTGTTCAGCTACCAGATGCCGATGCGCGACACTGCGGCGGCGGCGCTGCGCCGGGGCGAACTGCTGGCCTGGAATCCGTGGCTGCTGGGTGGCGTCGCCTCGCACGCCGGAATGCAATTGGGCTTGCTCTATCCGCTGAACGTCGCGACGGCGCTCCTGACGGGCAAGGCGTCGATCCTGCTGACCTACTGGTTGCATCTGATTCTGCTCGGGCTGGGCGGCGCGGTCCTTGCGCACGTGCACTTGGGCGCGCGGCGTGACCAATCGCCTTGGCCGTTGTTGGGCTCGGCGGCCGTGTGGCTGGGCTCAGGCGTCACCTGGGGGCATTTGTGGGCCGGCCACGTGAGCCTCATCGAAGCGTGGGCGCTCTGGCCGTGGGTGTGGGCGGCTGTGCTTCGAGCCTGGCAGACGCATCGTCCCGTCGGTGTGCTCCTCGCTGCCGGAGTCCTGGCGTTGCAGGTTCTTGCGGGTCATCCGCAGGCGACGTTTCTGTGCGGCGCGGGGCTCCTTGCGTTACTGCTCGCGCACGTCGTGACCGAAGCGAAACCAGCCACGACGCCGCCCGGCCGGTCGCGCTGGCCGGGCTCGGTCCTTGCCCTCGCGGTGCTGGCGATGGCCGGTTTGGGCGCGGCGCTCCTGGCCGCGGCGCAACTGCTGCCCACCGCGTCCATGGCCGACCAACTCAACCGTTCGCTTTCGACGCCTTTGGAGCTGGCGATGGCATTTTCCGCGCCGCCGCGCTCGCTGATGACGCTGCTCGCGCCGCATGTCTGGGGCGGTCCAGGCCACAGCTTGGCTGACGTCAGCTACCACGAGTCGCTCGCGTGGGTCGGCGCCTCCGGTTTGGCGCTGAGTCTGCTGGGCGCGCTGCGCGCCAACGTCCGCGGCGTGATGCTTCTCGCCTTCGCCGGTGCTTTCGTTGTGCTCTCACTTGGCAAGGATTCTCCGCTGTTGCCCGCGCTGGTCGATCTCCTGCCCGGCTTTGGCGCTTTTCGTGTGCCGAGTCGATGGCTGCTCCCCGCAGTCGGGCTCCTGGCGCTGCTGGTCGCGGACGGGCTTGCATCTGACGATGCGCCAGTGTCCATGCCGCACAAGCCGGGAGCCAAAATCCCGGCGCGGCTCCAGCCGCACAAGCTCGCGCCATCACAGCGATTTGGCCCGTTCGTGCTCTTGACCCTGGCCGTCGTGGTCGCCGTCCTGGGGCTGCAGGTCCGTGCGGACCGTGGCTGGTGGGCGGCGATCGTGCAGACAAAACCTCAGGAAGCCGGGCCGATGGTTGGGCTGGTGAGCGCGGAGCTGTTCGGTGTGGCGTTCGCGTTGGCGGCAGCGGCCGCGATGCTGCGCGATGGCGTTTGGCGTGTCCGGTTGGCGCCGGTGATGGCGTGCATCGCCGTCCTGGAAGCGCTGTGGTTTGGCGGTCAGCACGTCGGGCCCGCGTTTCAACGCCCCGAGGCGATGGTGGCCTGGTCAGCCGATGAGTCGGCTGCGATCGCCAAGGTGGTGGATGGCCAGCACAGGCTGGCGACCTCCGCATCGCTGCGACAGGCGGATTTTGGCGGCCGCGTCGGCGTGCGCATCGCCGGCGGCTATGAACCGACGGTGACGCGCGAGGCCAATTGGTATGGCAACCTGCTGGCGGGACGACCCGAGGACGGCTACTCGGTCAATTTCCAAATCCGCGGGCCGTCGCCGTGGCTGGACCGTATGGCTGTCTCGCATGTGCTCGTCGATCCGCGCGACCCGGCGGTTCAGCGTGGCTTCAGTGCTTGGCCCATTGCGCAAACGCTGAGTTCGGGCAAGCAGTTGCGGGAGAATCCGAAGCCGCTCGCGCGCGCGGCCTGGGCGCAAACGGTGGCGGTGGATTCCGACGCCAAGACGGCGATTGGCCGCCTGGCACAAACACCGCCGGAGACGACCGTGCTGGCAGCGGCGCTGGCACATACACCTGGCGCGGGCGGCGCGCTGCAGCTCAGCGAGGACACACCGCAGCGGGTCGTGGTTCAGGCGACGACCACGGCGCCGGCGGTGCTGATCCTGCGCGACGCCCTCACGCCTGGCTGGAGTGCGACCATCGATGGCCAACCGCAGCCGATTGTGCGCGCCGACGGGTTGTTTCGCGCCATTTCGGTGCCGGCCGGGCAGCACCGGATTGTCTGGCAGTTCGTCGCGCCCGGCCTGCAAACGGGGTTGGTCCTTTCGGCGGTGGCTTGGCTGGCGGCGGTGGGTGCTTGGATCGCCCTGCGTCGTCGGCAAAAAGGCCTTTGACAGCCGCGATCGCGCCACGTATACGACGCGCATGGCACGGCGCGAATCCGAAAAGGTGCTCAAGACGATCTCGCTGCAAGGCGGCAATTATCTGCCGTGCCCGAAACGCAAGAATCGCGCGATGGTGGCGATCGAAGTCTGTCAGGGCAATTGCCGGTGGGCGCGGCGATGTCCGGTCTTCAAGGCGTGGCAGCGCCCTGGTCTCGACCTGTTCGGCCTGGATTCGGCGAGCTAACCACAGGTTCATCTGGCGGTTCGTCTGAGTCACTGTCATGGTGTCCGCCGCCATCACCAGCGTGACAGCGCCATCCGCGGTCGCCCACAAGGCAGTGCCGCGGGCTGCATAGCGGTCGCGCACCACGGGATGCGGAAACGCCAATTGACCCCATGGTCGGGACGGCGCGACAGCGAGCAGCGGTTGAACCGCATCCAGAAATGCCGGCGTGCTCGATGTCTTGCTGCCGTGGTGCGGCGCTTTCATCACCGCGGCAGGCGCGACCACATGGCTGGCGACGAGCGCTGCTTCCGCACGCGCTTCGACGTCACCTGTCAGCAAAACGCGGTTGTTGCCGATGGCCACTTCCAGCACCAGCGAACCATCGTTCAAGCCCAGTCCCGCCGGGTAGGGCGCCCGTCGCGGACTGGGCCACAGCACACGCAACCGGGCACTTCCACACTGAAACTGCCGCGGTCCATGTAGGCGATTGGCAAAGTCGCGCCAGGGCACGCCCTGCTCGCGCAGGGTCTCGAGCAGCGCGCGGTGTTCGGCCCCGCCGGTCGGCTGTCCATTCCACCAGAACTCGGCCACATCGAGGCGTTGGGCGACCGCCAGCAGGCCGTTCTCGTGATCGGGATGGCCGTGCGTGAGCACCATGCGGTCCAGCCGGGTGATGCCGCGCTGCTGGAGCCACGGTAGTACGGCCAGCTTGCCGACGCGTCCGCCATCGCCCACCTCGCCACCGCCGTCGATCAGCGTGCGCGAGCCGTCGTCGCACTCCAGGAGCGTGGCGTCGCCGTGACCGACGTCCAGCCACGTCAACCGAATCGTCCCTGCGGGGACGCGGTGCAGCCAGGCGTGGCCAGCCATCGTGACCACCGTGCCGGCGATGCCCAGCCAAATCGGGAGCGTGGCCCTGCGATGACCTTGCCAATGCCACAGCAATGCCGCGACAAGCGTGAGCGACAGCGCAAGCCCGACCGCGGTGGGGCCGTGCCACTGGGGCAGCCAGCGCAAAGGCGTCGTGGCGAGCGTGCGCAGCGGCCACAGCGCCAGGTGCGCCAGCGGTGCGAGCCACGACGGTTGGAGGAGCCACGCGACCAGCGCGCTCACCAAAGCAAACGGCAGCAGGACGGCGACCATCGGCACCACGAGCAAGTTGGCAATTGGCGCGGTCCACGCCAGGCTGCCAAACGCGAGGACCGTGATGGGAGATGTCAGTGCGAAGGGTCCCAAGCAGCCGCGCCAAAGCTGGAGCCAAAGACGCCGCCAGCGCGGAAGATTTTCTGCAACGGGCACCTGTCCCGCGACGAGGAGTCCCAGGACGCCCGCGATCGACAGCGCAAACCCGGCATCGAGCGCCGTTGCCGGGACCAGCGCGATGAGCACGACGGCAGAAAAGGCCAGTGATTCCAGCGCCTCCACCTGGCGTCCGACTGCGCGCGCAAGAAGCAGCACGCTCGCCATCCACGCCGCCCGCAGCGTCGCCGTAGCACTGCCGGTGATGAGCGCGTAAGTCCATACGACCGTGAGGCTCGGCGCCAGCAGCAACCGGTCCCGTGGCCAGCGCCGCAACAAGTGAGGCAGCAGCCACACGATCAGCGCGCCGAGCAGGCCGTGACTCAGCAGCAGCACAATGGCCAGATGGCTGCCCGACACGGCAATCGCGTGCGCCGTGCCGGTTGCACGCAACCAGTCGTCGAATTGTGGGTCGTCATCGCTTGCATCACCCAGCGCGAGAGCGGCCAGGATTCCGCCATCGTGCTCCGGGACGCTCCTCCGTAGCTGGGCGACGAGATGCCTTCGCACCGTGCCAATCCACCGCTGCGCCACACGCCACGGTGTTTGCCACTGCCAATCTGCGGGTGTCTCGATCGCAAACTGAGCCGGTTCAGCGACGTGCAGCGCGCCTTGCCAGCCGCGACGCTGCCACAGATCGCGCTGGTCCAGCGCGCCCGGATTGCCGTAGTGAGGCGGCGGACTGACAAAGGCCGGCACGCGCACGCGATCGCCGGCATGCACCCGCACGTCGCGCTCGTGCCGGTCCGCGGCGCGCACGTCGACGCGGAGCAAGCCGCTCCGCTCTGCGCACTGCAACTGCTGTTGGACGGGCTCGCAGCGGGCCAGCCACCGCGCCAGAAATCGATGGCCCGTGGGCGTCCATTCCGGTTCCGACACGACGTCGAGACGCTGGATCGGCGGCATGTGGCGCGCCATTGGCAAATCGAGCGGTTCAGGCTTGGGCAGCGACCACTGCGCGCGAATGGTCCCGGCAAGCAGGATTGCCATGAACGCCATCGCCGGCCCGGCCAAGGTCCGACCGCGTCGCGCGAGCCCCAGACACGCCAACAACGACAGTGCCAGCGCGGCGATTTCCGCCGGCCACCACAGCGGCAGCAGGTAACCCGCCAGCGTGCCCAGCCACAGCGCCACCAGCAGCGGCAGCCAAATCCGTCCGCGCCACAACATCGCCCACCTCGCGGGCAGGAGGCCCGTCAACAGGTGTTCGTTCGAGTGGGGATTTTGCCGCGGCGGCTAGAAGCGAAACTGGACGTTGCCGAAGAATTCCTGCTCGTGGATGGCCGCGATCGCGTCTGTGCCGCCGACCATGCGATCGCGAAACA
Source organism: uncultured Myxococcales bacterium (assembly GCA_903924465.1). Taxonomy (GTDB): domain Bacteria; phylum Myxococcota_A; class UBA9042; order UBA9042; family UBA9042; genus CAIYBN01. The sequence continues at coordinate 86,066 of CAIYBN010000038.1, read as the reverse complement.
CCATCGAAAACACGCCAATATTGCGCCAGAAATACAGGTGCGCTGCGACCCGCCACTGCTGTTCGTCCAGCTGCTTCGTCAGATCCGAGGTCGCATTCGCCGGCAGGTTCTGCATCGTCTGACTGACAAAGGCGCCATAATCCGCGGCCAGCATCAACCACTTCGGGATGACCAGCACGCCGACCGTCGCGTTGTACGCTATCGAATTGGCGTTGTAGTCGATCTCCCGCTTGCCGTACGCCTCCAGCTGCGCATAGACGCGGTTCCAGCGCAGCACGCCGAGCAGATTGGCCGCCGGATACCGTTCTTGCGCGCGCTGGTCCCATTTCACGCCAACCAGAAAGCCGAGCGTCATCGGCACGGGCGTGTACAGGAACGGCGTGTCGAAGCGGTTGTAGACACCGACGACGTTGATGCCGAGCTGGGCACCGGCGCCGTAGGTGTAGGACGTGTCGTTGTTGAGAATGTACGTGCCGCCGACGCTGCCGGTCGATCGTCCCGAGCCGCCCGCCGCGAACACGCGATACGTCAGGCGCGAACCCGCCATCAGCGGACCGTACGCCTCCAGCGCGGCGCCATTGGCCTGCTCAAAAGCGCGGTACATGTACGCCGCCGGATCAATCAGCAGCTGCTTCGACGTCGAGGTGATCAACGCCGCTGAAAGCCCGCCACCGCCCGAGTTCAGGTTCAAAAAGTGGCCGCCATTGCCGACTGGCATCTGGAACATGGCGAACGACAGCCGCGGCGTGCGCTCCATGCGCATGCTGAGCAGAAAGAATGAGTTGGTGATCGCGGCAATCGGTCCCAGCGCCGTCAGTTGCAGCTTGGAGAACTGCGTCGTGTAGGTGTTGGTCGTCGTGCCCACGCCGCCTTGGGGCGTACTGGTGCTGGCGAGCTTGCCGCCGTCCACCATCGAGACGACACCAAAACGCAAGCCGGGCGAGCCGCGGCAGACGGTGACTTCCGGGTCAAAGCGGCAGCCGAAATCGGCGCAGTCAGTGCGGCCGTCGCCGTCGTTGTCGATGCCGTCCGAGCAGACTTCGTCGTTGCGCTCGCCGTCCTTGTCGCCGAATTTGCCGATCAGCTCGTAGAAATCGGCGCTGTCACCCAGAGAGTTGATGGCCTCGATCGGAATGCCTTCGTCGTTCAAGCCGTTGGCCACTGAGGTGGCGGGAATCGCGGGCTGCGGGCGGGCTTTGCCGCCGCCACTGAGATCGCCTTTCCACGAGCCCTTGCACACCGTGACGCCCATGCCCTCGCACGCGGGGTCATCGCAATCCATCAAGCCATTGCCGTCGTTGTCGACCCAATCGCTGCAGCGCGCGTCGGTGTTTTCCGGCTTGCCGTCCGCTTTGCACACCGGATCTTCGCGGCAATCGGCATCGGCGCAGTCCACCATGCTGTCGCCGTCGTCATCGAGGCGATCGCTACAGTTGGTTTCCTTCTTGGCGTCCTCCGCGAACGCGGGCGTGCTCAGCCAACCCAAAGACACGGCGCAACCCAGAACGGCTACGGTATTCAGAATCCGGAACATACTTTCTCCTTACGGGCCGCAAACTTGGGGCTGGTCTTTGCAAATGGTCACGGCCGGATTGTGCGAGCAATCCCAGTCGGCGCAGTCGATGAAGCCGTCCGCGTCGTTGTCCTTGCCGTCGCTGCATTTCTGGTCGGCGGTCAAAGCGTCCGTGACCAAGCTTTCCTGACACGCCTGACGGACATTCAAGTCGGTAGCTCTGCTACAGGAGTAATCCTGGCAATCCGTGTGGCCGTTGTTGTCGTTGTCGATGTGATCGCTGCACTTGGCAAACGTCGATTCCAGGATCGACGCGCAGTAGTCGGCCACCGTCTTGCCATCGTTGCCGGGCCACGGCTCGATGGACTGCGAACAGCTGTAGTCCGAACAATCCAGGTAGCCGTTCCTGTCGTTGTCCACGCCGTCGGTGCAGCGATCGTACGTCGTCTCGGAAATGGACGCGCAGTACGCCAGCGTATCCGCGTCGCCTTTTTGCGAGCAGCTGTGGTCAGCGCAGTCTGTGTAGCCGTTGCCATCGTTGTCGATGCCGTCCGAGCAGGTCTTCAGGCTGTTCTCTTCGTGCGCGGCGCAATAGTCGAGAATCGTCTGGTTGGTCGACTTCGAGCACGAAAAGTCTGCGCAGTCCTTGAAGCCGTTGCCGTCGTTGTCGATGCCGTCGCTGCACGCGGCGAGCGTGTCCTCGGGGCCTGCACTGCCCGTGGGGGCGGCGGGCATGCACACCGATGTCGCCTTGCAGCCGCTGTCCAGACAGTCGACCTTCTTGTTGCCGTCGTTGTCCTTGCCGTCGCTGCACAGCGCGTCGGTGTTTTCCACGCAGACCGTCACGAACATGCCCTGGCTGCAGCCAAAATCCAGGCAATCGACAAAGCCGTTGCCGTCGTTGTCGATGCCGTCCGCGCATTTGGCATTGCTGTTCTCGTTGCTGCAGCAGGCCTCGGCGATGGCCTGACAGTCCTTGTCGTTGCAGTCAAAGTTGCCGTCGCCGTCGTTGTCGATGAAGTCGTGGCACAGCTCTGGCGTGTTTTCCGTCAGCGGTCGCTGCGCCGGCACCAGCGGGATGTATTCGCCGCACAGACCGGACGTGTACAGGCAGTCCTTGTCCGCGCAATCGATCAGGCCGTCGTGATCGTCGTCGATGCCGTTGCCGCACAGATCGTCGCCGGTTTCATAGCCCAATGGCGGCAAGCCACTTGGCGAGTAGCAGCCGACCAGAAAAATCGCAAAAAACCACAAACGCCGCATGCCGCACCTGTCTGACCGTTCCGAAAGGGTGACCCATTTTGCCGGGCAATTGCCGCGCTGTCAGTGTTTCAGGCACTCGGCTTGATTGGCGCCGTAGCGGCGCTGAAAGCCAACGTAGAGCATGCACGCGCCGCTCGGGTGACATACCCACTGGCAATCCTGATAGATGTCCTGATGCTTCCACTTCTCGGTGTGGCCATCCGCGGTCGAGATCAGGCGGTTGTACGTCTCCGCACCTGCACCTTCATCGGCGGAATGCAGCGACGTCAAAATGAACGGCGGGATGCCTTTGGCCCACATGCCGCGTTTCTCCCCTTGGGCAAGCTTCTGCATTTCCAGCTGCTTGGGCGATGCCGGCTCCGCAGTGACCGTCATCGCATGCGCGAGGCCTTTGCGGATGTCGTCCAGAATCAGGTCTTCGCAGTGCCACAAGATGCGGCCGTAGCCGTCCTTGTTCATGTCGCTTTCGCAGTGCCATTCGCCCTGCCTGGCATTGAGCGCCGCCTGCTTGGCGATCACGTACAGCTCATGCGGATCCCAGGTGCCCCAACGATGCGCGGGTCCAAAGCTTTCCAAGGTGTTGAAGCCGGAAAGCCGTGCCTTGGTGCCCTTGATGGGCCCTTCCAGCACGGTGAAGCTGTCGCCGTCGTTGAAGTAGACGGGCGTTGGCCGGCCGTTCAGAAAGACTCGCGCTTCGGGCTTTGCCTGACAAACCGATGCAATCAGCAGACTGGAACCTACGAGCAGCGTGGCGAGTGTCTGGCGAAAAGCGAAAGACCCAAGTGGACCCGGCGACGGGAGATGCGACGTCGGAGGGCAACCACACATCACGGCGCGCCGGCGGTGCCTTCGTCGCCCTTGGCGTCGACCATGATGGCGAAATTGGGCTCGCGGTATTCATTGCGGCCACAGGTAGCCATGACCATCTTGATCACCTGGAACGGCACCGTACGGTCCGCCTGAATGATGATCTTGCGGTTTTCCTTGTCCTTTTTGTTGGACACAGTCTGCTGCACGGCCCAGTTGCGCTTGAGCACATCCGCCAACGGCTTGATGTCCCACGACGGGAACTTCACTTCGTTGATGTCGGCGAGGCTCATGATGCGCTGGTTCTCGAACAGCAGATCGCCCTGCGAGTTGGCATCCGCACGCGTCAAACCAATCATCGGCGCGCGCTGCAATTCGGCAGATGCACCAGCTTTCGGCAGCGCCACGTTCGGATTGACGAGGGTCAATTCACCGGACGCGCTGTACTGCTGAATCAGGAAGATCACGAGCATCGTGAACAAGTCGATCATGGGCACGACGTTCAGGGTGGCGAAAATGCCCTTGCCCGCGCCGTGCATGACCGCTTCGCGGATCGCCTTGAGCGCGACGCCGGTGCCTGCGCGTGATCCGGGGTGGTGGATGGCCATGTTCGATCCTCAATAAGCGAGAGTTGAGTAACCCGTTGAAATGGTGGACGTGTTGTCCTACTCGAAAGTCGTGAAGCCTTCAGCGCGCAACAAGTTGATGTCGCCGACGCTCGGGCTCTTCAGGCACGTCTTGGGCGACGCGGGATCGCACGACTTCAGGATCGTGTCGAGGGTGCCGATCAGGTGCACGTACTGAACTTTGTCGGTCGCGGCGACCATGATCTTGACCTTGTCGCCGAGCGCTGCGTCCTTCATGAAGCCCTCGAGGGTCTCCTTGAGCTTGGCGCGATCGTACTTCTTGAAGGTCTCCAGCGAGCCTTTGCAGTCCGAGAGCGTGCCTTTGCCGCGGCACATCTTGAACTCGCCGGTGGTCGGGATGCGCTTGGGCTGGACCAAGTCCGGCTTCGGCGTCGTCATTTTGTCGGCGTTCCACAGATTGACCAGATAGCCGGTCGGCGTGATCGCCAGATTGATCTTGGGTTCCGGTTTGGGCGGTTCCTTCGGCGGCGTCTTGGACGCCTTTGGAAGGGCCTGATCCACGTCGATCTTGGACATTTGCGTCCAGACCGCCGAAACGAGCAGGAAGCAGATTGTGCAAGCCAGCAGATCGATGAACGGAACCACGTTCAAAGATGCATCGGCAACGCCGCCCTTTCCTGATGCTCCACCACCCATGATGTCCTCGTTCCGTCTGAGAGAGTCGTAAAAGAAACTTGAGTCAATACCTTAGCTTTCGGCATCGTCCGGGGCCATTTGCCTTGCGGCGATGGTCACTCGGACAAGGCAGTCCCGGAGCGCGGCACGGCAGGGTTGCTCATGCCGCGCTCCGGGAGGAGCCAGTGCAGAAAACCGATTCAGCGACCTTGGAACGCGTCCGGACACACCAGCGCGTTGGCTCCAAGGCGACAAAGGGAGGCTTACGCCGCCGCTTCGTCCTTGATTTCGCCCATCTTGTTGCGATTGGCGACGATGAGATTCAGCACGCGAACCGTGCCTTCATCGATGTCCGACTTGATTTCCTTGGCCTTGGACGTCAGCACCGCGAACGAAAGCACGCCGACGATACCGGTCGCGAGACCGAACGCCGTGCAGTTCATGGCTTCCGCAATACCGTTGGCCAGCAACGTCGAACGCTGCGAAGCGTCCACGTCAGGCTTACCGATAGCGCCGAACGTCGCGATCAGACCGGAAATCGTACCGAGCAGACCAGCCAGCGTGGCCGTGTTGCCGAGCAGATTCAGGTAGTCGATGCGCTTTTCGATCTGCGGGATTTCGCGCAGGTACGCTTCGTCCATGGCAGCCTGGACTTCCTCGTCCGAGCGCTTCACCTTCAGCACGCCGGCGTGCACGATGCGCGCGAGCGGGTACTGGTAGGTCGCGCACACTTTGAGCACGCGGTTCAGATCGCCTTTCAGGATCGGAACTTGCAGGAGCTTGATGAACTCCTCTTTCTTCACGCTCGACCGGATGTAGAGCACGAAGATGCGCTCAAACATGATGGCGATAATGAAGACCAAGTGACCGAGAATCGGCCACATGCCCCAGCCGCCTTTCTCGAAGATTTCGGCAATAGAATGAAACATCGGTTTTCTGCTCCTTGGATCCTGGAGAACCCAGGTTGGGGCCACGCCCCGGTTGATGCAAACACTGAGCCCTGCACTCAGATCAAGCGATTTGCGCAGTCCTGCGCATCGCGCCCAATCGCGCGGCGGTGAAACCGCGCCACTGTGGCCCGTTCCTTCACCGCTTGGTGGAGGCGCGAGAACACAGCAGCCTGCCCGCCCAAAGGACGTGCTGACCGCGGGCTAGATAACATCCGCTGGAAGTGGGGTCAAGTAGTCCAAAATCGATGCTGCACAAGCGACACAAGCGCGACACGTGGCGTTGACGTTGCGTGCAGCAAAGTGCTGTGATGCGCCGCCTGAACGACCGGAGGTCCTATGCGCCGCAGTGACATTGAGGAAATTGAGTACTTGCTCGACGAAAACCCTGCGGAAGCGGTAGCTTTCTGTAAGAAGCTGAGCGTCGAGATGGCGGCCGATCCCGATCTCTGGGCTTGGTTGGCGGACGCGCACGTTGCCGCTGGCGCCTACGATGAAGCACTGAAAGCGTTGGCGAAATACGTGCAGCTCGATCCCGACTGGCTGGAAGCCTACACCTGGCGTGCCGAGCTGCTTGCCGATTTGGGCCGCTTCGACGCCAGCCGCGTGGAACTGGAGGTGGCGCGGGCGATCGACAGTGAAGATGCGCGGTTGCTGCGGGCGGAGGCGCTCTCCCTGGAGTTGCAAGGCCGGTTCACCGATGCGGACGAGCGTTATGCCGCGGCGGCCGAGGTGGATCCGTCGATGCCGGCGCCGGCGCGCTATGAACGCGGTGCGGCGCGTCAGGCGATCCACCGGGTCTTGCGCCAGATCGCCAAGGAAGGCCTGAAGTTGACCGCGGTGTTTGAGGAAATTCCCAAGAAAGCCGATGGCGGCCGAATGCTCAGCCGATCGCTGGATCTGCTGGATCACGGCACGGTTGCGGTGTATCTGCGCAATCTGGAACGGGATTTGATCGAGGGGTCCGAGATCGAAGAGCTTGAGCTGCTGTTCGAAGAGCGGCTCGCAGCCTTGGTCGAAGCGAACTAAGCACGCTGACCGAAGTTTGAGATCATCCGTTTTCGATCCGCGGCGTGCCACCGAAGGGGCGCGCTCGCGGTCCGCGTCCGAAATGCAACAGGTCTGACCAAAGAAGTCTGGCGTCCGACATCAGTCAGCACGTCTAGACGAGTTCAAAGGCGGAAGCGACGCCTTGACCAACGCCCACGCAGAGCGTGGCGATGCCGCGCTTGGTGTTGCTGCGGCGCATTTCATGGATCAGCGTCGCGGCGATGCGTGCGCCTGAGCAGCCGAGTGGATGGCCGATGGCGATCGCGCCGCCGTTGACGTTCACGCGGGCCGCGTCGATCGGCCAGTGCCCCAACACGGCGAGCGCCTGCGCCGCGAAGGCTTCGTTCAGCTCCAGCAGGCCAATATCCGACCACTGCCAGTTGAGCCTTTGTAGCAGTTTGGCGACCGCGGGCACCGGGCCAACGCCCATGTAGCGCGGATCGACGCCAGCCGATGCGCCACCCGTCCAGCGGGCAATCGCTTGAAAGCCATGGCGTTTCAGCGCCGACTCGGAGCAAAGCAATAGGCCCGCCGCGCCGTCATTCAGGGTCGAACTGTTGCCGGCCGTCACGCTACCGCCCGATCGGAACGCGGGACGCAGCTTGGCCAGGGCCACGAGCGACGCGTCCGGGCGCGGGCACTCGTCTGCGTCAACGGCCGTCGTCGTCTTGCCGGAAGTGGCCTGCACAACGACCATTTCATCGGAAAAGCGTCCAGCAGAACGAGCACTTACCGCTTTCTCATGGCTCGCAACGGCGAAACGATCCTGCGCCTCGCGGCCGATGGCGAACCGCTCCGCCACGTTTTCCGCGGTCTCGCCCATCGGCTCGAGCGGAAAGCGCGCTTCCAGCCGTGGGTTCGGATAGCGCCAACCGAGTGCTGTGTCGTACATCGTGTTGTTGCCGCGCGGCGGCTCGGTGAACGGTTTGGGCACCGACCACGGCGCGCGGGACATGCATTCGACGCCACCGGCCAGCACGAGATCCGCGTCACCCAGCGCGATCATGCGACCGGCGGCGTGGACGGCATCCAGACCGGACGCACACAGGCGATTGATCGTGAAGGCCGGAACCTCATACGGTAATCCAGCCGACAGGACCGCCATCCGCGCGACGTTCCGGTTGTCCTCACCGGCCTGATTGGCGCAGCCCAGGACCACTTCATCGATCGCCTCCTCCGGCAAGCGGTTGCGTTCGACCAAGGCGCGCAGCACGTGGCCCGCGAGATCGTCCGGACGCACGGTGGCCAGACCACCACCAAAACGACCGACGGCGGTGCGTGCGGCGTCGACGACAAAAACGGCCTCACTCATGGCGTTCCCCCACTTTCCGCCGTCACTTGCCAGGCGGTCAACACGTCCGGGCGCAGCCGCTGCTGCATGGTGTAGGCAAACACAGGCGCAGCCAACACCGGGCGTTGTGCATCCCGCATCAGCCGTGCCAAGGCCAGCGCCCGCAGCATTTCCTGCCGTTGGTTCATCTGATGGCGCAGCCACGCCTCGATTTCCAGACGTCCGGCATAGTTCAGGCGCCGCTCCGCATCGAACCAGGACTCGAGCCACGTTGCGGCCGCAGTGGCCAACGCCTCGGCGCCCGATTCGGCGTCCCCGCGGACCGCACGGATCTCTGCGCTGAGCGCCGCAGTACACGCCTTGCGAAACGCGCGAGCGTCCAACAAATCCGCGGTCACGGTGCAGATCGCGTCGTTGCGATCCAAATGCGCTTGCAGGAGCGCTTCGTCGGCGGTGTCGAGATTGAACTCGATCTCGCCCAGCGGCTCCACGTCCGCCAGGATCCGCCGGGCGTCGGCTTGATCGCCCTCCCAGCCAATCTGGCGCGCATCGCGGCGATCCGTGCCCCAACGCAGCCGGCTCGCGGCGAATGCCTCAGGCACTTCCACGACTTCGCCATGAAAGCTGCCGCGCATCTTGTCGACGATCTCGCGGTGCGCCGTGCGGGACAAGTGCGGCATGAAGTACACCGAGTGCAGACCCTCCGAATCGTGGACAAAGCCGGCCAGGCACCAGGAGCCTTCCGCGGGGGTCCAGCCGCCCATCATCAGCAGTTGGTTGCCGTCGACGTCAAACGTGGAAGCAAACGACGGCAGTGGCTCTGCCCGTGCCGCCAGACTCACCGGCGCGCGCGTCTGGGCGCGCTCCGGCACCGAAGCGCCGCGTTGTTTGGCGCGAAAAAGCAGCTTGCGCGCGTGCTTGGCGACTGGCTTGTTCGCCGCATACTCGGCCAGCAAGTCGACAAGCCCGACCAGGCCGCGGCTATCCGCCTCGACCAGCAAGGCCATTTCGACGTCGGCTTGCAGCGCCGGGGCCAGCGCCGCCGGGATCGACGGAATTTGGCCGCTCAACAAGGCCGAGGCGCGGGCCACTTCCGTGACGCGATCCTTGGGCGCTTGACCGGTTTGTAGCCAGCCGCGAGCGGTCTGGGTGGGCTTCGATTCAGGCATGAGAAGCCTCCTGTGTAGGGGTTGGGTCTTGCAGCGCAGCGCGTGCTGCGGCAAGTTCCGATTCAACGTCCGCGAGCGATCGTTGCAGAAAAGTTGCGTCACCGAGCAGTCCGCACGCGGCGCGCAGGCGGGCGAGCGTCAGCGCACGGCCGAGGACTTGCAGGCTCTCGAACAAGGGCGGCGCCGCTGGCCGGCCCATCGCCGCGACGCGGATCGCCATCAAGCCGTCCCCGATGGCCACGCCGGCCTTGTCGCACGCCTCACGCAAGGGCGCCTCGATCAACGGACCTTGCCAGTCGATGACCGACTCCAGACGTGTCAGGCAGTCCTCGAAAAACGCCCGGGATGCAACGCGCGACAGCCGTACAGCGGTCTTCTTGCGACTCGCTGCGCCGACCACGAAGTAGCGCGCGTTCAAACCATAATCCAGTGTGCCACGAAAGAACGCGCCGGCGTGATCGCCATAGTCGCCGAGCGACGTCACACGCTCTTGCACCAGATGGCCCGCCGCGGCATGGCGTCCATCTTCCCGCTGGAACGCTACGACACGATCAGCGAGCGCTTCAGGCGTCATCGCCCGCAGGTACAAGCCGTTCAGCCAGTCCAGCTTCTGTAGGTCAAAGACCGGGCCACCCAGCGAGATGCGCGACAAGTCCAGATCCGCGATGAACTCGTCCAGCGTGAATTTTTCGACGTCCTGACCCTGAGCATCCTTGCGGGAATAGCCCATCAGGCCGAGAAAGTTCAGCAGCGCCTCGGGCAAAATGCCAGCGCGCTGGTAGTACTCCAGACTGGTCGGGTTCTTGCGCTTGGAAATCTTGGACTTGTCGGCATTGCGCAGCAGCGGCATGTGGGCAAATACCGGCGGATCCCAGCCGAATGCGGCGTAGAGCGCCAAGTGTTTCGGTGTCGAATTGAGCCATTCCTCGGCGCGGATCACGTGCGTGATGCCCATCAGGTGATCGTCCACGACGTTGGCCAGGTGGTAGGTCGGCAGGCCGTCCGATTTCATCAGGACCTGATCGTCGATTTGCCCGTTGTCGTAGACCACCGCGCCGCGCAAGGCGTCGGGAACGACCGTCTCGCCGCCTTGCGGAAATTTCAGGCGGATAACGTGCGGTTCGTCCTTGGCGCGCGCCTCCGACTCGTCCGGGTTCAGGTGGCGGCAAAACCCGTCATAGCGCGCAGTTTCTTTGCGCGCCCGCTGCTCTTCCCGCACGTGATCGAGGCGCGCGGCGGTGCAGAAGCAGCGATACGCGTCGCCGGTGTCCAACAGCAACTGGGTGTGAGCCCGGTAGATGTCGCTGCGCTCACTTTGGCGATACGGCCCGAACGGCCCGCCGATATCGGGACCTTCATCCCACTGCAAGCCGGCCCAGCGCAGGGACTTGTAGATGGCCTCTTCGCTCTGGCGGGTCGAACGCTTCTGGTCCGTGTCTTCCACACGCAGCACGAATTGGCCGCCGTGCGAGCGGGCAAACGCCAGATTGAACAGGCCAATGTAGGCAGTGCCCACGTGTGGATCGCCTGTGGGGCTCGGCGCGACGCGCACGCGAACGGGTCTCTTGGGTACTGGAATCGACATGTCACGGCCTGGCTGCCCCACACGACGGGGTCTCAAAGGTTGGCGGGCGGGCGGCTTCGGGTCAAGCCGCTCGCGGGTCTGCGTCCGCGTCGCGCAAAAACGCCTGCACGGACGGATGGGCGCGCGGGTCTTCCGCCGGCGGCGGTGGAACGGCAAGCAACGCTTCCAGATGGTCCGCTGCGACCTCCAGTTGGTCGTTCACGACGATGTGCCATGGCGCCGGCGACGCGCACACGGCGTGCAATTCGATCCGCGCGGTTCGCAACCTGCGGCGCACGATGTCGGGCGTCTCCGTCCCCCGCGCCAGCAGCCGATCGACCAGCACCTGCCACGAGGGCGGCAACAGGAAGGCCAGACGCACCTCATCCGGGTAGAGTCGCCACAAGTTGTGGGCGCCGACGATGTCGATGTCAAAAAGCGCCAGCTTGCCGTCCCGGTGCAGCCGCGCGATCTCCGCACGCGACGTACCGTACAGGTTGCCGTGCACTTCCGCCCATTCGGCGAAACCCGCGCGGTCGCGCAGCGCCTCGAAATCCGGCCGATCGACAAAGTAGTAGTCGACGCCGTCCGCCTCGTTGGCGCGCCGGGTTCGCGTTGTGTGGCTGATCGAAAATGCCCGCTGCCCCGGCGCCCGCTTTTGCAGCAAGTGCGCCAAGGTCGTTTTGCCGGCGCCTGCCGGGCCGACCAGTACCAGCAACGTGCCCTGAGTCACGGCTATTTCACCGGCGCTGCGGCGGGTGCTGCGCCAGGAGCGGGCTCCGCGGGTTTTTCGGCAGGCTTCTCTTCCGCAGTCTTGGCTGCCGCAGTCTTGCCGGCATCCGCGGGACCGTAGTCTTCACCGGCCAACGGTTCCGGCAACGCGGCGCCACCGCCTTGCATCAGTTCCCGCACCAATTCCTGCACTTGTCCCAGCGTTTCAGCCTTGCGACCGTTCACGTAGAACGTCGGCGTGCCGTCCAGCCCGGCCTCATCGCCTGCCTTCACATCGGCATCGACGGCCGCTTTGGACGCCGGGCTTTCAAAGTCCGCCAGGAATTTCTTCATGTCCAGCCCGGCCTTGGCCGCCAGCTTCTTGACGGACTCCCAGTCCAGCCCGTCGGCGTTCGCAAACATCAAATCGTGCATTTCCCAGAACTTGCCTTGCTGCTGCGCGGCCCAGGCAGCCCGCGCCGCACCCTCGGCGTTCGGGTGCGCAAGCTTGAGCGGGAAAAAGCGGTAGTAGAGCGCAAAACCATAGTGCTTTTGCAGCTTGTCCAATGGCGTGACGGCACGTCGGCAGAATGGGCACTCAAAATCGCTGAATTCGGTCACGACAACTTTGGCGTCCGCCGGACCGCGGCGCGGCGCGTGGCCGTTGTCGATTTGCACCAACGTGTTGATGCGCTCGACTTCCTTGAGCAATTGGGCGATCGCCGCTTTCTTGCCGGCGCCTGCCTGCAAGTAGGTGATGAGGGTTTGCGTCAGCTTGAACGCCACCGGGCAATCACCGGCTTCAAGCGCCGTCGCAAACGAACGCGGCTTGCCGCAAGGGTCAAATTGCTCAGCGAGAATTTCAGCCAGCGTCTTCTTTTCGGCAGCATCCAGATCCTTTGCATCCACGCCTTTGGGCAAAGGTGAAGCAACGGGCGCGGTCGTCGCTGTCGCGGCGGCAGGCGCGGTGACCGGCTCGGGCGGCAACTCCCGTCCTTGCGACTCGACCGACGCACTCTGCGACGATTCTGCGTGCTTGCAGGCGGGAATCACGAGAGTTGCGGTCAACATCATGAAAATACTTGAAATGGACTTCATGTGAGGCAGGTTCATAGACAAAAATCCTCCGACTTGGACGTCGCGGGGGTCGCCCCGAACGGCGCAACACGGTAGCATGCAGGCCACTCGCCTGTCGATTCTGGCGATGCGGAAGCCGATGGCGCGCGTTCTCGTGGCATTAGGGTCGAATCTGGGCGATGCGGAACGGCACGTGCATGCGGGCTGGCGCGCGCTGGTGGGCGTGCTCGCACTGCGCGAACCTCGGCTAAGCTCTTTGTTTTGCTCGGATCCTGCCGAGGGTGTGCGGGGCGGTCGGTTCATCAACGCCGTCGGCGCGGGTCATACCGATCTTTCACCACAGGCGGTGCTGACGCTGTTGCTGGCGATCGAACGCAGTTTTGGCCGCGATCGACCGCGCGACGGCGAGTCTCATGCGCGGTCCCTGGATCTGGATCTCCTGGATTGGCAAGGTATTCGCTTGGACGCGGTCAATCTCCAGTTGCCCCATCCCCGCATGGCCCAGCGCGACTTTGTCCTGCTGCCGCTTGCGGAATTGGTGCCGAATTTCGTCGACGTGCGCTCGGGCCAGCCCATTGATGCGCTGCTCGCTGGCTTGACACGACGCTGGACGCTTGCCCCATGCGCCACATAAGCCTGATTCTCTTGCTGTTGGTGGCGTGCGAGCACAGTCCGCCGCCGACGTCGCCCTTTTTGCCCGCCGGTCAGGTGCCGCCGCCATTGGTGTTGCATGAAGTCGAGCTGCCGGCACAGCTGGAGCTCGACGTGCTGCTGGATGGTCTGGAAGCGCTTGGCGCGCGGAACCAAGTCTCGGCGCTGCTGGAAGACGAGCTGCAGCGGGTCGACCGCCAGGAGCTTGCGCGCAGCCCGGATGCGCGGCGGCTCGTGGCGACGGCCGTGGTGCGGCTGTCACACAGCGAAGATTTCATGGCGCGTTTTGACGCGATCCGCAAAGCAGTCGATGCGCTGCTGGCGGTTGCGCCTGACGCGCCGGAGACGCGATTTTGCCGCGCGTACCTGCGCTGGATCCTGCTGGCGGATGGTCAAGGTGGCCTGCGCATGGGTGAATTGGCGCCGCGGGTCGTCGAGGATCTCGCCGGCGATCTGCGCTTCTTGACGCAGCGGTATCCCGATTGGCGCGGGCCCAGCGGGTTTGATCCACCGCGGCTGCGCGTGGAACTGGCGCGGGTTGAAGCGCTCCTTGCCACCCTGCCACCGCGTGCGCAGACGGAGACGACGCCTTGAACCGCAAAACGCTTGGTTCCGCAGTCCTGCTTCTGATCCTCGTGCTCGTGGGCACGGCGCTATTCGCCGACGTCGGCAAGCTTCGGGCGGCGGCATGGCACTATCCGTTTGCCACGCTCATTCCCGCGTGCGCGCTGGTGCTGGGCAACTACACGCTGCGCTCCATCCGCTTTCGGCGTTATCTTCATGCGTTGGGTATCTTCGTTACGCCGCCGGAAGCCTGGCTGGTCTTTGTCTCCGGTTTTCTGCTCACCGTAACGCCGGGAAAAATGGGCGAGATCTTCAAAGGCTTCTTGCTCAACGAGCGCCGTGGCACACCGATTCCCGAGGTGGCGAGCGCGGTCGTGGCCGAGCGGTTCACCGATGTCGTGGGCTTGCTGGCGATCGCGGCGATCGGTGTGGCGCAGTATGGCGCGCACACGGCGTTATTCCTTGGCGTTCTCGGCCTATGCCTCGGCTTCTTGCTGACGATTGCGCATCCCCGGTTCTTGCCGTGGCTGCTGGATCGCCTCGCCGCCCGCGTCGACGCGCATCCGCGCTTGGCCAAACTCGTGGCGCTCGGTCGGCGCGTGCACGGCGTGCTGAAGATTCTCTGCGCGCCGCGGCTGCTCCTGGAAGGCGTGGGCCTCGCCGCGCTGGCCTGGCTGCTCGAAGCGATCGCATTCCGCCTGCTGCTGGACGGCGTGTCCGCCGCGGGTGGACTGGGGCCAGCGATCGTCGTGTACGCGATGGCGACGCTGTTCGGCGCGGTGTCCATGTTGCCCGGTGGCGTCGGCTCGACCGAAGCGGTGATGGTGGCGCTGCTGTTGGCTCCGGCACTCGGCCTCAGCCTGGCGAAGCCCGAAGCGGCGTTGGTGACGTTGCTGATTCGATTTTGCACGCTGTGGTTCGGCGTGGGCTGTGGGGCTGTGGCGCTGTTTGTCCTGCGGCGCACACCGGTCAAGCATCCCTGACTGCCGCGCCTCGGCTGATCGCGCTCCAGGTCTTCGCGCGGCCGAGGCTTGCCGGTTCGGCGTCGGCTGCGGTGCCTTGGCACTGTTTGTCCTGCGGCGCACGCCGGTCAAGCATCGCTCGTCACGGCTTGGGCTGACGCCCATCGGGCACGCCCAGCGCCATTTTCCCGGCCTTGGGCAGCGTGCGCGCGGCGAACGCCTTCAACTGCGTCCGATCGAGCAAGTGCAGCGCATTCTCCCGGTACACCTTCTGCAAAATGGCCGTCGGCAGATCGATCGCGTCGACTTTCCAGTTGCCTTGAATCGGACTCGGGTGGGCGATCTGCTTCTGCGCGGTCTCCAGGAAGCGGAAATGCGCCTCGTAGAACGGCCGCACGTCGGGCATTTGCGGCTCCACCGCGCCGTTGGAGCCCAGCATCAGGAAGTCCGAGCCAATGCCGATGTCGGTGCCAAACACGATCCGATCCTGCCATTTGGCGAAAAACGCCTGCAGCTTGGCCACCGGATGCCGGCCAAATTCGCCGACGCGCGCGGCGAGATCCATGTACACGTTGTCGTTGCGCGTCAGCAGTCCGTCCACATAGTCGAGATCTTCTGCGGCGTTACCAAAATGCACAGCGACAAAGGTCGTCCGCGGATTGGCGCGGTACATGCGCTCCGCCGCCTGCAGCAACTCCACCCAGGACGGCGGCTTGGGCCGGACCGGCAGTTGCGCGGCCAACTCCGGCGGCATTGGCCCATACGCCCAGCCGGGATGCACTTTGAGTTCGTCCCACCTCTCGTTCTGCGGATCCAGCGGCCACCAAAACGCCCGCGGATCAGCGACGTGAATCGTCACCGGAATGCCCAAATCCGCGCATTTTTGCCACAGCGGGTTCAGCCGCGGATCGTCGACCTTGACCAGTTGCTCCGTCGTCTCATCGATCGCACCGAGGCCGAGGATCTTGGCAATCTTCAAGCCGCGGAAATCGTAGCGCGTCACAGCCTCCTCCAGCCGGCCCGCCTCGCGCGCAGCCCATTCTGGCTGACCAAAGCCCGACCAGTCCGGGTTCATGAAGTTCAGCACGCGTCCGTGCAGCGCGTCCGCCAGAATCTTTGCCTGCAGCCACGCGTCCGGACCGCGCCGGTAGGAGCCGCCTGACAGGTTCACCATCACGTCGATGCCGTCTTCCCGCATGATCTGCTGGATGCGCTCCTGGCCGTCGAGGCTCAGGTGGGCGTGGAAGTCGATGATGGCCGGTCGCACGTACCCGGGACGCTCGGAGACAGGCGGCGCCACGTCGGCGATCTTCGGCGGCGCGACGGGCGGCGGAGCGGGCGGAAGTTGCTGCACGTCGGCGACTGTCACGGGCGTCTTGGTCGGCACAGCGGACGGCTTGGGCTGACAGCCGACCAGCAGCGTCACGCCCAGCAGCAACGACGCGAGCTGCTTCATGTCGGACGCTTGCGCGTGGTGCGCTGTTCAATGGGCTTGCGCCAGTCGTGGCCCTGGAAGATCCGCTGCACGTAGATGCCAGGCGTGTGAACGTGATCGGGATCGATCTCGCCGGGCTCCACCAGATGCTCCACTTCTGCGATCGTCACTTTGCCGGCGGTCGCAATCATCGGCGCGAAGGCTTGCGCGGTCTTGCGATAGACGAGATTGCCGTGGCGATCGCCTTTCCACGCTTTGACAAAGGCGAAGTCGCCGCGCAGGCCGGTCTCCAGCACGCACATCTTGCCGTTGAACTCGCGCTGTTCCTTGCCCTCCGCCACCAGCGTGCCCGCGCCGGTGGGCGTGAAGAAAGCCGGAATGCCGGCGCCGCCTGCGCGGATGCGCTCGGCCAGCGTGCCTTGCGGGTTCAACTCGACTTCCAACTCGCCAGCCAGGAATTGCCTCTCGAATTCCTTGTTCTCGCCCACGTAGCTGGACACCATCTTGCGCACCTGGCGCGCCTGCAAAAGCACGCCAAGGCCGTCGTTCGTCGTGCCGCAGTTGTTGGAAATGATGGTGAGATCCCGTGTGCCGCGTTCATGCACGGCGCGGATCAGGTGCTCGGGATTGCCCGACAGGCCAAATCCCGAGACGAGCACCGTTGCGCTGTCAGCCAAGTCGTGGATCGCGTCCATGGCGCTTGCGAATACTTTGTTCATCCAGCCCTCGCTTCGTGTCCGAATGCACGTCGCAGCAGCGCGAGGCGATAGCATGACGGGCGGGCGTGGTCAACGTTCGGGGCGCCGATGCGTGGCAAAAACGCCAACGGCGGCCACCCAGTTTCCCGAGTGACCGCCGTTGGAGACACTGGAAGCGAGAAGCTTAGTTCGCGCCCATACCGGTGACGAAACCGCCCAGCGTGTCGATGTCGAGCGACAGGGACATGGCGTCCTTGACGCCGTCGCCGGCGGTCGAGACATCGGGCTTGATGAGGGTCGGGAGCAGCTTCTTGACCGCAGCCGCACCGCCGAATTGCGCCAGCGTGGAAGCCGGGAGCGCATCGATGGTCTTGTTCAGGTCGTCGACGGTGATGTAACCGCAGAGGCGACCACCGGTCGTGGCGACCCAGCTGGTGCCGTCGGTCGTCGGGCCGGTGAAGTCAACGGCGTAGATGGTCAGCGCGAGCGCGATGGACGAGATGTTCAAGTTCAGGAAGAACTTGTCCGACTTGGCATCGAGCACGCCGGCCTTGATGGTCGCCGAGTTGAAGGTGACGAGCGACGGGCAGCCCGTGGCATCGCACTTGGTCAGGTCATACGAGACCGGCTTGACGGTGAACTTCGCGCCCACGTCGATCGGCTTGTGGGCCGTGTCGGTCGCGTCAACGTTGCCAATGAGGACGTTGAAGGTGAAGGTCGTGCCGTCGGTCTTGTAGGTCTTCGGTTCGAACAACAGCGCAACCGTACCCTTGGTGACCGCATCCTGCAGGTTCGAGCCGATGAGGCTCGACGCGCCAGCCAGAGCGTTGTCGCCCGTGCCGTCGCCAGCGCCCAGCTTGCCGGTTCCATCGACCAGGTCGCAGGACGTCGCCTTGGAGGAGATGGCCAACTTCACCACGTGCTGGATCTTGCCGTCGCCGCCGATGCCCCACGAAGTCGGAGCCGTGTACGCCTTGCAGGTGCCGGGCGCCGTCGTCTCGTCGCAGGTCTCGCCAGTCTTGCACGGGCCGCCACATGGCGTGTAGCACTTGTTGTCGGCGCCGCACTTGTCGCCAGCGGTCGCGCACGGGCCGCCACACGGCAGCGCTTCGCACTTGCCAGTGGTTGCATTGCACTTCTCGGTCGCGGCGCACGCCTTGCCGCATGGACCGGCGTCAGCCGTTGTGACGTCGGTGCCGGTTGTCGCGTCGGTTCCTGGCGTGTCGCCAATCGCGGCGTCGTCGGTGCCGGTGGTGGTGTCGTCAACGGGCGTGCCGCTGCTGGTAGTCGAGCTACCACAAGCCGCCAAGCCAAAGGTGGCAAACGCGGCAATGGCCACGAGGGCCGGGTTCAAAAAGCGCTTCATTCAGGACTCCCCATAGTCGTGGCCGGTTTAGGCCTCTTCACCCCGCGCTTTTCCTGGCCGACCTGGCTTCAGTCCTGCGCGGCTTGATCGCCATCGTTCTTGGCGGGATCACAGCACATTCACATGCGCGGATCCACACCCGCGCAACTTGGCAAAAGGTTTGAGCCTCTCGCCAAGTGCAATACAGTACTGAGGCTGCCTGCGTGTGTCAATATTACGGCCTTGGCGACGCAAACAGCACGATGGAAGCGCCCGCCGCGACTTGGGGCGCATGCGCGGGGCGAAAAGCGAACCAGTCGCCGTGAGAAAAACGAGTCAAATCAGCGGAACTGCCCAAATCGTGGACGTCGGCGTGCGTTGCGCCGTCGACCTGGACAAGGGATGCCGAACGGATCTCGGCGCGTGGCCCAGTCGCGGGCAGCGGACTGAGCGTTGGCAAGGTCAGGCGCTGCCACGCCGCGGGCGCGCCCTGGAGCGCAGCCAGCGCGGGCAGCACGAACAAGGCGCAACAGACATACGAAGATACGGGATTGCCGGGCAGGCCAAAGACGTATTGCGTCCGACCGCGATGCTGGCGCGTCGCGAACAACAGCGGCTTGCCGGGTTTGATCGCGATCGTGTGAAAATGTAATGTTGCGCCAAGGGTTTGCAAAACCTGTGGGACCAGATCGTAGTCGCCGGCAGATACGCCGCCAGACGTGACCAGGACGTCGGCATCCTCCCAGGCGCCGGCGATGGCCGACGTCAGCCTGGCGCGGTCGTCCGCTGCCACGGCGCACTGGCGGACGTCCGCGCCGGCGTTCAGCAGGAGTCCGGTCAACGCATGGCGATTCGCGTCGCGGACCTGACCCAGCGCAGGCATCGCTGCGACGGGCACGATTTCATTGCCGGTGGGCAACACCGCGACGACAGGTCGCCGGGCCACGCGCACGCGATCGCGCCCGCAGGTGGCCAGAACACCCATGCGCGCACCGTTGAGCAGAGAGCCGGCGTGCAACACAACGTCAAATTGGTGCAATTCACTGCCGCGCCTGGCGATATGTTGCTCCGCGCGCGCGGAGTCCAGCAAGCGGTACAGGTCGCCGTCCAAGCGCTCGACCCGTTCGACTGGAACGACGGCGTCCGCACCCTGCGGCACGACACCGCCGGTCATGACACGAACGCACTGGCCGGACAGGATTTGGCCAGGAAACGGCATCCCCGCAGCACTTTCGCCGACTTGGGCAACCACCGCGCCGGCAGCACCGTCCGTAGAACGCAGCGCGATGCCGTCCATGGCAGCGCGGTCGAATGCCGGAACGTCGGCGTCGGCCAGGACGTCTTCAGCCAACACCCGGCGGTGAGCGTCCTCCAACGCGACCGTCTCGGCCGACAAGGGCGTGATCGCTGCGAGTACGCGGGCCAGCGCTTCTTCCACGCTCGCCATCGTGTCACCCATGGACGCGGCGCGTGGCTGCGGTCGAAGGCTGCCAGGGCGGCATGGCCTCGGGCACCGGCCTATCCAGGTGATCGCGCGCCCAGCGTTCCAACAAGAAGAGAGAGCGAAGGCGCGGTGACGGTTCCCCCACGCGGCCACCCAGCAACTGGTCCCGCGCGGCGATGACTTGCGGCACGTTGTACCAACCGCGTGCTTTCAGACGTTCCTCAGAAAGTGTATCGAAAACCAGCGACCGCAACGGCCCATGCATCCAGCGACCGTTTGGCACGGGAAAGCCCATCTTCTCGCGGCGCTGCCAGACGACTTCCGGCACGAGTCCCGGCAGGATGCTGCGCAAGAGGTATTTGTTCATGCCATCGCGGCGCAACAGGCGCGCGGGTGCGGCGCGAGCGAGCGCGACGACCGCAGGATCCAGAAAGGGCAGACGGGCTTCCAGGGAAAAAGCGGAAGAGTTGGCGTCTTCAATGCGCAGGTACAGCGGCAACGGGTTGCGTCGCACCTGGTCGTCCAGTGCGGCGGCCAACGTCGCGCTTGGCGGCTGAAGTTCCGTGCGCGGTGGGCCCAGCGGGCCATCGGTGGGCACCTTGAGATTGGCCGAGCGCGGACCCGTGCTCGCGAGCTTGTGCCGACGCCACCAGGCTTCCGCTTCGGGAAAGATCGAGCGCGCGGCGGCCGAACCTGCGGAACGGGCAAGTAAGGCAGCACCACCAATGGCCGAGCCCGATTCCATTTGCGCCTGGTGGAGCGCCTCCCGGACGCCATCCTGTTGCAGGACTGAGCGCAGGAACGGACCGACCGTTGAACTGTATCCGGCCAGTAGTTCGTCGGCGCCTTGGCCGTTCAGCAGCACTTTCACATCGGCTTGTGCGGCGAGTTCCATCACCAGATAGCCCGCCAGCGGCGTGAGCGAGTGTACCGGCTCGTCATGAATGCTGAAGAAATTGATGGCCTTGTCTGCCAATTGCGCGTCGGCAGCGACGGTGATGTGCCATTCTGCGCCGGTCTGTGCCAGGACGGGACGGATGTAGCGGGACTCGTCGAACTCGGGCAACAAGGCGGTAAACGCGTGCCGGCATGTCGTGACGCGTTCCGCTGACAAGAACCGCGCGGCCGCGCAGGCGATCGTCGTCGAATCCAAGCCGCCGGACAGGCAAGTGCCGACGTCCACGTCCGCACGGAGGCGCACTCGCACTGCACCCAGCAGCGCGTCGCGAAACGCTTCGCGGAATTCCAGTTCACCGCGCGCATCATCGCGAAACGGCGGAACCTCGATGCTCTGGGTCCCGTCGGCCATCTTTTGGTACAGAACTTGCCGACCGTCGCGCCAGGCGTGCAAGTACCCGGGCAGCAAGCGTTCGTAGCCGGCAAACATGGTGCGTTCATCGGTGTCCAACAGGCCCAGGTCCAGATAGCGCCGGGCAGTTCGCGGTTCGACGCCACCATGTTGACATCCAAGCGCTCGCAGACCTTTGATTTCGCTGGCAAAACCAATCCAATCGCCTTGATCCGAGACGAATAACGGCTTGATGCCCCACGGATCGCGGCAGGCGTACAGCGTCCGCGTCGATGCGTGCCACGCAAGTACAGCCCACATGCCGTTGAAGCGCTCGAAAGCCCGTGTACCCCAGTGCGCCAGCGCCTCGACGAGCACTTCCGTGTCGCAGTGCGATCGAAACACGACGCCGCATTTCTCCAATTCGCGTTGGAGTTCGATGAAGTTGTAGATCTCTCCATTGAAGACCAGCGTCCACTCGCCGTTGTGCGACTGCATCGGCTGATGCCCGGCGATCGTCAGGTCCAGAATCGACAAACGGCGAAAGCCAAGGCCAACCGCGCCCTCGAACCAGAAGCCCTCGTCGTCCGGACCGCGATGCGCGATGGCGTCGGCAGCACGCTGCACCGCACCGCGAAATCGTATGGCCGCGCCTCGGCGATCGAGAACACCTACCAAACCGCACATGATGGGGAACTCCGTACCGCGCACGTCGCGAGAACCGGCTCCGGAGGCTACGGAAGCCGCGCCACGTGTCAAGCGAATCGCCCCGCTCGCGAGAATCCGGCGCGAGATTGTCGCATGGTGCCGGGCCGGACACTCCAGCGAGCGATGACGCCCGCGCGGTCGGCGCGTCAGCGGGTGCAGCGTGGCGGACGCAAGGCGCGCGACGCGGAGAGGGTTGAGCCGAATGCCTACCTGTTGCACACTGGGCGCTGGAGGAGCCCGCATGTCCACATCCAATAGCCGCCCAAAACCGTTGCGCGTGGCGATGATCGCGTTCCCGGAGAACCACCACACGCGACGTTGGTCGCGCGCGTTGGCTGCCGAAGGCATGGACGTCCATGTGATTGGAATCTCAGGCGATGACCTCACGGGTCATGTCCACAACCGCGGGCCGGATGGTGCACACGCGCAATCCATTCCGGTGCTTTCGGCCGCAACCCGTTGGTATCACGCCATCGCCCAGGCCAGGCCGGACGTGGTGTACATGCAGTGGCTGTTTGCCCGCCCGGCGATGTTGTTGGCGCTGGACCCGGATTGGCCGCTCGTCACCACCGTCATGGGCAGCGACGTGCGTCAGGATCCGGCGTTGTCGGAATCCGTGCTGGAACGGACGTGCCGCACGGCGCTCTTGTTGCGTTCGCATACGATCACCGCGGTGGCGCAACCGCTGGCGGACGTCGTGGCCGACTACCATCCGGATTTGCGCAGCCATATCGAGATCGTGCCGTTCGGCGTGGATACCGCCATTTTTCACCCGCCGACCACGCCACGGCACCGGACGCCCGGCAGCTTGCTCCGGGTTGGCCATTTCAAGACCGATGATAGCGTCTACGGCCGGCTGGACCTGCTGCGCGCGTTGGTTATCCTGCAGTCGAAGGGCCAGCCGGTTGCCGTGCACCTGGCGGGACGCCGCAGCACGGGGCACAAGGAAGTCAACGAGTTCCTGGCTGAACATCCAGAGTTGGCGGCGTGTGTTGTCGATCACGGCGCGCTCGATGTCGATGCGATCGCCGAAGTTTACCGAGAGATTGATGTCTATGTGATGAATAGTCTTCAGGAATCGTTCGGAGTCGCAGCTGCGGAGGCCATGGCGTCCGCCGTTCCGGTCGTGGCGTCGGATGTGGGTGGCGTGCGTACGCTCGTGCGCAGTGGCGATACCGGCCTTTTGGTCAAGCCGGCTGACCCGGAAGGCCTTGCCGCGGCGCTGGCCGAGTTCGCCAATTACCCGGACCTCGCAGAATCGTGTGGCCAACGAGGCTGTGCGCGTGTGCGCAGCCGGTTTGAATGGCACGACAGCGTGACCCAACTGGCCACGCTGCTGCGCGCCGCCGCGACCTCGCACGTCCCCGCGCGGCCGGGGCTGGCGGCCTAGCACCGCGCCAATTCCCACGCAAACATGCAGTTCCAATCGATGGCTGTGGTCGTCAAGATCTGTCATGCTGCAAGGCTGGGGTGTCTGGCAGGAGGGGAAAGAAATGGGAAAACTGCTTGCGGGGCGCAAGAACTTGCGCGGCTGGGCATGGCTGGCGGCTGCGTGCATGGCCTGCTCGAATCCGACAACCGACGGGACTGGCAACAGTGCAGCGGCGGACACGCTCGACCCATCCGACGGCTTGCTGTTCACGACCGACGTGAAGAAACTGGACGTGCCCAGCGGCTCAGATGCCACGGCTCTGACGGATTTTGCGGCGGGCACCGACGCTGCACTGGTCGATGACACGCCAGCAGACGCGGCGCCAGCTGACAACGGCAGCAGCGCTTTTGGCCATTTGTGCATGCCGTGCACGGACTCCGCCCTCTGCCAGACCACGGCTGGCAGCAACAACCTGTGCATTCCCGATGGCGAAAAGGGAAGTTTCTGCGGCTCTTCTTGCAGCCTCAGCAATCCAAAGACCTGCCCGGATGGCTTTACCTGCTCGGCAGTCGTGGACTCAGCGACCGGGCAGACGGTCGCGCAATGCCGACCGAACAACGGCGAATGCGGCTGCAGCCCGGAGGCCGTGGCCCAAGCGTTGACAGTCCCGTGCACCCATGTCACCAGCGCGGGCACGTGCACGGGCGTCCGCACGTGCACAGCCACCGGACTCACACCGTGCGACGCGCCAACTCCGGTGTCGGAGACGTGCAACAACCTGGACGACGACTGCAACGGCAAGACCGACGATCTGGGCAGCAACACCGCGTGCAGCAACAGCAACGCCGCGGGCACGTGCGTTGGCACCATCGCGAGTTGCAAGGACGGCGTCGCCCTGTGCGATGCGGCCACGCCCGTCGCCGAAATTTGCAACGGCCTGGACGACAACTGTGATGGCACTGCCGACGAAGGCATGTGCGACGACGGCAATCCGTGCACAACCGGCATTTGTGGCTCGGACGGCTCCTGCGGGCAGATTCCCGAGAGCGGCGCAGTCTGCGACGACGGCAGCGTCTGCACGGACAGCGACCTCTGTGTCAAAGGCAAGTGCGTAGGCCAATCGACCCAGTGCGACGACGGCAATCCCTGCACAACGGACGGCTGCGACACCGCGGGTGGCTGCACGCATACGAACAACGGTGAGGCCTGCACGGACGACGGCAACTCCTGCACGGTTGATGTGTGCCTGGCGGGCGCTTGCGGACACACGCCGCTGGGCGACGGCGCAACCTGCCAGGACGACGGCAACGCCTGCACGCTGGACGGCTGTCTGGCGGGCGTCTGCATGCACACCGACGACCCCTTTGATCCGGCGTGCGCCGATGACAACAACCTTTGCACGCAGGATATCTGCAAGGCCAGCGCGTGCGCGCACGTCCCGGTCGCGGGAGACGTGACGTGCGCGGACGACAACAACGTCTGTACCGACGACCTGTGCAAGGCGGGCGCCTGTCAGCACCCGGCCGCAGCAACGGAAACAGCTTGTGCCGACGACGGCGTCGCCTGCACGAACGACTTGTGCGCTGGCGGACAGTGCACCCATCCCGCGCTTGTGTCCGGCAGTCCGTGCGCCGACGATGGCAAGCCCTGCACGGACGATGTGTGCCAGACCGGCACCTGCCAGCACCCAGCGAAGGCGATCGGCGCCACATGCGCCGACGACGGCTTGCCGTGCACGAGCGACACTTGCCAGAACGGCGTTTGTGTTCACTTGGCGTCGTTGACCGGACAGAGTTGCCCCGACGACGGCGACCCATGCACCGTCGACATCTGTACCAAGCAGGGCGGCTGTGGCCACACGATCGCTTCAGGCAAATGCGAAATCGCCGGCGTCTGCTATGCGGACGGCCAAAGCAGCCCGACCGACCCATGCCAGCAGTGCATTCCCGCCACGAGCCAGGTCGGCTTCAGCGCCGCTCCGGGCAAGCCCTGCGAGGATGGCAACCTGTGCACCGTCGGCGAGACGTGCAGCGGCGGCATTTGTCAGGGCGGGGGCCCCAAGGACTGCGCTTCGCTCAGCTCCACCTGCGGCACGGCCGCGTGCGACAAGGCCAGCGGCGCGTGCGTCATCACACCCAAGTCCGGCCCGTGCGACGACGGCGATGTCTGCACCGCATCCGACCACTGCTCCGCCGGCCAGTGCATCGGCACGCCCAAGGACTGCAGCCCGTTCGACGCGGTCTGTGCGACCGGGACCTGCGTCGGCGGCACGTGCAGCGCGGTGCCCAAAGTCGGCACCTGCGATGACGGCAACCCGTGCACGGTGAACGACGCCTGCGCGGGCAACAAGTGCGCGGGCACGGTCCTCGATTGCAGCGGCCTGAACAGCGTGTGTGGCGCGGGCTCGTGCAAGGACGGTGCCTGCATCGCGACGCCCAAGGTCGGCAGCGTGGCCTGCGACGATGGCAACGGCTGCACTTTCAATGACCAATGCGCCAACGGCCTGTGCGTCGGCACCGTCGTGAACTGCAGCAACCTGTCGGGTGCCTGCGCGAACGGCGTGTGCGATCCCGCGACCACGGGCTGCATCTTGAGTTCCTTTCCAACGACCGCAGCGTGCAGCGATGGCGACTCGTGCACTTTGAATGACCACTGCGACGGCGCCGGCAAATGCACGGGAACAGAAATCTCCTGTGCGCCCACCGGCGACCCGTGCAACCTCAGCTATTGCGCGGGAGGCAAATGCCAGATCGCGCCGACACCCGACGGCGGCGCGTGCAACGACAATTCCGCTTGCACGCAGTCCGACAAGTGCGTCGGCGGGGCATGCAAAGGCCAAGGCATTTTCGACCAGTATGAGAACAACAACACCCCTGATGGCACCGCGATCACAGACAAGAGTGACTGCGCCGGCTCAAGCACGCTGAGCGCGAGCATCAGTCCGGCTCAGGATGTCGACTACTACCACTTCACGGCGAGCGACCTCACCGGTTGTTCCATCTACCCCGACGTCGGCATCACCGGCCTCGCCGCGGATTACGACTTGTGCGCCTGGTTCCGCTGCACGGGCGGCAAAAGCGGCAGCGGCGTGGTCGCGTGCGACGCTGGCACCTACGCTGCGAGCGGTCCCAACGGCGAGTCGGGCTGCTGCTCCAGCAACAGCGGAACCGCCAGCGAACACGTGCGGCTCAACAACACGTGCAGCTTCCTCGGCATGGGCGACGACGGCGGCACCGTGACGATCCAGGTATTCCCCAAGAACGCTGCGGCCGCGTCGATGTGCGGTGGCTACACGGTGACGTGGAAGGCAAACTGAGCCGCGCGTCGGCGGAGCGCTACGCGAGAATCGGCGCCAAGCCCGCGCTGCCATAGTGCTCCAGATACCGCGCAGACACGCCATTGCACATGGTCTTCATCACGCAGGTTGCACACACCGGCGCGTGGACGAGGGTCGGATCCATTGGAACGACCTTGGTCCGCGGCATTAGCTGCGTCCCGCCAGTATCGGACGGCCCGATCGGCAGGATGATGCGCTTGCGGTCCTGACGGTCGGAAGTCCAGCCTGTCGGTATGCAGGGCGGCAGGTTCGCAACATGGATGCCCTGATAGGGATCCTCCAGACGCGCACGAATGGGCTCAAGTGCGTGTACGACGTCCACATAGCTCGGGACGACCTGGGCGAAGTTGTCGGCTGCGCTCCCGAGGATCCACGGATAGCAGAACTTCATGTACATACAATGGAACTGGTCCAGATAAGCGACGATTCGTGCGAGGTGTTCCAGATTGTAGCGCGTCAAGATGGTCACGGTCGTCAAGTACACACCGCGCGTTGTTTGCGCCGCATGATCGCCCACAAGCGCGGCAAAGTTCTCCAAGCATTGCCGCCGCCGTTTCACCAAATCGGGCCGTCCGGTGTTGATGCCCTCGGACGCCTCGTCATAACCGTGGATCGACAGCGACAAGCTCGTCATGCCTGCGTCGAGAAGCTCTTGAAAATAGGCTCGATCCGAGAGACGCACGCCGTTGGTCGAGAGCTCGATGTCGCGATAGCCCACCGACTTTGCGTACGCGATCATCTCCGGCAGATCGTTGCGCAAGGTCGGTTCGTTGCCGACAAAAAGCACGTGCTCTGCGCCCTTCTCCCGCATCTCGCGCAATTGTTCGTTCCAGACCGCCGCGGGCTGCAGTCGTTTGCGGCTGCGTTGGTTCACATCCGTGCAGAACACGCAGCGTTCGTTGCACATGTGGCCGACGAGCAAGTCGACGCGTTTTTCCCCCGGGATCGAGCCGACGCGGACCAAGTAGGGATTCACCCGGTCGAACAGAGCGGCGAGTGTCTGCGGCGATTGGCGACGGCTGTTGCGCGCGATGATCCCTGCCAGTTCCTTGGTGAATCGGGCGATGTGTGCGGCCGGTTTGCCGCCAATGTCGAGCGTGAGCTGGAACGGTCCGGCGGCGACAAAACAGCGCTGGCCGGCGAGCGCACGCGTCATGCGCACCGCAAACGGTGTGGCTGACGCGGTGTCGTCCTCAAAATCCAGCTGGAGCCACTGTTCGTCGTTCAGCCGGACGTTCCGCAGCACCACGCCGTTGTGCGGCATGTGCGGTGTGATCGGTGAAAGCAGCGGCAATGCAGGAATGTGCATCTGACGAGGTTAGCATCGGCCAAAGGGTTTGCAAGGCGAATCTGGCGGCGGTGAGCGCGCACGTGGCCGTTCTCGTCAACTTGTCCGGCCCCCTTCCGCATGGCGCAGCAATCGTGCCACGGCAATGAGCGGTAGCCCTTCAATCGACGTCGGATCGTCGGTCTCGATGCCGTCAAACAGCCACGGCCCCGCCGCTTCAATGCGATAGCTTCCAGCGCAATCGAGCGGCGCATCGCGGGTCACGTACGCCTCCGCCTCCGCACGGGTGAGCGGCCGCACGCGCACTTGAGCGACCGACGTCTCCTGCCACTGCCGGCCAGGCACATCCAGCACGACGTGCGTGCGCAATTCGTGCGTTTGCCCGGACAACTGCAGCAGCTGGGCCACGGCATTCTCCACCGTATTCGGCTTGCCCAATAGGCGCAGCCCGTCGGCGCTCTGAAGCACAACACCCTGATCAGCCGCCAGAATCCACGCGGTCTTGTCGGGATGCGCGGCACGTACGGCCAAGGCTTTCTGGCAGGCGTGAAACGCAATCAGCTGACGCGCATCCAGCCCGGCAACCGGTTGCTCGTCGTAGGGTGGCGCAAACGCCGTGAACGCCACACCGAGACGCTGCAATTGCGCTTGTCGGTACTTTGATGTCGACGCCAGCACTAGCGGCGCGGGCAAGGGCCACCAGGTCATGAAACGCTCCAGCGGCTAGTTCAGTGCGTGGCCCAGCGCGGCTTCCACGGCTTGGACAATCGCGCCGGATCGCACCAGCCGCGTGGCAGCTGCCAAGTCGGGGTACAGGACGCGGTCGTCGCCCAGCGGCGCCACCTCCTGTCGCAGTCGCACCCACGCCGCACGCGTGCCTACGCCCGGCCCCAACGGCGCGCGCAGGTCCAGACCTTGGCCGGCACACAGCAGTTCGATGGCGCACACGCGTTCGGCCGCTTCCACGACATCGGTCAGCCGCCGCGCGGCAATCGGCCCCATGCTGACGTGATCCTCGCGGTTGGCCGACGACGGGATGCTGTCCACGGACGCGGGCATCGACAAGCCCTTGCATTCGCTGACCAGCGCCGCCGCCGTGACCTGGGCGATCATGAAACCGGAGTTCAGGCCCGAGCTGCGCGCGAGGAAGGCTGGCAGGCCGGAGGACAGCGCCGGATTGACCAGTTGCTCGATGCGTCGCTCCGCCATCGACGCCAGCGACGTGAGCGCCGAGCGCGCGGTGTCACAGGCGTGCGAAACCGGCTGGCCGTGGAAATTGCCACCGGAAAGAATCACGGAACTCGCTGCGTCATCTGATTCATCTGGAAAAATCAGGGGATTGTCCGTCACCGCGTTGATCTCGATCTCCAACGTGCGCCGCAGGAACGCGATGGCGTCGCGCACCGCGCCGTGCACTTGTGGCATGCAACGCAACGAATAGGGATCCTGCACCTTGTGGCAGTCCGGACCGGCGTGCGAAGCGATGAGTGGGCTGCCGTGGCACAGTTCACGCAGGTTCTGTGCCGTCTCGATCGCGCCTGGATAGGGTCGAACCGCCACGATGCGCGGGTCAAAAGCGCGCACCGAGCCCAACTGCGCCTCGACGGTCATCGCGCCGACAATATCCGCTGTTTTCAGCAAGTTCTGCGCACGTGACCACGCCAACAGGCCAATCGCCGTCATCACCTGCGTGCCGTTGATGAGCGACAGACCTTCCTTGCCGCCCAGCTTGATCGGCTGCAGCCCGGCACGCCGCAAGGCTTCGGCACCCGCCAACTGTTCGCCGTGAAAAACCGCCTCGCCTTCACCGATCAGCACGAGCGCCAGATGCGCCAACGGCGCCAGATCGCCGGACGCGCCCACCGAGCCTTGGCACGGCAGCACGGGCAGTACGTCGTGTTCCAGCAGCGCGCAGAGCGCGTCGATGAGTGCCGGGCGAACACCGGAATGACCTTTGGCCAACACCGCTGCACGCAGCAACACCACGGCGCGCACGATCTCTGCATCCAGTGGCGCGCCGACGCCAACCGCGTGCGAGCGCAGCAAATTGACCTGCAGGGCTTCAACTTGATCAATCGGAATCACAACTTCTGCGAGCGCGCCAAATCCAGTGTTGATGCCGTAGCGCGGCACGTCGTGCTCGCGCAGGAAGGCGTCCACGACCGCGCGGGCGCGCGCCACACGTGCGCGGCCGACCTCACCGAGCCGCGGCAACGCCTGCCGTTGGGCGATCGCGAGGGCCGTGCCAAGGGTCAACGGTTCTGAAAGGTCGATGGAACGCAGCGCCATGACATGCCTCTGGAAAGTGACCGAACGGGCATGCGAAGTGACGTCAGGCCGGTGGTCCGACGTCTTCCTCGTTCACCCCATGGCACTTCTTGTACTTCTTGCCGCTGCCACACCAGCACGGATCATTGCGACCGATCTTCGGCCGTTCGCGCCGGTACGTTTCCACTTTCTGCGGCTGCTCGGGCTGCGACAGTGCTTCAGGCAACGCGTCGCCTTCTGGCACCTCCGACTGCGGCTGCTGCGCCGCCTGAAGCGCCCGCTGCTGGTTTCGTGCCGCCAACGCCTGCATCCGCGCCTGATCGGCCGCTGCCGGCTTCGCGCCCACGTGGGTCGCCTCGTCGTGCAGGCTCTCCACGTCGTGTTGCTCGCGCATCGCTTTGGCCGCACGCACGCGCTTGGCCTCCGCTTCCGCCGCCATCCGATCGATTTCCCGGCGCCCCTGCACTTCCACGTGGAACAGCGCGCGCGTCAGATCCGCCTCAATCCGCTCGATCATCTGGCGAAACAGCTCGTAACCCTCTTTCTTGTAAATCAGCTTCGGGTCTTTCTGGGCATACGCTTCCAGATACACGCCTTCCTTCAGACCGTCCATGATTTTCAGGTGTTCGCGCCAGTGCGTGTCGATTTGCTCGAGGTACAGCTGCCGCTCGACGACGATCCACTCTTTCTCGGCGGTGGCCGCAAGCGCCGTTTCGTCCACGACTTCCTGCTTCTCGTCATCCTCGTCGCCGCGCTCCGGCGTCATGCTGTCGGCGATCCGGCTGATCTGCGCGTCCCGCCGCTCCGTGAACTCGTCTTTCAGGGTAGCCGACAGCGAACGCACCAGTGCGTCGTAGTTGCGCTGCACTTCGCCCAGATCCAAATCGAGGTTCGTCAGCTGAAACACCGCGTCTTCCAGCGGCTCCAGGTTCCAATCCAGCGGGTTCTGGCCTTGCGGGCAGAACTTGTCCACCAGCGTCAGCACGACGTTGGCAATCCCGTCGTTGACCAGCGCCTGGGTGTTGTCCACCGCCAGCGTCCGCCGCCTGAGCGCGTAGATCGCCTTGCGCTGCAGGTTCATCACGTCGTCGTATTCCAGCACGCTCTTGCGGGCGTCAAAGTGCTGGCCTTCCACGCGTTTCTGCGCGCCTTCAATCGCCTTCGATACCATCCGGTCGACGATCGGCTCGTCTTCGGGAATCTTCAGCCATTCCATGATCTTGCGGACGCGATCGCCGCCAAACACGCGCATCAGGTCGTCGTCCAGCGAGAGGTAGAACTTGCTCTCGCCCGGATCGCCCTGACGACCGGCACGACCACGCAATTGGTTGTCAATCCGCCGACTTTCGTGCCGCTCCGTGCCGATGATGTACAAGCCGCCCGCGCCGAGCACCTGCTGCTTTTCATCCGCGCACTCACCGCGGTAGCGTTCCAGGCCGGCGAGATATTCCGGATTGGTCTCGTCAAAGTGCTCATGCACCTTGCCCGGGCCAAAAACATCTTGCCGTGCCAGCAGTTCTGGATTGCCGCCGAGCAAAATATCCGTACCGCGACCGGCCATGTTGGTCGAGATCGTCACCGCCTTGAAGCGGCCCGCCTGCGCCACGATCTCTGCCTCGCGGGCGTGCTGCTTGGCATTCAGCACATTGTGTTCGATGCCGCGCTCGGTCAGCAAATCGCTCAAAAACTCGCTCTTTTCGACGGAAATCGTGCCCACGAGCACCGGCTGGCCCTTCTCGTTGGCTTGGGCAATGTCGCCGATCACCGACTTGAACTTGGCGCGCTCGGTCTTGTAGATCACGTCGTCGTGGTCGGTGCGCTTGCGCGGCTTGTTGGTCGGAATGACCAGCACGTCCAGGTTGTAGATCTTGCCGAATTCCTCCGCTTCCGTTTCCGCCGTGCCGGTCATGCCGCACAGCTTTTCGTACATGCGGAAATAATTCTGGAAAGTCACCGTCGCCAGCGTCTGCGTCTCCTGCTGGATCTGCACGCCTTCCTTGGCCTCGATCGACTGGTGAATGCCATCCGACCAACGCCGGCCCGGCATTTTGCGGCCCGTATGCTCGTCGATGATGATGACTTTGCCGTCTTCAATCAGGTAGTTCACGCCGTTGCGGTACAGCGTGTGCGCCTTGAGCGCCGCGTTGATGAAGTGCAGCCACGGCATGTTCTCGGCGTCGTACAAATTGCCGACTTTCAGCCGCGCTTCCACGCGATCCACGCCGCTTTCCGTCAGCGTCACCGAGTGCGCTTTTTCGTCGATGGCGTAGTCCAGATCGCGCTTGAGCAGCTGCACGACGACATTCGCCTTCATGTACGGCTCGGGACTGTCGTCCGTGTTGCCGGAAATGATGAGCGGCGTGCGCGCTTCGTCGATCAGGATCGAGTCCACTTCGTCGACGATCGCATACGGCAGCAACTTCTCGTTCGCCTTGCCGGTCGCGTTGGGCAGATAGCGGTGCACGTACTGGTCCAGCGAAAACTTCATGTTGTCGCGGAGATAATCAAAGCCGAGCTCGTTGTTCTGGCCGTAGGTAATGTCCGCGCGGTACGCCTGCTGGCGCTGCCAGCCGTTGGGCGTCGACGTCGTCACCACGCCGGTGGTCAGGCCCAGGTAATTGTAGACTTGGCTCATCCACTCGCAGTCGCGCTGTGCCAGATAATCGTTGACGGTCACCACGTGCGTGCCGCGTCCCGCGAGCGCATTCAGGTACGCGGGCAACGTCGCAACCAGCGTTTTGCCTTCACCAGTGCGCATTTCCGCGATCATGCCCTTGTGCAAGGCGATGCCGCCGATGAGCTGCACGTCGTAGTGACGTTGGCCCAGTCGCCGTTTGGCCGCTTCGCGCGTGACCGCGAACGCTTCCGGCAGAATGTCGTCCAGCGTCGCGCCGTTGGCCAATTTCGCCTTGAATTCAGCGGTCTTGCCGCGCAATCCGTCGTCGTCCAGCGCCTGAATGGCGCTCTCCAACAAGTTGATTTGCTCGACCAGTGGCCGGATCTTTTTCAATTCACGATCATTTTTGGTGCCAAAAGCCTTGGCGATCCACTTCTGCCACATCGTTTGGTCCTGGCCCGAGCCGCGGGCGGTCGCATAGGGTAGGGCGCAGCTTGTTTCGACGCAAGCGACGTTCCGCACCTCCTGCCGCGCCGCCCCACGCACTTCGTGCTTGCCGCTCCATGTCTTCGCGGCCGGACGACTTGCCGGGCGCAGCCTGTTTCGACGCAAGCCGGGCAATCTCCTTGCCGCAAGGGCAGGCTACCCGGTATTCTAACGCGGGTTGGACTCTCTGTGAGAACCCGGAGCGACACGATGCGGCCATCTCCTTCGCCACTTTTTCGTTTGCTGTGTAGTTCTGGGATGATCGCGCTGCTGCTGGCGGGCACGGGCTGTTCGCAGCTGTCGGCGCTCTTTGGCAAGAAGACTGCGGATACGGCGCAAGAGGATCCGATCATCGAGGACGACACCGACCAAACGACCGATGAACCGGACGTGCAAGATGACGTGCAGGACATTGTCGACGTGCATGACGTCAAGCTCGATGTGCACGACGTCAAAGGCAAGGACGCGAAGGAAGTCGACACGGGTCCGGATGAGCAGGACGAGCCGACGGATGAAGACATTCAGGACGACATCGACGATGCAACCGACCTGACCGACGCTGCCGACGACGTGGATGCGGGCGTGGATGCGGACGACACGGACACCGATGCGCAGGATGCGGAAGTCGAAGTGGACGCGGGCATCTCCTGCAAAGTGGACGCGGACTGCGGCGTCGTGGCTGCCAGTTCATGCGCGCCAAAGTTCCTGTGCCTCGTGGAACCGGGCGCCGCCAGTGGTCTCTGCATGGCCAGCGGCGCCGCGCCAGACGGCAGCCTCTGCGATGACGGCAAAAAGTGCACCGTGAACGACGCCTGCACCGCTGGTACCTGCAAGGGCACACCGAAGGATTGCGAGGACGGAAATCCCTGCACCCTCAATTCTTGCGTCGAGGCGCTGACGGCGAACGGGGGCTGCAAGTCCGAATCGAACATACCCGGCACGCCGTGCGACGCCGACGGCGATCCCTGCACCGTTGGCGACAAGTGCTCGGGTGTCGCGTGTATTCCGGGCACTGTGAATGTTTGCGCGTGCCAAGTCGACGCGGATTGCGCGGTGCAGGACAGCGCCAACCTCTGCCTGGGCAAGCACATTTGCACCAACAACCTCTGCGTGCTCGACCCGACTACGGTCACGCCACCGTGCACCAACTTGAACCTGCAATGCCAGGTGAACACGTGCGACCCGACGACCGGCAAGTGCGCGCCGGCCAATCGCCCCAACACGATCCACTGCACGGATGGCGATGTCTGTACATTCCCGGACTTGTGCACCGATGGCGTCTGCGCCTCGACGCCGGTCGTCTGCAACGACGGCAATGACTGCACCGATGACGCCTGCGTTTCCACGAACAGCAAGGGGTGCACGTTCACTGCCAACACCGTCCCGTGCGACGATCACAACCCCTGCACCATGGGCGGCGTCTGCGCCGGGGGATCGTGCACGACCGGCGCGCTCAATCCAACGGCCTGTGGCTGTGTCGTGGACGCAGACTGCGCGAGTTTCAACAGCAATTGTTTGGGGACCTACCACTGCAGCAGCTCGAACACGTGCGTGGTCGACCCGGCGACGATCGTGAAATGTTCGACGCTCGGCAACGGGACGTGCAGAACCAACACGTGCAACCCAGACACGGGCCAATGCGACTACGTGTTCACCGCCGCTGGCACGACCTGCAACGACGGCAACGTCTGCACCACGGGCGACCACTGCGACGGCTATGGCAAATGCGCAAAAACGAGCATGACGGTGTGTGACGACGCCAATGTGTGCACCACGGACTACTGCGACTCGGCCGTCGGCTGCATGCACCCGTTCAACGGCGCAAAGTGCGATGACAACGACAGTTGCACGCCAGTGGACAAGTGCACGCTGGGCAAGTGCGTGGGCAACGCCATCGACCCCTCGACCAATAAGCCGTACTGCAACTGCGCGCTGGATTCGGACTGCGTCAGTTTCAACACGAACAAATGCCAAGCGCCGCACGTTTGCGCCACGCAAACGCACACCTGCATCTTCTCCGGAACGCCGCCGGTCGATCCGTGCGCGTCCGAGGTCAAGCTGCCGTGCCACACGTACGCATGCGACCCGGCCAAGGGTACATGCGCGAAGCCCAACATGCCCAATGGAACGGTGTGTTCTGACGGCAATTGGTGCACCAGCAACGACACCTGTTCGGCCGGCGTTTGCAGCGGCCCGACCAACAAGTGCGACGACGGCAACGACTGCACGACCGACAACGCGTGCGACCCCAAACTGGGCACCGACGGCTGCTCCGTGCATACGCCGGTCGATGACGGGACAGCGTGCAAACTCAGCGACGTGTGTCAGTTGACGCCGCAGTGCACTGGCGGAGTCTGCGGCGGCACACCCAAGGTTTGCGACGACGGCAACCCGTGCACGCTCGACTCCTGTGACCCCAAGACCGGCTGCAAATCCGGGCCCGTGATCAACGGAACGGCGTGCACCGACAACAACCCCTGCACCGGCGAAGACACGAAAGTCCCTGCCGATGGCTCCACCAACGTCGGCCAGGACAGCTGCATCTTTGGCAAATGCGTATCGGGCAAGCCCAAGGACTGCAAAGTGCCCAACGTCGGCGGCTGCTACACCGGCACGTGTGACCCGACGAGCACGACGGTTGACCCGTTGACGCAAAAATACGCTTGCGTGCAGAAGACCAACACGAATCCGTGCCAGGGCGGCGACATGTGCGTGATCAGCCAAACCTGCGCCGACGGCGTCTGTCAGGGCGGCGTCGCCAAAAACTGCGACGACGGCAACACCTGTACGGCCGACTCCTGCTGGTCATCGAACATCGACCCGTTGACGCAACCCGGCACCTGCATCCACTCCGCGTTGGGCGCGTACCTGTGCGACGACGGCAACCCCTGCACGAACAACGACGTTTGCGTCAGCAGCACCT
This sequence comes from uncultured Myxococcales bacterium, assembly GCA_903924465.1. Lineage (GTDB taxonomy): Bacteria > Myxococcota_A > UBA9042 > UBA9042 > UBA9042 > CAIYBN01. Next base: position 50,026 of record CAIYBN010000038.1, on the reverse strand, counting down.
GCGCCGGCAAGTTGATTCCCTACGACGACGGCAATCCGTGCACGCTGGACGGATGCGATCCCAAAACTGGCCCGACCCACACCAACGATCCGAACGGCAACTGCGGCCCCCTGGCCAAGTGCAACAACGACCTCGTGCCGGCCTGCGTGTTCTCGAGCAAGCCGATCCTCATCAGCGAGCTCTACCTCGGCGTCGCCAACGACCCGAGCGATGACTGGATCGAAATTCACAATCCCACCGCGAATGACGTGGCCATTCCAAGCTACGCCATCGAAGTGGCGGAGGCCAATCCCGCACCGGGTGTTGGCTGGACCACGCTGACGGACACTGGCACAGCGGGCGCGATCAGCGCGCACGGCTACCTGCTCCTGGCCCACAGCGCGACGGTGATCGGCGGCAACGCGGCCGATGTCGTCGCTCCGACGCTGGACTTCAAGCACGCGGCGCAGGTCGACACGAACGGCGTGCCAATTACCGTCGCCAACCAGCCGGTGACGATCACAGTCGGGCAACTGCGCTTGCGCGACACGGTGAACGGCTTGGTGCACGATCGTTTGTGTCTGGATGCGGGCGGCTGCACCGACATGGGCGTCGACGTGACGCCGGTCAGCTTGGGCAGTGCGTCGGCCTCATCGCTGGAGCGCCGCGCGGCAGCCACGAGCACGGCGGACAGCATGGCCTACCACCACAAGGAGTGGCTGGCGGGCAACGACTACACCGGCGGCGCGATGCCGAACGACAACTATGTCATCCGTCTGACCGCGGATCCACAGACGCATCTTTCCGGTGTGTACGAGCCGGCGTGCGGCGGCAATTGTCCGGAGCTTCCACTGCAAACCTGCAATTACACGCCCGCTGCAGAGGCCTGCGTCGCGGACACCAAGTGCGCGATCGGCTGTGGCAGCGGCAAGACGTGCGCCGAGCAAATGTGCAACGTGAACGTGCCGGGCTTGCTGTTTTCGGAAATCCTGCCCGGTGCCGCCAGCAACAGCAACGCGCAGTTCATCGAGTTGTACAACGCCGCGAGCCAGGCGATCGACATGTCCGGATACGTCGTCCAGTTCAAGTCGGCGAGCGCGGCATGCGGCGATCCGTGGACCGTGCTCTTTCAGGTGCCCGCTGCCGTGACGTTGCCTCCGCACCGCTACTTCGCCATTGGCACAGCCGCCTATGCCGCGACGTCTGGTGGTGTCGATGCCCTCGTTTGGGGTTCGTTGGGGCTCGATCCGGCCGGCAGCGCCCTGCGCCTGTGGGATCCGCGCACCGATTCGGAAATCGACACCGTCGGCTGGGGCAGCGCGCTGTCGTTCAGCAATTGCACCAACGCTTCCTACAAGGTGGGCACCGCCGTGACGCCAGGCGACTCGCTGGAACGTCGGTCGGCGCAGTTTGATTACGCGGCCGACCTGAAACCCGGTGGCGGCCATTGTCTGGCCGGCAACGGTCAGGACACGGGCAGCGATGACAAGGATTGGATCGACCAGGACGTTCCCGGCGCGCAGTCGAAGGCATCGGGGCAATTTGAACCCGCATGCGGCGGCACGTGCGCATTTGGCTCCGTCTGTCCTTTCACCGGCACCACCGGCGGCACGTGCGCGGACCCCACGTGCGGCGGCAGTTGCAACACGCAAGGTTCAACATCCGGCGGCGGCTACTCCTGCGACGTCGCGCTCGCCACGCCGGCATGCGACGCGACCGGCTTGGTGTTCGCAGAGATTAGCCCGCAAGGCGCCAATTCGACCACGCCAGGCGGCGGCAGCCTGAACAGCGCGGCGAACGAGTACATCGTGCTCTACAACCGCAGCAACCAGGACATTGTGCTGGACAACCTGTACATCAAGTTCCGCTACACGACGGTCGGCACCTTGCTCAACGCCACGGATTCCGACGTGAACAAGAAGCCGCTGACCGGCATCGTCCACGCCCATTCCTATTTCCTCATCGCGCCGAGCACCTACGACGGCAAGCTGCCTGGACCGGACTTCGTCGCGGGGCTGACGTGGGGCCTCTACCCGGATACCGGCACATTGCGGTTGCTTCGCTACGACGCCGCGGGTCAGGCGACGGTGCTGGATCGCGTGAGCTGGGGCCCCGATCCGTTCATGTGGGCGTATGGCGAAGGCTCAGGCGCGCCCGGTTGCCCGGACAACACGCAGCCGTGCGCGATCAAGCGGCTGCCTGCGCCGGGTCTGATGGCCGACGACGTCATTTCGCTCCTCTCGCCGTGGTATTATGCCGGTGCCGGCTGGGATACCAACAGCAACAAGGACAACTTCGTCTCGACCGAGACGCTCACACCGCGCAACCATTGCCTGCAGTCGACGGGCAGTTGCCCGGCCAATTCGCCGGGCGTCCCGCAAAAGCCGTAAAAATATCCCATGCTTCAGCTCCAGAGCATCGCCAAGTCCTTTGGCCGTCAGGCACTTTTTGCCAACATCCAGTGGCAGATCAAGCCAAAATGTTGCTATGGCTTGGTCGGGCCGAATGGCGCCGGCAAGACAACGCTGCTGCGGATTCTGGCGGGCGAACTGCCAGCAGATTCGGGTGGCATCGTGCGGCCCAAGCAGTACACCATCGGTTTTCTGGCGCAGGAAATGGAGGAGTTCGGCGAAGGCTCGGTGCTCCAGACCGTGCTGTCCGGCATGCCGGGTTGGCTGCAAGCGCAGGACGCACTGACGCGCCTCCACGAGCGCATGGCGAACGACCACGCCTATGGGCAGTCCGAACAGGCGCTGGCGGATCTGGACGCGGCGCAAACGCGATTTGAGCGTCTCGGCGGCGAGGACGTGCCGGTGCGCGCGCAACAAGCGCTGGGCGGTCTGGGCTTTACCCGGGAACAAGCCGAGCTGCCCGCCGGCGCGCTGTCCGGTGGCTGGCGGATGCGTGCGGCGCTGGCACGGCTCCTGGTCCTGTCCCCCGACTTGCTGCTGCTGGACGAGCCGACCAATCACCTGGATTTTGAGTCGCTGGCGTGGTTTGAAACGTTCCTCGAGGCGTACCAGGGTGCCATCGTCGCCGTGAGCCACGATCGCTATTTTCTGAACCGCGTGCCAAGTCACATCGTGGAGCTGACGCCGAAGGGCGTGTTCGAGCACGTTGGCGGCTACGAGGATTTTCTGGAAGGCAAAGCGCTCCGGCTGGAACAGCAGGACGCCGCCAAAGTGAAAGTGGACAAGCAGCGGGCGCACTTGCAGCATTTTGTCGATCGCTTTCGCGCCAAGGCCAGCAAGGCCAAGCAGGCGCAATCGCGCATGAAGATGTTGGCAAAGCTGGAGAACGTCGATGTGGAAGGCGACGTGGCCAGCATTACGCTGCGCTTTGCCGAGCCGCCGCGAACCGGCAAGGAAGTCATTCGGCTGTCGCACGTGGACAAAGCGTGGGGCGACAACGTGGTCTACACGGACTTGACCACGACGATTTGGCGCGGCGACAAGGTCGCGCTGGTGGGGCCGAACGGCGCAGGCAAGTCGACGCTGCTGAAGATTCTGGCGGGCGTGACGGACATTCAGCGCGGCGAGCTGATCTACGGCGCCGGTGTGAAGACGGACTACTATGCCCAGCACCAGCTGGAGCAGCTGGACCCTGGCAGTTCGGTGATCGACGAAGCGCGGCGGGCAGCGTCCGCCGATGCGACGATCTCGGCGGTCCGTGGACTTCTGGGCTCGTTGCGCTTTTCTGGACAGATGGTCGACAAGAAAATCAGCGTGCTGTCGGGCGGCGAGAAAGCGCGCGTGGCGCTGGCCAAGATGGTGCTGCGCAAGCCGAATGTGCTGCTGCTGGACGAGCCAACCAATCACCTGGACCTGACCAGCCGTGAAGTGCTGGAAGACGCGCTGGCGGCGTTTCCGGGGACGGCGGTGCTGGTGAGCCACGACCGCTATTTCATCAACGCCGTGGCGACCCACGTGTTGGAAGTGCAACCGGGTGGTAAAACGACTCTGTATCCGGGAGATTACGATGCCTACCTGTACCGCAAGAGCGGCGGTGATCCGGCGGTGATCGAGCGCCTTTTGCGCGGCGAAATGGTGCTGGATCGCGAGCCGGGTCGGGCGGCGCCGCCGGTCGCTGGCTTGGGCACCGGTGAGACGCGGCTGGACGACAAGGCGCGCAAACGCGAGGAAGCGGAGCGGCGCAACGAACTCGGCCGGCGCACCAAGCCGCTGCGGGAACGGCTGACTGCGACCGAGACCGAGATCGCCCAAGCGGAGGCGCGTCTGGCCGCCATCGCGACCTTGCAGTTGGACCCGGAGCTATACGCCGATGGCGAGCGCGTGCGGAGCTTGCAGATTGAACAAGCCGGGCTGCAGGCGGCGGTCGACGCGGCGATGGCGAAGTGGGAGGATTTGGCCCTGCGCATCGAAGTGATTGAATCGGAGCTGAGCGAATCGGCGGCGTAAGGACAGCGAATGCGGCATCTGCTTCTCGCGACAGTGATTTCTCTGCTGCTTGGCTGCGCGACCGGCGCGGTGCGGCAGACGCGCGTGGCGCCCTTGGCGCCGTACAACGACGTGAAGGCCGTGCGCGTGGTGGCGACGGATCCGGGTTCGGACATGGCGGCGGAACTCGTGGCGGGTGCGCGCGTGGGGCTGCCACGGGCGGGCTGGCGCATGGCGAATGAAGGGGAGCCGGCGTACACGTTGGAGCTCTACATCGCCGAAGCACAAACACCGGTCGCGGCGGAAGCGACGACAACCGATGAAATCCTTGGCGGACTGGCGACGTTTGGCGGCTTTCGCGACGCCGAGCGCGGCCTCCTGGCGGTGGAAGCCACGTTGCGTGGACCGGATGGCGGCGCGACGCTGGGCTCCTCGCGCTGGCAGGCGGTTGGCTCACCTGCCAACTTGGCGGGCGAAGCGGGCTTGGATCTCGGCCAAGCATTGGGCAAAGCCATGGTCGTCCAACAAGACGAATGGTATCCACGACGCGGCGCCGATGAGCGGCTGTTCTTTACGCCGACGGCGCGCACCGTGCCCAACGGCGCGTTCGTGCTCAGCGACGATGAAGCGTTGCTCCTGCGCGCGGCGTACGGCGTCACCCGCCGCTTGCAACTCGACCTGTGGCTCGGCGGCCTGCCGATACCGGCCATCGGCGGCGGCGCCCTGCCTTTGCCCGGTGCCCTTGTCGCTGGCGGTGGCGGCGGTGGCGCGCTGTTCGGCGTCTTCGACCTCGGCGTCAAGTTCGTGGCGCTGGAAGAGACCCGCACGCGACCCGGCATCGCGATTTCCTACGACATGCTCGACGTCTTCGGCACCGCGATCGGCGGCGGCGGTGGCGTCGGCATCGGCGGCGGCGGCTTGGGCGGCGCGGGCTTTGTCGGCATTGCCGGCGCCAACGCGCAGTTCAACCTGTTCACGCTGACCGCAGGCAAACATTTCAACACCGGCACGCAGGTCACGCTTGGCGGCTGGCTCATGGACAACCACGCGATCTTGCCACAATCGGCGCATTTTACCGCGGCGTGCGGCGGCGCAGCGGCCGGGGGCACGAGCAGCGGCGCGGCGATGATGCCGTGCACGGGCGGAACCGACTTGCCGCACTTGCCCTTGCAATTCCAAAGCTTCTTCGGCGTGGAGCAGGTGTTCAGCAACAGTTGGTCGGCGGCCATCGAGGTGCTGCCGCGCTATCCGGTTTCCAACACCATGTGGACGACCGGTGTGCGCTGGCTGCCGTCGGGCGACGCGCCGGCTGGCTTCGTCGCGTTGGACCGGGTCAAGGCGCGCATCGACTTCGCACTGGCCTGGATGATTCTCGACGCCAACCCCGATGCCGGCCGCCAGAACGCGACCGTGGCGTATTTTCCGTGGGTCGGCATCGGCATCTACGTCTGGTGACTGTGGGCGCAACGCCGGCGAGCCCGATCATTCAGCTCGCCACAGCCACCACGTCCGCGAAGAGTTCGGTTGAAAAGTAGCGTTCCATGCGGTCGGCAAAAACCGTGACCACTTGTGCTTGCGGGCCGAGTTCACGGGCAATCTGTTCCGCAGCGCAGAAGTTGAGGCCGGTCGAAGGTCCGACTGGAAATCCTTTGCGAATCAATGCTCTGGTTGTTCGCAGCGCGTCTTCTTCGTCGACATCGATTTCCCGCAAGCCGGGCAACGCGGCGTGGGTGTAGAGCTTGGAAATCCCGTCGACGACCCCTGGCACCCGCGTGGAGAAGCTGCAGCACTCGAGCTCCCGGTGCTGGCCATCGCCGCACAGGCGAACCGGCCGCGCGGCCACCGGAATCGTTTGGCAGCCAGCCTGGATGAAAGCGCTGTGCAGCCCGACGATCGTGCCGCCCGTTCCGACGCCGCTCACGACGGCGTGCACCATGCCGCGGGGAATCTGCGACAGGACTTCCTGGCCCGTCCACAAGCGGTGGGCTTCCGCGTTGTCGGGATTTTCAAACTGCCGGGTGTGCAGGGCGCCATGCTGTTTGGCATAGCGTTCCGCAATCTCGATCGCGCCGCGAATTCCGGCATCCTGGGAAACGAACAGGATCTCCGCACCGTATGCGCGGATCATGAGCACGCGCTCGTGGCTGACGCCCTGGGGCATCACCGCGACGAAATGCAGCCCCATCTGCGCGCAGGTCAGCGCGAGCGCGATCGACGTCGAGCCCGAAGACGCCTCAACAACCGTGCCGCCTTCCTGCAACTCCCCGGTCCGCCACGCCTTTTCCAGCATGTAGCGGGCGATGCGGTCCTTGGTCGAGCCGGACGGGTTGAGAAACTCCAGCTTGCACCACACCAGGGGTGAATCGTCGGTCAACTGAACGGGCACCAGCGGCGTTGGTCCGCACTGGTTGAGAAATCGCCCGAGTTGCGGCAGCGGCCGGTAAATGACAGCGGTGGACATCAGACACTCCCCGGCGAGATGGCCGTCTACCGGGAGCATAGCGCAGCCAATCAAGTTCTTTGCAACTGCGCGACCAGCCGGGGCAGCAGGCCCGACAACCCGCGATGGTTCATCGTCAGCACGCGATCGCCGGATTCGCGGTAGTGGATCGTCGTGTCGTGGTCGACCTCGCTGCCGCCCCAGATCACGATCAGGCCACGCGTTGCCTGCGCGCGTTTGCCTTCACCTGGGCGCTTTTTGGCGACCACGTCGAGGGTGAATTCAGGTTTCAATTCGCGATGCAGCAAGCGCAGCGTCTCCCGGTAGGCCGGCGAACCGCCAACAAACGTGACACTCGGCAGGCGTCCAGCCACGGTCGCCTGGGCGAATGCGCGATAGGCCGCACGCAAATCCGATCCGCCACACAGTTCGCACCGTTCCGGCGGCACGTGCAACGCGAGGACGTCGCCCGGCGGCTGGCAGACGTCCGCCAGACAGACCAAAGCCAGACGATCATTGAGCAATTGCGCCAGTGGCTGCGGTTCCAGCGTCATGATCGCAGAAAACAGCGCTTGAGGCTGAGCCACCGCGAGCAAGGAAAAGGCCGGCAGGATTTCCGTCCTGGAAAGTCCACGGTCGGACCAAAGTGCGGTCTTGTCGGCTGCCGCCAGCACCGATTCCAATGCCCGCACGCGGTCGTCGGCCGCCGCCGCCCGTTTGTCCGCCAGCCGCCGTTCGCGATCCAACCGCTCCTGCACGGCCTGCATTTCCGCGTGCTGTAGCCGCAAGATCAACAGCTCTGCCTCCGCTTGCTGCAGCAGGGCAAGCTGCGCGGCGCTTTCCGTGCGCAGGGCCAGCAGGCGTGGATCTTCGGGTGGCGGCGCTGGCGCCAATCGCTGGATCGGCGCTTTGGCCGTCGGCGGTTTTGCTACCGCGCCAGTATCCCGGCGTTTCTCTTGCAGAAAAGCGCCAAGCAGGGCGTCTTCTGGCACGTTATCGAGCTTCTTCATGCGCAACTCCCAAACACACCGTACGTGCGCGCTTCCCGGTGAGCAAATTTGCTCCCGATCGACAGGCTTCCCCAACGCGCGCTGGCACCGTACACTGGCGACATGAAGCTGACGGCCTCTGTTCACGGCGATTCCTTTACCTTCAAAAGCCTCAAGGATGCGCTGAACAAGGCGTCCGAGCTGAAGTCCGGCGATCGCGCGGCTGAGCTGGCGGCGCACAACACCCGCGAGCGCGTGGCGGCCAAGCGGGTGATTGCGGACATGCCGCTGCGGCAGTTCTACGAGCACCCGTCCGTGGCGTATGAACTGGACGAAGTGACGCGCGTCGTTGTCGACGATCTGGATGCCCGCACTTACCAGAAAATCAGCGGCTGGACGGTGGCGCAACTGCGCGAGTGGATTCTCGACCGGCGGACGACAGCGGACGAAATCCGCGCGATTTCAATGGGTCTGACGCCAGAGATGGTCAGCGCGGTCGCCAAGCTGATGTCAACGATGGATTTGGTCGTCGCCGGCAAGAAGATCGCCCAGGTGCGGCGCTGCAACAACACGATCGGTCTGGCTGGCCGTATCTCGTCGCGCCTGCAGCCGAATCATCCCGTCGACGATGTGCCCGGCATCCTCGCGGCGATCAAGGAAGGCCTGAGCTATGGCAACGGCGATGCGGTGATCGGCATCAATCCGTCGACGGAGAGCGTGGAAAATACCGCGGCGATCCTGCACGCGGTCAAGGACTTGATGCGCCAGCTGCGGATTCCGACCCAGGTTTGCGTGTTGGCGCATGTGACCGTTCAGATGGAGGCGATCCGCCGCCTGAAAGCGCCGGTGGACCTGTGCTTTCAGTCGATTGCCGGATCGGAAAAGGCGAATCGCAACTTTGGCATCACCGTGGGGCTACTCGACGAGGCCTACGACCTGACCAAGCGCGAAGGCACGGCTGAAGGGCCGCACGTGATGTATTTTGAGACCGGTCAAGGCACCGCACTGTCCGCCAATGCGCATCACGGCACGGATCAGACGACGATGGAGGCTCGGGCGTACGCGCTGGCTCGCCGCTACACGCCGTTCCTGGTCAACACTGTCGTCGGCTTCATCGGTCCCGAGTACCTGCAAAACGGCAAACAGATCACCCGCGCCGGTCTGGAAGACCATTTCATGGGCAAGCTCTCGGGCATTTCAATGGGCTGCGACGCGTGTTACACGAACCACGCCGATGCCGATCAGGACGATCAGGAAAATCTGGAAATGCTTCTTGCTTCAGCTGGTTGTAACTACCTGATGGGCATTCCGCTGGGCGATGACGTGATGCTGAACTACAACACCACGAGCTTCCACGACAACGCGCAAGTGCGCGAATTGTATGGACTGCGTCCCGCGCCGGAATTCGAGGCGTGGCTGGAAAAAGTCGGGCTGTGGCGCGCCGGCAAGCTGACGGAACGGGCCGGCGATGCGACGGTGTTCGAAAGCGCGTGGAGCCTGCGGGCCGAGCGGAAGTACGGCCGACCCGCGTAAGGGACTGCAACCGAACAGCTGCGCCATCTTGTCAGAAGCCAACGCCCGCTCAGCGACTGGGATACGCGAGGGCCCGGGATGAGGCTGCGGTCGACGCCGCCGGCGGCGCGGTCGCGGGGACGAGAGGCGCCATGCAAACCGCTTGGGCGCGAATCCATGAGTCCCCGGGCATGCTGACGCCGACGGCATCTTCCATCGGCGCAACGGGTGTAAACAAATCGACCAATGCGGCCCCTTCGCGCTCGGCGGGTGCCGACGCAAGCCGCACGTGGTGATGCGCGTCGTGCCCCTGGGAAACGGCCACGATGTCCTGCCACAACAGCGTCGCTTTGGCGTCCGCAGGCAGCCGCCGTGCAAACAGCGTGCGCACTTTGCCGTCGATGAAAATCCGTTCCAGCGGCGTGCCGGCGGCGCGCGACGTCTCGTCCAGCAGCTGCCACCAGCGCCAGGTGCCCATCACGTCGATGTGATTCAAGCGAACGCGCAGGTGCTCGGTGTTGTCCGCCGTGACGTAGCTGATGTCCGCGTCGCGACCGCCGGCGTGCGTCATGTGTCCCGCTTCGCTCAACATCAGCCAACGCTGCCAGCCATTTTCCGTTGGCCGCCACCGCACTTCGCCATTGCCATTGCCGGGCTTGCGATCGTGCCAGCGCGACAAGCGGATTTCGATCGCGCGTGCCGGATCCAATGTCGCTCCCGGCATTTCATGTGTCAGCACAGTAACTTGCAGTCCGGCGTTCTGATCCACCTTGTGCACCAGCCACACCTGCCGCTGTCCGACCACGGGATCAAAGTCGTTGACCTGCTCGCTGCGAATCGTCTGGCCTCCCGCCCACAGCTTCTGCACCGTCCGCGCCATCGCGGCAACCAGGCGTTTTTGCTGGCGCGGCTTGGGCGGATTGGGCAGCAACGCGTACCGCCGCGTCGCGACGCGAAGCACAGTGCGACCCTCGCCGTCCTCGGACAGCCCCCGGGCCTGAACGCGGTGTTCGACCAGCACCAACTGGTTTTGGGTGTGAAATCGCTCGTGTTCCAACGGGAAATCTGCCGCCGTGTGCATTTCCGCAACGCCCGACTGGCCGACGAGAAACTGAATGTTGGCCAGCAGCCGCTGGGTTTCCGATGGTCCGTCATCGTCCAGGCTTGCGGCATTCAAGCCGGCCACCCGCCCCGCCGTCGCCCGCGCTTCCGGCGACTGGCCGTCTTCCACCATCCGCACCAGCGTCCCGTACGAGAGTTGCCCGCAACCAGGCTGGGTCGCGTCGGCGACGGTCACCCAATTGGTCGGGCGTTCGGCGCGAAACGCCTCGTGTGCCCGCAGGATCACGCGCGCCAACGCAGGTCGCATCCAACTGCGTCCGCGAAATTGATCGCGGTAGCCGAAACCGCCGGTGCGCACCGCCGTCAGGCCGCGAAAGTCGATGAGGCCGCGGCAAGCCATCTGCTCCAAACCGGCCTCTGCCACTTCGCGGAGCTGCTCCTTCGGGTCGCCCAGTCCGCGGATGCGCGCCAGGGTGTACTCGACCGCGTCCGGCTCGACCCATTGCATCGGCGCGATCGCGGCCAACGCGCGCGGATCTGCCGCCAGCGCGGTCTGAACGGGCAGGGTCAGGAGCAGTGCGGCGATGCACAAGCAAGGCGTCTTCATGTGCTGAAGATGCACCCGACCGATAACTTGCGCCAGTTTTGTCAACTTTGACTGTAACTTCACGAAATTTATATTCTTTCCAAAACCAGAAGTGTCAACTCGCGATCGCGCGATCGCGACCTGATGCGAGTACCCTGTGGCACGGCGCGCGTCAAGCGTTGAGGTGAGGTGCCCAGAACTCCGCGGCTATGGCAGAATGACGCGGTCGCACCGGATGTGGTGCGATGGCCGCGCTTGCCGCGGCGGCCAACTGTGAACGTGCGGGCACACCGCCGCCCATTGCGAGGCACCATGGACGACCTGCTGCGGGCCCCCAGTCGCATTTGCGAAGGTACTGAGAGGCACATCGGCCGCTTTGCCGGCGCGATCGCAAACCCGAACGTTACGGCCCCCGGCGGGCGTTGGCGCCTGAAAGAATGGAGCTATTTGTCGCTGAACACCGAGACGCACTTCGTGGCGTTTGCAGTCGTGCAGCTTGGCTACGCGGCCAACTTGTTCTGCTATGTCGTCGATCGCCGGAGCCGCGCCATGTGGCAAACGGAGGCGCTGGCGCCGTTTGGGTGGGGATTGCAGTTCGCACCGAGTTCCGTGCACGGTACGACAGTCTGGACCCGAGGGGAAAATCGCCTGGAGATCGCCGCGATTGCCCGTGGCTGGCGCGCGACACTGGCGCTGAAGTTGGATGGAAAATGGCTGCGCGGTTCGGCGGAAATCGAGCAAGGGGAAGGACTCGCACTGGTCTTTCCGCTCGCGCCCAAGCGTCTGGCATATACCCACAAGGACGCGGGTATGTTGGCAGAACTACACATGAAATTTGACGATCAGCCGCTGCCGCGCCAAGGCCTTGCCACGCTCGACTGGACGCGATCGGCGGCGTTGCGGACGACACGTTGGAATTGGGCTTCGTGTGCGACGCGGTTGAAGGATGGTCGACGCCTGGGCTTGAATTTGTCCGCGCACGTGTACGATGACGCGGCGGGCGCCAGCACGGAAAACGCCCTGTGGTTGGATGGCCAACTGCAGCCATTGGGCGGCGTGACGTTTGCGCTGCCGGCGTCGCCAGCGTCCGAGGTGTGGCACGTGCAAGGGCCAGAGGTAGAACTGGCGTTTTCGCCGCTGGGCGCCCGCCGCCAGAACCTCAATCTGGGCATCATCCGCAGCCGTTTCGTCCAGCCGTTTGGCCACTTTGCCGGGACGATTCGCTTGCCGTCAGGCGAAACACTTGTGGTTCCAGCGTCGTTTGGGGTCGTTGAAGATCATCTGGCCGTGTGGTGAAGATCGCGTCGGGATTCCATCGCTTCCGGCAGGTCAAGTTTTTCGCAAATGTCCCTGGTTCCTGCCGCACTCGAATTTCCGTCACAATTATTTAGATTCGTGAGTCTCGCGTCGACGAGGGTGGCGGAACAGCCTACGCTATGTTTGGGAGGCATGCTGTGAGCGCGCAAATGACCCAACGAGAAATCTGGCACGCAGCGGCGCTCGGCTTGGCCTGCGCATCGCTTCTGACCTCGTGTGTCGGCGCGGACACCAGTTATGGCGCGGACGGTGCGAACCACGACGCCAGTGACGCGGCGAGCTACGATCAGGACAGCGCCCCGCCGAGCCCCATCGAAGGCAGACCGTGTACCGGCGACAACGATTGCCAGACCGATACGCCATGCGGTGTCGGCGTGTGCACGGACGGCAAGTGCCGCCTCCAGCCCGGGCCCAACGGCTTTGTCTGCGACGACAACGACATCTGCACGCTCCACGACGCCTGCTTCAAAGGCGCGTGCATTGGTTCGGCAGTTCAGTGTTCAGACGGCAACGCGTGCACCCTCGACGCGTGCGATCCGATCACGGGATGCGTGCACGCCCCGACCAATCAGTCCTGCAGCGACGGCGATCCGTGCACAGCCTACCGCTGCACCGACGGCTCGTGTTTCGCCTTTGGCTCCGCTTGCGACGACGGCAACCCTTGCACCCAGGAAGACTGCAGCGGCACGCTGGGCTGTCACACCGTGGCGCTGAGCGGCCCGACGTGCGACGACGGCAACCCGTGCACGGCGGACGACAAGTGCACGTTCGGCGCGTGCAAGGGCGGTGGCCTCTGTGACGACGACAACGCGTGCACGGCGGACAGCTGCGAGGGGTCCGGCGGCTGCCAGCACGTCAACTTGACGCAGATCTGCTCCGACGGCCAAGTCTGCACGAATTTTGACAATTGCATCGACGGCGCCTGCAAAGGCACGCTGAAGACCTGTGACGATGGCAACCCGTGCACGTCCGACACGTGTGACCCCAAGAACGCGGCCTGCAGCAACGTACCGATCCCGGACGGCGGCCCGTGCGACGACGGCAATCCCTGCACCTACAACACGCTGTGCACCAATAGCATCTGCAGCGGGCTGACCAAGGATTGCAACGACGGCGACGCGTGCACGGATGACAAGTGCGTGTTTCCGACCGGCGAATGCCTGCACACACCGTCGTTCAAGTGTGGCAAGTAGGCTGAGCGATTTGCCTATCTGAGGCGGATGACGCCGCGCGACACTTCGCTGGCAGCATCCGTGAAGACGCGATCCTTGTCGGAACCGTCGCCGGTCAGCACGACTTCGAACGGCCGACTCGCGAGCGCCGCCATGGCCTCAATCGCGTTTGGCTCTTCGTCGGCGATCGCAGTGCCATCGGTCGTGCCGATCGACTCGCCCAACGCCAGCAGCGACAGGCGATAGGCACTTTCCGCCCACGTGCGCCGCGGCACGAAATTCGCGAGCTTCTGAGAACCACCTTTTTCGGTCAGCCCGCGGATGTCGGCGATGAAGCGGTCGAGCGCGGTAAACTCCGGCAAGTCCATCTGCCCCGCCGCCGACTCGTCCGGCGGTCCATCGGCCCAACCAAGCGCATACAAATCATCAGGACGCGGAGGCACTTGCACGTATTCGTACTCCGCCTCCGACAGCACGTTGTCCAGGATCAGGAACATCGGCGCGACCGGCTGACTGACCATCGGCGCGCCGAAATCCGCGAGCGTTTGCAGGTCACAGCGCATCAGGAACGTCGTGACGTCGGTCATCGACAAGCCCGTCGCGCCCAGCTGCACGCGCTTGCGGCTCAAGTCGCCAATCGCCCGCTGCAACACCGCCTGCCACTGGTGCAGTTCCGACAGCGCCGAGCCGACGTCCTGCGCCGCGCGGTACGCCTGATCGTTCTCGAGATCCAGCCGCTCGACGCACGTCCGCGCGCGCCGTGCCCACGCGAGATTGCGCTCAATCCGCGATTGTGCTTCCATCACACGGACTTCCGAGTGTGACCGCGCTGCTTCCTCCGCCGTTCCGACGATCCGCCGCAAGTTGTGGTGCAGATGACGCAAGGCCGGCGCCTGCTCATGGCCGAGATCGCGCGTCAGCTCCACGTTCAGTACGCCCAGCGCCAGATCGCCTTCTTCCGGCCGGATCCCCAGCACGCGGCTGATCACGGCGTAGAGCGCTTCACCGCGCTCCGTCAGGCGGTGGCAGCCTTCAAGCACTTCCAGCCAGCCGCCTTTGCGCAGCGACTTGAGCACCGCCGACCGCGCATCCGGCGTCAGCCAGGAAAAATGCCGTGACAGCACTTCCGCGTCCCATTTCGTGCGATCCGAACTCGCCAACTCGGTCAGCACTGCGAGGCGAACGACGAAGCCCGCTTCACCCAGGCGCACCAAGTCGCGCAAAAGTGTGAAGTAGGCCATGCCGGCTTGCGCGGCGACAATCGAAGGCACAGAACTTGCTGGAAAACTCGGATCGAGCAGCGCATCCAAATCGTCGCTGATGACCTCGTCCGCCTCCAGCTCCGCAGACGACTGCGAGGTAGCGACGAGGACACGCGGGGCTGGCTGGGTTCGGCGAAGAGGCGACGTCATGGCAGGGTCAGCATGGCAGAATGGGGTCTCACCCGGCAAGTGCTGGTTGACCGAAAGCGGTAGACGCTGCACGATCGGCGCCCCATGGCGCACGCTCCGCGAAAATCAGATCAGCTCGGCGACCGCAAAGGCGACCACTTGCGCATCGCGTTGGACGGCCGGGTCCAGCAGCCCGGCATTGGGAACGGCCTTGACCGCTATCGTTTTGAGTTGCTGTCGCTACCGGAACTTGACCTGAATCGCATCGACTTGCGCTGTCAGCTGTTGGGCAAGACCCTGGCGGCGCCGCTGCTGATTGGCGCGATGACGGGCGGGACGACCGAAGCGGGACGCGTGAACCGGATGCTGGCCGAAGCGGCGGAGCGAACGAATGTCGGATTCTGCCTCGGTTCTCAGCGGCCGATGCTGGAACGTCCAGAAGAAGTTGCGAGCTTTGACCTGCGCGATGTCGCGCCGCGGACCTTGATCATCGGCAACATCGGCGGCATTCAGCTGCGCGACGAGCTGGATGCCCGCACGCTGGAATCGTTGGCCCAAGCGGTGGGGGCGGATGCGATTTACGTCCACTTGAATCCGCTGCAGGAAGCGATTCAGCCTGAAGGTGATCGCGACTGGCGTGGCGTGCTGGATGCAATCGGCGAAGCAGCGGCTGGCGCGAATTTGCCGATTCTGGTCAAGGAAGTCGGCTGCGGGCTGGGCGAGGAAACGCTCCAGGCACTGCGTCTGACCGGTATTGCGGGCGTTGAAACAGCGGGCGTGGGCGGCACCTCGTGGGCGCAAATTGAGGCGCTGCGGCAACACGCGCACACGCCGCGCGCGATCGCGGGCGCGGTGCTGGCGGATTTTGGTACGCCAACTGCGGACAGCATCATCTTCGCCCGGCGCGCGCTGCCGAACCGGTTGGTCATTGGTTCCGGCGGGTTGCGCGATGGCCTGGACGTGGCGAAGTGCATCACTTTGGGTGCCGACGCTTGCGCGATGGCCTGGCCGTTTCTGGTCGCCGCGCAAGACGGTGTCGAAGCGGTGGTTGCGGCGATCGAAGCCGTGATCGAGACTTTGCGCATCACCATGTTCCTCGCCGGCGCGCCGGATTTGCTGCAATTGCGGCAAGCGGACCTGCGATTCATGGCGCACACCGACCCGCGAGGTCGCCGATGACGACGACTGCGACAGGCCATGGGCACGGCAAGACGATTCTGATCGGCGAACACCACGTGATGGACGGCGCGCGGGCCCTGGCCATCGGTTTGCCGCCTTTTCGCACCGACGTGACGCTCATGCGTGGCGATGCGGGTGCGTTGCGCGTGGTGCTGGACGACGACGTCGACCCCCAGGTGGCGCACGACACGCGGCAAATGTTCGTCGCGGCGGCGCAGTCGGCGGGTTTGACCGGCGAGATTCGCGCGCACATTGTGTCGACAGTGCCCATGCGGCGCGGTCTGGGCTCGTCGGCGGCGCTCGCAGTTGCCGCGGTCCGTGCCTCCTGGCAACTTGCGGAGCGTGCCGAGCCAACGCCTGCGGAGCTGCTGCAAGCCGCTCGCCAGTGCGAATCGATCGTTCACGGCCGTTCCTCCGGACTCGATCCGGCGGCTGCGGCGGGCACGGAGCCGGTGCTGTTCCAACAGGGCCAAGTTCTGCAACGCGTGCGGGTCGCGCCCAAGCTGGCGACGGCGCGTTGGCTGCTCGCGGATCTGGGGGCGTCGGTGCCGACCCGCGACGCGATTGCGATTGCCATGCACGAACGGCGTGAACTCGGTGCAGAGGCCGTGCGCGCCTTGAACGACCAGACTTCTGCCGCGGCCGATCAGGCGTTGGACGCATTGGAATCGGGCGACCTGACGCGCCTGGCCATCGCGCTGCGAACGGCCGGCGAGGCGATGGAACCCTTGGGCGTCGTGAATGTGGCGATGCGCGAGACGCTCACGGCGATGTGTGCTGCTGGTGCGCTGGCCGCCAAGCAGACGGGCGCAGGCTTGGGCGGCATGTTGCTGGCCCTTTGCCGGACCGAAGACGAAGCGCAAGCCGTTGCGGCGGCGATCGCCCCGCGCATTCGCACGTTTTGGACATTGGCCATTTATCCGGAGAACTCATGACGTTGCAACGCGCAGCGGCGTTCGCGCCTTCCAACATCGCGCTGACCAAGTATTGGGGCAAGCGCGATCACACGCTCAACTTGCCATTGGCTTCCTCGATTTCCGTCACGTTGAGCGAGCTTGGCTCCCTGACCGTTTGCGCCCCCGAGCCGGGCCTGACGCACGACGTCATGGCGGTTGACGATCGCCCTCTCGACGATGCCGGTATGATCAAAGTACGCCGTGTTCTCGGCATCATTCGGGAAATGGCCGGATCGGACGTGTTCGCCGGGCTGAATTCCATCAACACCGTGCCCACGGCCCGCGGTTTGGCGTCCAGCGCTTCGGCTTTTGCCGCCTTGGCCATGTCCGCGTCGCACGCCTACGGCCTTGATCTGGACAAGGCGACGCTCTCGCGGCTGGCGCGGACGGGCTCGGGCTCGGCCAGTCGATCGATCCACGGCGGCTATGTGCAATGGGAATGTGGCCAGAAAGCTGACGGATCGGACTCCGAAGCACGGCAACTGTTCGCCGCCGATCATTGGCCGCTGACGATCCTTGTGGCGCAAGTCCGCGATGGAAAAAAGAAAGTGTCATCGACCAGCGGTATGCGCATGGCGGCATCGGATTCGCTGACGTTTCGCGGCTGGATCGAGCAATGCCAGCAGGACGTCGTGGCGTGTCAGGCGGCGCTGGCGCAAAAAGACATGGAGCGGCTGGCTGAAGTGGTGGAAGGCAATGCGATGGCGATGCACGGCACGATGATGGCGAGTCGGCCGCCGCTGTTGTACTGGCAGCCCGCGACCGTGGCCGTGATCCACACGGTCCGCAATCTGCGTGCCGAAGGCACCGCTTGCTGCTTCACCATTGACGCCGGGTCGTCGGTTGTCGTGCTCGTCGAGCCGAGCGATGCCGGACCCGTCGCCGCGGCGCTGGCGGAGATCGATGGCGTTGAAGCGGTTTTGCAGACACGCGTCGGCGACGGTGCCCGATTGGTTCCGGAACGTGGCTGAGCTGCGCGTCGTTCCAGGCAAGCTGATGCTGGCGGGCGAATACGCGGTGCTGCGGCCGCACGGCGTCGCGCTGGCGGTGGCGGTCGGCGATGTGGTGCGTTCCAAGCTGTCGCTGGATGCGCCAGGTGTGACGATGCACGCGTTCGACCAGACGTTTGTGCTTGAGTCCAAGCCTTGGCATGCCACTGGTTTGCTGGGGTTTGTCGCGCGCGCGCTGGCGTGGCTCGAACAACACGCGGGGCTGTCCCTTGCCTGCCATTTGACCCTCGACGTTACGGGCGCAGTCGGTGGCGCAAAAGTGGGCCTGGGCACGAGCGCGGCGGTGACGATCGCGACGGTTCGCGCGGTGCTGGAAGACCGACGCGTTCAGTGGTCACCCGGTCAACTCGCTGAAGCCGCAAGGCAAATTCACGCAGGGGGACAAGGTACCGGCAGCGGCTACGACGTCACCACCATCGCGTTTGGCGGTTGTGTGGCGTACGAACGGTCACCGGACCGGGCTCGCCACGTGCCGTGGCCGTCCGGCCTCTACGGCTTGGCGCTCTTCTCCGGCGAGCCGGCACCGACGCAAGCGGCGCTCGACAAAGTGCCCATGGCGCAAGCACGTTTGGACGCCATTGATCGCGCGGCGCGCTACCTCCTGCAGGTCTGGTCCGGCCCGCCGTCGGTCATCCTGACGGCGCTGCAAGCTTGTGATGACGCCTTTGTCACAGCAGCCACGGACGATCCGAGCCTGATCCCACCGCCGATCGCAGCCGTGCGTGAACGGATTGTGGCGAACGGCTGTGTCACGCGGGCGTCCGGGGCCGGCGGCGGCGATTGTGTCCTCGCGTTCGCCGACAACGCCGACGCCATCACCCGACTCGCCCACGACTGGCAATGTCGCGGCGGTCATCTCGTCGCGCATTTACCCGCCGACATCGCTCCGGAGGTCGTGTGACTGCACCGCACCCTTTGCCCCTGCTGGAAACGCTCATTGCGCCGTTTCTCACGGATTGCGAGGAGTTGGCTCTCGAACTTTTGCAAGCGCCACAGCCGCACGTGCCTGTGGGCGTGACCCGACCAGCCGGTCAGGACTTGCTGACCGCGATGTGTCGCGACCAATTGGCCAGTGGTGGCAAACGGTTGCGCGCGCTGTTGACGCCGGCACTCGTGGCAGCCGAGCACGGGCCGGTGGACGCTGCGCGCGTGTTTGGCGCGGGCGTCGAGCTGATTCACAACGGCACGTTGGTCCACGATGATATCCAGGACGGCGACACGCTCCGGCGCGGTCGACCGACGTTGTGGACGCAATTTGGCGTGGCGCAAGGGATCAACGCTGGCGATGCGCTGCTGATGGGTGCGGTTGCCGCTGTGCTGCGGTCGGATGCGATCGCAGCCGATCTGCGCGCGCCGCTGGGCGCGCTCCTCGCGGACGCGCTTTGCGAAACGATTCGCGGGCAAGTTGCCGATCTGGCCCTGCGCGATCTGCCGCAGCCGACTTTGCTGGATGTCGAATCGGTGCATTTGGCCAAGACTGGACCGCTGTTCTCTGCCTGTTTTGTCGGCGCGACGCGGCTGTTGCGCCGGGGGCCGGAGGCCGAACAGGCCGCGTGGGCGCTGGGTCGGGAAATCGGCTTGGCGTTCCAGATTCGCGATGACTTGCTGGATTTGCTCGGGACCAAGGGCCGCGGTGACGCCGGTGCGGACCTGCGTGAAGGCAAACCGACGTGGCCGGTGCTTGTTGCGCTGCGCGACGTTCCGGGTGCCGAAGCCGATGGAATTCGGGCCCTGCTGCGTCAGGCAACGCAAGGCTCACCGCCCAGCGATGGCGACGTGGCCCACGCGGTGGCCTGGGTGCGTGAGGTCGGTGGCGAAGCGACGGCGCGTGCCCATTTGGATGCGACGCTGGACCGCGCGCGTGCCGCTGCTCACCAGGCCTTTGACCGGCAATCCGCACTTGTCGCGTTGGCGCTGTGCGAGCGGCTGGCACGTCTCGACGGGTGACACCGTTCAAGCGCGGCCAAAAACCGCCGACACGGCACTCACCCACGCGGCCTTTTCACCGACTTCCCGCACGAGCAGCCGCGCGAATTCGCTGGCCAGTCCCGGCTCGCCCAGCGCTGTGGCACATTCCTTCAGCCGCACCAACTCGTCCTTCAGCGTGCGCGCCGCGACGTTGGTGACGACGAGCGAGTGCACACGCAGCGCGCGGATGCGAAACGCCGCTTCCGGCGACAATCTTTCCAGGTGCGTCAGCGCCTCGCGTTGAAAACGTTCGCGGAGCGGCCATTGCAGCGCCACTTCCAGCAAGGCATCCACCGCGTCGGGTTCCTGAGCCAGCCGCTCGGCCAGCCACGCCACGTCATCTTCCGCCAGCGCCTGGGAGGCCAGCGTATGCCGTTCCTCGCGCCAAAGCTCGCCGCGGCTCAGCTGCGCCAGTTGGTTGAACGTGTGCAAGTTCGGCCCACGCTGCCACGCGGCCCGCGCCAGTTGTCGCGCGGCCTTGGGATGTTCAGGCGTGGCTGCCGTCATGGCAGCCGCGATCAGCGCCTGCCAGATTTCCCCACGCGGGTCATAGTGCTCGGCCAAATGCAGCACCTCGGCGTGGCGACCCAGACTGCCCAGAACCTCCGCCAGCGCCAGCGCGCCCGACCGCATCGGCGGCCAGAGTTGCGCCAGTTCCAGCGCTGCGGGCAAGTTGTCGTGCCGTACCAGCGCCACGACCAAACCATCGGCCAGCGCATCGCGGGACGTCGGCGTCGCCACTTCGCGCCAGATCGCGCGCTGTGCCAGCACGCGACCGGAGAGCATTTCTGCCAGCGCAACCGCCAGCTCTGACGACCGAATCGCCGCGTGCTCCAAGCCAATGGCCAGATGGACGGCGACCTGCGGATGGCCCGCTTCGGCCAAATCAAACAGGAGATTCCACTGCGGACCCAAGTCCAGCGGCCGATCGAGAGCCAGACGCGCCAGCAGGCGGATCGACGGCTCCACGGCCTCTGGCATGCCACTGAACACGACCTTGGTGGCACCGAGCGCCGTCAGCAGCCGCAAGGCCAGGTCGCGCGCCAACGCGTGATCGTCGCGGGCTTGTGCCTCCAGACGATCGACCAGGCCCAGCAGATCCTGAATGTCCTGCGGTCCATGGCGCAGCGATTGCCGCCAGCTCAGCGCCACCATGTCGACGGCTGCGTCCAGAGGCATGCGCCCGAGGTCGCTCAACATGCGCGCGGGTTCGGTCGGCTTCTCCGGCGCCTGCGAGCGCGTCAACCGTGAGCGCAGGGCAGCGAGCACATCCGACTGCTGTTCCACGGCCGCATGCGCCTGTCGGGCCGTCCGCGCGGACTCCAGCACGGCCGCCACCGCGTGCGCGCACGGCGCTTCGCCGCACGAACACGAGGCATGCAGTTCTTGACGCACAATCGACAATTCGACACGTTGATGCACGCCGTCAAAAACCGACGCAGCAAGCATGTTTTCTGCCACTGGCCGAATCCGGCCCACCGCGCCGTCGCGCTGCAAACGGGCGCCTTGAGAAGCGGACCGCGCGCCCGCCCACGTGACCGTCGACAGGCGGTGCAGGATGGGCGCGAAAGCCGCGAGCACGCTGCGTTCGTCGATTTTCATAGCTCGCCTTCCGTGACGGCGCCGACGCCCAAGCGTTCCCGGATGATGCTGACCACGAGTGGCTGGCACGTTCCGCCGCAGGGACCGCAGCCCGCCGATGTGGCGTCAAAAACCTGTGCGAGCGTGCAGGCCCCGCGGTCCATGGCGGCCTCGATCTCTTTGCGGAACACGCGGTTGCACAAGCACACCATCGCGTCGCGCTGTACGATTTTGGATGGGCGCATGTCAGACCGAGAGTTGTGGCAGCGATTGTTCCAGCATGGCCAGCACTTGCGCCGCCAACTCGTCCTTGTCCCCTTGCAGCGTCGCGCCGGCCGCGTGCTCATGACCGCCGCCGCCGAAATGCCGCGCAACGTGGCCAATTTTCACCGCGGCTTTGGACCGCAGCGAGAGCTTCCATTGGCCTGGATTCCGCCCTGGTTTGAGCTGCATCGCGATGAGCACGCCGTCCACGCCCACGAACTGTGGGATCGTCTCGCCGATGGCGTCGTCCTCCAGGTTCAGGCCGTCACCAATTTCCGGACCCAGCGCCGCCCACGCGATCCGACCGTCGCCCGCGAACTGCATCTGGGCGAGCACGCGACCGAGGAGCAGCGTCTCGTCGCTGGTCCGACTGGCAAACAGCGCTTCCTGCACCGGATTTGCGTCAAAGCCCATGTCGAGCAAGTCCGCCGCGACGCGGAGCGTATTCGCCTGGTTGCGCAGAAATCGGAACGATCCGGTGTCGAAGCTGATCGCCGCGTACAGTGCGCGCGCGGCCACGGGATCGATCGGCCAGTCCAGCGCCTGCAGCAGCCGGTAGACCAGTTCGCCGCTCGATGAAAACTCCGTCGCCACGCAGCCTTGCAGGTCAAGATCCGGCTTGACCGCGTGGTGATCCACGACCCAAACGTCCACACCTTGCTGCCGCAGCGCCTGCGCCGGGCGCCCGGCCCGATCAACTTCGTGGGTGTCAAAAAGCAGTCCTAAATCAGCGCCTTGCAGCTTGGCTGCGTCGCGATCGAAGTGACCAATATCGTCGTCGGGATCCAGCCATGCGTAGCGTTTTGGCCGCGGATCCTCGTTGACGACAAGCGCCGTGCGTCCGGAAGCCCGCGCCGCGCGCACAAAGGCCAGTTGCGAACCCAGGCCATCCGCGTCCGGGCCGACGTGCGTCGACAGCAGGATATGCCGCGCGCTCTGGATCCGCTCCAGAAGCCACGGTTCAAAAGGCACGCCACTCAACCGACGCATGGGACCTCGACGACCGGGAAACGGTCGATGCAACAGGATCGGTGGAGGATTGCGCGGTGTCAACGCGAATCGCTTCCGTAGCTGGCGGCGAGTGCCTATACTGTGGCGGTGGGAACGTTTCACCGCTCACTGGTGTTGCAGCCCTGGAACGATTCTCGCGGGGCAATCGGACAGACATGAATCTCGATCAGATGCGGCACCTTTTTGAGCTGGGCGGCCCGACGATGTTTGCCATCGCTGGGCTGGGCTTCGTCGGCATGGCGATCTTCGTCGAGCGCGTGCTGGCCGTCCGCGCGCTGCTCACGCACGTGCGTTCGCTGGATCGGCGTATTCGCGACGCCGTGGTCGCGGGCAATTTGCCGGCCGTGCTGTCGCTCTGTTCCAAAGCGCCGGCGGGTTTGTCGCCGGTTTTGATGCGCGGCGTGGAAGCGGCCATCCGCCAAGCGTCGCGCGACGATATTCTGGCTGAAATGAGCCGGGACGGGCGACGGCTGCTGCTGCGGCTGAAACGCGGGCTGGGCATGCTGGCAACGCTGGGCTCGATGGCGCCGTTCACCGGGCTGTTCGGCACCGTGCTCGGCATCATGCAGGCGCTCAAGAACATCGGCCAGTCGGGATCGGGCGGCTTGGACGTCGTGGCGGGTGGCGTGTCGGAAGCACTGGTGAGCACGGCGGGCGGTCTGGCGGTCGCGCTGGTGATCGTGCTGTTGCACCAATTCCTGAAGGCGCAGCTGCAAAATGCCGTGCTGGAAGTGCAGGTGCTGGTGGAAGACGCCGCCGACGATTTCGCGCGCCTGCCGCCGCAAGCGCTGATCACGGCGATGGGCAACCAAACGCGCGGCGCGGGAGAGGCCCATGGCGCGGTTTGACTGGGGCACAGCCGACGACATGGAAGGCAGCGAGTCGGTCGATCTCAACCTGACCTCGCTCATCGATGTCGTGCTCGTGCTGCTGATCATCTTCATGGTGTCCACCGCCGCGGTCGTGACGGATCAAGGCCAACGCGATGCGGATGCGGCCACGGCGCTCGATTTGCAGTTGCCATCCGGCATGGTGCCAAGCGATCAGCCGCCAGCGCAGGATCTCGTCGTCAAGATGACCAAGGACGGCGCGCTGTACAACGCCGGCGCGGCGACCGATCCCAAGACGCTGGAACAGGACGTCATCGACCG
The DNA here is from genome assembly GCA_903924465.1 of uncultured Myxococcales bacterium. Classification (GTDB taxonomy): domain Bacteria; phylum Myxococcota_A; class UBA9042; order UBA9042; family UBA9042; genus CAIYBN01. The sequence continues at coordinate 26,061 of CAIYBN010000038.1, read as the reverse complement.
GCTGGCCAAGGAGCCGAACCTACAGGTGCGCATCGAGGCTGATCAGGAGCTGAAGTACCTGCAAGTCGCCGAATTATTGGGCAAGCTGCAAGGCTTGGGCGTCAAGAATGTCTCGCTCGGCATGGGCGGCAAGCCGAAGTAGCTGGACTACGGCGTGAGCGTGATGGGCAATTTGGCCACCGCGGTGAACGGCGCCGTGCCGCCCTCGACGTCGCCGCTGACCGAAACGCTGAAGGTGTAGGCGCCAGGCGGAAACGCGGGTCCGGGCTTGTTGCCGGTATCGGACGGGCCGTACCAGTTGTTGCCGTCCCAGGTGAAGGGCACGTCGTAGCTGCCCGGGACCGTGGCGGTGAACGGCGGCTTGACGGGCGCGCACAGGCCGGTGTCGCAGATGCACCAGCGCTGGCTGTTGGGACCGTCGATTTGCTCGAACGTCGCGACGCCGCCGTGAACACTGCTGGCTTGCGGCGGACAGCCGCCCAAGTCGCCCGGGATCGCAATCTTGGCGGACGTGGTGACGTTGACCTTGTAGCCGAGGTTGAATACGCCTTTGGCGGCGCTGATCGAAAACACGCAGGGTGTCTTGGATAGGTCCAGCGTCGCGCCGGGGATCGTGCCCGTATACGTCGGTGCGCAGGCGGTGGCGGTGACGTCTGTGCTGTCGCCGGCGGTGTCGTTGGCGTCGGTGCCGGCGATTTGCAAGTCGCCCGCGCTGGCATCGTCAGCGCTGGTCGGCGTGGCGCCGGTGCTGTTGCCGCAGGCGGCGAGGCTGACAGCGACGGTGAAGACGGCAATGAAAGTGGAGCGGGGCATGAGGTCTCCGAAGTCGGCGCACGGACCGGGCAACGAGTCTACCCCAGCGTCTGCCGGACTGTCATGGCCGTGTGTCGCGTCACCGTCACGGGCCGTGCGGCTTGGCGGTCACGACTTTCATGCGCCCATCCGCCATCGCTTCCACCACAACCGAGCCGTCCCACGCCGTGCCGTAAAGCGCCTTGTGAATCTGCTGCTGCTGGAATTTTTCGCCCGCCAAACCCACCGGCACGTCGATTTCCGGGCGCCGCCGCGTCATGCCGGCTTCCAGCATGTCGACGATTTCCTTGCGCGGATGGCCATATTTCCACGCCGACCAAGTCAGCTGCCGCGACGCCGGACCCATCGAGAACACGGCAATCTGCGGACTCATCGCCGCCACGAGCTCCGGCAGCGTACCGTTGATCGAACCGTGATGGCCGACCTGATAGACGTCGATGTCCAGCACGCCCGAGCTTCCCGAGCGCTTCAGCAAGTCGCGAATCGCCGGCTCTTCCAGATCGCCCGTGAACAGCGCCGACGACTTGCCAAAATCCACACGCAGCACGACGGAATGATTGTTGGCGTTCTGAAAGGGCGTTTTGCCAAAGCGCATTCCGGGCCAGCCCGGATCGCCGGCAACCTGACCCCACAGCGCGTGGATCTGCGGATCCACGTTGGGACAGCGAATCGGGTCGATGACCGCGTCCGTCAGGCCGTGCGGATCGACAATGTCCTCCAGATGGACCGCCCGATAGTGCGTCGTGGCCACATGATCGCGGGCGAACTGCTGCAGCTCGCCTTGGCCCGCGCCACCCGATCCTTGGGTCATGCCGTTGTCGATCGCGTTCAACACCTGGAAATGGCTCAACACCGCGCCGACGCCACGCGTGTGGTCGATGTGCGGGTGGGTCAGCGCGACCAGCGCCAACGTGCGCTGTAGATCCGTGCGGCGAGCAAAGAACGCGTCCAGATAGGCGACGAGCGCTGCGTCCGAGTCAAAGGCGCCGTCCTGTTCGCCGCCCGTGTCGATCAGCATCGCCGCACACGGAAATTCCACCAGCACGCCCAGCCCTTGGCCGATGTCGATGAAATGGATGCGCATGACGTCGTCGCGGTCCGACAACGCCGGCATGGCAACCGCGGGCGTCTCGCGGACGGTTGACGCGCCACACGCCGAGAGCAGGGCCAGGAGGCTGAGAAACGAACTGAGGCGGATCATGAATTCCTGAGCTTGGACGGGGACTATTCCTCTTCGCGAGCATAGAACCAACGGCGCTCCGGCTCAAACGACTCCAGCGGTCCCCAGACATCCTGCGCGGCGTCCAGAATCCACACTTGGCCCTCGGCGTCGGTCCAGCGCACCCAGGCATGGCTGTACTGGCGCGGTACGTACTTGCGATCGATGGACACCTGTCCCTCGGCCCAGCCTTCATCGATGAGACGCTCCAGCACGGCGCCCAGCAGGCAGACTTGATGCCGGCACACGCCGCCGCGCCGCCGCAGGTACACATCCAGCCGCACTTTGTCGTCCGGACCGAGCGTGTGCTCCTCGGCGACTTGCGCAACCACATGGCGGTCAAAGGGCAGGACCCGGTTCACCAGCGCGCGGCACAGCGTCGCCATGTGCCGGGACAAATAGCGCTGCACCGCGCGTTTGCGGCCCGTCGTCATGTGCTGCCAGGGCCACATCGGCGCCCGTTGCTTCAGTTCTGCCAGCCAATTCCGGTACACCGCGTCCAGCAAGCCGGGCCGTGCCATGTCGACCACAATCGCCTCGCGCGGTTTGCGACCAATGTAGACGCCGCCGTCGATCCGGCTGTCGCGGCCGATGATGGGCCGGCCCAAATAGCGACCGTACGGCGTGGCAGGGTCATCGCCTGATGGTGGCTCGAACCCGCTGTGATTGCCCAGCCGCGCCAGGACATGCGCGGTGTTGCCGGCTTGAGCGCTCCAGCCATTGCTCAGCGACTCGACGATGATTTCGGTCTCCATCGCCGCACCGGAAGCGTCTTCCGCTTGCGTGATACCCGAGTCCGGTCCGCCGCGGGCGTCCGGTTCCAATCGCTCCAGGTTGATTCCTTGCGGCCAACTCATCGCTATCAGCGTAGCCGTCTCGCGGCCGCTGGCAAGGAGATCTCGATGTCGCGCGCCAAAGATCGCGCGTTTTTGCCGCAATCCAGTTGCACGCGATCGCACAACGTCATAGCCTTACACGCCATGAATGCTCTCACTCACACACTTCTTCTCGCTCCAACCCACCTGCTCGGTCAGGTCGAAATGGATCCCCTCCAGGCGGCGTTGCAATCGCGCGGCATGGTGCTGGTGACCCTGATCGTGCTGGTGATTCTGTCACTCCTGACGTGGGGCATCATCGGCAGCCGGTACGTTGCGTTGCGGGCGCTCAAGCGCGACGTCACGCAGTTCCGCGCCGAATTCGCCAAGTTCCCGGACGTGAAAGCGGCGCAGGAAGCGTTGGGCAAGCGATTCGTGCGTCTGCCTCATGTGCGCATGCTCCACGCGTTGTTGAAGGAAATTCACGCGCTGGAACAGCAGGGACCGATGGGCGAGGAGGATATCGACACGTTGGAGCGGTCCATGCGCCGCACCACCGAGCCGCTGGTCGATGAATTGGAGTCGGGTCTGGCGATGCTGGGCACCGTGGCCTCGTCGGCGCCGTTCATCGGCCTGTTCGGCACGGTGTGGGGCATCATGGGCGCGTTTGGCGGCCTGGCGGACACCGGTTCCGTGCTGCAAACGGTCGCGCCGCACATTGCCCAAGCGCTCGTGGCGACCGCGGTGGGCCTGCTGGCGGCGATTCCGGCGGCGATGGCGTACAACGGTCTTGGGCGGATGTCCAAGCGGCTCGTCACGGATTTGGACGGATTTGGTCTGGAACTGCTCAATCTGGTGCGTCGGCAGCAAGTGCGCGTGCCCGTCCTGCCGATCTAGCCGCGGAGTTGTCGCATGGGCATGTCCCTTGGAAAAGCGAGCGGACGCGGGCGCGTGGCGCAGTCGACGCTGGCGGAAATCAACGTGACGCCGCTGGTCGACGTGATGCTGGTGCTGCTGGTGATCTTCATGGTCGCGTCGGCGGTCGAGACGAGCCGCATTTCCCGCGAGGCGGAAACGCTGCGGCAAACGGTGACGGAAGAAGCCGCGGCGGCGCAGAAGAGCGAATTGCAGGTGCCGGTGGATTTGCCGCGCGTGAGTGCCGAGAAGTCGGCGCAAAGTCTGAAGTCGGGCAAGCCGGTGATTTCCATCGACGCTGGCAAGCGGGTGTTTCTCGACACGACGCTGCTGATTGACTGTCATGCGATTTCCGCCGACGCGTGTCTGGACGGGTTTGAGGTCGCGTTGCACAAGCAGCCGCGCGCTCAGGGCCTGCGCGATGCGCACCTGCGCGCGGATCGCCATTTGGACTACGGCTTGGTGCTGGCGTTCATGTCGCGGCTGCGCAAGGTCGGTATCGAGCATTTTGGCCTGATTGCGGAAGAGCCCGGCACCGCACCGCAGCCGAAGTAACCGGCGGAGACGAATTTGGCGCACGCAGCGGTTCATACGGGGCATACCGGCATCGAAACAGGCGACGTGCTGATTGGCGTCACTGTGGCGCTGTGCGTGCACGCGCTCCTGGCCGTTGCGCTGTGGATCGCGCCGATGGGACCACCGGAACACGTCGCGGCAGCGAATCCGGATGATGGCTGCGCGTCCGTGGTCAGTCCGTCCTGCGTGGGCGCCAAACAGCTGAGCGCCGTGCAGCCGCCGCCCCAAGAGCTGGAAATGGTTGCAGATCGGCGCTGCCCAGATCCGATTCGCCGGCTGCAGCGGCGCGACAACGAACCGGCGCCTTCCATTGCGGTGGACATCCTGCAGGCGCAACTGGTGGCGGCAGAAGGCAATCCGAACGGTGTGGAGAAGAAGGACGTCGGCGATCGGCCCGGACAAGGCGGCGTGGCGGCGCCGAAACCCAAAGCGACGGAGAGCTTTTTTGGCGACTCCAAGTTGGGCGAGCTCATCAAGCAGGAAGATCAGGGCGGTGAGGCGCGCAAGAAGAAGCTGGGCGACCTGATCGGCTTGAGAGCCGGTCAGAAGGACGGCGAGGGCAAGATCAACCAGACGGGCTCGGTGTACTGGCGTGAGGTCGGCAAGACCGTGAAATCGAACTTTGAGCTGCCGCCGTCCGTGCCGGTGTGGGAGCGTGCGGGTTTGCGGGCGAAGGTGCGCATCACGCGGATGACGGCCAATGGCAGCATCATGACCTGGGTCTGGGAAACCAGAAGCGGCAACGACGAGTTCGACAAGGCCGTCTCCGGGCTCATCAACAGCTACAAGTCCGGCATGCGCTCCTTGCCCACGCCGTCGAGCGACGCGCTCCTGGAAATCAACTCACGTGGCGGCGTGATCGAGCTGCGCGGCGGCCACTGACCGGGCAAGAGGTAGGGCAAACCGTGCGGAAAACCCAGGTCAACATGGACTGGACCTGGCGCGCGCTCGTCGTGGACGACGATCCGCTCGATGTCGAGTTGCTGCGCATTCACGCGGCTGCCATGCGCGGGCCGCACCTGTTGCTGGACGTATGCAGTGACCCGGAGCAAGTCCTTGCGCGGCTGCGCGGCGAACTGCCGGTGGACTTGGTGCTGCTGGACTATCGCCTGGCCGATCGCTCCGGCCTGGATGTCCTGCACACGATTCGCGCAGCCGGCATGACGGTGCCGATCGTGCTCTTGACGGGTCACGCGGACATCGAGCTGGCGATGCAGGCGATGCGCGCGGGCGCCAACGATTTTCTCGCCAAGCAGGAACTGGCGCCGATGACGCTGGCGCGGACCGTGCGCTACGTGATGGAGAAGCACCTGGCGGAGCGCCGCCTCGCGCAGACGCTGCAGGAGCTGGAGCGGTCGCGCGACGACATGGCGTCCATGCTCGATCGGTTGCGGCTCTCGGTCATCATGATGGATGAGCGCGGTCAGGTCATCTACGTCAACCACGCCACGGAGCGCCTGATGCAACTGACCGCGGCGCACGTGCTGGGTGCGCCGTGGCAGTCGCTCTATCCTGGGTCGCCGGATGGGATCGCCAGACTGGAGGCGATGCTGCAGCGCCCGACGGACCAGCGTGAGATGGTTGCGGTGCATTTTGGCTTGCCGTCGGGTGAGCAGCGCTGGCTGGATGTGGAAATGCACGAGGATCCGCGGGACGTGCGGCGCAAGATTCTGTTCTGCCACGACGTCAGCGAAATCCACGACTTGCGGGCGGAACTGGCCGAGCGTGCGCCCAACTCTGGGCTGATTGGTCAGAGCGAGCCGATGCAACGGGTGGCCCAATGGATCCGCGATCTCGCGGCGGTGGATACGACGGCGCTGATCGTTGGCGAAACTGGCACCGGTAAAGAACTTGTGGCGCGGGCGATTCACGCCGCAAGTGCGCGTCGTGACAAGCCGTTCATCGCCATCAATTGCGCGGGTCTGACGGAATCGCTGCTGGCGAGCCAGCTCTTTGGCCATCGGCGTGGTGCGTTCACCGGGGCGCTGCAGGACCAAAAGGGCTTGTTCGTCGCGGCAGAAGGCGGGACGATCCTGCTGGACGAGATTGGCGACATCGCGCTCCCGGTCCAGACGGCTCTGCTGCGTGTGCTGCAGGAGCGTGAGGTTACGCCGCTGGGCGAAACGACGCCGCGGCGGATCGACGTGCGGGTGCTCGCGGCGACGCATCAGAATCTGCTGGAATTGGTGGACAAAGGCACGTTTCGTCGCGATCTGCTGTACCGCATCCGCGTGGCTCGCATCGACCTGCCGCCTTTGCGTCAGCGGCGCAGTGACATTCCGCTGCTGGTGCAACGCTTTCTGCAGCAATTGGGCCATCGTCGCTCGCCGGGCGAGCCGACCGTGCTGCGGGTCAGCCGGGCGGCGATGTTGGCGCTGTGTGCCCACGATTGGCCCGGCAACGTACGGGAATTGCGCAGCGCCGTGGAATTCGCGTCGATCCGCTGTCGTCGGGCCATCGTGCAAGTGGAAGACCTGCCACCGGAAGTCGTGGAAGCGCAGCTCAGTCCCGCGGCGGCTGACCTGTCTGGCGACGAGCGATCGCGCATCCAGCAGGCGCTGAAGAACACCCGCGGTAACCGCACGCAGGCGGCGACGTTGCTGGGATGGAGTCGCGCCACGTTCTACCGGCGGTTCGCCGAGTTGGGCCTGCCGGAACAGCCGCGCCGACGCATTTGACGAACGCTACAGGAGCTTGAACTCGATCCGCCGGTTCTTCGCCTTGCCTGCCGGCTTGGCGTTGTCCGCGACCGGCTTCTCATCGCCGTAGCCCACCGCGCTGACACGGCCGGCTTGGATGCCTTGCTCCACGAGGTACGTCTTCACCGCTTCGGCGCGCTCCAAGCTCAGCTTCTTGTTGGCCGCCGCTTCACCGACGTTGTCCGTGTGACCCGATACCTCGATCTTGATCTCGGGGTATTCCTTCATCAGCCCCACGGCGATATCCAAAACTTTGAACGAAGGCTTGAGAATCGTCGCACGGCCGGTGTCGAACTCGATGCCTTTGATGGCGCCGCTGAACGTCTTGGCCAGCTTCTTGGGCAATTCGTCGGGGCAGCCGTCGTTGTCCTCGAAGCCGTTCTTGGTTTCCGGCTCGCTCGGGCACTTGTCGTCCTTGTCCGGAATGCCGTCCTTGTCCTGGTCGGGCAAAACGTCCGGGCAGCCATCTTCGTCCTCAAAGCCGTTCTTGGTCTCCGGCTGATCGGGGCACTTGTCCGCGCTGTCGACGATGCCGTCGTTGTCCTTGTCCAACTCGTCGGGGCAGCCGTCTTCGTCCTCAAAGCCGTTCTTGGTCTCCGGCTTGTCCGGGCACTTGTCCTTGTCGTTCGGCACGCCGTCGTGGTCGTCGTCCGCTTCGTCGGGGCAGCCGTCTTCGTCTTCAAAGCCGTTCTTGGTTTCCGCCTTATCCGGGCACTTGTCCTTGTCGTCGGGAATGCCGTCCTGATCGTTGTCCAGATCCGGGCAGCCATCGGCGTCTTCGAAGCCATCGCGGTCTTCCGCTTCGTTCGGGCACTTGTCTTCGTCGTCGTTGATGCCGTCGCCGTCACTGTCGCGCGCCGCCGTGCCCAGGCGCAGGTAGATGCCCAAGTGCGTTTCCCAGTCGGCACTCAAACCGCTCCGGGCCGGGATGCCGAGAAGCCGGCCGTCCAAGCGCACGCCAAAACGGCGGGCGATGTCGTAGCGCGCGCCCAAGCCGAAGACCGTCGCCGAGTCCCAGTCCTTGCGTGCGGTGTTGACGGCGCTCGTCACGCCTTCGGAACCGAAGCCGAACGTCGCAAACGGCCGGATTTTGCCCTCCAGCGGCAGTGTTGCGATCACATGGGCGCGCAGGCCGATGACCGGATCGCTGGCCGCGCCCACCGAACGCAGCTTGGAAAACGCATACTTCGCCTCGCCTTCGACGCCGAGCCACGACAGGACGTTGAAGCTGCCGCGCAAGCCGATGAGGCCGGCGTTGTTGGGCACATCCGTCGCATCCTTGGCGTCGCCCAACTCGCTGACTTTGCTCAGCCAGTTGTAACCGCCGAACACGCCAATATCCGTCTCAAAAGCCTCCTGGGCCCAGGCAGACGTGCTCGCAAGGAGCAGGCTGGCCGCAAAAAGCGTTGAAATCCAATTCTTTGCGTGACCGATTCGACGTGATTTCATCCTTCCCCTTTTCAGCAAAAAGTCCGATCGCCCGGAACCCCGAGCCGCAATGTTGCATTCAGTGAAGATTGGCGCAAGTCGTCAGCAAAAATCGCATGCGCCGAGGGTCACAAAAGTTGACGATAGTCTGCGACGACCGATGCTGTGCACGACGCGTTGCGTCACAGGACGGAGGTCATATGTCAGTCGTCAGTGCAGTCGTTCAAGGACTTGGCCAGCAATTCCAGCAGCATTTGCGCCAAACGCTCGCGCCGTCGCATGTGCCGTCGCAGCAGACGAGTCGCGCGCGGGTCATCGCGGTCGCCGCACAAAAAGGTGGCGTGGGCAAGACCACGACGGCCGTCAATCTCGCCGTGGCGCTTTCGCAAGAACATGGACTTTCTACGCTTTTGGTTGATCTGGACAACCAGGGACATGTCGCCTCCAGCCTGCGGGCCCACATCAAAGGCGTGGCTGGGCAATCCGTTTCCGCGGCGCTCCTGACGCCAGGCCCGGATCTGGACCTGCGCACGGCGGTGGTTCCGACCAATCTGGAACGTCTCTGGCTGACCGGTGCCGACAAACAGCTGGGTGCCGCAGAAGCGCAACTGGCGTCGCGTTTGGGTCGGGAGATGCTGCTCGCGCGCGCGCTGCGTGCTTGCCGGCTCCAGTTCGACGCCATCGTGCTCGATTGCCCGCCGAACCTCGGCCTGCTGACGTTGAACGCGCTGCTGGCTGCCGATCACGTGCTCGTGCCGTGTGATTTGAGTGTGCTGGCCTTGGAAGGTGTCGACGATTTGATGAATACGATCGGCCAGTTGGAAATGACTTTTGGCCGTGCGCCGCAGATCCTCGGCCTGCTGCACACGCGCGTGGACAAGCGAAACCACAAGCAGAACGCGGCGATTCGACGTGCGGTTGGGCAACGTTATGCCGGCCTGGCGATGGAGACCGAGATTGCGGTCAACACGTCGCTGCCGACTGCACAACTCAATGGCACATCCGTCTTTGCTGCTGCGCCCGATTCAACCGGTGCGCGTGACTACTCAGCGCTGGCAGCGGAAATTCACGCGCGGGTTTTTGCCTAGCGGACCGACGAACGAATCAGTCAGTCGCGCCCTCGGCGATGACGCTCGGAATGGTGAAGATTGCGTCCAATTCCTGAGCGATATCAATCTCTTCCGTAGCACGCGCGACGGACAGCTCTTTCACCAACAGCGTTCGCGCTTGGTCGAGCATCTTGCGCTCGCCGAACGACAAAGCCTTGGTCGACTTGAGCAGGCTCAAATCACGCAGCACTTCCGCAATGTCGAAGATCGAGCCATTGTTCAGCTTTTCGACGTAGGAACGGTAGCGACGGTTCCAGGTCTGGTGCGAAACCTGCATGGAGCGGTCTTTCAGCATCCGGTAGATGCGGTCGACTTCCATGTTGCCAATGACCTTGCGCAAGCCCACCGAGTGAACCTTCGACACCGGGATCATGATTTTACGATTTGTATTCAGGACGTTGAGCATGTACAGCACCTCAGTGTTACCTGAGATCTGCTTGGACTCAATGCCCGTGATTTCCGTGACGCCTTGGCCGGGATACACAGCGCGATCGCCGATCTTGAACATCATGACAGCCTCCGCGGGGGGATCGATGCGTGTGCATCGGTCGTAGCAAGCGGCCGCGGGCTTAAGGCACGCGGCGTCTGGAACAGGCTGACGGCACCGATGCATCCCGTCAGAACAAATCCAGTATAGCGCTTGACGCAGGATGGCGGCAACGGAAAACGACCGTACCACACAATCCGTGACGAATAGGTGTCAGGCCAATGTTTGGCGGGATTTGAGCGCCCGACTCAATGTGCCGTGATCCAGGTATTGCAGATCCGTCCCGTGCGGTACGCCACTGGCGATGCGCGAGGTCCGCAGCGGTCGCCCACGCAGCAGTCCGTGCAGGTACGACGCGGTCGCTTCGCCTTCGACCGAAATCGAGGTCGCCAGAATCACTTCTTCCACGCCATCGGCGGCCAGCCGGCCCAGCAGATCGTCGATGTGCAGATCGCGCGGACCGACGCCGCGCAACGGCGAGAGGACGCCGCCCAAGACATGGTAATGACCGTGGAATTCGCCTGAACGTTCGATGGCCAGCAGGTCGGCAATGCCTTCCACGACGCACACCGTCCGGGCATCGCGGCGCGAATCACTGCATACCGCGCACAGTCGCGCCGTCGACAGGTGGTGGCATTGCTGACAAAATCCCACACCTGCATGAAGTCCCGCGAGCGTGTGGGCAAGCGCCTCTGCGTACGCGGGTGGCTGCCCAAGAATGTGCAGTGCCAAACGCTGCGCGGAACGCTCACCGACGCCAGGCAGGCGGCCCAACAGCGCGGTCAGGCGTTCCAGCGCTTGCGGCAGCGCGTCCATCAGTGGACCGATTCTTCCACGGAGACGTGGGTGATTTCGCCCTGAAACGCGTCGATGACCAAGCGAATCCGATCATCCGCCAGCAGCGCAGCCTCGCGATCACTGCGATTGTTGGCCTTTTCCCGCTGGCGTCGACCGCTCAGGCTGTCCTGACTGGCGCGCGGATCGGCGGGGCCAACCTCCACGCGTACGTCACCGAGCGCGCGCACGGCGCCCGCTTGCATGGCCTCCAGCGAATCGGCCTCGCGGGCTGACGAGGAGAGAAACTCCGTGCCAAAACGCAGGGTCACAGTCCTGCCGTCGAACGTCGCCAGTGCGCGGTCAATCAGTGTCGCGACCGTGGCCTTGCCAGCATCGCGAATGGCCGCGGCCCAAGCCAGCAGCTTGGCGTCGTCGAGCGTGGTCACGGCCGCAGTCTGCGCAGGACCGGGCGCGATCGCAGGTCGCGGAGTTGGAAGCGTTCCAGGCGCCGGCAAGCCCGTCGGTTCCGGCAACGGCTGCGTGGTGCGCGGTGGCTGCGCCCGGGAACCACCTGGAGACGGCAAACCGCCCGGAGAGGGCAGTTTCGGCGGCGCACTTTGCGGTGTCTGTTGCGGATTGCGCGCGGGCGGCAGGCCCCGTCCGCCGGCGAGCAGTGATTCCACGCGGACCGCCAAATCGGCCACGTCAATCAGCGCGGCAGCGCGGCACAAACGCACCATACCCAATTCCAGCGTCAAACGCGGATGATTCGCCCGCGCGACCTGTTCCGCGAGCTCCAGCAACACGTGCGCCAGCCGCTCCAGCTCCGCGGTCGGCACGTCGCGCGCCATCGCCTGAAGTTGCTCCAGCTCCGTCTCCGCGCGATCGACTAGATCGCGGGCATTGGCACCGGTCAGACGCGCCACCAGCAAATCGCGCGATTCCATCGCCATCGTGCGGGCAAACGTCTTCAAATCCATGCCGTGATCGTGCGCCGCGGCGACGCTTTCGATCGCCAGCTTCGCGTCGCGGCCCAGCAGCGCCTGCATCAAGGAGTGCGTCCGATTGCGATCCGCCACGCCCAGCAGACCCGCCACTTCATCGCCAACCAGATTGGCGCCACCAAAAGCGATGACCTGATCCAGCACCGACAGCGAATCCCGCAGCGAGCCATCGCCTTCGCGCGCCACCAGAAACAGCGCTTCCTGTTCCGCCACAACGTGCTCGCTCTCGCAGATCTTGGCGAGCAGCTTGACGATGTCGGCGGCCTTCACCCGGCGAAAATCGTAGCGCTGACACCGCGAACGAATCGTAATCGGCAGCCGCTGCGGATCGGTCGTCGCGAGGATGAACGTCACGTGCGCGGGCGGCTCCTCCAGCGTTTTGAGGAACGCATTGGCGGCCTCGTTGGTGAGCATGTGCGCTTCGTCGATGATGTAGATCTTGTGGCGATCGCGCACAGGCGAATAGCCCACGCCGCTGCGCAGTTCGCGAATTTCGTCGATGCCGCGGTTGCTGGCGGCGTCCAATTCGTGGACGTCGATGCACGTGCTGCTGGCGATTTCCTTGCACGGCGAACAGACGCCGCAGGGCGTTGGCGTCGGGCCGTTCACGCAGTTCAGCATCTTGGCGACGATGCGCGCCGTCGAGGTCTTGCCCGTGCCCCGCGCGCCGCAAAACAGCAGCGCATGCGGCACTCGCTTCATCTCGATGGCGTTGCACAAAGCCCGCGCAATGTGCTCCTGGCCGACCAATTCCGTCAGCGTCGCCGGGCGATATTTGCGGGCAAGGACGAGGTACGCCATCTGAGCCCCCAGCTTTGGTCGAAGACCAGAAATGCAAAAGGCCCCGAGATTCGGAGCCTTTTGGTCATTCATGTCCAGGGCTGGCGGCACACGGCTTAGCCGCTACCGTTGCTTCCTCTCGGACCTGGCGGGGTTCACAACACCACCGTTGCCGCCAGCCTTGGACACGAATTGCTTTTTCACACAGTACCGCGCGTGCAGTGCCGAGCGACTTGGACCGCGCGGGCCGAATCGCTCGTGGCGGAGAGAACGGGATTCGAACCCGTGGTACCCTTTTGGAGTACACCCGCTTTCCAGGCGAGTACCATAAACCACTCGGACATCTCTCCGTTCAGAAACCACCTGGACATCTATTTGGCATGAGGCAGCACAGGAATTCACTGGCGGAGAGCGAGGGATTCGAACCCCCGATACCTTTCGGTACACCTGATTTCGAGTCAGGCTCCATCAGCCACTCGGACAGCTCTCCAGTGAGTGGGGCGACGCGGGTCAGAAGGACGACGCGACCCTAGGATTGTGCCTAACGACTTGCCTCGGGCAACCGGCGCGCGACCGGACGGGCAAGCCGCGGAAGGATAGCGCAGTGAATCGCCTCGTGCAAGCTGTGAGCAGTCCGGATCGCCGCTTGCCTCAGGTTCCACTGCGAATCGTGCGGGCTAGCGGCTTCGAGCGCCGATGCGCGACTCTGCCGCAGCCTGCGCCTCGTCGAGATGGGCCTGAACCGGAACAAGTAACTCGTCCGTTGCTGCCCGCAGTTCCGATGCTTCTTCAGGCGTGAGCGGCGACTTCACTGTTGCCGCGAGCGTCGCCATCAGGCGCGAGCGCTTGGCCATCAATTCGTTCAATCCCGCACGATTCACTGCCAGGCCCAGATCCGCGGCGAGGCCGTCCAATTCCTGAATCTGTTTGTGAATCAAGCGCATCTGCGAGGTGAAATCCGGGCAGGGCGGCAATACCACGGTCCGCAGCAGCCAGTCCGCCCGCCGCACCTGCGGTTCCAGCTTGCCAGTGATCTCGTTGGTCAGCGCCTCGGCATTCTTGCGTCCGGGCACTTTCGCGGCATCGTGGTAGAGCGAGTGCGTGGAGGCCTCCAGGCGCGCAAGCCGCTGCAGCAGGTCGGCCCGGCGCGCAGAATCGGCACCAGCACTGCGGGTCTGCGCGATGATGGCATCCGTCTCCGCCAGCAGATCGTCAATCTGGTTGTGGAATTGCTTGACCTGACTCGCTACTTCGACCGCGACGGCGCCTTCGATTTTCTCCAGAATTTGCGCCCACTTGTGCTCCAGCGGCGCCAGCTTGATCGCGCGGTACTTGTCCAATTGCTTGTGCTCCGACTTGGTCAGGGCTTTTTCGCGCTCAGCCGTCTCGTCTTTCATCGCCGCGTTGAGCGTCTGATAGTTCTCAGCGATTTCCTTGATCTTGCGCGAATCATCGCCGGCGGCCTGCACGTCCAAAATGATCTGTTCCAGCATTTCGCAGGCGCGATTGGCCTGTGCCATCGCGTCAAAGAGTGAAGTGGCGTCGTGCTCGCCCGAGTGTTTGCCACCACGGGCAGCCTTGGCGGCGTGAGGCTTTGCAGCCTTTGGCTTGTGCTTGCCCGCGTAGGCCGGCAGCGCTGTCAGGACAAGCGCCACAGCGACCAGCGCCGATACGAAAGAATGCTGTTTCATGACCACCTCAGCTCACGTCCGTGGACCGTACGCGAAGCGCCTCAAACACGCCCCACTCTTTCACATTCGCACACAGCTCACGTCGCCCAAACGGCGTGCCGCAAAAAGCGCACGAGGCGATCGGTTTGACCCGACCGCCTCGCGCGAAACACAGACCAGGATGCGCTTACTTCGCGGCAGGAGCCGCAGGAGCGGGCGCAGCGGCCGGAGCCGGAGCCGCACCAGCAGCGGGAGCCGCCGTCGGGGTCGGGGCGCCGGGAGCCTGAGCCGCCTGCGCCTTCATCATCGCCGCCATGAGCTTGCCCATCAGCGGGCCGATCTTCTCACGGCCATAACCTTCCAGCGTCTTCTTCTCGTCGTCGGTCAGCACTTTTTGCAGCGCTTCGCCTTCGGTCTTCATCGCTTCGCCGTTCTTCTTGAAGTTCTCGCCGATCTCCTTGATCTTGGCGGTGTCGTTGCCGGCCGCTTCCACGTCCGCAACCATCTTGTTCAGCGCGTCGGCCATCTTGTCGACCATGGCTTTCGCCTTGGTCAGATTCTCGGAGCCACCCGCGGGAGCCGGAGCCGCCGCAGCGTCCGCGGCCGGGGCCACAGCCGGAGCCGCGCCGTCCGCCGGCTTGGCTTCTTCTTTTTTGCAGCCGACCAGCGAAACCGCGGCAGCCATCGTCAGGGCCATCAGGCCGCGAAGATTCAGGTTCAACATGTGCTCACTCCTTGAAAAATTTCGCACGGTTCATGTGCGATCGATTGACTTGGTCCGTAGATAGCGTTGTTCTCGCAGGATCCGTGAAAGACTCATGCCTTCTGAAAGACCATGGCCTTTCACAAAAACGCCGACGGGGAGGATCTCACGACCCTCCCCGCCGGTATTCACGTTCAGCGACCTTCTGTTCTTGCGAACGTCCAGTTCCGCTGTGTCTTACTTCGCAGCCGGAGCAGCCGGAGCGGCCGGAGCCGGGGCAGCAGCCGGAGCGGCCGGAGCGGCTTCCGCCGGCTTGGCGGCTTCAGCAGCCGGAGCGGCCGGGGCAGCAGCGGCGGCCGGAGCGGCCGGGGCAGCCGGAGCGGCGGGAGCAGCAGGAGCCGGAGCAGCGGCCGGAGCGGCTTCAGCCGGCTTGGCCTCTTCCTTCTTCTCTTCGGCCTTGGGCTCTTCAGCCTTCTTCTCGCCTTCCGGCGCGGCGGCAGCAGCGCCTTCGCCCTCGGGCTTGGTCTCAGCTTTCTTTTCGCAGCCGGAAACGGCGATCGACAGACCCAGACCAACGATAACAAACATCTTGCGGTTCAACATTGTGCTCCATCTCCTAAATAAGGGGTTGCTCAACCTGTTTCGCTACTGACTGTTCCACTTGCTCGCAGCTTGCGGCCACGTTTTCGCTTCCCAAATCAACCGCGTCTCCTGTTGAAGCGGAGACGGTGAGGCACCCGAAAGGCAGTCTTCGTTGCGCGGCAGCACCGATGCCCCGCTTGGCGACGACCTCCAAACCGACAACATCCTAGACGAATGATGCAGCGTGTCAAGAAGTTCTCGTGACAATCGCCAGACTTCCCCTTCCTTTTGCGTTTGAGTCGACCTACCTTGGCCGGATGCGCGTCGTGCGCAGAGGTGATCCATGGCGCTTTTTGAACTTGAATCGGCCTACGAACCCGCTGGCGACCAGCCGCAAGCCATTGATGCTTTGGTGGCTGGCATCGAGCGCGGCGACACAGCGCAGGTGCTTCTGGGCGTGACCGGATCGGGCAAGACTTTCACGATGGCGCAGACGATTGCGCGTCTTGGCCGGCCCGCGCTCATCATGGCGCCGAACAAGATCCTGGCGGCGCAGTTGCACCGCGAGTTCAAGTCGCTCTTCCCCAAGAATGCTGTTGAATTCTTCGTCAGTTACTACGACTACTACCAGCCCGAAGCGTATGTCCCGTCGACCGACACGTACATCGAGAAGGACTCCCAGATCAACGACGAGATCGACCGGATGCGCCACGCTGCGACTTACGCGTTGCTGGAGCGAAAGGACGTGATTATCGTGAGTTCCGTGTCGTGCATCTACGGCATCGGCGCGGCGGAGTCGTACCTCGGGATGCGCGTGCCGCTCGCAGTGGGCGATCGCATCCGCCGCGATGATCTGCTGCGCAAGCTCGTTGACATCCAATACGAGCGCAATGACATGGACTTGCACCGCGGCGCCTTCCGCGTGCGCGGTGACGTGATCGAGTTGCAGCCGGCGTATCACGACGATCGCGCGGTCCGCATCAGTCTTTGGGGCGACGAAATCGAGTCGCTGGAGTGGGTTGACCCGCTGCGCGGCGTTGTGCTGGACCGTACGGACAAGCTCTCCGTGTACCCGAATTCGCACTATGCGACCCCGACGGAGCAGATCAGCCTCGCGATGGAGTCGATTCGCGTGGAGCTGCAACTGCGGCTGCAGGACCTGAACGCGCAGGGCAAGTTGCTGGAGGCGCAGCGCCTGGAGCAGCGGACGATGTTCGATCTGGAAGCGTTGCAGACGCGCGGCTTCTGCAGCGGCATTGAGAACTACGCGCGGCACCTGACGGGCCGGCCGCCAGGTTCGCCGCCGCCGACGCTTGTCGACTATTTCCCAAAGGACTTCGTGACTTTCCTCGACGAGTCGCACGTCATGGTCGGGCAGATCGGCGGCATGTTCCGCGGCGATCGCGCGCGCAAGGAAGTCCTTGTCGATCACGGCTTCCGCATGCCGTCGGCGATGGACAACCGGCCGCTGCGCTTTGAGGAGTTCCAGGAGCGGGTGCCGCAGACGGTGTACGTGTCGGCGACGCCGGGCGATTGGGAACTGCAGCAGACCCAGGGCGTGATCGTGGAGCAGATCGTGCGGCCGACGGGCTTGGTCGATCCGCAAGTGGAAGTGCGGCCGGTCGGTAGCCAAGTGGATGATCTGCTGGGTGAAATCAAGAAGACTGTGGCGGCGGGCGACCGCGTGCTGGTGACGACGCTGACCAAGCGCATGGCCGAGCATCTGACCGAGTACTACGACGAGCTCGGCGTGCGCGTCCGGTATCTGCACTCGGACGTTGAGACGCTGGAGCGCATCGAGCTGATCCGCGCGCTGCGCAACGGCGAATTTGACGTGTTGGTGGGCATCAACCTGTTGCGAGAAGGCCTTGATCTGCCTGAGGTATCGCTCGTGGCGATCCTGGATGCCGACAAAGAAGGCTTTCTGCGATCGCACCGCTCGCTGATCCAGACGATCGGCCGCGCGGCGCGCAACGTGAACGGCCGCGTGATCCTGTACGGCGACGTGATGACGGGCTCGATGCGCACGGCGATCGAGGCGACGGAGACGCGGCGCAACAAGCAGATCGCCCACAATCTGGCCCACGGGATCACGCCGCAGTCGATCCGCAAGGCGACGCAGGAAGCCAAAGCCGTGCAGATCACGCCGATGCTGCAGCACCTGACCGATGCGAAGAAGGATCGGGACGCGCTGGAGAAACAGGTCGCGGATCTGCGCAAGCAGATGAAGAAGGCGGCGCAGGACCTGCAGTTTGAGGAGGCGGCGCGGCTGCGCGACGAGGCGCGGCAGATTGAGCAGTACCTGGTCGCGGTGCTGTGACTAGTGCGCTTCGGCCCAATTTGCCGCCGACCGCACGTCGACGTGCAGCGGCACCGCCAGTTCGCCCGCGGCCATCATCGCCTTGCGCAGCAGCTGGGTGACCTGCTCGATCTCGCCCTCGGGCG
Organism: uncultured Myxococcales bacterium; assembly: GCA_903924465.1. Lineage (GTDB taxonomy): Bacteria > Myxococcota_A > UBA9042 > UBA9042 > UBA9042 > CAIYBN01. Next base: position 8,039 of record CAIYBN010000038.1, on the reverse strand, counting down.
CTTCCAGCACCAGTTCATCGTGGACTTGCAGCAGCATTTTCGCCTGCAAATGCGCGGACCTGAGCTCGGATGCCACGGTCAGCATGGCGCGCTTGATCAAATCCGCCGCCGTGCCCTGGACCGGCGTATTGACCGCGATCCGCTCCGCCGCCGCCCTGTCCCCGTGATTCTGGCTGCCGAGATTGGCGACCTGTCGCCGCCGGCCAAACAGCGTCCGCACTTCGCCCGTGCGCCGCGCGTCGTCCAGCGTGCGTTCCATGAAGCCGTGCACGCCGGGGAACTGCTGGAAATACAAGTCAATGAACGCCTTGGCGTCCTTTTGCGTCACGCCGATCTCGCGGCTCAGCCGCTGCGGACCCATGCCGTACAGCACGCCGAAGTTGATCGTCTTCGCGGCGCTGCGCTGTTCGTTCGTCACCATCTCCGGAAAGACGTTGAACATCCGCGCCGCGGTCTCGCGGTGGATGTCGCGGCCCTGCTGGAACGCGGACAGCAGCCCCGGATCGTGGGCGAGGTGCGCCATCACCCGCAGCTCGATCTGGCTGTAGTCGGCTGAAATGAGCACGCTGCCCGGCGGCGCGACGAAGGCTTGGCGAATCCGCCGCCCTTCGGTCGATCGCACGGGGATGTTCTGCAGGTTGGGTTCGATGGACGAAAGGCGCCCCGTCGCCGCCACCGCCTGCTGAAAACACGTGTGAACGCGATGTGTTTCCGGCTGGATCTGCGCCGGCAGCGCGTCGGTGTACGTCCCTTTCAGCTTGGTCAGTTGCCGCCACCGCAGCACGCGCGCCGGCAGCGGATGCACGTCCACAAGCCCTTCCAGCACGCTCTGGTCCGTCGAATAGCCGCTCTGCGTCCGCTTCTTGGCCGGCAGCTTGAGCTTCTGGAACAGCACATCGGCCAATTGCGTCGGCGACCCGACGTTGAACGGAGCGCCCGCCATCTCGTGGATCTGCGCTTCCTCGCCGGCGATCTCGGTTGCGAGCCACTCGCTCTGGCGGTTCAGTTCGTCCACGTCCACGCGGATGCCGGTGAATTCCATGTCGGCCAGGACGTCCGACAGCGGAATCTCCAGATCGGTGTACAGCGGCAGCAGGCCGTTTTCCGCCAGCAGCGGCCGCAGTTCCAGCTCCGCCAGCCGCGTCAGGTGCGCCCGCATGCCCACGTGCTCGGCGGCCTTGTCGATCGGCACCGCGTCCCAGCCGGTCTGCGCCTTGCCTTTGCCCAGCAGTTCGCCGTCCTCGACAAGCTGCTGGTTGAGGTACGACGACGCGATGTTGCGCAGCGTGTGGCTGTGGCGCTCGGGTTCGTGCAGGTAGCTCGCCAGCATCGGATCGCCCGTCCACCCGCGCACTTGCACGCCCGCGCGGCGCAGCGCGATCGCGTCGTATTTCGCGTGGTGGCCAATCTTGGCGATTTGCGGGTTTTCCAGCACGGGCGCCAGCACGCGCAGCACGTCCGCCACCCGCAGTTGCGCGCCCAGCGTGCGGTGGCGCATCGGCACGTAGGCCACATGCAGCGGCGACCAGCACAGCCCCAGGCCGACCAGCTCGCCCCACATGGGCATCAGCCGCTCCGGATCGGGGTGGCTTTGCACGGCGCAGATCGCCACGTGGCGGGTGGAGCGAATCTGCTCCGCAACGCCCGCGAGGTCCCGCAGGTCCGTGATCGTCTCGATCGCGATCTGCGTCGTCGCCGTTTCTGGCTCCGGCTCAGCGTAGTCCGCAGTCAGCCGCTTGAAGCCCAGATCGGTGAACGTCCGCGCGAGCGCCGCCCGCTGCTCCGCCTTCGGCTTGAGGTCGTCCAAGGTAAACGGCAGCTTCGCGTCGCATTTCAGCGCCACCAGCTTCTGCGCCAGCCGCGCGGCGTCGTGGGAAGCGCGCAGCAGGTCCTGCGCCCGCGGCGGCGTCACCTTGTCGAGGTTGGCGTAGATCGCGTCCAGCGAGCCCCAATCCGTCAGCAGCTTGACCGCGCCTTTCTCGCCAATGCCGCGCACACCGGGAATGTTGTCCGCGGTGTCGCCCATGATCGCCAGCAAGTCGCCGACTTGATCGCGCCGCACGCCCCACTTGGCCAGCACTGCGTTCTCGTCGTAGAGGATGCCCTTGCCGTCGTCGAGCTGCGTGATCCCGGACTTGCCGTCCTTGGGATCGATGACCAGCTGCATCAGGTCTTTGTCGCCGGAGACGATGATGACGTCATGTCCCGCGGCTTGGCCTTCCACCGCCAACGTCGCGATCAGGTCGTCCGCTTCCAGCCCCGGAATGCCAATCACCGGCAGGCCGAATTCCTCCGCGACGCGCGACGCGATCGGCCACTGCTGCGCCAGATCCTCGGGCATGTCCGGGCGATTGGCCTTGTAGTTCGGATCCATGTCATGGCGAAACGTCGGCCCTGAGACGTCAAAACACACCGCGATCTTGTCGGGCTTCTTCTCACGCAGCAGCTTCTGCAGCATCGACACGAAACCAAAGACCGCGCCCGTCGGCTGTCCCGTCGGCGAGGCCAAGTGGCGCACGGCGAAATAGGCGCGGAACAGCGCGTGGGAGCCGTCAATCAGCAGCAGGGTCGGGCGACGCTCAGCCATGTCACCCTCGCGATGGACTACGGGCAGAAGGTGGCTTTGTCGCTGCAGCAGTCGCCGGACGACGTGCAGTACGTGTCACACCAGCAGTACGTGCCGTCCGCTTCCTTGCTGGACTTGCCGCACTTGCCCTGACAGCCCGTCGCGCAGTCGCTCGGGCACGTGGTCTTGTCCTCGCCAGGGTCGCAGTTGCCGTCGCCGCAGTACGCGGGGCATTCGCCGCAGTCCGTTGAGCAGGACTGGCAGGTTTCGCCCGAGCACACGCCGTCGCCGCAGGTGGAGATTGGGCAGCTGCCGCCGCCGGCCGCCGCGATGCACGTGTTGCAGGCGTCCTGGCAGTAGTAGCCAAAATCGGCCGTGCAGCAGGTCGAATCGGCAAGGCAGGCGCAGCTGTAGTCGCCGCAGACGCCGCAGTCCGCGGTGCAGGTGGTGCAGTTCTCGTCGCCGCTGCAGGTGCCGTCGCCGCAGCCGGAGCTGGTGAGGCCGGCCATCATGCAGTAGCCGCAATCCTGTGAGCAGCCCTTGCAGTCTTCCTTCTCAGAGGCCGAGCAGATGCCGTCGCCGCAGTACAGGTACGAGCTGCCGCAGTCGTTGGGGCAGCTCGTGCTGTCCTCGTTGGCGCCGCAGATCGCGTCGCCGCAGACGTCGTTGAACGTTCCGCACGCGGTGGCACTGCACGCTTTGCATTCCTTGACGCACGTGCTGTCCCAGGAGTTGTTGCAGCAGTACGGGTCCCCGTTGCTCGGGTCGTTGCACACGCACGCTTCGCACGCGCAGCCGCCGCAGCCCGGGGAGTTGCTCTTCAGGCAGCCGGGAACGCACGCGCCGCAGTCTTGCACGCAGGTGATGCAGTTTTCATTGGCGTCGCACTTGCCGTCGCCGCAGCCCGTCGTGCTGCAGCCGCCGCAGTCCTTGGCGCAGGTGCTGCAGCTCTCGCTGGCGTCACAAGTGCCGTCGCCGCAGATGGTCGTGACCGTGCAGTCGAGCGTCAGCGTGACGGTGCCCGTGTCGGGCGCGGAAGTGTCGAGGATCACGATGCGCGGCACGCCGGCGGGCAGGCCGATGGTCAGCGAGTAGTACGACGAATCATCGCAGGCGGACGTGTCGCACTTGCCGTCGAGGGTCGGCGCGATGTCGAACATCTGCGCGTCGGCGGTCACGCCGGTGCTGTCGAGGCTGAGCGAAGCCGTCATCGTCACGTCGCTGGTCAACAGGATCGCGAGTTCCGGGCCGGCCCACTTGTTGCTGGAACAGTTGCCGTAGCCGCCAAAGCTGGACGCGCCGAGCGTGCCAAGGTCGATGACGATCTTGGCCCCGCACGCCAACTCTTGCGGTGAACAGACGTCCGGCTTGCACGTGGACGGCGCATCGCAGCCGCCTTTTTTGCAGGTGCCGGGGCCGCCGCAGGAGCCGCCCACGCTGCACGCGCCGCCGTCGGCTGCGGCTTTGACTTTGCACATCTTGGCCGTCATGTCGCAGTAGCCGATCTGGCACGGCGCAAAGTTGAGGCCGAGGCAATCCGCGTCCTTGGTGCACGAACCGGGCGGCACGTCCGGCACGTAGATGTCCGTCGCGGTCGTGTCGACGGCGATTTGCGTGTCGCTCACGTCGGGCGAATCGGTGTCGGTGAGGATGACAGCGTCTGTGTCTGCGGTCTTTTCGTCGACGATGTCCGTGCCGGGCGTCGCGTCGGTGCCGGTCGTGTCCTGGACGTCCTTGCTGCCGGTGTCGTTCACGGCGCTGTCGGTGCCAGTCGTCGTGTCATTTTGCGCAGTGTCGCCGAGCGTCTGCGTGTCGCCGCTGCCGGTGTCGGTGCTGCCCGTGCCGTTGTTGGCGGTGGTGTTGCTGCAAGCAGCGGTGGCCAGCAAGAGCCAACAAGCGAGCATGGAAAGGGATGAAAGACGCATACGAAACCTCCGGCGAGCAGGCGGTCATGGTGTCACTTTCCGGCCGCGATCGTCAACGATTGTGTCCGGGCTACGGCGCGTCCAGCACGACGATCGCCGCCGGGACGGGCGCTCCGGCGGTCCACTCCAGCACCGCACCGCGCCAGATGGGCTGGGCAAAGTGCTGCAGGAAATCGCTGATGGGCGCAAGCGGCAGGTCGATCCGCGGGTCCGCGGCGTGCATCGGCATCGCCATCTTTGGCTGCACCGCGCGCACAAGTTCGGCCGCGCCGGCACCGTCCAGCGTGTACGTGCCACCCGCCGGGACCAGGAGGACGTCCGTGCCGCGCAGCCATTCAACGTCGGAAGCGTCGTAGCTGCCCACGTCGCCGCAATGCACGACGCGCACGCCCTCGGCCTCAAAAGACAGCATGGTCGAGAGGCCCATGCGCAGGCCGCGATCCGCGTCGTGGAAGACCGATCGGCCGCGCACGGTCAGCGCACCCAGCACCGTGTCGCCCTCGATGCGGGTCGTCGTGCCAAGCGCCGGCGTCCAAGCGCTGTGATCCTCGTGCGGATGCGTGCTGGCCAGCGCGTCAAAGGGTCCGACGATGGCCGGCAACTGAAAGCGCCCACCGACAACGCCGGGCTTGTGCGGATCGAGGCACAGGCGCAGGCCGCCGAGTTCGAGCGCGAACGCAGCGTGGCCCAGAAAGCGCAGTTTCATGCGGTCACGCTCGACATCCTTGCATTGACTCGGAGCCAAAGTTCTCGTGTCGCCGCGAGTCGGCCTGCAGGGACGCGAGCCTGGCGACCCAGCCAGCAGCCTAAACCTGCCCATCGCCGAACAGCAATCGCTCTCCGGTTTTGGCGGGCACGTCTAGTCAAAGTGCATGACCCCGATATACGGCAGGTTGCGGTACCGCTCTTCATAGTCCAGACCGTAGCCGACAACGAAGACGTCCTCAATCGTGAAACCCACCCACGTCAGCGGCACGGCGATCTTCTGCCGCGCGGGCTTGTGCAGCAGCGTGCAAACGGCGACGGACTTCGGGCCGCGCGATTCCAGGTTGTGCAGCAGGTAGCTCATGGTCAGGCCGGTATCGACGATGTCCTCGACGATGACCACGTCCCGCCCCGCGATGTCCAGCGTCAGGTCGTGCGTCAGCCGCACCGCGCCGGAAGTCTCCGTGCCACCCGAATAGCTCGACACACCGAGGAACACGAGGTGCACGGGCCGCTGCAGGTTGCGCACGAGATCGGCAAAGAACAGGATCGAGCCCTTGAGCACGCAGATCAGCACGAGCGGCTGCTCCGTTGCCGGCAACGCTTCGATTTCGCGGCCCATTTCGGCCACGCGCGCATTCAGCTTCTCTGCGGACAGGAACACTTCCACGCGTTCAGTCTTGGCCATGGTCAGCTCCTACGTCAGCGCGTTGTTCATGATTTCACCCATGCCGCCCGCGCCCGGAACGATGTAGTGTTGGTCATTCAAGCCACGTTCGCGGTCCCACTGGGCGCCCGGCACGTCCGCCAGCACGTCGGCAGGCGACAGCCCGCGGTCCAGACGATACGCGTAAATGTGCACAAGTCCCGGGAACTGCGTCGTCAGGCGCTTGATGAACTCCGGCGTCACGATGAGGTTCAGGCAGAAGACCTGCTTGGGCGAGCCGTCCAACTCCGTCTGATAGAACGAGATCGCCTCAGCGAGCGACGATCCGGTCGCGCCCATCGGATCGGGCACCAGCAGCACGCGATCCTTGACCGGACCCGCGATCTTGCGGCCGAACATGCCCGCGCCCGTCACCTGCGCGCGATCGTCCACAAGCCGGTTCATCAGGATGTGGTCTTGCCGCACCCGCGTCGGGTCGATGACTTCGCACAGCGCGTCAAAGCACACCATCGACGGCAGGATGCCGGCGCGCGCGATATCGACCGTCGTCACTTCCGTCGTCGGGTCGATGATCTGGCCTTCGTACACGCCAAATGGCGTCAACTCCCGCATCCGCGTCTCAGAGCGAACGGCGCGGCGCGGAAATTCGCGGTTGATGACCTCCCGCGCCAAGCCGCGATACAGCAGCGTAATCAGGCGGTTTACCTCCGGCTGCACGCAGTTCGGATGGCAGAGCCGCGCCAGCCAGGTTAGCGCCAGCGGGTCGTGGATCAGGTGCACCTGCGGACCGTAGTGGTGCTCCAGCTCGGTTTCGTGGTTGTGCAGGTTCAGATACGCGGTCTCGCCCATGACGACTCCCCAAGAGAGAACGGACGCTAGGCTGCTGGCCAACATAGCGTCAAGGCGAAACGCGAAACGGACGTGCAACTTCTACGTGCCAATTGGCTTGCGGTGCCGTTTCAGCGAATTTTCGGCATCCGTGCGCCAAAAATCGCGGTGCCAACCCGCACGTGCGTCGCGCCTTCGGCAATCGCCAGCGGGTAGTCGCCGCTCATCCCCATCGACAGCCACAGGCTCGCGGGCACGCCCGGACGGCCGCGCAGCTGCTGCTGCAGGCGATCGCGCAGCGTCCGCAGCCGCTGGAACCACGCGCGCGTCAGCTCCGGGTCTTCATTGGCCGGCGGCAACGTCATCAGGCCGCACAACCGCAGGTTCGGCGAGCGCGAAAGTACGTCGATGAACAGCTCGGCGTCGTCCTCACCGCAGCCGCGCTTTTGCGCCTCGTCGGCGAGGTTGATCTGCAACAGCACGTCCTGCTTGACGTTCTGGCTCCACGCGGCGCGCTGCATCTCATCGATGCCCGCCATGTCGTCGGCGGAATGCAGCAGCGCGACCTTGCCAATCACCTGGCGGATCTTGTTGCGCTGCAGGTGGCCGAGGAAATGCCAGCGGATGTCCGCCAGATCCGCGAGCGCCGCGGCCTTCTCCTGCCATTCCTGCACGTAGTTCTCGCCAAATTCGCGCTGGCCCGCTGCGTACGCCGCCCGCACGTCATCGGCGCCATGGCCTTTGGACACCGCGATCAGCGTCACATCTTCCGCGCGTCGTCCGGCCGCTTGGGCTGCCATCGCGATCGCCGCACGCACGGTCGCCAGATTGTCGGCAATGTCGCTCATAGGGTTTCCCGCGCGCCCCACGGCAACACGTCGCGTGCGCCCATTTCTTCCATCATCTCAATGACCTGACAAAGTGGTAGGCCGACGACATTGGTGTACGAGCCGCGCAGGTACTCCACGAGGTAGCTGCCAACGCCCTGGACCGCATAGCTGCCCGCCTTGTCCATCGACTCGCCGACCGAGACGTACGCGTCGATCTCCGTGCGCGTCAGTTCCTTGAATTTCACGACCGTCGTGACGGCTTGCAGGCCTTCCCGCGCGCGTTTGAGGTCAAACAGGCAGAAGCCCGTGATGACGAGGTGCTCGCGCCCCGACAGCCGCTGCAGCATCTCGCGCGCTTCCTGCACGTCCGTCGGCTTGCCGTAAATGACGTCGTCGACGACGACAACGGTATCCGCGCCGATCACCCCCCGCACGGTTTCATCCACGCGCGGCATGCCCGCCGCCAGCGATCGCCGCGCCTCGACGTCGGACGTGTAGAGCGTCGCCTGCAGCCGTTT
>CAIYBN010000037.1 GCA_903924465.1 uncultured Myxococcales bacterium | reverse complement strand
TGATGCAGCAGCGGATGAAGCGGTCGGGGATTCGGTGGAGTCACGCTGGAAGCCCGCCGATGCTGGCGCTGCGGGCGGCGTGGCGGTGCGAGCCGGCGGTGGCGCTACGGGCGGCTTGAATCAGTCTGCGGATGCGCCCTGCACGTGAGAACTACGGAGCCGCCGTTGGCACGTGGTCGCGAAAGGAGAAGGCGTCGGCGCCAACCAGGCGGCTCGTCAGTTGGCCCTGTGCATCATAGACGTCCAGCACGGGCAGGCCGCCACAGCCGGGCAGGAAGCGCTCCATGTCCGCCTGCCCCCAATCGCTCGCATCCACCGTCTGCAGCACCACATCGGGCCGCGACGCCAGCCAAGTCGCCAGTTGCGCCGACAGCTCCTTGCACGGCGCGCACCAGTCGGCCTGGAAATCGACCAGCGTGGTCTTGCCCAGCACGGCCGTGACGCCCAGGCCGTCGACCATCCGCTGCCCCACGACAAACTGCGGCTTGTGCGCTTCTTCCCGGGGACTCACGACATCCGACCATGCGACGCCCAGGTAGTACGCAGGCCCGGTGACGCCCTGCAGGCCGACCACGTTGCGATAGAGTGGCACGCGCGCGGTCGCCGTGAGCCCCCAGTTCTGGCCCAAGTCGAGGCGCAGTCCGGGCGAAAGCTCCAGCCAATCGCCGCCGCCATTGGCAAATTCGCCCCAGTAGTAGGTCTGCGTCGCCACGTTCGGCGTGCGTTCCTGCGCCTTGTTGCGCCGTTGCCAGTCGACCGAGAGCGAAGCGGACATCCACGCCGGCCAGAACCGCCAGGACCCGCCGACGGACAAGCGTTCCTCGTCGCCCCAGCGGAAAAAAGTGCCCGCATCGCCCACCGGCCAGCGTGTCCAAATCGACGCAAACCAGCCCCAGTCGCTGGTGATGCGGCCAAAGAGGTCGACGTCGGCGAGCACCCACCAGACGCCGCGGCCCAAACCGGCGTAGAGCGATGCGGCGGTGGAGGTGGCGGCCGCCGGATCGGCGTTGTTGAGGAGCACCGACGGTGCGCCGGTGAACTTGCCGGTTGGCGCGACAAACCCGGTGGAAATGGCCAAGCGTGGCGTCTTCCGGCCCGTCCAGCCAAACGGCGTGTTCAACACCTGACGCAACCGGACTTCGATGTCGCCCAAGCTCTTGTCGGTCGTCTCGCCGCCGCTGTCGTGGCGATACACCACGCCGGACGGGAGGTTGAGGCTCACGCCAGTGCCGGTCCACAAGTCGGCGCCGAGGTTGAGGCTGAGCACGCCCACCGCCAGTTTGTACACACCGCCCGGAGGCGGCACGACCGCGGTGCCGTGGTACGTCTCGTTGCCGGATTGATAGCCCGTGACCAGCGAACCGCGCAAACGGATACCGGAACTTCCTGTATTTGTGTCTGTTTGCCTGGAAACATCGGTATCGCCGACGTTCAGACCAGGCTGGCCACAGGTCGCGCATTGAGCGAGCGCTGCAGCCGGGCACGCGAGCGCGCAGGTCGCACAAAGCAGGGCAAACAGGTGCAATCGGGCTGGGGACATGCGCGGGCTCCTGAGCGGAGCGTGGCATGGCGGAAGGCAGCGCGTAAAGTGCCGCAGTCACCAAGCGCAGTGTGCAACGCCTGATGACTGCGGCTGCGTGGCTACTTGGCGATCGAGCAATAGCTCGGGAACACGGCGGGCAGCGGTTCCGTGAACGCCGGACTGGCCTCACCGAGCGTGAAATTCTTCAGGAAAGTCCAATCCGCCGCAGTCATCGCCGCCGGCCACTTATGGCCGGTGGTGTGCATGCATTGAATCACAAAGTGACCGTCGGACTTGAGCGCCGGAATCAGCGAGAGCGCCAGGGTATTGAAATTCTGCGAGTACGCCGTGTCGGTCGGACCGCCCCAGGTGACCATTTCCGGGAATTTGTTGCTGGTGGTCGGGTACTTGAACAAGTAGCCGCCGGAGAACGGCGCGGCCGCCGCGATGACTTTCTCGCGGGCAAACGACGTGAACACCGTCATCATGCCGCCGCCGGACATACCGGTGATGTAGACGCGCTTGGCGTTGGTTTTGTACTGTTCGCTCACGCACTTGACCATGTCGTCGAAGAACACGAGGTCGGCGTTGTCGTCGCCAAACGCCTGGACACCGTAGGCCCATTCGGTCTGGCTGACCGCCACACCTTTGGTATCGCGTTCCGACTCCGGCACCACGAGGATGAACTGCTCGGTCTTCAACAGCGCGTCAAACCCCGTGTCGGCCACGATGCCGGGCATATCGCCGCCCACGCCGTGGTACAGCAGCACAATCGGCAGATTTTGCTGGGTGATTTCCGTCGGCAAGCCTGTCGCAGTGCTGGGCTCCGGCAGGTAGACGGTGAAACGGCGGTTGCGCTCCGCGCTGGTGAAGGTATTGACGCCGGCCTTGAGCGCTGGGCAGGTCGTGATACCCGGATAGTGTTTGACGGCGGCGGCGGTGCATGCAGACTCGGGTGGCGTGCTTTGCGTGCCCCATTTCACCGCCTTGAACGTGCTCGTCGCGACGTCCTTGGCGAACTCCACGACGGTGCCGCTCATGTCGCCGCAAAAGGTGTCGCCTGCGCTGATCGTGCCGATGAGCTTGAAGTTGGCGACATGAACATCGCTGCCGGTCGGCGCGGCTTGGGCGGGAATCAGGATCGGATCGGGGAATTCAGCCGTAAACGTGCCGCCCTTGGCGACCGCAACGTTCGTCACCGTGCCGATCGGGTCGCTGACGTAGACCGGTGTGGTCTTGTCCGAAATCGCCCGCAACTCCAGCGTCGCCAGCGTACCACCGTCCGCCAGGCTGCCCGACGCGGTCAGCGTCGCCTTGAACGGCAGCAGCAGCCCGCCGAACGGCACGACGTTGACGGAAAGGTAGTACTCGCCATTGCTGATCAGCGTGTTGGCCGCAACATCGCCCGACGCTGCTGTGTCACCCGCAGTGTCAGCGGTGGTGTCCGCGCTGGTGTCATCCGTTCCGGCCGCAGCATCGTCGCCAGTGGTCGCGGCGGTCGAGCCGCACGCAGTCGCCAAAGCTACGGTCGCAACGACGCCCGCGAGCGTGCGCAAGGTATTGAAATGAAAACGCAACATAGCTCTCCGCCAAATCATGTGAGGGACGTTCATCGTCCAGTCGCTGCGCGCGTGAATTCAGCCAACCCGGCGAAATGGGCGCAGTCGTCACGTGCAAACTACGAAACTGCGACGAGGGTTGCAAGTCCCGCCGGGTTGCAGGACAGTGACGAGGCCACTGCTGGCGTAGCGAGGGCGCTTTGGAAGTGGAGCCGCGCATGAATCTGCTGAACCGTGCTGCGATCGAGGCCGATCGGTTGCTGCGCACGGGGAATCGCCACGCACCGTCGCAGCAGACCAGCGTGCCAACGCCGCCGACCTCTCCCGGAGCGACGCCGGGCACGCTGTTTGACGATCCCAGCGCCGCGCCGACGCATGTGGCCTGGATGCGGTACGCGCCGGGATTTTTTGAATGCGGCGACTTGGCGCCACAGGAATCCGTGGGACATTTGACGCCACGGCCGAACCAAATCCTGTGGATCGATGTCCGCGGCACCGACGATCGCGAACGCCTGCTGGCGATCGGCGAACTCCTCGGCGTCCATCCACTCGCGCTGGCGGACATGGTCAACATGCCCCAGCGCCCCAAGACGGACGTCTATGACAAGCACACGCTCTGCGTCTCGCACATGATCCACTTGAAAGGCATGTCGGCGCACCCGGAGCAGGTCAGCGTGCTGTTGGGCGAGTCGTGGGTGCTGACCGTGCAGGAGTCGGATCTGGATGGCGACGTGCTGGAGCCCGTGCGGGCGCGCATTCGCACGGGCAAAGGCAAGTTGCGCCAGGCAGGGCCGGACTACCTGACCTACGCCATCTTGGACTGCGTCATCGACGGCTATTTTCCCGTGCTGGAGGCGCTGGGCGCCGTGCTGGAGGATCTGGAGCAAGAAGCGCTGGAGAGGCCGGAACCAGCGACGGGCAAGCGGATTCACGCATTGAAGCGCACCTTGTTGGTCGTTCGCCGCTCGATTTGGCCGCAGCGGGACGCGCTGCACGCGCTTTTGCGCACGGAGTCGGACGATGAGCACGTGCACATCAGCGAGAGCACGCGCGTGTACCTTCGCGACGCGGCGGATCATGCCGTGCATGTGGTGGATTTGGTCGAGACGTACCGTGAATTTGCCGCAAGCTTGATGGATGTATACTTGTCATCCGTAAACAACAGAATGAACGAAGTTGTGAAGGTGTTGACCATCATTTCCACGATTTTCCTGCCGTTGACGTTCATTGCGGGAGTCTACGGCATGAATTTCGAGCACATGCCGGAGTTGAAATGGTATTGGGGATACCCGTTTGCCTGGGGATTGATGGTCGTCGTAGCCCTCTCCATGCTCGCCGTCTTCCGGCGTGTGGGCTGGATCGGCGCACCTCGAACGCCGCGACCGGCGGAACGCGATACGGAAGGCTCACCATGATGCGATCTGGAACCCTATGTCTTGCCCTGCTCCTCCTGCCAACACTGCTGGCGACACCAGCATGGGCCGATCAGTGGCGAAAATTGTCCAACGAGGACGGGATCCTCGTGGAAACGCGCGAAGTGGCGGATCAGGAGATGCCCGACGTGCGCGGCACGATGACCATGAAAGGCGACTTCTACGAAATCTGCGCGCTCATTCAGGATATCGACCACACCTGCGATTGGGCACAGCGCTGCACGGGTTCGCGCGTCATCAAGCGCATCAACGACGCTGAGATGATTTTCTACAGCCGAACGACCGCGCCCTGGCCGGTCCAGGACCGCGACGCCGTCCTGCACGCTGTGGCGACAGGCTTGGAGCGCGGCGACGATGCGGTCATGCGCTTTGAATCGATCCAGACACCACTCGGTCCCCCTGTCGACGGCGTCGTGCGCATGCCGGTCTTGAAAGGACACTACCGGTTGCAGCGTATCGACGATCAAACGACGAAGCTGGAATTCACGGTCCATGCCGACATCGGCGGGTGGATTCCGACGTGGCTGAGCAAGTCGTTGAGCAAGGCGATTCCGTTCGATACACTCGCGGGAATTCGCCGTCATTTGCCAAAGGTCCGGATGAGATACGCCGAGAAGGTCGAGAAATGGCAGAAGGGGCGCGCGGCGATTTTGGCCGCCAGTGCTGGAAATGCGGAGAGCAAGCCCGCTTCTGCACCGCCGGTTCCGTGATTTTCAACTGGCCAACGCGCCGCTGCGGGTGTTGACAGAACACTTCTTCACGATCCATCCTGCCGCACAGCTTGGACACCGTCAGCAAACGGTTTGCATACGTCGTTGGTCAAGCACGAGGGAGCTCGAAATGATGTGGAAAAATGTTCGCCGGACGCTTCTGGCCGCGATGCTCGCTCTGAGCGCCGTGGGCTGCGCTCCGCAGTATCTGCTCTATGACCAGTATCTGGACACGGCTGGTCAGGCGCGCGTTGGCAAGTCCAAGAACGTGTGGGTGTCGAGCGTCGACTACAACAACGACCTGATCGTCGTCGAGTTGAAGTCCAAGGGCTACGCGATCGACGCCGCCAAAGCCGACTTCTCCATCGAGTTGGACAGCGACGTCTTCAGCGGCGCCAGCGTCTACTCGAAGTTCATCCTGACGACGATGACGTTCACGGTGAAAGACGCCAAGACCGGCAAGATCATCTTTTCCAAGATCGGCTTGTACGACAAGGCGCCGACCAACGGCGACGTCCAGGAGTTCATCCGGGGCAACTTGGCAGAATTCCAAGGGGTCGCAAAGTCCTAAGCCGGTCGCGGCCTGAGGCCAGACCCTATCGACGTCCAGTCTCGACAGAGACCGTACAGTTCAGGAGAACAACACCATGACGCGTATTACCATCCTCCTCGGCGTCCTGCTGACACTCGCCATGTCGGCGTGCGGCGCGCCCCAGGAAATCGTTTTTCGTGACGACAAAGCGCCCAAACTGGGCAACAAAGTCACCGTGCCGGAAGAAGGCGTAGTCGCCGATGCCTTGCGCATCGAGTTGATGAAGCAGGGCAAGTTCGACGTGGTTTCACAAGGTTTCGACTACGTGGTCCACATCAACTCGTTGCTGTACGGCTACGACGCCGCCAAGGTCGCTTTGGCGGGCCAGTATTCGATTTCCGTGACGAGCCGTACCGGCGAAATCGTCTTCATTCGCGTGATGAACGCGTACGACGTGAAGAACATCCTGCCGGTTACGATCAATGAGATCGCGGCGTTGCTGCTGTAGGCGCGCGAGCGGAACCACGAACCAAGACCGGCAACACTGCCCAATTTCTTGTGAGGAACCCATGAACTTCAAACACGCGATGATCGCGCTCGCCGCCACCGCCAGCCTCATGACTGGCTGCATGTCGTCGACCGCGGTCTTCAATCCGATTGAGACGCGCACAACGCAGCGCATCGTCAAGCTCAAGATGAAGACCGACCTGGCGGAAACCGGTTCGGATGCCACCAACTCCGGCGGGATCAACCTGGACATCTTCCGGGCCAAGGTCATGAACACCACGACGATTCGCTTCGTCGAGGCCAACGAGGACGCGTCCTTGTTCATCTCGTTCACGCCGGCGACGCTGGAAGGCTTGGTCTTCAAGTCCATCGTTCAGGGCTACACGATTCGCGTGACGGAGAACACCGGCAAGGTGATCTACATCGTCGCGGGCCGTCTGGTCGCTCCGGTCAAGCACCCGGATCAATTGGCCGTGGAGATGAACAACATCTTCATTGAAAAGGTCATTCCGGTGCTGGAAGGCAAGAAGACGGGTCTCGAGAAAGACTAGTCGTCAGCTAGGCAAATCGCAGCGCCGAGGCGGACCTCTTCACCGGGACTCCGCGTCGGCGCTGCCGTTTTTGCCGTTTGCCGCGTTTCTGAATCGACAACAGCCGCACGTTCAGGCATACTGCGACGCGCTTTGCGGACGGAGCCGCATTCTGCGCTTGCATCGTCTTCACCGCCTACCCGTCCCCGCGACGTTACCTGAAAGGAATGACCCATGACCGCTGCCCACACGCCTTCCGCCAAACCCGCCGCTTCGGGTCGCTTGCCCTACAAGGTCACTGACGTCGCTTTGGCCGAATGGGGCCGCAAAGAGATTCGCCTGGCTGAACGCGAAATGCCCGGCCTGATGTCGCTCCGCGCGAAATATGGTGCCACCAAGCCGCTCAAGGGCGCGCGCATCGCGGGCTGCCTGCACATGACCATCCAGACGGCCGTGCTGATTGAGACGCTGACCGAACTGGGCGCGGAAGTCACCTGGACGAGCTGCAACATCTTCTCGACCCAGGACCACGCCGCGGCGGCGATCGCGGTGACCGGCGTGCCGGTGTACGCGTGGAAGGGCCAGACGCTGGCTGAAGCCGACTGGTGCATGGACCAGCAGATCTTCGCGTTTGCCGGTGGCAAGACGCCGAACCTGATCCTGGACGACGGCGGCGACCTGACGATGTGGGTGCACAACAAGTACCCGGAAATGCTCAAGGAGATCAAAGGACTGTCGGAGGAGACGACAACGGGCGTTCACCGTCTGGTGCAGATGCACGCGCGTGGCGAGTTGAAGGTTCCGGCCATCAACGTCAACGACAGCGTGACCAAGTCCAAGTTCGACAACCTGTACGGCTGCCGGGAATCGCTGGCCGACGGCATCAAGCGCGCGACGGACATCATGGTCGCGGGCAAGATCGTCGTGGTCGCGGGCTACGGCGACGTGGGCAAGGGCTCGGCGCAGTCGATGCGCGGCTTGGGCGCGCGGGTGCTGATTACCGAAATCGACCCGATCATTGCCCTGCAGGCAGCCATGGAAGGCTACCAGGTCGTGACGATGGAAGAAGCCGTCAAGCTCGGCGACATCTTCGTCACCGCGACCGGCTGCTGCGACATCATCACCGGCGCGCACTTCAAGAACATCAAGGATCAGGCGATCCTGTGCAACATCGGCCATTTCGACAGCGAGATCGAGATCAAGTGGCTGGAGACGACGCCGGGCATCGTGGAGGAGAACGTCAAGCCGCAGGTGGACCTGTTCCACATTCCGGCTGAGCAGTCCAACAACGGCGCGAAGACGCTGATCATTTTGGCCCGCGGCCGGCTGGTCAACCTCGGCTGTGCGACGGGGCATCCGAGCTTCGTGATGTCGAACTCGTTCACCAACCAGGTGCTCGCGCAGCTGGCGCTGTGGTCGCAGAAGTTCGAACTGGGCGTGCACGTGCTGCCCAAGAAGCTGGACGAAGAAGTGGCGCGGCTGCACCTGGACAAGCTGGGCGTGAAGCTCACGACGCTGACGCAGGCGCAGGCGGACTACCTCGGCATTCCGGTGGAAGGTCCGTACAAGCCGGATCACTACCGCTACTGAGGCAAGAGGTTGGGCCTGCTCTTTTTGGGCGAATCCGGCCGAAGCGGTCGGACCGGGCTCTATCGGCGCAAGCGCCGACGGAACCTCGCAAGCGAGTCTCCGCCCCTTCGGGGTAACGATCCCTTTCGCGGAACGCGGCGACGATTCGTGGTTCAGCCACGGTCCTTCGTCGCGTTCGTGCGTTTTTGCGATCATTCACGCTGACCGAAGTTTGAGATCAAAGGTCCTCGATCGGCGGCGTGGCCCCGGACGTGCACGCTCGCGGTCCCAGTCCGAAATGCAACAGGTCTGACCGAAGAGATTCGGGTGTTCGAATCCGATCGTCCGGTTTAGCGCTTGTCGAGTTCGCTTGTTCTTGCGAGGATTTGCCCGTCGGCATTTCCATCCGCCGCCCCAAGGTCCTCGCCATGAAGCGCCTCCTGCTCCTCACCGCCTGCCTCACGGCGTGCAGCAACCCTGCGACCAACGCCAACAACGGCCTGCCGGACACCAAGAACGGCTTGGACGACGGCGCCGTCACCTTGTCCGACAGCAACACGAGCACCGCGGACAGCGGCGGCACTGACGATTCGCCGTTCTCCTGCACCGACGGACAAATCGCCTGCTTTTCCGACACCGTCAGCAAGATCTGCGTCGGCGGCGGCTGGAAAGTGAAGGAAACCTGCGCCAGCGGCGACACCTGCAAGGCCGGCATCTGCGTGACACCGGCGAACTGCGCGGCTGGCACGACGATCGGCTGCGACGGCTTCGCCAACGAATTGCACTGCTCCGACGATGGCTTGTCGACGTACGACGTCGGCTGCGTGGACCAGCAGATTTGCGTCAACGGCAAGTGCCAAACCACGGCATGCACGCCGGACATTCCGGAATGCGTGCCCGGATCCAAGACCAGCTTCCACACGTGCCTGCCCGATGGCACCGGCTACGGCACCGCCACGGACTGCAAGACCGGCTCCTACTGCTTCGCCGGCAAGTGCGTCAGCTTGTGCGAGCAAGGGGCAAAATTCTCCGGCAACGTCGGCTGCGAGTACTGGAGCGTCGACTTGGACAACGATCCGAGCAATCCGCCGTTCGCGACGGGCAAACCGACGCCGGAAATGGTGCCGCACAGCGTGGTGATCTCCAATCCGGGGCAATTTGACGCGACGATCACGTTCACGATTCAGGCGACCTGCGCGGACGGTTCGGTGTGCGCGCCGAGCGTGACCACGTGCAACAACAAGCAGTCGACCGTGTGCGACACGCCGGGACCGAGCGTGGATCTGGTGATGGCCAACAATATCGTGCCAGCCGGCCAGACCAAGGAATTCAAGATGCCGGTGATGAATGTCGCGGGCTCAGGCGTGATGCGCAAGGCCGTTCACGTCAAGTCCACGCAGCCGGTCGTCGCGTATCAAGCCAATCCGTACGACGCGGCGAACGCGTATTCGAACGATGGCTCGCTGTTGTTGCCGCAAAATGCCCTCGGCAAGAACTATTACGCGATGGTTCCGGCGCAGTCGCGCGGTGCGATGATGGGATTTCCGGCCAACAGCGCGTTCCTGACCGTCGTGGCGACCGTGGCAGGCACGACGACGGTGAACATCACGCCGACCCGCGATTGCCAGGTGAACTATAAGCTGGGCGTGCCGGGCGACGGGACCAAGCCGGCGGTGCTGAGTGCGGGCAAGACGTACACCTTTCAGATCCTGCAGTTTGACGTGCTGAACATCGAAGAGGCCGCCAAGTCCGATCAGGTTCCGCCGAATTCCGGGCCGCAAGCGCTGCCGAACATGACCGGATCCAAGGTGGAAGCCGACAAGCCGGTGGCGGTGTTCAGCGGACACCAAGTCGCTGAAGTCGAAGATGATTTTCGCTTCAGCCAGAGCGGCGGCGGCGACACGTCGACGTGGGACACCTGCTGCACGGAGCACATGGAAGAGCAGTTGATGCCTGTGGAATTCTGGGGCACCGAGGCTTTTTGCGTCAAAACCAAGCCGCGCGGCGATGAAGTGGACGAATTCGTGGTCGTGGCGGGTGAAAATGGCGTCAAACTGACGACGAATCCGCCGTCCGTGGCCAAGTACCCGGGCGCCAAGGAATTGAATGGCGTGACGCTCAATGCCGGCGAACGCGCGCGGGTGCAGACCGACCAGAGCTTCATGCTCAGCGCGACCGGCAAGATTCAGGTCGCGCAGCTGCTGGTGAGCGCCGGACAGACGGGACCGAAGACCAACGGCAGCGCGGCAACGCTGGGCGATGCCAGCATGGCGCTGATCCCCGCCAAGTCGCAATACCGCCCGGACTACACGGTGCAAACGCCGTCAGGTTTCACCGGCAACTACGTCAGTATCGTCCGGCCTACCGGCTTGGCCATCACGATGGACGGCGTTCCCTTGAACACCGGCTTTCAATCCTTTGGCGACGGCACGTGGGAATTCGCCTACGTCCAGTTCAGCCCGGGCACGCACACCGTCGAAAACGTCGCGCCGACCGGCGGAACAGCCACGCCTTTTGGCCTGATGGTCTATGGCTACGGCGGCGTCACCGCCTACAGCTACCCGGGCGGCATGATCTTGAAGTAACACGAATCCGTGACCAACCAGACACGCGATTGTCGAATTCGGCGCGTTTTGTGCTAGGCTGCCCGCGGCGGTGATCGTGGGCAGCAAAGGCACTTTCAGCAACATCGGCAGATTCCGGAGCGCATGGCTGGGGGCTGTCATCCGGATTCTCTGCGTCGCGTGCGGGAATTTCCTGTGGGCACCATCGCTTTGCGCCCAGGAACCGTCGGTCGCATTGGCCGTCGACGTGAGCCCGGAAAAGGCGCAAGGTCGCTACTGGCATCCGACCGATCTCGGCAGTGACTCGCAGTTCAATCCGCTCACCGCGCTGCTCAACGGCTCGTTCGATATCCTGCGCAATGCGTCGTATCAGGATCGCCTGACGGGCGTCGACTACCAAGCTGGAGCGCTCAACGTCTTTCGCAATGTCACCCACCCGTTTGACGCCATGACGCACATCGGCTGGGGCCATTTTGTCGCCCACGAAATTGTGCCGATTCGCGGATTTGCCACGCAGTACGGGCAGTTTGTGCCCAACTGGTTCATGCACGGCTTGGGCGAAGGCATGCTCTACCGCAAGCTGGAAGATTGGTACATCGCCCACGACGTCAGCCATCCGCGATTTCTGGCGATCCTGACAACGACAGCGCTGCAGTATGTCAATGAAATCACGGAGAATGGTTCGTGGCGCGGGCCGAATCAGGATCCGATTGCCGACATGCTGATTTGGAATCCGCTCGGTCTGGTGCTGTTCTCGTTTGAACCCGTCGCGCGCTTCTTCAAAGGGCCGGTGATCCTGAACTACTGGCCGGGACAGGCGGTTCTCGCCAACGACATGCGCCTGTACAACCAGGGAGAAAACTACGCATTCAAGGTGACGCTCGGCCTGCCGGTCGACGTGCGGTTCTTCATGTATTACGGCAAGGAAGGCCTGTTTGGCGCCAGCGGGCCGATCAACGCGCACGACCACCTGAGTGTTGCGTTGGGGCCATCGCTCAAGGGCATGCAGCAGGTGATGGTTGGCGATGGAACGGCGCGGATGTTCATTCCGGGCAACCAGCTGATTTGGGAAACCGGCATCTTCTGGGACCGCGACGAGTCGCTGGTCATGTCGCTCATCGCCGGGCTGACGGAGCAGCAGTCCGTACACCTCAACGTCTATCCCGGCCTGTGGGAATACAAAGGCTGGGCGCTCGGTGGCTATGGCCGCTGGGCGCTGGGCGAAGGCACGTCCGCGGGCATCACGTTGCGCGGATCGCCGGCGGGGCTGGGCTGGATTCAAGCGGCGAACGACCATCCGCAGGCGTATTTGCATTAGCCACGCGTGTTTGACGCCCCGCTTGCGGCGCGTGGAACTCTGCGTATCTGCCTGTCCATGGACTTCCGGCGCGCGGAGCTCGAAGGTTGGCAACGCGCAAGAATGGGGCCAAACTTGCCTCGCGCGAGTTTCCATCGCTGTGGCGCTGTGGGAGACTTGGCCAACCACCTTGGTTTGCGCTGCGCCAAAATAAACATCCCTGCCAAGACCCGGGATCAAACGAAGCGCGCGACATGACCACGCACCAGATCGGGTTGCCGATTGAAGCGCTCGAAGGTCGCGGTCAGCGCCGCGTCGCGCTCAGCGGTCGTTTCGAAGTAGCGGTTGTGCG
>CAIYBN010000036.1 GCA_903924465.1 uncultured Myxococcales bacterium | reverse complement strand
TGCGGCGTCAGGTGTGCGTGTAAGCGCGGGTACGCTTGTTCGCGCTGCGCGCGACCTCGCGGGCATGCGCTCGCTTCGCTTGCGCGGGGTGGTACCTAGTTTGTGGCCGAACTGTGGTGCAGTTGGTGTGGCCGTTGACAACAAGTCTGACCGGAAGAACTTGATGTTGGACATAGGTCAGCATGTTTAGATCTTTGGTCAAGTTCGCCGTGCTTGGGTGCGAGCCTCGCCTTGACGCGCGAACGGCCCACGCCCAGACTCGATTTCGCCGACGCCGACTGGGTCGTGGCGCCGCGATTGCGTTGAAGACGGAGGGAATTCATGAAACAACACGCCGACTTGGTTCGCAATCTTGAAAGCCGCTTTCGACACATCTCGCAACTGCTTTACGACACGAGCGTCGATCCCAAGCTGGCCGATGCGGAGGTCGCGGCGATGCTCGACGAACACGTCCGCTTCACCGATCCGTGGCAGCAAGCGTCCGGCCGGGCGAAATATCGGCTTGGCATCGCGGGGTTTCACGCGATGTTTCAGTTCGTGCTCGATATCACTCAGGTGAGCGTACAGTTGACGCCGGATGGACTGGGCGGTCGGGCCATCGTCGATGGCGTGATGAAACTGCGGCCACTCGGTCGCCTGTTCATGTATCCGCTGCGCACGATTCTGGTCTACGACTTCCTGCTCATCGATGGCGAAGGCCCGGAGCCGAAGGTGCTGATTCAAGCGCACGAGGAGATGTGGAGCATCGCCGACATGATCGCTGCGCTTCCCGTCACCGGCTGGTTCTATCGGCGCGCCTTTCGCCCCGCCTTCAGCCGCGGTTTTCTCGTCGCGTCGTGGCTGAGCGCCCGCGCGCGCGGCATGTTGCCTGAAACGCGTTAGCGGATCAGTCCAACCACGTGCTCGAACCGTCCCGCGTGCAGATTTCCTTCGCCTCCGCAGCCAAGCTGGCGATGTAATACCACTGCACGACGTAGGCACCGTTCTCCTCGACCTTGGATCGGCATCCACCGAGCCGATCCGCCTCGGGACACGCACTCTCCGACCATTTTGCCCCGGAGACAACGCAGCTATTTTGTTCCGTGCTTGCCAATTCTGAACCGGGAAAGTTCCAGAAGTCCTGGCAAACCATGCGTGTGCCCCCGGCGCTTCTGACCAGACAACTGCCAGAGAATCGGATGTTGGACTCGGCGGCGGCGAGGACGGTCGCGGAATTGCAACCGGCAGCGTGGCCAGCGTCCGCTCGCTCGCACGTGCGTGCCACGGTCGGCACGGTCGTCGCGGTATCGTGAACCGATGCACCACAGCCGCTGATGGCAGACGCCAAGACGAGCAAATTCCAGAACGCTCGTGCGGGCGGCCACTTGTCGATCGAAACGGCAATTCGCATGCTGACCTCCTCGGGCCGAACGGGGACCCATTTGCCGCCCGGTAGTTTCAAGGTAGCACGCAGGGCGGTCCCCGGGAGCGATGTCGACCTGCCAACGATGCCGAGGCGTCGGTCCGCTGCGACCACACATAATGTTATGAAATGTATGGCAAAAACAGTTCTTGACGAAGGCGGGCCTCAACGTCAGACTGGACGGAGCGCGTGTGCTGTGCGGGCAACACGACGGTGCAGGTGAGGTTGGCGAACGGGCGCGCGGCGTGAAAGAAGCGCGGCGTCTCGACGGTGTTTGGCGCGACTTGGCGCATCCAGAGCGAGGTTCATCGAACATGACGAAGACGGCCATCCTTGAGATTCAGGAAGGGTGCAATCAGGCATGCGTTTTTTGCCTCGAGGACGACGTAGAGAGGCCCGCGCACACCAATCCGACGACGGAGCAGGTCGGCAAGTTGCTCGCGGATCTGCGCGAACGCGGTGCGGAACACATCACGTTCATGGGCGGTGAGACGTTCTTCCGCAAGGATCTTCCGCTGATTGTGGCCGAGGCGCGCCGTCTTGGGTTCTCGCGCATCGGCGTGACGACCAACGGCTCGATCGTGTCGAAGATCGGCTACTTGCGCCAGCAGATTGCCGCCGGCCTGGACTACATCGAGTTTTCGCTGCACGGCCACACGCCGGAAATTGCCAACGCCATTGCGCGCGCCAATTCCTTTTCCCGTCAGGCGATTGCCCTGGGGCAACTCAACGAATTGGCGTTGCCGACCATCTTCAACGTCGTGGTTTGCGAGGAGAACCGCGCGCATCTGCTGGGCATTGCCCAATACGTGACCGAGTCTTTTCCGCGCATTCCCGGACGTTTCAAGTTCAAGTTCGTCGCGTTGACCGGACGTGCGGCGAGTGAGGCACGCGTGCATGGCCGGGCGTTGCGCTACGAAGATGTCGACATCAAGCCAGCGGCGGATTATCTGACGGAGCGCAATGTGCCGTTCTGGTTCGATAATTTTCCGCTGTGCCGCCTCGACGAGCACGCCGATTCGTCGCACGAGTTGGGGCTCATGGCCGCGGATGAGCAGTTTTTCAATCGGCACCTGTCCGATGCCAGCTACCGCGATTCGGGGCACCAGCTGACCAACCGCGTGCGCCCGGAGGCGAGTTGCGCGTCGTGCTCGGTCCGCGCCATCTGTCCCGGGCTTGAGCACGGATACGTGGCCTATGGCGCCGCTCAGGCTCTGCGCGCTCGCCACGACGATCCGCTGCCGTTGCTGCAGGCGGCGCTGCGCAAGCGTTCCGTCGATCCGGCGTTGGCGGCCGAACGACTGGCGTTCCTCGCCACGCGGGCGGATAGTTCGCCACCTCCGAAGCCCGCGACCCGGCCGGGCGAATTGCTGTTCAGCCATCCCGCGGCGCCGCATCGCCTCAAGCTGGAGCTGACTGCGTTGGAACCGGACAAAAAGGCGTTCCTCCAGACGGCACACTTTGCGCTCAGCTACGCGAGTTGGCCGAGCGCGGATCCGTATCAGCGCCCGGAGGTCGTCGCCTTGCTGCAGGCGGCAGGGCACGCCGTGGCCGAGGCGGATGAGGCAGGTGCCGCGGTTGAGGCGGCCAGCGCGGCGATTGTTGCCGTGGCGCGTCATGGCGGTTGGCAGCAGATTGGCGCGTAGCTGCGCACTCCCTCCGAGGCGACACGGCATACGCGTGACAGTTGGGCACAGCGGCTGCCGACGGTTGCCCGGCGATGAGGCGATTCGAGCGCCCCGTCGCGCATCCGTCCGTCAGAATTTCACCATCCAGCCGATTCCCGTCGTGCCCGGACCGCTGGTCAGGCTCATCGCAGCGGCGCCGAAGTCGCTGTTGCGGCTGCGGCCTTGCGTGTCGAAGCGTCGCCAGTAGGAAAGATTCGCGATGGCGGTGCCAAGGGCGGCGCCGGTCAGGACGTCGGAGACGTTGTGGCGGCCGTCATCGACGCGCGACCAGGCGACAAACGTGGCGAGGCCGAGGACGGCGGCCTGAATCGGAATTCCCCATGCGCGCGTGGAATCCGTGGCGTCCTTACCCCAGACAAAATGGCCACCGGTCACAAGCGCTGCATAGGTGGCGAGCGCGAAGCTCGTCGACGCATGGCCGCTGGGAAAACTGCGGCGTCCATCGGCCCACACCTTCTCGGTGGTCGCCGGATCGCCGGTCAACGGGCCTTCGGTGAAGCCGTTGCAGTCCACATCGGCGTGATCGGGGCGGTTGCAGTAATAGCGGCGCACGCGATCCTGGAAATCCGGGCGCAAACGGCCAAAAGAGAACTTCAGCACCTCGGTCGTCATCAGCGTGACCGACATCGCCTCGCCAAAACCGACCAACGTGTCATGCAAGTGCCGCGCGTCGCGGTTCCCCGGCAGACCTTCCTGGAGCGCGAGCCAACCCGCGACGACCGGAATCGCCACTTCCACCCAAAGCGCCGGCACGGTCTCCTGCTTGTCCTCCACCAGGTATTTTTTGCCGATCCGGTCGCTGTAAACGGGATCCAGAATGCTCGCAGGGTGTTGCGGATCAAACCGTGGGCCGATACCCGCCGAATCCAACGGCGTCGCGAAGTGTGTTCCGGCAAAGATCCCCAGCGATCCTGCGATGATGCCGTAGTCCACCAGATCCGACGTATGCCACCAGCCGTTCGGCGCCGGCGGATCGGCGAATCCGGGCAGGGCGACAAGCCAGGTCGCGATGAAGAAGACTGCCAAATACCGGCGGCTTAGCGGAAAGATTCGCATGCGTTACTTTACGAGCACGCCGTTGGGTACATCACGCGCTGGATGCAGCGGCACACGCTTGCCTTCGGCATCCTCGGCGACCAGCAGCATGCCATGGCTCTCCATGCCCATCATCATCCGCGGCGGCAGATTGGCAATGACCAGAACTTGCTTGCCGATCAGGTCCACGGGCGGCACGGTCTCGGCAATACCGGACAGAATCTGCCGCGGTTGGCCCTCGCCCAAGTCGATCATCAGGCGCAGGAGCTTCTTGGACTTCGCCACCGGCTCCGCCGAAATCACCAAGCCCAGACGAAGCTGACTGCGCGCGAACGTCTCGATGTCAATCAGGTCCGACGGCTCACTCTCGGAACGAAATTCTCCGGTGCGGAAATCCTGCAAACCGCGTCCGGATGTGGCCTGAGCCGCACCCGGTTGGGACTTGGTGTCGACAAGCTCCGCCATTTCCATCTTCCATTCGTGCTTGGGAAAAAGTGGCGCACCTTCAATTAGTTGTGTGCCTGGACGTAATGTCCCATCTTGCGCTTGCATCCGCCGCAACATCTCCGCGCTCGCCGCAGGCATGACCGGTGCGAGCAGCTTGGCCGCCACGACGATGCCGTGCAGCACGCCGTTCAGCGTGGTCTGTGCCGCCTCCTTGTCTGTTTGCACCTTCTTGAACGGCGCATCGGCGGTGATCACGCCATTCAACTTCTGCACGAGCACCATCGTATCGGCGATCGTGCGGTTCAGGCGCGCCTGGCTCGACGTCACCGCTACCGGTTCAAAATCGTCGGTCGCTTGCTCGTCTTGCAGGTGCTGCGCGTACGCGAGGGCGTCGGCCAGCACGTGGGAAGGCGGCTGCGTCGCCGCGGGAATCTTGCCGTCAAACGACCGCGTGCACATGCCGACGACGCGCTGCAGCAAATTTCCGAGATCATTGGCCAAATCTGCATTGTTGCGGCGCACGACGGCTTCTTCCGAGAAGTTCGCGTCTTGCCCGACCGCCATTTCCCGCAAAAAGAAGTAACGCATCACATCTGGGCCGTAAGTATCTCGCAGAACAAGCGGATCCACGACGTTGCCGATCGACTTGGACATCTTTGCGTCGTCCATCAGCCACCAACCGGTCGTCACCAGGCGCTTCGGCACCGGCAGACCGAGGGCGAGCAGCATCGTCGGCCAGTACACCGCGTGCGTCGTCAGGATGTCCTTGCCGAGACAATGCGTGACGTGCGGCCACCATTTCTGGAACGGCGCATGGCCAAGCAGGTGCGGCGTCAGCGCGTGGTCCTCGGCCGTTGGCGGCGGCAACTCAGGCGCCAACGCGGTCACGTAATTGAGCAGGGCGTCGAACCAGACGTAAGCGACGAAATCGCGGTCAAACGGCAGCTCAATACCCCAGGAAAGCCGCGACTTGGGCCGGGAAATGCACAGATCCTGCAGCGGCTCGCGCAGAAATCCGAGCACTTCGTTGGCGCGATTGGCCGGCACAATCGCCATTTCGCCCGTCTGCACCGCCTGAATCAGGCGATCCTGGAACCGGCTCATCAGGAAGAACCAGTTGCGCTCCTGCAGCCGCGTCACCGGCCGTCCACAATCGGGGCAATTGCCGGCGACGATTTCCTTTTCCGTCCAGAAGCGCTCATCCGGCACGCAATACCAGCCTTCGAACGTCCGATCCTCGATCAGGCCCTGGTCGTACAGCTGCCACAGCGCGCGCTGCACGACGTTCTTGTGCGCCGGCTCCGTCGTGCGGATGAAGCGGTCCGGCGCGCATTCCAACGTCGGCCAGAGATCCTGAAACGCCGAAAACAGCTCGTCGACGTGCTGTTGCGGCGTCACACCGCGCTTTTCCGCCGCCTGCTGGACTTTTTGGCCGTGCTCGTCGGTCCCGGTGAGAAAGAAAGTTTCACCGCCATCCAGCCGCGTGTAGCGCGCGAGCGCGTCGGCGAGAATCGTGCAATAGGCATGGCCAATGTGCGGCTTGTCGTTGACGTAATAGATGGGCGTGGTGACGTAGAGGCGGTTGGTCATGGCGCCGAAGGATAGCCCGCCGCGCACCGAATGCCAACGCTGCTGACAGGCTGCCCCTACACAGGAACGCGCGCACCTGCCACACTCTGCCGCCGATGCTGACCAAAAGTGCCCACACGATCCTCGAGCGCTTTCTCACCGGCCAAGGGCACGACGCGTGGCAGGTGCTCGGGGCCCACGAGGCGTGCGAAAAGACGCAAAATGGCTGGCGTTTCGTCGTGTGGGCGCCGAACGCCCGGCACGTCGCGCTCATCGGCGATTTTTCGCATTGGCGGCGGATGCCGATGCGGCGTTGGTCGGCGTTTTGGCACGTATTTGTCGCCGACGCTCAGCTCGGGCAACGCTACAAGTTTCAGGTCACAGGCCCGGACGGGAGCGTCGTGGATCGCGCCGATCCGTTTGCGCGGTTCGCCGAGTTGCGGCCGCAGACGGCGTCGGTGCTCTGTCGCGCGGCGGAACACGCGTGGCAGGATGCGCGGTGGCTCGAACAGCGCGCGGAACGGCAGTCCCGTCAGGCGCCGATTTCGATCTACGAACTGCACGTGGGTTCGTGGCGGCGTCATCCGGATGGCCGGCAATACACGTGGTCTGAACTCGCAGAACCGCTGATTGCCCATGTGCAATCGCTTGAATTCACGCACGTTCAACTGATGCCGATCTACGAACACCCGTATGATCCGTCGTGGGGTTATCAGGTCACGGGCTATTTCGCGCCCACGTCGCGCTGGGGCACGCCGGACGAACTGCGGGCGTTTGTCGATCGCCTGCATGGCGCTGGAATCGGCGTGCTGCTCGATTGGGTGCCGGCGCATTTTCCCAAGGATGGTCATGGTTTGGGCCGTTTTGACGGCACGCCGCTTTTTGAGCATCCGGATCCACGGCGCGGCGAGCATCCCGATTGGGGCACCTGGGTGTTTGACTACGGCCGCGCCGAAGTCGTGTCGTTTCTGCTGGCGGCGGCGCATTACTGGCTGGAATCATTCCATATCGATGGCTTCCGTGTCGATGCGGTCGCGTCGATGTTGTACCTCGACTACTCGCGCCCGGCGGGGACGTGGCTGCCCAACCAGTTTGGCGGTAATTGGAATCTGGAAGCGCTGGAGTTCCTCAAGCGATTCAACCATCTGGTGCATACGACGCACCCGGGCGCGGTGACGATTGCCGAGGAATCGACGGCTTTTCCGCACGTGACCGGGGCCTTGGAACAGGGCGGAATCGGCTTTGATTTCAAGTGGAACATGGGCTGGATGCACGACACGCTGGGCTATCTGGCGACGGACCCGCTGTTTCGTGCCCGGCAACACCACGCGATTTGTTTTGCCGCGAGTTACGCCTTCTCGGAAGCGTTCGTGCTGCCGCTGTCCCACGACGAAGTCGTTCACCTGAAGGGCAGTCTGTGGCAGAAAATGGCTGTGCCGCAGGATCAAAAGATCGCGCAGCTGCGGCAGTTGTTTGGCTATCAATGGCTCCATCCCGGCAAGAAGCTCCTGTTCATGGGCGGTGAGTTGGCCCAGCAGACCGAATGGAATGCCGATGCGGAGCTGCAATGGACCCTGGCGGTGGATCCGCAGCGTCAGGCGCTGCACCGCTGGCTCCAGACGTTGAATCGGCTGTACCGCAGCCAGCCAGCCTTGCACGTGGGTGATTGCCAATCCGATGGACTCGCCTGGATCGAGGGCGCCGATGCCGATGCATCCGTGCTTGTGACGCAACGCAATGGTCTAGGTCGGTCGGTCGTGGTCGTGCTGCATTTTACGCCGGTGCGCCGTCCGGACTACTGGCTGCCTCTGCCCGCGGCAGGCAAGTGGCGGTGGCTGCTGCACAGCGATCTGAAGATCTTTGGTGGTTCGCTCGCGAAGCTGCCGCCGCCGGTGAGCGCGCAGGTGGCTGAACTGCCGCGGCCGATTGCCCACATCGATCTGCCGCCGTTCGCCGTGCTCGTGCTGGAGCAGATGCCATGACCACAAGAGCTGTTGGGGCGCCTACGCGTGCGCGCGGTCCGGTCTTGGGCTGGTCCAGCAAGGAGCATGCGTTCCGCGTGTTGGCGCCCAAAGCGGATCGCGCGTGGCTCATCGAACGCCGCCACCCGGAGGATGCGGCGAGTGAGCGCGTGACCGAAATGACCGCCTTCGTTCATCCGCACGGTTTGGGCTTTGAAGTGCGCGAGCCGCAGCCGATGACTTACTACCGGTACCGCATCTCGCAGCACGGCGCGCACTTTGACATCGCCGATCCGCGCAGTGTCGCGGTGGCACGGCAATTCGCGCCGGGGCACCCAACGTGGTCCGTGACGCAGGTCAGCGCTTTCCTGTGGCAGGGCGACGTCCGTCCGGCGATTGCGGTGCATGAAGCCATCATTCTGGAAGTACACGTCCGCGATTTTACCGTGCATTCCTCCAGCGGCGTGCGCCATCCCGGCACGTATCTGGGACTCGCCGAGTCGCGTCCCGGTGCGCCGGGCGGCCTGAGTGCCCTGCGGGATCTCGGCGTGGACTGCGTGGAATTGCTGCCCGTGACGGCGTTTCCTTTGCTCGAGCCGGCGCCGACGGATGGCGGCTATGTCAATCCAACCGGCAAGAATCACTGGGGTTATATGCCCAGCTTCTTCTTCGCTCCGACCGAACGCTATAGCCTGCGCGGGGCACAGCCGCAGCCTGGCGCGTGGATCGGCGTGGATGACGACGGCACGTTCTACGATCCAGGTGACGAACTTCGTGAAATGATTCGCCTGTTGCACCGAGACGGTATCGCGGTCGTACTGGATCTGGTCTTGAACCACGTGTCGATGCACGATGACAATCCGCTGCTGAGGCTTGATCCCGGCACGTGGTTTGCGCGCGAAAATGGCCAGTTGCGCTCGCATTCTGGCTGCGGAAATGACGTCGATACCCGCGATCCGGCGATGGCAGCGCTGGTCGTGGATGCCGCTGTTCACTGGATGCGCGCTTACCACGTCGACGGTCTGCGTCTCGATCTTGCGGCGATCCTGGACGACGTGACCTTGCAGGAACTGCGGAACGCGACGCGAGCCGAGTATCCTCGGGCGATTCTCATCAGCGAGCCGTGGAGCCTGGCTGGCTATCGTCCCGCCGATCTGGCGCGCATGGGGCACACAGTTTGGAACGATCAGTTTCGCAACGGCATCAAGGGGCAAAATCCGCACAATGACTGCGGATTTATCTTCGGCGCTGGCAGCGGTCGCCTGAGTCGTCGAGACGTCGGCGCGCTGCTCGCCGGGTCGCCACGACGACTGGGAGGGCTGTTTGACGACGCGAGCCTGTCGCTGAACTATTTGGAATCACATGATGATCTGACGCTTGGCGACTTCGTCCGACTGGCACTGGGCGAAGTGCACGAAGGCGAGAAAGTGCGGCGCGATGCGGTCGCGGAAATACGCGGTCGGGCGCTGCAGGTGCACAAGCTGGCCGCCGTCGCGTTGTTGATGTCCCGCGGCGCGGTGATGATGGCGCAGGGGCAGGAATGGGGACGGGCCAAAGTCCAGCACCACCGCGGTCAGCCGGGCGTGCTCGACGGCAACAGCTACAACCGCGATGACGCAACCAACCACTTGGACTGGCGGGAGCGCCGCGTCAACGCCGATCTCGTCGACCACTACCGCCGGCTGATTCAACTGCGCAAGTCGTGGCTGCTGCCCGCGCTGCTGGCCGGCAAGCAAATGCGCATGCTGTCCGGCAGTGCGCAGTGGTCGGTCGGCTATCAAATCGATACGCCGCGCGGGCCGATGGCCGTGCTGCTCAACGGGATGGCCAGCGAGGTCAGTTGGTTCGATGTGCCCGGCGGGCCGTGGTGGCTGCTGGTCGGGGCGGACAACGGCCTGATTGTGCCGACCCAGACCGGGGTCAGCGTCCAGGTGAACGCGACCTCAGCGGTTGTGCTGTATGCGACGGTTGCCTAGCACGCCATCGCGCCTTGTGTCGCTGCGCGTTGCATTTTCACGGCCAAGCCGTGTACAAGTCGGGCCATGAGATCCACGTGCGCGTGGGGGAGGCTGAAATGTCCAGGATGGCGCTGTCCCAATTCGCGAACCGAAATGTGGTTTTAGCGCACAACACCAAGAAAGCACTTGCTGTTCTTGCCATGGCGCTGACGGCCTGTTCTGGCCCGTCGACCTTGCGCGAGTTCCTCGATACTGACGCCCAGGAGTACATCGCGACGTGTCGCAAGGCCGCGGGTGAGCACGAACTGGCCGTGAACGATCTGACCTACTTGCGCCCGCAGTTGCACGCCCGTGTGTGGCCGCTGACGCTGCGTCCCGACAGCGATCGCATGGTGAGCGAGCAGGTGTTCTTTGACGCGCTGCGTGAAGGCAAGCTGAAATTCGTGCTCCTGCAAGCCCGCGGCGGCATCGGCAAGTCTGAGCTGGCGAAGGCGCTGACCGCGGAATCGTGCGCGCAGCCGGCATATCTGGTCAATTTGGCCGAGATCTACGGGTCCGAGGCTCAGGCCGGCGGGGCAAATCTGTTGGTGGAAGCCATCGCGCGGCAAATGAAAGTCGCCGATGGCGGGCCGCGCGAGACGATGGAGCGCCTGCTGAGTGAAGGCCGTTGGCTGCTGGTCGCGGACGCGTTGGACGAAGTGCCGAATTCGCGGCGGACCGCCGTGTTGGACGCGCTGGCTGATCTGCGCAAGCGGTTCTTGAGCGCGCAGGTCGTCGTTCTGGGGCGTCCATCGGTGTTCGACGACTATTACAGCATCAAGGGCTTGGACGCCGTGCTTGAATTGCCGCCGCTGGACTGTGGTCGCGCGCGTTCGAGCCTGACGCGCCTGACGGAAACGAAGGATGAGGCGACGCGCATCAGCAATTTCGCCCACGATTGGCACCTGGACCGCCAAGGAATGCTGGATTCCCAGTGCTATTTTCCGTACATGGCGGCGTATCGCGACTTGCAGGTCGTGCAGACCTTGGCCAAGGACTTTGCCACCGATGAACGGCTGACCAACATGAGCCAGGTCCACGAGGCGATCATCTCGGCACGGTTGCAGAAGGAACTCATCGAGCTGCAGTGGGCTGGTGACAAGGCGTTGGGCGCTGTGGACGCACTGGTGGCGACGGACGGGTTGGTCGACGGCGAATGGAACATGCAGTTGACCTTGCCGCGCTGCTTGAAGGCCATGGGCGGCGATACGCCCGACAACCATAACCTCTGCGAGCGGCTGTTCCAGTCGGTGCTGTTCGAGCGGATTCAGGGCGCGCGGGAGTGGAAGTTTGCCCACCAGGCCGTGGCGGACTTGTTCGTTGCGCGTTGGCTGGAAGCGCAGCTGGCGAAGACGCCCGGACGGTGCGACGCCGTCGAGGCGCCCACGTCGCTGCTCGCCGACAAGGAACACCACGAGATTGCCACGTACCTCATCTCCAGGCCGAATGGCTCGCGGTGTCTGAACGCCGTGACGCATGCGCTCTGTGCCAGCAATGGCGGCCCGACGGGCCTCGCCCAGCAATTGAGCCGCGGACTGCCTGTGGGTGTCGCGCGGATTGAAGCCATTTCGACAGCAAAAGATCAGGAAGCTGCGCGCAACGACAAGGCCGATGCGTGCGTGAATCAAGTGTTGGGGCAATTGCGCAAATAGCGGTCTGACGGCGCGCGGACAACAGTTCGCGTGGCCACGGAGATGGCCGGCGGAATTGCATGCCCATGTCGATGACCGACGTTCGCTGCGCCCTTGGGCGTGCGCGAGGAGGGAAAGGCTATGCGACACGCGACCGCGAGATTGGCGCTCGCTCTGGCTGTACTCTGGACCGTGCAAGCGGTTTGCGCGTCGCCCGGGATGGGCCAAACACCGCCCGCGAACGATGCACCGCCGCCACCGCCGCCTCCGCCGGTCTTTGTGCCGCCGCCGCCGCCTGTCGTCGTTGCCCCGCCGCCTGTCGTCGTTGCCCCGCCGCCTCCGGTCGTTGTGCCGCCACCGCCCAAGCCGGCGCCGCCGCCGGAGCCACCGAAGCCCGTGCCGGTCGCCAAACCCGCGCCCGTGAGCCCAGCGCCGCTGGCAGTCGCACCGGGTGCGGTCAAAGCGCCGGATGAGAACCCAGCCGATGAGGACAAGGGCGACAAGCCGGACAAGGACGCAAAGCCCAAGAAGAAACAGGAGTTCGTCAAAGGCGAGCTGGCCAGCGTCGGCTCCATTGGCCTCGTGCCGTGGGAAAATCGCGTCGGCGCGGTCTTTGGCATGGAGCGCATCGGCGACGTTTTCTATGCGGCCATCACGCCGTCCATCAACTATTCCACAGAGTTGGCCGAACAGCCGTTCTCGATGAGCTTCGGCGTGCCGCTGCGGTTTGAAGTGAACGACACCCGGCCGGCGGATTCCGTCACCGGCGATCAGCACGGCTGGTCGCATCTGGGCCGGCTCCGGCCGCAGGATTGGAGCGATCCGACGCAGTACGCGCAGGTCATTCGGGAAATCCAGTACGGCGGCAAAGAGAGCCATTTGTACGTGGACGTCAACCAGTTCAAGGCCAGCTCCATTGCCCATGGGACGATCCTGAAGCGGTACAATCCGAACCTGAACCTGAACACGCACCAGGTCAGCGGCGAAGTGGACGGCTTTACCGACTGGGTCGGCGGTGAATTGTTCGTCAACAACGTCGTGGCGCCGAACGTGGTCGGTGGGCTGGTGTTCGTGAAGCCGCTGTCGTTCGTCAACCGCACGAACTACGTGACGCGTTCGTTCTCGCTTGGCCTCACGGCGGTCGCGGACATGGACGCGCCGCTTCGTGCCAAGCTGGACACCAACGATGTCGACAACAACGGCATTCGCGAGCGGCAGTACCTCGTGGACCAGAGCACGTTCAAGCCGCTGTACATCGCGACCAAGGTGATCGCGACGGGTCTGGACGCGGAAATCAAGCTCATCGACACGAAGAACACGGACTGGAAGACGTACGTCGACTACTCCATGTTGATGTCCGGCCTGCCGACCGATGGCGTGCATCAGGTCGACGGCTTTCCGCCGACGCGCTACGTCAGCTCCGGCGGTTTGACGTGGGGCAATCTGATTCGCATGAACTTTGGCAAGGATACGATCCACGCACTGCGCCTGCGCGCGGAAGTGCGCCGCTATGACCAGAACTACCTGCCCAGCTATTTCGACGTGATGTACGAAGTGCAGCGCCTGCAATACCGCATCGGCAGCCGCACCGCCGATCCGAATGGCACGAAAGTCCAGGCGATTCTCGGCCGGCCGATTACCAACGACGGCGCGGCGGTGCTCGGTGCCTATTTCGAGGCAAGCTGGCGCATCGCCGAAATCTTCGCGATGGCGGTTGGCATCGAAGTCAACGACACCGAGCCGGACAACAACCTGTTCGTGCACCTCGAAATGCCGGAATACAAGAACTTCCAGTTCCTCGCGACGTTCCACCGCCGCTCAGCCACCACGGCCGGCGACCTGTTCGGCTTCAAGTCCACCGGCCGGGAAATCTTCCTCGCCAAAGCCCGTTACCGCGTCATCGATTGGTTCCACATCAACGCCGAGGCCATCACGCCGTTTGGCATCGGCCCGGACAGCTTTTTCGCCAATACCTTGGACTTCAATATCAATTTTGAGTTCGGCTTTGGCTATGGAGCAAAGAAATGAAGAACCCGCTGCTGCTTCACCTGCTCCTGTTGCCGGCGTTGCTGCCCGGTTGCGCCTTTCTCGAGGCGGCCGGCGACGTGCAAGTTCCGTCGGACTCCATTCCGCACGCCCAGTTCCTGCTGAAGTGGCCCGACGTCGATCAGTTGGTCGGCGGCACGTTGACCAAGGCTGGCGGCGGCCAGATGCCGCCGGGATTTCCGACCTCGCTGCAGAACGGCACGTTGGCGCACATTCAAGGACTGATGACGATCGACGGCGAGTGCAAACGCGCCTACGACCAGCCAGTGGTCGGCGATCCGAGCGTTCCGTTGCGGAATTTGCACGTGGAAGTCGTCAATTGCGGCACGGAAGGCCGCTGCGTCGACCAGTGCATCGATGAATACGGCGACCCGTTCCGCGGCATCCGGTTGTGGGCGCGCGTCGAATTCAACCTCGTCAACGCCGCCGCGTCGGCGCAAATCCAGCAGACGTTGAAAGGGCAGACGAGTCCGGACACGCTCGCGGAAATTCGCCTGCGTTTCAGCAAGTTGGCGTTCGTGCAGATCGATCCTGCGACCGGTGTGACGGAGACCGTCAATTCACTGTTCAGCGGCTATGAGCTTGGCGCGGGGACCGCTTATCCGCCGGGCGATCCGACCGCAGTCAATGACGACACGCCGATCGTGAAACAGCGCTACTTGGCGTCGATTTCGCCGGACACGCCGCAGCGCTTTGAGCTGGACCCGACGTCGGCGTTCAGCCTCAAGCTGCGGCAGGCCATCGTGCGCGGCGATCAGGTCTGGATTTCCGTGTACCAGCGCATCGACGTGCCGGAGCAGAATTTGTATGCCGTCCGGCTCAATGGCGGTGGTGTGGACATCGACTTCCAGCCGGAGATCGTCGTCAGCTTTACCAAGGCCCTGACTGGCGCGCTATAAGGAGATGACCATGCGGACACATTTGGCTCCTTGGCTGCTCCTCGCGGCCGTCCTGGGCGGCTGTGAGTCCTATTTCACCAGCGCAGGCGACGACACCGGTCCGGGCGACCAGGACGGATACGCGCAATTTGCCGGCGCGGGTGTGGGCAAGTCCTGCACCACGATTGCGGATTGTCGCCTCGGCCTGTCCTGCGAATCCGGCACGTGCAAGCCTGTCGGCAAGACGCTCGCCAATGGCACTTGTCTGTTGAGCGCGGAATGCGCCGCGGGATTGCAGTGCGGCTGGGCAGGGTTCTGCGTGCCGGCATGCGAGGGCTGCGACTCCGTCAACACCGGCGCTGTCGGCTCAGAATGCTCCTCGACCAGCAACTGCAAAGCGGGCCTGTTCTGCAACTTGATGAGCCTGTCCGGCGTCTGCACCGCACAATCGGCAACCGCCGGCGACCTCGGCGCGCCGTGTGCCCACTCCGTCGACTGCATGAACGGCCTCATCTGTTCCGCCACGCGCCAATTGTGCGTCCCGGGCAGCCTGACCTTGAATCCGGACCTCTACCCAGGCGTCGAGTGCAACGACGATGGCGAAGCCGCCGCGCCGTTCCAAGCGGTCGTCGACATGCCAGGTGACGGGACGTACACGGATTTCTACACGCTGCCGTTTCCCAATGATTTGCTGATGAAAGATGGCCACGTCGATGTGTCCAAACACCCGGCGCCGGGCATCGGTTTCGTCGGCTTTGACGCGATTGCGGGCGTGAAGAAAGAGATCGCCAAGGAAATGACTGGTTTTGGCCTGACGACTGCGATTTACATGCGTTTTACCCGGCCGCTGGATCAAGCGTCGATCTCCGATCCGACGACGTTCCTGACGGACGGCCCGAGTGCGAGTGTCCGACTGATGGACCTGACGACGGGGCAACAGGTCGGCCCGCTGACAGCGAAATTTCACCCGGAGCGCAACAAATACATTTGCCGCAACTGGTTGTATGTCCACACGCGCTGGTCGGACTTGCTGACGCCGGGCCACACGTATGCGCTGATTGTGACCGACGCTGCGCGGCCGGATCCGACGAAAGTGGTCGGCACGACGACGCCCGAGCTGGCGCCGTATCTGAAGATGCTGACGTCCGGGACGGCGCCGACTGACCCGGCGCAAAAGGCGGCTTGGGACGTGTACGCGCCGCTGCGTACGTGGCTGGCGGGCCCGGGCGCGGGTGTGGCGCCGCATCTGTTGGGTGCGACGCAGTTCAAGACGTGGGAGCCGCGCACGTGGACGCAGCAGCTCGCGACGGCCGCCAACAGCGCGTTGGCGCCGAGCATCAAGGACAACCAGTGGACGCTGTGCGAGGCAGGGACGAAGTCGCCTTGCGCGGATCCGGCCTTCACCGGTCCGGGCGTCGACCAGCGGCAGTGCCCGGCACAGCCGTCGCCCAACTACTATGAACTGCACGCGCGGATCGTCCTGCCGATGTACCAGGATGGCGCCACGCTGCCCTTTCAGGCCGCGGGTTCCGATGGCAGTTTGTACCTGGTGAATGGCAAGCCGGCGCCGGCCGATTTCAAGCCGGTGTGCATGGCCGTCACGATTCCCAAAAATGCCGCGATGCCGGCGACCGGCTGGCCGCTCATCGTGATGGCGCACGGTACCGGCGGCAGCATGCGTTCGATGGCAGCGTCGTTCGGCGATGTCGTGTCGTCGATTCAGGCGCCGAATGGCCAAACGGTGCACTACGCGACGCTGGGCATCGACCAGCCGATGCACTTTGACCGTCGCGGCCCGGGCGTGACGACGGATCCAGGGCCGCTCTTCTACAACTTCGCCAATCCCAAGGCGGCGCGCGGCAATTTCTATCAGGGCGCCGCGGACAATTACTCACTGTTCCGCTGGGCGAAGACCTTCAACGGTCCTTTGACCGGCGGTCTTTCGGCGAAGTTCGACGCCAACACCTTCGTCTTTTTCGGCCACTCGCAGGGCTCGACTACCGGTCCGATGTTCCTGCCGTACCAAGCCGATCCGCCGCTTGCCGGCACGATTCTCTCCGGCTGCGGCGGCAGTCTGCCGTTCGGCCTATTGGGCAAGAAGAAGCCGTATGACGCCTCGGTAGGCCTGCGCATTGGCATGCAGGAGATGGCGCTGGACGAACAGCACCCGGCGCTGAACCTGCTGCAATTCTATTTTGAAGCGTCAGACCCGCTGCTATATGCGCCGCAAATGGCGTGGCAGCCAGCGCAAGGCAAGGGCATTCACGTGCTGCACAGCTATGGCCACGGCGACAGCTACACACCGCCGACGACCAGCCGGATTTTTGCCGGCGCCCTCCACGGCGTGGCGGCGCAGGATGTCGATCCGGCTCCCACCTGGTTTGACGCGATGTTGGACCTCGGCGAAACGGTCGTGAAGGCATTGCCGATCAGCGGCAACGTGACGACGACGGGCAAGCCGCTGACCGTGGTGACGATTCAGGCGTTGAACGACGCGGCGAATGCGATCAGCGGAGCGCCATATGACGGCCACTTCATCATGTTCGACGACAAGACGATCCAGCATCAGGGGCTGATGTTCCTCGCCAGCTTGGCGCAGGGGTCGCCGGTTGTGGTGAAGTAAGGCGCCGGAGCCAAAGCACTTGTGTCGCCGCGATTCGGCCCGCAGGGACGCGAGCTTGGCGACACCGCCAGCAGCCTATTCATGCTCAGCTCGAGTCCCGGCTTGATCTCCAGTCTCGGCAGGCATGCTTAGTTTCCGCAACCTTCTGCCCACGCTTCCACCGCAGGGTCGCGCGCAGTTGGGCCAACCGCCGTGCGTGGCGCGCGCAAGAGCCAACTCAAGTGCTCGCGCAGCCGTTTGCAGGTCTTGGTCCGCAGTTCCTCCGAGGCTGTCGCAAACGGCGGCAAATGGTCGAGCTGCTTGCGCATCCCGGCCGGCCAATCGGCAAACGGCATGAGCGAGGCCTCCAGCGCGGAGTCCAGCGGGTGACCGAACGCCGTCAGGTGCTGAAATAGCGCAGTTTGTTCGGCCTGGCTCGGCGATCGCTCGCGAAACAGCCTGGCCAGTTCGGTGTCGGCGAACTGGGCGTCTACCCGCCCGCTGCGGCCGTCCAGCCGCCGCGTTGCGCGCAGCGCCGTCTGCCGGGCAAACGAATCGCGGGGCGCGCGGTATTCAATCGTCGGGCGTTCTTCGCGCAGCGGTTCGGTAAATCCTTGGCAGAACTGATCCACCGCCGCGCCCTTGGTCAGTTGTGCCGCCACCACTTGTGACAGCGTCCGTGGCACGTCTGGGCGGTCGAGGCGCTTCAGGTAGCGCTGGACGCCGGGTGACTGCAGCAGGGCATCCGCTTTGACAAAATCGATGGACAGCGGCGCGGGCGAACCGACCAGGGCCAAATCGCCCACCGACATGCGATAGACCGCAACGTGACCAAAGACCTGGTGCATCGTGCAGAGCACGGATCGGAAAGTATCGTCACTGGTTTCATAGGTTTGCAGCCACTGCACGAGCACGCCACCTGGACGCAGCTTGGCGGCCATGCGGGCGAAACTCTCGCGGGCGAACAGGTCACTGATGCCGGCCACCCACGGATTGGAAGGTTCGCTCACGACGATGTCGAGGCTGTGATCGGGCAAGGTGTGCAGGACCTCGCGTGCATCGGCGACCGCGATCTTGACCCGCGGATTGTGGTGCACGTCGTCGTTGGCGACCTTGAATAGCTGCGCGGCATCGACGACCGCGGGCGACAATTCCACCACCAGGAGCTTCAGCGCCGCATCGCTGGCCATCGCGCCAGCGGACTGACCGGTGCCAAGGCCGACCATGAACGCGTCCTTGGCGTCCGGCTGGTGCATGAGGCCGATGAGACCGGCGAAAACCTGGGTGTAGACGTCGCCGCCCGTGCCGCCGTCGCTCTTGCCGTTGGTCTCGAGGCTCATCTGGCCGTCGCGCGATGCGTTGACGGAAATCGTCGCGTCCTTGCCGTCGCTGCGGTAGATTTGCACAAAGTAGGCAGCGTATTTGGCCGCCGTGGCTTCCACTTCAGCCGGAGCGATGGAACGCTGCTGGAACAGGCCGCGCGTCAGGTAGCGTCCGTCTGGCATGGCAACCAGCAGCACGGCGCCCATGATCACCGCAGCGACGCCTGGAATCGCCATGTCCGTCCAACTCCGCGGCCGATGGCCGACCGCCAGCGACACGGCGATCGACAGGACCGCGCCGACCAGCAGCGCGCTCTCAATGCCCAGCGCGGGCATCAGCACGAAACCGCAGCCCAGCGCGCCGATCAGGTTGCCAAAGGTGTTCCAGCCGAGAATCTCAGCGGTTGCGCGATCCGTTGCAGCACCCCGGCTTCGCGCCGCCGCGAGCAGGGCGGGAAAAGCCGCGCCCAGCGCCATGGCAGCGGGCAGAAAGTGCAGCGCAATCACGGAAAAACCGGTCAGCAGCCACTGCAGGTAGTGCTCGGGATTCGCCGGAATGCCGAGGCGAAGCTCCGCCAGCAGGATGGGCAGGCGGTCGAGGCGAATGAGCAGGAACGTCGTGCCAAGGCCGGCAGCAGCTTGCGAAAACGACAGCACCCGTGCTGGATTTGCACCGCGGTTCAATCGCCACGAAGCGACGGCACTGCCCAACGAAATGCCGGAGATGGTGACCACCAGCATGAAGGAAAAGGCGTAGGCCGAGGAACCGAGCAGCAGACCAACGAGACGGGTCCACAGCACTTCCGAGCACAGCGCGACGAAGCCGGTCGCCAGCGCGGCCATGCACAGGTCCATCGGCACGCCTTGGCCGGATTGCACCGCGGGCAGTTGACCGGGCGCGACCTCCTCTCTTGGCATCCGCGGCGACAACGTCCACGCCAGGATGGCGACACCGACGTTGATGGCACCACCGACCTGGAGCGGCAAGTGCAGGCCCAGGGCCTCAATCAGCCACATGCCCGCGAGCGCTGCGCCCAGAGCCGCGCCGCCCGCGTTCAGGACGTAGTAGCGCGAAACGAGGCGAACGCCATCGGCGGGCTGCAGGCGTTCGACACCCGAAGCCAGCACGGGCAGCGTCGCACCCATCGCCAACGTCAGGGGCAGGACGAGCAGGGCGCAGAGCACGAGCTTGGCGACCGTCGAGGCAAAACCGCCGGGCTCCAGACCTTCAGCGACGTGCGAAAAACCCGCAAATGCGACATCGGACAGCCACGGCAAGGCCAATGCCCACAGGCCGATGGCAGCCTCCAGGACCGCGTAGCCACGCAGCGGTTGCTTGGAGAGAAACACGCGCGGGCGGAGCACCCGTTCGGCGAGGACCGTGCCGAGCGCCATGCCGCCCAGGAAAGTCGCCAACGTGACGGCTTGCGAAGCGCCGGAAGAGCCGACGTGCTGGGCGAGCAGCCGGCCGAGGACGACCTCATAACAGAGGCCGGTCATCCCGGTCAGGAAGAGGAGCAGGGGCACGATGCGGGACAGCATGGACAACTCGGGGCGCGCGCGGCCTGCCCGGAGTATTGCGGCCGCGGTCGCCGGGGTCAATCCATGGACTAGGCCGGTGGGTAGGCGAAAATCTCGTCGCGCAAGGCGATTCCGGCGCCACCGCAGACGACAACGGCGACGCTCTTCGCTTCTGCGACCGGTCCGATGCGTTCGTAGACCGTCGCGAGCGCTGCACCACCGGCTGGCTCGACCAGCACGCGATGGTCCAGGGCAAACTGCCGGCACGCCCGCAGCGCTTGCTCGTCGCTGACGAGCACGGAATGGACACCGCGGCGCTGGGCGCGTTCAAAGGCGCCTTGCGCCACTTGCGCGGCACCGAGTGTCTTGGCCACGGAGCGAATCTCGGGCAGCCGAACGAGATGCCCCGCCGCCAGCGCCGCATGAAGCGAGGCCGTACCGTGGGTCTCGACGGCAACGACGCGGCCGGTATGGCCGTGGCGCTCCAGACCGTCCAGCACACCCGCCAGAAGTCCGCCGCCGCCAACGGACAGCACAATCGTCTCCGCCAATGGACCCGCGGCCGCCATTTCATCGACCAGCGTCGAATGGCCAGCCCACATGGTCGGGTGGTCAAACGGATGCACGTAGTAGGCATTGCCGCTCGCCGCTGCCGCACTCGCCGCTTCATGTGCCTCTTGCCAGCCCGCGCCCGCGTGCACGACATCCGCGCCGTACTCGCGCATGCGTTGGAGCGCCGCTTCCGGCACGCCAGCGAAGACGTAGACCGTGGTTGGAATCCCAAGGCGCCATCCTGCGTAAGCCGTGGCGATTCCGGCATTGCCTCCGGACGACGACACGAAACGGCCAAAGCCTTCCGCGACTGCCTCGACGCAGAGACGGCCGATGCCGCGAATCTTGAACGAGCCGATCGGTTGCAGCGCCTCCATCTTCAGCTGGACGGGCACGCCCAGCGCGCGTTGCAACGGCAGCGAACGCCAGAGCGGCGTGGTTTCGTGCAGGACGTCAGCCATGGGCGTGGGCCTCGTGGTAGCCGATGAAGGCATCGATGC
Source organism: uncultured Myxococcales bacterium (assembly GCA_903924465.1). Classification (GTDB taxonomy): domain Bacteria; phylum Myxococcota_A; class UBA9042; order UBA9042; family UBA9042; genus CAIYBN01. The sequence goes on along the minus strand of CAIYBN010000036.1, from coordinate 34,633 downwards.
GCTTGCGGCAACTTGCGGCGTCTTCGCCGTGGAAAATCAGGCCGTGCTTCTGCACATAGACGACGCCGTGGTGCATGCACGCCTCGGCAACGCGTTGCGCGAGCGCAATGGAAGCGTATTCCTGTGGCGGCACGATGGCGATATCCATGTCCGCGGCTTCCTGATCGGAAAGCAGGTAATGTGTGTGGACAACCGCGCCAGCATTGGTCTTTTGGTAGATCAGGTAGTGCATCAGCGATTCGGACGACGGCACGCCTTCGCCCGAATAGTCGACGATGTCGTCGTGGACCGACTCGATGCGGACGAAATGCCGCGGTTCCAGGTCCTTGATGTAGCAGCCACTGGTCGTGACGATGACGTGGTCGCCGTCCCGCACGCTGATGTTGCCGGTCGCATCGGTCTGGTTCGGAAACGTGGCGGCGCACACACCGAGGTCATGCGCGGTCGCCACGCGTTCCGCAGCGATATCCGCGACGTCAGCGACGCGGTGAAAATCCACCCAGCGCCCCGCCGGCTCGTGCCGCACCGGCGCCACCGAGTGATCGCAATCACCCGGCTCATGCAGCGTATGGCCGTCGCAGAAGTGAATCTGCCGGTGTTTGCGCGCCATGTCGGTGGCCAGCGGTGCGATGTCCTCCGGCGCCTTGCCATGCAGCAGGATATCCGCCACCCAGCCGGCGATTTGCTGGTAGTCCTCGCGCGTATACCCGCGCCGCGTGGTCTCCTGCACGCCGATGCGCAGCGCGTCCACGTTGCGAAACGGAATGCCGCGGTGCACAACCAGCCGCGCATACAGCAGTTTTTCCATGGCGTGCGACGCCGACTGATTGGCGGTCAGATTCACAAAGAAATGGTGATTCTGCGTCGCCTCGCCGTCCGCGCGCCGCAACACAGGGAGTCCGAGTCTCGCCATCGCTTCAGCCAGGAACTTGGCGTTCTCAATGATTTTCGCCGCGTACGCCTTGCCCCACTTGTGCGTCTCGTGCAGCGCCACGCACAGCGCCAGCAGCGAGGCCGTGTGCTGGCTCGACACCAAGCCTTGCGACAGGTGGTAGCTCACGCGTTCCATCAACCCGCGATTGCGGCTCAGGATAATGCCCTTTTGCGGGCCGAAGAACGTCTTGTGGGTATTCGCCTGCAGGATGTCCGCGCCTTCAAACAGCGGATTCTGGAACTGCCCGCCGGCAATCAGCCCAAGCGTGTGGCTTGCATCGTAGACAATCGGCGTGTCCCCGACAATCTCACGCAATTCGCGAATCGGAAAGGGAAACAGGTAGTTCATCGCGTCCAGATACAGGAGCTTCGGCTTCTCCCGGCGCACAACCTCCGCGGTCTTCTCGATGTCGATCGTCAGCCGTTCGCGGTCAAACACGTAGGTGCAGCTCTTGCGGCCCAGCACTTTGATGACCGTCTCGGTGGCAAAATGGCCGCCGTCCGCGACGCCGAAGCGCATGATGCAATCGCCCGGCTGGGTCAGCGCCCCCATGGTCGTCTGCAGCGCATGCAAGCCGGACAGGCAGCGGAATTCCACGTATTCGGCGCCAAAAAGCGCGTTGCACACTTCGGTCGCGGATTTCTCAATGGCGTTCACGCGGTTCAGCCCGCGGTAGATGAAACCGTTCAGCCGCGACGGAGAATCCTGACGCATATCACTGTGTTCGAGCAGATAGCGGTTGCCGAGCGGCGAGGCCATCATCGTCTGGGCGAGCGGCGACAGCACGGTCTCGTTCGATGTCAGGTGAATCGTGTCCAGATCCTCCGCTTCTTCCTCGAGCACGAGGTGGCGGATTTCATCGAGCGTCAGGATCATCACAAGGCTCCTTGGAAGCACAGCAGGGCGGACCTGCAAGCGCAGAGAACATTAGGCAAATGGCTAGAGCGTAAAGACCAAATAGGTCAAGATGGCCTTGATATCGTCCACCGGACCGCCAGCGTCTTTGACAGCGATGTTGTGGAAGCTCGTGTACACGACGTGTCCGGAGCCGGAGGGAAAGCGCACGACCAGTGGAACGGTGCCCCAATTCCCGGTCGCGGGCGGTACGTCCTTGACGCTGGCCTGAATTTCCACGGTCGTGCCCGTACCTGCGGCCTGCATGACGACCCAGGTGCCGAGATCTTCGTAAATGGTCGTTGTCGACTTGCCAACCACAGCAGACAGGCCCGTGTCGACGATGTCCCCGGTCATGGTGTACGCGGCCGCGCCGGCCTTCTTCTGCGCGAGCGTGGGGCCGGGACCTTGGCGCGGACCCGCCGTCGTGCTCGGACCGGTTGTGGACTTTTTGGTGCTCAAATCGTCGCCGTAGAAATCGATGGCGGCGGGAAACGCATTCTCGACAATCTGCCAAGCCCAGTCGCTGGCGTAGAGCGAGTGACCGGCTCCGACGAATGCCTGGACGTTGGCGATGATGGCTGTCTTGGCAGTGCCGGCGAAGATGGTGTCGAGCTTGCTGCCGCAGTCGATGAAGATCACGTCGTACGTGTTCATCGTCGCGCCGTTGGCAAGAAATTTCGCGCCAGCGGACGTGGTGCCCGCGGCCGTGTCAAAGTTGTCGTGCGTGAAGCCCAGATCATCGAGCAACGACTCAATTTGGTCCGCGTCGCCCAGCACGACGGCGATCTTGACGCCGCTGGACTTGAAGCAGCGATCGCTGTTCGGCTGGGTGAGGTCCAACGTCTTGCCGCCCAGAATCGTCACGGGAATCTGCGTCTGGAACGAGCCTTTGACGACCTTGACGCTGCCGACGCCTGGCGGAACAGAGGCAAAGGAATACGCGCCCTTGGCGTCAGCCGTGGTGTCTGCGTGGAACGTGGAACCGGTGCTCAAGCAAGGCGTGTTGATATCGATGCTGACGGTGGCAAACGCCACGCTGGCGCCGGCTTTGGGCGCGCACGCCACGCCCTTGACCAGGCCCGAGTCGCCGCAGACGATGTTCACGTCGTCGCTGGTGTCGTCAAAGAAGCCCTGGATGTCTGCAGAATCCGTTGCGATATCGTCGAGGGCGTCGATGCCATCGGTCGAGGCGTCGTCCGTTGCGTCCAATTCGATTGCGTCCGGCTCCGTCGAGTCCGCCGTGGCGAGGTCGCCGTCCGTTTTGGTGTCGCCGGTCGTGAGCAGGCCGTCGCCTTTCACGTCGGCCGTCACGGCGCCCGTGCTGCCGCCGCCGGAAGGGGAACTGCAAGCCCACAAGGACACTGCCAAAATTGCCCAGAAACACCGCATGGCTGCCTCATTTTGCCCTGTGCGGGCACGATAGCGTCCTCAACCCGCGCGCGCAGGTCAACTGCAATCGTCCTTTGCCTTGAAAAGGTTGCGGACTTGACAGGCGGCCATTGCGACTTTTCGTTGCGACGCCGGTTCAGTGAATCCGGTCACAGACATTTTGGACGGAGACACGATGACGCAGCCGACGATCGAGACACGCAGCTTTCAGGCGCAGACGAAGAAACTCCTGGACCTGATGATCCACAGCATCTATTCCCAGAAGGATGTGTTTCTTCGCGAACTGATCTCGAACGCCTCAGACGCCATCGATAAAGTGCGATTTGAGGCGCTGACGAATCCGGAGCTGGCGACGGACGGCAAGATCAAGCTGGAACCGGGCAAGGACGGCCGAACGCTGACGATCAGCGACAACGGCATCGGCATGACGTACGAGGAGGTCATCGAGCACATCGGTACGATTGCCCAATCGGGCTCCGAGGCCTACGCCGAAAAGCTCAAGGAACTCGGCAAGGACGTCTCGGCACCGGACCTGATCGGTCAGTTTGGCGTCGGCTTCTACAGTGCGTTCATCGTGTCCGACGAAGTGACGCTGGAAACCTGCAAGGCGGGTGAAGCGGATGGCGTGCGCTGGCATTCCAAAGGCGACGGCGAGTACACGATCGAGCGCATGCCGGCAAAGCCGCACGGCACGCGTGTGACGCTGCACCTGCGCGCGCAAACGCCTGCGGCCGCGGACGAGGAGGCGTTGCCGGATACCGATAGCGATTTTTCGGATCCTTGGACGCTGCGCAAGACCGTCAAGAAGTACAGTGATTTCATCGCCTATCCGATCGTCATGGACGTGGAAAAGCACGAAGTGGAGCGCGACGCCGAGGGTAAGGTCGTGCCCGATGGCAAGACGGAGACGAAGCTGGTCGAGGAGACGCTGAACTCGCAGAAAGCCCTGTGGACGCGCACGGTCAGCGACGTGACGGCCGAGGAGCACAACGAATTCTACAAGCACCTGACGCACGATTGGCATGCGCCGCAGCAGACGCTGCATTTTCACGTGGAAGGGATGCAGGAGTTCACCGCGCTGCTGTATGTGCCGGAAAAGGCGCCGATGGACCTGTATGCCCGCGAGCAGAAGCGCGGCCTGCAGTTGTACATCAAGCGGGTGTTCATCGGCGCGGAAGTCAAGGAGCTGATTCCAGAGTATTTTCGATTCGTTCGCGGGCTGATCGACTCGAGCGATCTGCCGCTGAACGTGTCGCGTGAGGTCGTGCAGCAGGACGCGGTCGTGGCGCGGATCAAGAAGACGGTGACGACCAAGCTCATCCATTTCTTCAAGGATTTGCTGGCGAAAGACCGGCCGGCGTACGAAAAGCTGTGGGCAGAGTACGGCGCCGCCATCAAGGAAGCATTCCACTACGATCCGGCCGTCAAGGACAAGATTGCCGATATCCTGCTGGTGAAAACGACCAAGGGCGAGGGCTGGTCGACGCTGGCGGAAGTGGCCGAGCGGATGAAGGAAGGTCAGTCCGCGCTGTACTACCTGACGGGCGAGAAATTTGAAGTGCTGCGGGAAGCGCCGCAGTTGGAAGTGTTCGCGAAGAAGGACGTGGAAGTGATTTTGCTGGGCGAGGCCGTGGACGAGATCGTCGTCGGCACGCTGGAGAAGTACCACGACAAGGAGCTGAAGTCGGCCGCGCGCGGTGAATTGGACGGCTTGCCGGAGAGCGCCGAAGACAAGGTGAAACAGGACGAACAGGCAGGCAAGTACGCTGGCTTGCTGACAAAACTCAAGTCTCTGCTCGCCGAGGACCTGGCTGACGTGCGCCTGACGACGCGCCTGACGGATTCGGCGGCGTGCCTGGTGGCGGACGAAGGCGGCATGAGCCCGCAGATGGAGCGCATCTTCGCCCAGATGGGGCAAGCGGTGCCCGAGCAGAAGCGGATTCTGGAGTTGAATCCAGATCATGCCGTGATTGATGCGATGTATCAGTTGGCGGAAAGGCCGGGAACGGATGATCGGCTCAAGGATTTTGGCGAAATGCTCATCGATCAAGCGCTGGTTGCGGAAGGTTCACCGCTGAAGCATCCCGCGCAGTTTGCCAAGCGCGTGACCGACGCGATGGCGCGCGCCGCGATCCTGTGAGCCGGCGCCTTGACGCCCGATGCGCGACGGCAGACCCTGCACGTGCGTGTTGAGGTCCTGGAGGGCGGCGTGAAGCGATCAATTCTGCACTTGGCGATGTTGATGATGGTGCATGGCGCGGTGATGTCCGTGGCGTTCCCGCAGGTGCCAGCGCGCCGCGTGGAGACGGCCTTGCCGCCGGCGGGGCCGCTGCCCACGTGGAATCCGTTGCCGCCGACGGCTGGCGTCAAGGATGAGCCAAATCAGTGGTCCATCGAGGCCCGCGTGCTGCATTTTCTCCAGCACTTGTTCGGCGGGCCAATGCCGCAAGCGCTCCATTCGCCGTTTAGCAACGAATGCGGTCAGCGGCCGTGTCCATACGACCTGCGGAATTAGTGGCCGCTATTTCAGCCCGAGGTTTTCCACGTCGCTCGACTTGCAACCCGCAGGCGCGTTGACCGGATTGCACCGCGACGGCGTACCACTTGGAATCTGGAAGGAAAATCCAGGCGCACGCGGCTTCTCCACCGGATAGTCCGTCGACAACATCTGCGCACCTGAATCCAGCGCCCGGTGTTCCACGGTCAGGTCCGTTGGATGCTTCAACACGTCGCCATCGGCAAAACTCCGCACCAAAAAGCCTTGCTTGACCAGCGCTTGCACGGTCGTCACGTCATCTGGCGTCTGCACGTTGTCGTACTGCACGGCCGCCGTATCGGTCGCGTCGCCCGGGCCAAAAACGAAAGCCATGCGGCCGGCGTACTGCTCGTGGCCCTTTTTGTACCACGCGCCGTGCCCGTTCTCGTCCATGATGACGATGACGATCTTGCCGCGACTCTCCGCCATCGTCGGCCAGCCCACCGTCGTGACCGCTTCGCGCAGGCTCGCGTGCTTGCCGCGCAGCACGTCGGGCGTGATCACGCGCTCGCGCGGCCACGCGGCCAGAATTTCCTGGTCGAACTGGTCCCAGTAGTCGTCCAGCGGCAGCTTGTCGTGCACCACACCCGTGTCCAGCAGTTGGTCCTTGGGCTCAATGATGACCATCAGCGCGTGGTGGCACGGATGCGCGTCCGACCATTTCCGCAGCACGGTCAGGCATTCCTGAAAATTGCCGCAGTTGGAATTCTGGTCGATCGCCGGCAAATGGTAGACCTGCAGCGGCCCGGGCGCCGTATCCGGCGGATGAATGTCCAGCTCAAACGACCGCACGCCCTCGCTCTGCAACTGCACATCCAGCGGGCTGTGGAAGTAGTCCAACTCGGGGACCAGCGGCTGGGCCACGTGATAGCTGTTGTGCGTCGCCTTGGCCTGAATCTGGTGCAGGCGCAGCGTATCTTCCATCGTGCCGCAGGTAGTTGCCGTGACGTCCGCTGCGTCGCCGACGCTGTCGCCGACTGCGCCATCGGTGCTATCTTGCGCCTGGGTGGCCGATTGGCTGCACGCCAAAAGTCCCGCGAGTGTCCACAACCAGATTCTCATCCTGTCCCCCGACCATCCCGTCGCGGGAATGCTACAGAACCGTCATCCGACTGTCATGGAGATTGATGTGCAAACGCTCCAGAAATGGCCATGGCTGCTGCTGATCACGGTGTTTGGGTGCCAAAAACCGCCACCGCCGCCGGTTGCGCCGGTGCCTCCAGACGTGATCGTGGCGCCCGCAGTCGAGAAGCCGCAGGGCCCGACGCCAGCACAGGTCGCGCAGCAGCAGGCGGTTGCGGCGACGTCGGGAGACCGGACCGACGGGTTTGTGATCATTCCAGCCGGGAAGTTCCTGATGGGCGCGACAGCGGCCGAATTGGAGCAGGGCGCCTGGAACGACGCGCCCCAGCACGAAGTGACGATCTCGCGGCCGTTTGAACTGCAGGTGACGGAAACGACGCAGCAATCGTTCAAGAGCGTGATGAACGGCAATGTGCCGGTTCAGCCCAAGGTTTGCCCCGATTGCCCCGTGTTGAACGTGTCCTGGTTCCAGGCGACAGGCTATTGCAACGCCTTGTCGCGTCTGAAGAAATTGCCGGTCTGCTACGAAGGTCAGGACAAGAACGTGCAGTTCCTGGGGCTCACGTGTCGCGGCTATCGGCTGCCGACGGAGAGCGAATGGGAGTACGCGGCGCGCGCGGGGACGACAACGCCGCGGTACGGCGCGAGCACGGAAATTGCCTGGATTGACACGAACACGCAGCTACAGCCGCAGCCGGTGAAAGGCAAAAAGGTCAATCCGTGGGGGCTGTATGACATGCTGGGCAACGCGCACGAGTGGGTGCACGACTGGCAGGGCGACTATCCGACGGGCGCGGTAACAGATCCGACTGGACCGGCGAGTGGCGAGAACCGCGTCTTTCGCGGTGGCGCCTATCGTTTGCCGGAAATCGAGGCGCGTGCGGCGTTTCGCAATGCGTATGGACCGAGCAACCAGGTGGAATTCATCGGCTTTCGCTGCGCCCGGACTTTGTGAGTGAGCCGATCAGCGGCGATCCCAGGACGGGTACAGCACGACCTTCTGCTCGGTGCCCGCCGCAATCCGCTGATAACCCTCGCCAATCTTCGACAGCGGCAGTTCGCTGGTCACCAGCCAGGACGTGTCCAGCCCGGCCTCGATCAACTCCAGCATCTTGTCCCACGTTGCGAACATTTCACGGCCAATCACGGCGTGCAGGGTCAGACCGCGGAAGATGATGTTCTTGCCAAAATCTTGCAGGGTGACTGCGGAATCCGTCGGCAAGCCCAAGAGCACGACGTCGCCACCGGCCCGCGTGTAGCGGATGGCGTCGTTGATCGCGTCCGGGTGACCGCTGATCTCCATGGCGACGTCGACGCCGCCGCCGGTGATCGACAAAATGTATTCAGCAAGGCTATTTCGGTGCTCATTCAGCACGCGATGGGTGATGAGGCGGTTGCCAAACCCGGCTGCAGCAGCGCGTTCTTCCGCTTTTCGCAGTGCCTTGCCCTTCACGTCGGTGACGTGAATTTCCTTCGCGCCCAAAAAAGCGACGATTTCCACGACCATCGCGCCGATGGCACCGTAGCCGGCGACGAGCACCTTCTTGTCCTTGACCGGCACTTTGCAGGCCGTGTGCACTGCGTTGCCCAGCGGATCGAGGAAAGCTGCAAGCTTGACGGGCACTTTGGCCGGCAAGACGATGACGTTGCTGGCGCTGACGCACACGTAGTCGGCGAAGGAGCCGTCGGTGTCCAAACCGCGATAGCGCGTCTTGGCGCAAGCGTGCTTCTTGCCGGCCAGACAGGCGGGGCAAGTGCCGCAGATTTCATGCATTTCCGCCGAAGCAAACTGCCCAATCGCAAACCCTTGGACGTCGGCGCCCAGCTTGTCAATATAGCCACAAAATTCATGACCTTGCACAAATGGCGGCTTGAGCATGGACTTCAGCGAAGCATCGCCTTTGGCGATGTGCACGTCCGTGCCGCAGATGCCACAGGCTGCGACGGCGATGCGGATTTCGTGGGCCTTCGGCTCGGGAACCGGAACGTCCGTGCGGTACTCCCAACGGCCGAATTCTGGAACAACAACAGCATTCATCGCGGCAGGCGGTGTCTGACCGGGAACGATGGGTTTGGCATGGGCGGTGGACATGGCAGGCTCCTTGCGGCGGTTCTCGCGGGCGGCAGTGAAGCACGATCTGCGGCCTTTCGGAAGGGGCCGGACGTTGACGGCAGGACCAGACCGCGGTAGCAAGCCGCGCGGAGGCGTGATGCAAGTGACCCAGCGAGAAGTGACGACCCCGGACGGCTGGAAGCTCCGGGCGCTGGACATTGAACCGGACACGCCGGCGCGCGCGCTCGTGGTGGCCGGTCATGCGATGATGGTCGACGGTCGTACGTTCTGGCGACCGGACCGACCGAGTCTCGCGGGGACGCTCGCGCGCGCGGGTTTGCGCGTGCTGGTGGCGGACTTGCGCGGTCACGGCAAGAGCGGGCCGCGCGCCGAGGATGGCGGGAATTGGAGCTACGATCAACTCGTCGCCGATACCGAAGTGTGGCGCGACCTGGCGGATCAACTGGCACCAGGGCTGCCGATCTTTTGGCTGAGTCACAGCCTGTTTGGCCACACCTCGCTGGCCTGGTTCGGGCAGCATCCGGAGCGGCAGCCTGATGCTTTCGTTGCGCTCGCGGTCAATGCGTGGAACCGGCGATTTGAACGCAACCCTGCGATCTGGCTGTTGAAGTCCTGCATGATGCGGGCCTCCCGGCTGGCGGCGGAACGCAACGGCCGGCTGCCTGCCCGGCGGATGCGCATGGGAAACCACGACGAAGCGCTGGATTATTGGCGGGATCTGACCCGCATGGCAGCGACTGCCTGGCAGTCGAGGACAGGAGTGGACTACTTGGCCGGTTTGCCGCGCATCACGACGCCGATTCTCTGCGTTTTCAGCGACGGGGATCGCGTCTTCACGCGTCCGGCGGAGGGCGTCGCGTTTACGGATTCGCTGCCCAATCGTCAGTTGTTGGTTCTGGGTAAACAATGCGAGATCAAAGCTTTGGCAGGGATCGTGCCTGGCCACATGGGGATGGCCACCGACTTGACCGCCGAGCCCCTTTGGCAGTACGTCGCTGCGTGGTTTTTGCATCGCTTGGCCTGACCTTTTCGCGGCTTCGCGACAACTGAGTGATCGACAGCCGACGCTGTCGTCGGGTACGATAGCCAGATGAACACCCCAGCTGAATCCTCGCGATTTGCCGACAAGAAGCCCCACGCGGTTCATGCGTTTGCCAAGCTGCTGTGCGCAGTTGCGTGGCTTTCGGCGTGTGACGACGGGACGCTTTCGCCCGACTACCGCGATACGGGCGTTTTCGCCGACGCCGTGGAAGACGCGCAGGTGGACGTCGGCACCGATGACGCAGCGCCCATGGACTCTGTCGACGTTCAGCCAGTGATTCAGTGCAACGTTGCGGGCGACTGCGCGTACGGCGGGCCGTGCCTGGACCTCGCTTGCATCCTGGGCCAGTGCGTCGGCACACCGCACGCCATTGGCAGCGCGTGCTCAGATGGCGACGCATGCACGACCGGCGACGCGTGCACCGCGCTGGGGCTGTGCAAAGGCACGATCGTGCAATGCTCCGACGGCAATGCCTGCACGAACGACTACTGCGATCAGAAGACCGGCTGTCAGGTCACCTTCAACACGTCCATCTGCAAGGGCGGCGATGCGTGCGCGACGTGGAAGTGTCAAACCGGCGTCTGCAAGGTCGCCAGCCAGACCGAATGCGACGATGGCAATCCATGCACCAACGATGTCTGCGGCACGAATGGCTGTCAGTACACGTCGATGCAACTCGCCCCGTGCGAAGACGGGGACGCCTGCACCACCGGCGGCATTTGCAAGTTCGGTCTGTGCGAGAGCCAACCGGTCGTCTGCGATGACGGAGATAGCTGCACTACGGACACCTGCGACAAGAAACTGGGGTGCCTGCACACGCAAGTAGACGGCCCGTGCAACGACGGCGACACCTGCACCCAAAATGACCTGTGCGTAGGCGGTGTTTGCATCGGCACCGTCAAGGACTGCAACGACGGCGACGCGTGCACCAGCGACACGTGCGACGGTGCCTCCGCCGTTTGCCAGCACAAGGCGATCGTCGACGGCTCCGCGTGCGATCCCGGATCTGCGTGCGTGGTGAACGCGTCCTGCACGGCGGATGGCTGCGTCGGCGCGCAGAAGCCGTGCGACGATGGCAATCCTTGCACCGCAGACAAGTGCAACCCGAATTCAGGCTGCGTTTTCACGGTGTTGAGCGACGGAGCGGCGTGTGGCAATGGCCAGAGCTGCAACGGCGGCGTCTGCCAGTAGCGCTATGCCTTGATTTCAGACCAATAGTGCGCCAGGACCGTCGCCGCGGCATGGATCAGGGACAAGGGCGGCACGCCCGGAGCCCCCGGCAACGCAGCCGCGTCGGCGACGACGAGCCGCTCCAGGCCCAGGACTTGACCACGCGTGTCCGTGGAGACGCCGCCGAACAAATGGCTCGCCACGAGATTCAGCGCGCCAGGCTGGATCGGGCGATTTGCCATCTCGTGCACCTGCTTGAGCGAACTGATCTCGTCATTCCAGCCAGCCACCTGCGGCCACACCGCCAGCGCACCCGCGCGCAACATGCCTTCAGCCGCAAGCGCGATACCGCGAGATAGCGCGTAGCGATCTGCGGTCGTCAAGGCGAATTCCACCCGCGGACGGCGGGTGAGTTTGGCCCACCGCACACGCCCCGTGGCCTCGGGCCGGAGACGGACTTGCCACGTCACCATGTGCTCGAGTTGGTCGAGCCGTTCCGCCAGCTTGCCGCCAAAGCCTGGCACGGTCATCCGACGCCAAGCGGGCGGCAGACGAAGCGTCTCGATGTCGATGCCATGCGCCTGCGCCGCTTGCACATCCACGCCTTGCGTTGCGCCGACCGCGCCCACCGTCTTGTTCCAGAGGCCGCTGACCACCAGGGTGGGATGACACGTCCAACCGTTGCCGACGTCCTTGATGCCATTGCGCAACAGCAGGCCCGGCGTTTGCACGGCGCCCGCAGCGAGGATGACCGCCACGTGGGCACGCGCTTCGAAGCGGTAGCCGTTGGCGAAATGGCCGCGCACGCCGATGGCGCGTGTGCCTTGAAATTCAATGGTTTCTATGGCGCATCGGCTGTGAATCCGCGCGCCGCGTTGCATCGCCAAGGGCAGCAGGGTCACATTTGCGCTGGATTTGCCCGCCTTGGGACAGCCCTGAAAGCAGCGGCCGTTGCCCACGCAACCCGGTGCGCCGCGCCAGGTTGGCATCGCCTGGCCGGGCATCGCGCGGGTCAACGCGTCGGCGTCGTCTGTCAGGAGCGAACGGGGCGTCTTTTGTACCGCCAATTCCTGATCCATCCGGTCGCGGGCCGCTTCCAGCTTCTGCCACGGTATCCGTTGGCGCCAAACGGGGTCACGCGCCGCCCACGCTTGCCACGTCGCTTCCGGGAGCGCGGCGTGCACGCTGCCGGAGACGAAACTGGAACCGCCGACGGTTTTGCCCTGTAGCAGCAGCAGCGGATCGGGCCCCTGAGCGGAAGTCGTGCCGCCATCGCGGTACAGATCCCGGAGCGCCGCCAAACCGTCACCCGTTGCCGCTTTGGCCGGGGCGCCTTCTTCCACAACCACGACTGAACGTCCCGCAGCAGTTAGCCAACGCGCCATCGTCGCGCCAGCCGCACCGGCGCCGACGATGACAAAATCCGCTTCTTCTTTGACGTGGTACTGCGCGCCATCGAGCAACGCGCCTGCGGTCGGATTCAAACTTTCCTCCCGTGGCAGGTGAGCAAGGCCGTTGCCCGGGCCAGCGCGACGCTCTGACGCATCCACAGCCACGGATGACTCGCCAGCGATTCCACAAGCTTCTGGCGTCGTTGCAGCGACAACAGGCGCAGGAGGCGGCCGTAGCGGAGCAGGGCGTAGACGTCGCAGAGCGCGACCGTCAGTTGCAATCGCCAGATCAGCCGGCGCGGAAAGTCCGCGGGTAACGCGACGCCGCCGCCTTTGGCGAAGGTCCAGCCGGGCAGAATGGCGACGAACAACAACTCCACGGGACCTCCAGATCGGCACAAAACCGCGAGGATGCTGGCACATTCAAGGTCGGTGCTGCAACCGGTTCAGCAGTTTCACGGACACGTCACAGAGCGCCCCTTTGCGTCCCGCCGTTCTACGCGTACAAGACCGCCGCGGAGGTTACGATGACAGGTTTTCAAGGTGCGCAGACAGTATTTCCCAAGCGGCTGATGTTGTTGGGATCGGGAGAGCTTGGCAAGGAAGTGGTGCTGGCGGCGCAGCGGCTGGGACAGCACGTCATTGCCGCGGACAGCTACGATGGCGCGCCGGGCATGCAGGTCGCGGACGAGCGCGTGGTGGTGTCCATGCTCGACGCGGACGCGCTGCGGGCGGCGATTGCCGCGGCCAAGCCGGACGTGCTGATCCCGGAAATCGAGGCGATTGCCACCCATGTGCTGGCGGAATTTGAAGCGCAGGGCATCCGCGTCAGTCCGACCGCCAAGGCCGCGCAGATCACGATGAACCGTGAAATGATTCGCGAATTGGCCTCCAAGGAACTGGGCCTGCGTACGGCGCCGTACGCGTACGCCACGACTGCGGAGGAACTGCGCGCGGCGGCGGACAAGCTGGGCTATCCGTGCGTGGTCAAGCCGATCATGTCGTCCTCGGGCAAAGGCCAGAGCGTGATGCGGCGGCCGGAAGATGTGCAGGTGGCGTGGGACTATGCGATGGCCGGCGCGCGGGCCAAGAACCAGGTGCGTGTGATTGTCGAGGGATTCATCCAGTTCGACCTGGAAATTACCCTGCTGACCGTGCGGACCCGCGACGGCAAGGTGCGTTTCTGCGACCCGATTGGCCACAGGCAAGAGCGTGGCGACTACCAAGAATCGTGGATGCCCGCGGCGATGCCAGCGGATGTGCTCAAGACCGCGCAGGACATGGCGGATCGTGTGACAGCGGCGTTGTGCAAGGGCGAAAATGGCCCGGGGGCAGGGCTGTTCGGCGTGGAATTCTTCCTGGCGGCGGACGGCGTCGTGTTCTCGGAAGTGTCGCCGCGGCCGCACGATACCGGGCTGGTGACGCTGATTAGCCAATCCATGAGCGAGTTCGAGCTGCACCTGCGTGCGATCCTGGATCTGCCGATTCCCGACGTGCGGACCTACGGGCCGTCGGCGTCCGCGGTCATTCTGGGCGACCGTGTTGTCGAATCACCGCATTACATTGGCTTGGCCCAAGCACTCGCGGAGCCGGGCACGGATCTGCGCATCTTCGGCAAGCCGCGCGCGCACAAGCACCGGCGGATGGGCGTGGCGCTGGCGCTGGCGGCCACAACGGATGAAGCGCGCGCCAAGGCGAAGCGGGCGGCGGATTGCGTGAGGATTGTGGATTGACGCGAGGTCGGACTACATCGTCCGGACACACCAAACGGCTGTCGATGCGGAATCGGTCGGCAGGAGTTGCGTTCCGCCGTAGCCCATGAACACTTGGTACGCATTGCCCGTGTAGGTTGCCGGCGCGGCGTTGCTCCAAAATGCCGTCATGTTGCCGACCTGGAAGACGTTCGCGGCGACGGCCGGGCCGAATGTCGAGACGTCGACCAGGCTTTCGAGTTCCTTTTTGCCTGGCAGGCGCCATCCGGTCGCAAAGCCGCCCAGCGAGAGCGTCTGGCACTGCGTGATCGCCGCCGCCTGCGTCGCTGCGGTAGTTCCCGGCACTTTCTGCCACATCAATCCAGTCGCGTTGTCGACAACCGTGGTGTTGTTGACCGTGTAGTGCTGGCTCGGAGGGACTTTTCCGGCCCGAACGCAGCGCACTTGCGCCGTAGTCGTGAAGGCGGTGGCCTTCATCAGGCCCAACGCGAAGTCGACGCCCCAGCCGTAGCCGGGATCCTGGACATCGGTTGAGACGCTCCAGAACCACACGGACGTGCTCGCGTTGCCGGTGGGCGTGCCGGGGAAGATTGTCGTGCTCAGGACCGGAAACACGTTGCTGGTGTCGATCAGCGAGAGGAGTTCGATGCGGGTGGGCAAACGCCAGTCGGATTGGCCGCCGAGGCTGAGCGCGTCGCAGTAGGCGACCGCGGTGGTGCGGTCGGCGGGCGTGGCCACGTTGCGCTGCCACGTCAGGCCGGTCGTTTGGTCCGTGACCGTGTTCGCGTCGAGGGCGTAGTTGTACGCCGGTGGCGCATCGGCGGGAAGCGGCCACGCGGCGAAATCGAGTGATGTGGGGCCAGACGTCGTGTCGGAAGCAGCGACGTCCGTGCTGCCTGCGTCGGGCGCGATGGGGCAATCCTGCAGGCAATTGCTGGAGTTCTCACCCGCTTCGCACGTGCCATTGCCGCAAACGGGACCGCCTTGCTTGGTGACGGTCAGCGAGTACTTGCCGCTGGCGCCAGGCGTGGCGTTGTCGATTCCGTCGACGACGATGTAAGCGACCTTGCCTGCGGGCAACGTGACGATGAATGGATTCGCTGGAGACGACGCGGGTTGCATCGTTCCTGGCGTGCATTTCGGCGCGACTGCGGCGCACGTGTCGACGACGTAGACCGCAGCGTCGAAATCACCGGTGACGCCGATTGCGTAGTCGCCAGCGGCTTGCGGAGTGAACGCCCAGACTTGGTCCCGCGAGCCCTTGCCCCACAAGCCACCGAATTGACAGAGGACGGCGGAGTAATCGCCTTCACCGTCGGTCGTCTTGGCGTTGCCGGTAAACGGCAGCGCGCCGACCGGAAACGCGGTTGCGCACGTGTCGCCGGGCGCAATGACGCAGGACTTCTGGTCAGCGCCGCAGACCTTGGTGCCCGGGCAGCTACCGCAGGACGTGCCGCACACCGTCTGACCGCAAATCTTGTCGCCACACAGGTCGGAGCAGCAGGATTTCTGGTCGGGTGCGCAGGCGCTTCCGGCACAATCCCCGCAGGTGCCGCCACAGCCGTCCGGGCCACAGACTTTGCCATCGCACGCGCGTTGGCACGCCGAGAGGTGGTAGTCGCCGGAGCCCGCGAAGAACAACCGGTATTCCTGGTTGGCCTGCAACGTCGTCGCGAGACTCACGCTGGTCGCCTGCGTGTTGCCTTGTTGCAGCGCATTGGCTGCATCGAGGCAATCCAAGCCGTTGCATCGGTCGGCCAGCCAGAGCAGGCCCGCGCTGCCGTGGCTGCTCGTGGTTCTGGCGGTGAACCGGTAGCTACCAGCCACCTTGGTGTGAATGCTGAAGATGGTTGTGTCGCCCTCCGACGCAAAGCCCTGCGCGGCCGGCGTGGCGCTGCAAAACGTCGTGAATTCGTAGTTGGACTGATTGCCGACGGTGCCGTCCAGTTCCGCGGGGAAAGCGCTGATGGGGATCGGGTTTTCGCACGATTCGCCCTGAGGCCGGCACTTGCGGTCCTGATCGCAGAGGCTGCCGGTCGGGCAAGTGCCACATAGCTTGCCGCAGGGGTCAAAGCCGCACTGCGCGTCGCCACAGGCATTGGCGTCGCACGTGACTTGCAGCGTGTAGGACGGATACGCGCTGCTGACGCGTCGGCTGACGACGAGCGATTTGGCTCCGTGCAATTCCTGCGAGAGGGTCGCCGGCACAGCGCACTTGGTATACGGCGCTGCCGGGCAGTCATACGGGCACGGCGGCGGCATTGGATCGAAGACGCTGCCGGGATCGCAGTAGTAGTAGTGTACCCCGGTGCCATACACAGGATCGTAGCCGGACGACTTGTACATGTCCCACAAGTTGGCATCCGGCGAGTCGATGAGCAACGCCGAGAAAGGAGCGCCTGCCGTCACCTTGTAGAAGTGCGAGTACCCTTCACCGACCGCAGTCTTGCCGGTAATGAACCCCGGATCATTGCCAGCGTTGACGCCGCATGTGTCCGATGACTGCGTCAATTGCACCGTCTCGGCGTCGATGGCAAACGGCAAGGCAGAGATGACAAATGGACTGCCGCAGCTGCCGGAAGCTGGGCTGCATCCGCCGGTGGCTTCGTTGCACGCCAGGCCGGAGGTGCAAGCCTTGGCCGCGCCGCCGCCGCAGACGCCGCCGCGGCAGGTTTCGCCGACGGTGCACGCGATGCCGTCGTCGCACGCGCCGCCTTCGGGCGCGACGACATGGTCGCACACGCCGGTCGTCGGATTGCATTTGTTGGTGTTGCAGGCGGTATCGTAGCCGTCATTGCACGTGACAGCCGAGTTCGCCTTGGAGTGGCAGAACCCCTTGTCGCAGTACCACACCCCGTTGCACTTGTTGCCATCGTCGTAGGCATCGCATTGCGCATCGGCGGTGCAGGCTTTGGCAATGTACTTGACGGGCAAGATGTCAAAGACGCTGGTGTCACTCGCCCCCGTCAGGCCAATGTCCAGTCCTGTGCCGCCGATGGCGTTGCCGCAACCGGTCGCAAAGAGGCAGGCGATTCCCAAGCACAAGATCGCGTGCATTCGTCCAAGCATCATGAACTCCCCTCATGCCGCGAAGGTGCCGCGGCCACATCCACCTGATTGCAAGCGGCCGGGCATCTCCTCCACGACGGCTGTGTGGGGTAGCGTGACACGGTCGCCCATATTTTCAAGGGTCCACGGGGGTCAGAAGTGCTTGATATGACAGGGCGGTGACACAGCGGGAGCCACGTGACCTGTGGCCGCGTTCCGTTCACCTTCGAAGTCCCGTGTCGAAGTCCGGGACGAGGCCGGAAGCGGACGCAGGCCTGGAACGGCGGTCGGAAACCTACTCAACAAGTCAGTAGTTCCCTTGAGCTTCAGCGGACTGACTGCTATGTTCCTGCGCATTCCGGGTCCCGCACACGCCCGCAACGCGACGTGTTCGTCCCATCTGCTCGCGAGGTTCACGATGGCGCCTTTTAGGTTTCCAACCGTCATTCGCCTGGTTCCGGCGTTGCTGCTGCCTTTTGCGATGGCGTGCGGCAATCCACTGACTTTGACCGCCGCGGATGGCGTCGGCAATGGCGAGGATGCGGCGCCAGATGCGGCAATCGCCGATGCTGCTGCGGACATCCAAGATCTTGATTCTGTGGCAGATGCGCTGGATGCGAACCTGGATTCAGCCGACGACCAAGCGAACGCGGACACTGCGGCCGATGAGATTGCCGACCTCGGTGTTGACGTCGACGCGGCGCCGGCTGATGCCACCGACGCGGACGCAGCGGTTCCCGATGTCGTGGCCGACTCAGACGTGGCGCCGAACGACACGGAGATTGATGCCGTGCTGGCAATAGACGCAAACGATGCCGCAACCGACGCGGCTCCCCTCTGCGTCCCGGCCACCGAGACGTGCAACGGCAAGGATGACAACTGCGACGGCGTCGTCGATGAGCCCGCCACCGCGCTGTGCGAGGACGACAACGTTTGCACGTACGACTTGTGCCTGACGGGCGCGTGCGTGCATCCGCCCGTCGCTGGCGCGTGCGACGACGGCAACGCGTGCACAAACGAGGATCACTGCGAAGGCGGCGCGTGCACCGGCAAGCCGCTGAACTGCGACGATGGGTTCGCGTGCACTTTGGACACTTGCGATCCTGCGTCGCCGGCGCCGTGCGTGCACGATGCGAGCGGCGCGTGCGGCGATGGCAACGTGTGCACGGACGATTCCTGCTCGTCGTTCGGCTGTACGCACCTGCCCAACGCAGCGACGTGCTCCGATGGCGATGCGTGCACCACGGCCGACAGCTGCGCGGCGGGGGGATGCGTGCCCGGCACACCGTTGGCCTGTGACGACGGCAGTTCCTGCACCAGCGATGCTTGCGACAAGGCCATCGGCTGCGTGCATGTGCCGTTGACGGGCCCGTGCGACGATGGCGACGCGTGCTCGATCGCGGACCAGTGTGTGTACGGCGTTTGCGTCGGCAAGCCGAAGGACTGCGGCGACGGCGAGGATTGCACCGCCGATTCCTGCGACGCCAACGTTGGTTGCGTGAACCTCGCGCTGAGCGGCACGTGTTCAGACGGCGACGCCTGCACTTTGGGCGATGCGTGCAGCGGCGGCACGTGCCACGCCGGTAGTCCCGCGAACTGCGACGACGGCTCAACGTGCACGACGGACGCTTGCGACGCGAAGCTCGGCTGCGTGCACGCGCCTTTGACCGGCACCTGCGACGATGGCAACGCGTGCTCGGACGCCGACTTGTGCATCTACGGCATCTGCGTGGGCCAGCCGAAAGCGTGCAGCGACGGCGATGTCTGCACGACTGACGAGTGCACCCCCGGCACGGGGTGCAGCCATGGCGCGGTGGTCAACGGCAGCGCGTGCAGCGACGGCAATCCGTGCACGACCGGCGACGCTTGCATGAACGGCACATGCCAGGCGAACACGTTGGACTGCAGCGATGACGAGCCGTGCACACAGGACGGGTGTGATCCGACCCTTGCTTGTACGCACAAGAAACTCAGCGGCGGCGCGTGCGATGATGGCGACGCCTGCACAACGGGCGACACCTGCCTGCAGGGCCAGTGCAAAGGCACGACCGACCCCTGCAACGACGCCAACGTGTGCACCACCGATTCGTGCAATCCACTGACGGGCTGCTTGCACGTCGGCCTGCCAGCCGGCGCGTGCGCCGATGGCAACGTTTGCACCGACGACAGCTGCTCGCCAGCGCTTGGCTGTGTCCACGCTGCCAACAGCGCCAGCTGCGAGGACAGCGATCCCTGTACGGAAAGTGGCACTTGCAAGAACGGCGCCTGTGTTGGCGGCCCGGTCGCCGCCTTCGATGCAACCTATGGCACGACGGCAAACGAGAGCGCCCGTGCGGTCGCCTGGTTGGGCGACGGCTTCGCGCTGGCGGGCACGACGAGTGCAAACGGTTCAGACGACGCGTATGTGGTGCGCACGACGGCAGACGGCAAGTTGCTGTGGTCCAAGACATTTGGCGGCTTCAACAGCGACACGCCGAGCAGCGTGGCGGCCTTCGCCGGTGGCATCGTGTTCGCCGGGACGACCGCGTCGAGCGGCAATGGCGGCAACGACGGCTGGTTGGTGCGCACCGACGGTCAGGGCAAGGCGATCTGGAACAAGGCGTACGGCACGCAAGGCAACGATTCCTTTGCTGCGGTCAGTGCGTTGCCAGACGGCATCGCCGCAGCCGGCAGCACGTGGGACGGCGCGAATTGGGGAAACCGCGGTTGGCTGCTGCGAACGGACAGTGCCGGCGACGTCAGCTGGCAGCACATCTTCAACAATACAGACACGTTCAGCGCGTTGGTCGCCCTTCCGGACGGCTTCGCGCTGGCTGGCGGATCGCCTTCGACCCTTGTGCGCACGGACGCGACGGGCACGGAGCTGTGGCGCCGTTCACTTCCTGGCGACGCCGCCGCGGGCCAATCGGGTCTGGCGGTCCTCCCCGACGGTTTCGCCCTCGTCGGCAAAATCGTCGTTGCATCGGGTGAATCAGACATTTGGCTGGTTCGCACCGACGCGCAGGGGGCGGTTTTGTGGAGCCGCACCTACGCGACGGGGTACGCTGGCACGCTTGACGCGATGTCTGCGCTGGTGGCTTTGCCCGATGGCTTCGCGATGGCCGGCACCAACTTCGAAACCGGCGCCAACGTCTGGTTGCTGCGAACGGATCCGCTGGGCGGAACGTTGTGGGACCGCAAACTGGGCGGCAATGCGGACGACAAGGCGTACGCAATGGCGGCCCTGCCTGACGGTTTGGCCATCGCCGGTTCGACGCAGTCGCAAGGCGCCGGCGGTTCCGATATGTGGCTTGTGCGCACGGACTCCTGGGGCGCCAGTTCATGCAGCGATTCAGGAAGTTGCGCGACCAACACGGCGAGCCTCTGCGACGACAAGGACCCATGCACGGCGGACATTTGCACCGCGGCGGATGGCTGTGTTCACACGCCGGTGGCGGCAAGTTGCGATGTCACCAACGCGTGCCAGCCCAAGGCAGGCTGCACGCCGCAGCTGTGCGGCACCAGTTCAATTACCCTTTTCGAGGCCACCTACGGCGGCGGCGGCAAGGACGTGGCCGCGGCAGTCGTGGCGCTGGACGACGGCTTTGCACTCGCCGGCACGACGATGTCGAAGGGCGCGGGCGGCAAGGATTTCTGGCTGGTGCGCACGAACACGCAAGGGACGCGACTTTGGGACAAGACGTATGGCGACGCAGACGAGCAGACGCTTGCCGGTATGGCTGCGTTGCCGAACGGCATTGCACTTGCGGGCAATTCCGGGCCGCCTTCGGGCGACACCCAGCCCCGTTTGTTTGGCACGGACGCTCAAGGCTCGGTGCTTTGGCAAGCCGCATTGCCCACGATGCAGTGGGGAGCGTTCCAAGGCCTCGTCGCCGTCCAAGACGGCCTGGCTGCTGCCGGCTATGCCGTCACGTCCGGCAGCCTCAACGCTTGGCTCTTGCGGACCGACGCGTCGGGACAGGTGCAATGGAGCCAGTTCGTCGGAACAGATCTGCCGACAGGCCTCGGCGCGCTGGCCGATGGCTTTGCGCTGACGGGAAACACGGTCGTGCGCACCGACGCAGCCGGGCAGCCGCTTTGGCAGAAACAATACGGCTTCACCAGCCGCGCTGTGGTCGGCACCGCGGACGGCGGCCTTGTGCTCTCGGGCGTTTCCGGGTCGAACACGGTGCTCGCGTGCACGGACGCGCTGGGCACGTTGCTGTGGCAACGCAACCTGGTCACGTGGTATGGCGACGGTGCGACCGCGCTTCTCGCGCTGCCGTATGGCTATGCCATCGGCGGCACCAGCATCGCCGACAACGCCACTTCCGCCGGACGCCTCCTCGTCACGGACTTTGCTGGCAAAGTGCAATGGGACCGCACCTTCGATCACGCGGGCACCGATACCTTCGCGGCCATCGCGGGCCTGAACGATGGCCTCGTCGCCGCCGGCACGACGGATTCCTGGGGCAGCGGCGTGCAGGACGCATGGCTCGTGCGCTTGGACAGTTGGGGTGACCAGACGTGCGAAGCTGCCGGCAGCTGCCTGGCGAAGACCATGGCCAGCTGCGATGACGGGAGCCTCTGCACCCAGGCGCAATGCGATGCCACGCAGGGCTGCAGCAACGTGGACGTCAGTGCCGGCTGCAACGACGGCAATGTTTGCACGACCGACAGTTGCGACCCGACAAAGGGCTGCCTCAACGGTTTCAACAGCCTGCCTTGTGACGACGGCATGCCCTGCACGAGTCCAGACGCATGCGTGGGCGGCGCCTGCGTGGGAACCGGACCGCACTTGTTGAATGGCGTCAGCTCGTACGCCATTGCGTGGAATGCTGTGGCCGTCGTGAACGGGGGCTACATTTTCGCTGGCGGAAATGGCGGTTACGGCATGATTGCCCGCACCGACCTGGATGCACAACTGGTGTGGCAGCAGTTTGAGAGTTCCTACAACGGCAAGAACCAGTTTTCCGCCATCGCCACGCAGGTCGACGGCTTGGCCTTTGCCGGCACGAAGACCAACAGCGCCGGCAACACCGACGGCTGGCTTCTGCGCACAGATTTGGCCGGCAACACCGACTGGGTGGACACGTACGGTGGCGGCGGCACCGATGGCTTTGCGGCGATGGCGGCGTTGAGCGACGGCTACCTACTGGCCGGCAGCACGACGTCGAAAGGTGCAGGTGCGGCAGACGGTTGGCTCGTGCGCACCGATGCCAGCGGCAACACTTTGTGGGACAAAACTTACGGCACGGCTTCAACGGAATCGTTTGGCGGCTTGGTGCCGTTGCCGGACGGCTTCGCGCTGGCGGGCACGGCGGCGGGTCTGGGCTGGCTTGTCCGCATGGACGCAAACGGTGTCGTGCAGTGGCAACGCGCCTTGGCGGATGGCGTCAACGGATTGGCCTTCAACGGCGTCGTCGCGCTCGCGGACGGATTTGCGCTGACGGGTACGCGCACGAGCGGCTCGGGGACCGTGCAACTTTGGCTCACCCGCACGAACGCTGCCGGCTATCCGATTTGGGGCAAGACCTACGACTCCGCATCCGCCGGCAACGCCATCGCGCTGTTGCCCGACGGCTTTGCCGTTGCGGGTACCTACGCTGGCTCGCAATTCTACGCGCTGCGCACGGACTTCGACGGGACGATGGTTTCATCGCGGTCCATTGCATCCACCTGGTGGGGCACAACGGCGGCGGGCAATGCCGTCGTGGCGTTGCCCGACGGCGTACTCACGGTGGGTGTGACCAATGCCGGAGGCGGATATACGCCGGCCGCGCTGCTGCTGCGCACCGACCGTTACGGCCAGTCCGCCTGCACAGTTTGCGCGGTGACCAACTGTGACGACGGCTCCGTGTGCACCCGCGACGGCTGCGATGGTCAATCCTGCACGCACCCCGCCGGGTCCTGCGATGACGGCAACGTCTGCACCAACGACGCGTGCGATCCGCAGACCGGCTGCACGCACGTGGCTAACACCGCGCCCTGCGACGATGGCAGCGCCTGCACGACTGGCGACAACTGCGCGAACGGCGTTTGCACGGTGACCGGCGTCGCGCCATGGAATGTGACCAATGGCGGCAAATCGACTGACAGCTTTGCCGCCGTGGCCGTGTTGCCCGACGGCTACGTGGCTGTCGGCTCCAACGCATCGCGGAGCAACGGCGTCGCCAACGCGTGGCTGGTGCGCATGGACAACATGGGCAAAGTGCTTTGGGATCGCACCTACAGCACGTTGTACAACAAGGCGAACGCGGTTCTTGCACAGAGCGATGGCATCGTCTTTGCCGGCACCAACGGTACCGATTCCGGCCAGGGCGTGCAGGATGCCTCGCTCCGGCGCACCGACCTCCAGGGCGTGACGACGTGGGAACGCACCTACGGCGGCGTTTTGGACGACCAGGCCAATGCGCTGGTCGCCGTCAGCGGCGGTGGTTTTGCACTGGGCGGCTCCACGCGCTCCAAGGGCGCCGGTCAGATGGACATGTGGCTCGTGCGAACGGACGCGAACGGCAACTTCCTGTGGGACAACACCTACGGCACGTCTCTCGGAGAGTACGGCTTTGCACTCGCCGCGCTGGACGACGGCTTCCTCGTCGCTGGCATGAACAGCAACGACGGTTGGGGCAATGGCTGGATCGTGCGCACGGATGTCACGGGGGCGCAGCTCTGGCAGAAGAATATCGGCACAGATGCCGATTATGAACGCTTCAACGCCGTTGTCGCCTTGCCGGATGGCTTTGCGCTGGCCGGCATGACCAGCACGGCGATGTGGCTCGTACGCACGGATCTCGCGGGCAACGTCGCGTGGCAGCAGAAATTGGCCAGTGTCGGCCCGAGCGCTGCGGCTTACGGTCTCGCAGCGCTGGGCAACGGCTTTGCCTTGACTGGCTATGGGCAACCAACCCTCTCCGGCGCGACCGATGAGTGGCTTGTCCGCACCGATTTGTCGGGCAACGCCCGCTGGAATCGCTACCTGGGCGGCACGGGCAGCGACAGGGGCCTCGCGATCCAGGCCTTGACCGATGGATTCGTCGTCGCAGGACTGACCTCGCTCGTGGCCGGCAACAGCGACGATGCCTGGCTGATTCGCACAGACGCTTGGGGCAACGCCTCGTGCAGCGCGTCCGGCATCTGCGCCCAAACGCTGCTGAACGCCTGCGACGACAGCGAACCTTGCACCACCGATACCTGCGACGCCGCGCACAACGGCTGTTGGCACGGCACGCTCGCGGACGGCACCGTATGTGGCGTCGGCAAGACATGCAGTGCGGGCGTTTGCCAGTAGGGCTGCGGCACGCTTGACGGTGCCCGTTCGTGTGTCCAGACTCGATGCCACGTCACCGTCAGTGCTGGCAGGACGAACGCGCCGGTGCGGCGTTCAAGGAGCGACACCACGTGCGATTGCATCCCCAACATTCCGAAGGCGGCGCGCGATGGCTGCTGATACTCGCGTGCCTGGCATCGACAACCGCTTTCGCCCAGGAATCCGACCATGTCTATGAGGAGAACCGCAACGACACGCTGCATTACCGCGTGCCCCGCGGGCATTTCCAGGTCAATCTCGGCACCGACACGTTTCTGCGCGACCATGAGGACGTCTTTGCCCCGTCCTACCTCAGTCCAAGCATCGTTCCAACGGCATCTGGCGTGCCAACCTCAGCTGCGGCGACGACGGCCGCTGGCTTGAGCTTGGCGATGACCTATGGCCTCAGCGACACCTGGTCCATTTCCCTGAGCGACCGCGTGAGCTATGCCCACACGGTGACCACCCCCTCCAGCCCTGACTTGGGGACGCGTACGTCCACGAATTCTGGCGGTCCATCCAGTCCAACGCTCAGTCTCAGCTATCGCATTCTCGGCGCGCTGCACGACAAGCTCTTTCTCGCCGCCGGCTTGGGCTACACACCGTCCTTTGGCGGCCTGACGCTGGCGGACTCACAGCAGACCGGCAGCCAACTGTCGCCTTGGCACACGCTCAGCGCCAATCTCTGGTTTGGCGCCGTCATTGACACCATCGAAGTCTCGGCCCAGGCCGTTGTGCGCCAACAATTTGCCGGCACCTTCACCGCGTCGACGGCGGCGGGGTCCTACACATCCGCGCCCTTCCTGTCGGGCACGGTGGATCTCGGCGCGCGCTTGCACTTTCTCGACCATTTCTTTGCTTCCGCGGATCTCGGGCTTCATTTCGGCAATTCAATTACCTACACCTATCCGAACAACCCGTTCATCCGGACCCATTCCATGGACACCGCACCGTACATGGCGCTGGCGTGCGATTTTGGCTGGCGGATCAACGAGCGGACCGTGGTGACGGTCGGCTATTCGCATACGGAGCTGACGCGCACGGCGCCGAATCCGGAGGATTCGTTGGGCTTGTCGCTGCTTGGCTATTCGCCGACAAGTGGGCGGGTTGAGTATGCGATGGATGTGATGCAGTTGGGTGCGGGGCTTGGCTGGTAGGTGCACACACGGATTCCGCAGCTCCAGTTGCAGCAGGTTGCACTGAAAAAGGGCCTGCAACGGCTGCGACCGGTCCCTGTCTCCTACGGCAGTTCATACGCGGTGAGCTGTACCGGACTCGGAAACACCACGTGGCAGTAGAAGCCCGGGTCGTCCACGCGCACCGTCTTTGCCACTTTCAGATGGTGCCCGGCAAGCGTGCACTTTGGCCCGCCCGTGAGTGCAAGCGCGCAGTCCAACCCCTCATAGGCCAACACGCAGGTGGCCCGGTTCCGCACGGCTGCCTTCGCGACAGCCACCACATCGCCGGTCAACGGATGCTCTTCCCACCCGCCAAGCGGTCCGCCAAACAGCAGCACGCGCGTGCGTTCGGACTGGCTCCATCGCTCTCCTGAAACGTTGTCCTGCGCCACAGCCTGTGCCGCGATGACACAGTCAGGGCGCTCGTCCATCAGTTCCACGAGGAACTGGACCTCAGCTTGCTGGTTGCCCAGGTTGAGAATCCGTCTGAGCTTGCTTGCCGGCGTCGATTCTGCAGGCGATGCGACCATGAGATTCGCGAGACTCAACTCCGGCATCGCGAGCAGCCCGAGGACGACGCATGCCACCACGCGCCAGGACGGGCCCCAGCGCAGTCGGTCGGTCACCGCGGCCAGCTGGCGCCAGCCGAACAGCGCAATCACGAAGATCACTGGAACGAGCAGCGTCAGGTAGCGGGTCATTTCCGTGGTGCTGCCGTTGTGCGCCGCCGCGTAGTAGGTCTTCATCAAGAGCAGGGTCGGCAGGGGCAAGAGCAGCAACTCCCGCCATTGGCGCAGGCCGTACCACACGCCAAAGGCGAAGAGAAAGACGATGGCGGGGCTCATCACCCTGGCCATCCCGATCGGCAAATAGAAGACGTGAACGTCCACCGGCAGTATCGCGGCGAGCCCAAGGTCAACGGACTCCAGCTCCGAATCCAGCGCGTAGATGCCGACGCCGATGGCGAAGGCCACGGGCAGCGGCGTCCGACTGAACTGGCGGACGAAGAAGGTTGCGCGAAGACGCGTCAAGATGCGCAGGCTGTGTGCGCGCAGCTGTTGCTCCGGCACGGCGATCCACAGAAGCCCCGCCATGCCGCAGATGCACGCAAAGACCGCGCACTCCACGCGAGTGGCCACGGCCATGGCCAACACAACCACCAGGCCAATCCATGCCCACCAGCGAAAGCGCTGAGAGGCGAACACGTGCATCGCCCGCACGCAGAGCACGCCGCAGAAGAAGTCGAAAGCGAGCCATTGCCCCGGACCGTCTGAGAGCGCCGATTGGAGGAAGATTGTGCTCGCGCAGTAGGCGATCACGAACAGCAGCGCGCCCCAGAAGTGCGCCAGAATCCTCCATGCGGTTGCGAAAAAGAGAATCGCGTTGACGCCGCCAAGCCAGCAGTTCATCGCGACAACGGTCCGAAGCGACTGAGGCGCGCCGCCGTCCAGCAGCGCGTACGCCTTGACCAGCCACCGGAAGAGGTCGCCAATGTGGTAATTGCTGCCGTAGATCGACTTGACGATTGCCCCGAGCAGTCCCTCTTGATTCGGATTGAGCAACCAGACCGGCAGGCGCTGGGATCCGAGCAGGCCAAACCAGGCCAACGACCAGGCGATGCTCGCGAGCAGGGCCAGGAGGATGGCAGTTCGGTCCGCGCCCCGTCGCCGAATGAGCGCAACCGCGATCACCGCGAGCAACAGGACCGCCACAAGCGATACCGCGGACAGCGCCACGCCCCACGTCGTCATTGGAACACCTCGTCTGCCAAACCCAAGGCCAGCAACCGCGGGACGATTCACACGCGGCCCGGCTGGCCAAAGCATGGCCGCAAGCTAACACGTCTGGCGAGTTCTTGCGCGGCAAGGCGCTGCTCCGTGCTGGGCGATTTTGATCTGGTTTCGGAACGCTGCCGTCTGTCGGTGCGCTTGCCAGGCTATACGACGCCGCGCTTCGGTCGGCTCAGGGCGCGCTTTGCGACCTTACGGTCGCTCTTTGCGTGCCTGCGGCCCGTGGCGTGCGACCTTACAGTCGCTCGTTCCGTGCCTGCGGCCCGTGGCGCGCCGGCGCTCTGCTCGCGCGGCACAGCGACGTCCGTACGCGTTCCGAAACCGCATGCCAGCAGGCCGGAAACAAACTGACCTACTACGAAGTTTCCTGAATTCAGCCGTTTTTTGACGCACCGACCATTCCACAACGCGTCAAGCTCCCCGCAGCAAACAACCTATCGTGTGGACATCTTGGCGCGCGGCACGCGCTACGGGCATTTCCCCGCTCGGTTGCGGATATTTCCCCAGCGGCGCCTGTTCAGCGGCGCAACGGACCGTCGCTATCCGGTTCATCTGTCAGCTTTTCGCGCACTTCAGACAGTCCTGACGGCTTGGCACGCTCCTTGCTAACCCAATATCACGTTAGGCCGCAGCGCGGTGGAGTCAACATCGTTCAACTGTCCACCTCCCAAAGGAACACGCCATGACCCTGTCCGCATCACACCCGATGTCCTCGTTCCGCCAGCCCAATCACCACGACCACCAGCAGCTGTCGCGTTCGCTCAACGACTACGTGCACCTCCTGACCGACCACTGCCTGCCGCCCGTGGCGCATCCGCACCTGTTGACCCGCGAGGCGCCCGACCACAGCCACGCGCTGGTGCCGCGACGCGAGACGCCGCTTATGCCGGTTCTGCCGCCTCGTTAGCTGCGTCAGAAGTCGTGGGCGCGCGCAAGCCGGCGTCCACGCATGCGCGCAGGAGCACCATCTCGTCGCGTGCCAGCCGCTGGCCGACTTGCGATACCCACCACATCGCGAACGCAATCAGCGCGCAAACCGGCGCGATGAGACCGACGCTTGGCCTGCCGCTCCCGCTCAGCTGCGAGGCCCAGGCGAAAATCAGCGAGAAGAAGCCGATGGCGGTGAGCGTCAGGTAGCAAAACGCGTAGCCGGTCCAGACGCTCGGATGCGGACTGAACCGACCGTGCAGGTGCGTGCCACCGTCGTGCTGCGCAATATCCAGCATCAGCCACGGCGACCAAAAATGCCGCGTCGCGACGTCCACGCACAGCACCACGTGGTCCTGATCCTCGCGCACGCTGGACGGCGCACCGCCACCCGGCTGCCGCGCCCAACGCACTTCAACGCCCGGCGCGTGCATCTGCGCCCGCAGCCGCCGCAGCACCGCACCCGTCGGTTCGTCCAGGCCCAGGGTAAATGTCGGCCGCAGTTCCAGTGACATGCTCCCCTCCTCGGGTGAGATCAGTTCACCATGCGGTCGCCGCACCGGTGAGTCAAGCGGGATTTTGGGCGGCACTACACGGGCCAAGTTTCGGACTTCGAGCTGGTCATCTGGCCCATCGCCCGCCTCGCCCTCGGCCTTCACTTCCAAAGATGCTGACCTCTGCCGATATCAAACTCTGACGGTCAGATCCTGTTGCATTTCGGCCTGGAACCGCCTCCAACACGAAATCACGGCGTCACTTTTGCATTCGAACCGCCTCCAGGACGAAATCACGCCCGTGATTCCCTCCCGGAAGCGGTTCCGCGACGATTTTCCCGTTTCAAACCACCGGCACAACCGGTTCCAGTGTCTTCTTCTTCGTGGAAGGCCGCGATTCCGGCAGGAAGAAGCTCTCCTGATAACTTCTCCGCCCCGGGAACATCTGCCGCAGCGCGCCCGCGATGGCGTCATAGGCCGTTCGCCACGCCGCCTTGGCGGTGGTGACGACAACATCGGCGGCTTCCCGCACTTCCATCGCGGTTTTCAGTGCTTTCAGCGGCGCCGCATAGTCCTTGATGAGCGTGTTGAACTGCGGCAAGTGCACCAACAGCGGATGCCCCTTGGGCAGTTCCTGCAAACGCGTCGTGATGCGCCCCGAAAGTCGGGCTCGCTTGACGACGAGAATGCGGCGGCGTAGACGTCCAATCGCGTCACGCCAGTCGCCCGGGGCTGTGCTCACGCAGGACGGACGCACGTGGCGGCCGGGGTGGCGGTGAAACATGCAGTGTCCACGCAGTTCCTGTGTCGGCGACGCCCATGCGGCGCACTTCAGCCGATCCGCGACCCAACGCCGGTCTCGCCTGTGGTTTGGCTGGATAGTCGCGGGACTTTTCGGCTGCGGCACCGCAAGTTCGGCCGCCGACTCCACCACCGGCACGACCAGCGCCGAGATCCTGGCCCCTGGCGATGGTCCAACCAACGATGAACCACTGTGGCCGATGCGAGTGGGCTCACGGTATCGATTTGGCAAGAGTGAATGGACGGTGACCCGCCACAGCGATCGCTACGGGCCGGCTTGGCTCCTGATGCAAGCAACCGACGGCGCCAACCCGCTGTTGGACTGGTTCGCGACCAACCAGGGCAGGCGTGAAGCCTACTGGTCGATCGACACTGCGGGTTTGTTCATGCGGGCCGCGGGCAATCAGGAACAGCTCGATGTGCCACTCCTCATCCTCCCCGCCCACGTGCGCAATGGCATGAAATGGCAGACCTCTGGGTCCGATGGCGTGGCTGTGCTTTCAGGTTCCATTGCCGGCGGCGACCTACACGACACGGCATTTGGCAAACGCCGTGTCTGGTCTCTGCACCTCGAAGTTGCGGACCACGGCAAGTGGGACCAGGACTTCATCGAAGGCCGAGGACCGGCGGGCACGAGCCTGGCGATGGTGCCACTGTCCGACACGCCAGATTCCCTGCCCACCCGCGTCGCCATGACACCAAGCGGCAACTCCCCCATTTCGCAACATGCCGCCGTTACCTCATTCTCTGTCATCGTCGACCCGGCCACCCAGCAACCCGAAGCACAGATCGGCGTCTTTCTGCCGGGCGCAAACCCCGAAGAGCGCGGCCTGCATGGCAATTACCCAATCCGCTACTTCGGCCGCCGCATGTGCTACCGCATCGACGGCGACGCGCTCGTTGGACTCGACGCACGCATGGACACGCCATACGGCTTGGCACATGACTATGACCTCGGGCCGTGTCAGGACGCCACTGGCGTGGTCTTTCGCGCCGATGGCAAGCGCGACCGGATTGCCATGGCTGAGGACGGCACAGCCTTTGCCGATTGGCCCAATCCCCTGCATTGTTGGACCATTCCAGGGCTGCAATGTCCAGTCATCCCGCAATTTCCTGGGCGAATCACAGGAGTCTACGCCACAGCTTCCGGAACGGGATTGGCTTTGGACGACGGCACGGCAGATATCCACTCGGGCGCGACGTCCGGAAGCAAGCCGTGGACCAGCTTCGTCGATGAGGGACAGGATTTCGTCGCGCCATGGGCACAATTGCAGAACCCAAGCTACTTCGATTGGGCGACCAATTGGGGGCCTTGGTTGCGCCCTCTCGGTTTGAGCACCATTGAGCGATCCATCTTCTTGGCACCGGCATCGGGTGCCACAATGGGCGTCGTGTTTCACGGCAATGGCTGGATCGGCCACACCGAAGTCCGCCAGCGATGGCAAGGGTCTGCGCCCATTCCAGAACCTTGGGTGACTTTGCATGGTGGCCTCGATCAACCCGATTTCAATCCAATCGTGCCGGTCTTGCACGGGGATAATACCCGGGATCTGTATGAGTTTTCCGAGGACGGTCTGATCTGGCGGCGCGCGTTGGTTGCGGGCGTGCTGGAGCGGACGTTCCTGACTGCCGTGCAAGTGCCTGAAGGGCATCAACTCGTCGGTGTTGTGCCGGTCGCGCCTGGCAAATTGCAGGTGTGGACCCAGGACGGCACTGTCATGCAGTGGCAAGAGGACGTCTTTGGCGTCGGGCTGGTGACCAAATGGCTGGAAAGCGCACAGCAACACGTATGGAATGTCGGTGTGCCGACCGCGGCCACCGCTGAGCCGCCGCCCCTTTGGGCTGGCCTGCAGGTCACGACGACCGGGCGCGACGTGCTGATGTGCGCGCCGCGCGGGCGGCTTCTGCCCGATACGCCGTGGACATTGGGTGGTGCTTCGACACGAGCCATTCGCCAAAACGAGCAATGCTTGCTGCTGGTTCGTGCGCACGATCCCGATGCACAACCGGCAGCCAGCGGGCGAGCTCCCGGCAAGCCTCTGCACGTTCCGGAAGACTGGTTGCTGGCTGGCACGTTGCCTGACGTGGGCCAAGTGGTGATTTCTGTTTCCGAGTCAGCCAGTGAACCGATCACCGGCATTGCTTTGGCGCGCAAAGGCGGTGGTTTTTCCGGCCCAGCGGTGCGTGCTGGCCCTGGCTTTGGCGTCGTCGAACGCGCGCCGGAGTCTGTCTACTCGCCACTGTTTGCCGATCCGCGGACGGGTGGACAGTGGATCCTGCAACAGGGCAAGGACTGCGCAACCCCCGGCACGCCGTGCTACCGAGCCGTCTACTTTGATTGGGACTCCGCAACGAGCAAGGCGTTTGCCGCGCCGGAAAATACCGGGGGCATTGCGGGGCCGCCCAAACTGGTCGCCACGGCCACAGGCTTTCCGGCGCTCCAGGCAGGATCGACAACGTGGCTGTTGGACCCGGACCAAGGCGTCGTGCCGATGCCAGACCACGTCGATGCCTTGCCCGGTACGCTCGTCGCCGGACTCCAGCCGTTGCAACTCAGCGTGGATGCCAACTCGGGGCACATCACGCAAACCGACGCGAAGAATGGCCAAACAAGCATCATGCAGCTGCCCGGCGCGGAGCGGTTTGCCACCTGTGGAATTGTCGACGGCACGTGCGCGGCGGACGGCGTCTGCTTCTTTGTCGTTGGCGGAGCGAGCGCCAATGGCACATCCAGACGCTGGGCCATCTTCCGGGCAGACCGCATGGGCTCAGGCTTGCATGAAGTGACATCTGGTTCAATCAACGCGATTGGCGACGTCAAAGGCTTGCTGGCGGACGACACGACGCTGGTGCTGCATGACGGCACATCAGTCCTCTGGCGTGGTTTTCGCGATATGGAGCCCAAGAGCTGCGCGGCTTGTTCGCCCTTGCAGGCATGCCTCGGCGGATATTGTCCATGCACCTTTGGCCATGTTTCCTTTGAAGGCTATTGCACCGATCAAGCGACCGCTACGTCATTCCTGAGTTGCGCAGCGGCGTTGGCCAACGGCGTGACCCCGACAGAGCTGGTGCGGATCGACGGCGACGGTGCCGGCCCCTCGCCAGAAGTGCTCACGCACTGCGATGACGCTCAGGGTTGGACGTCCATGCCCACCTGGTATGCGCCGACCGGGGGGCAGACGTACACGGCCACAGGCTGTCCAGGTGTTGTCCCGCCTCCCCCAGGTGGTTGGAATTTGACGCCCAGTGCCGCAGCCTTGCATGGCGAATTCGAAGTCAACTTTGCGCTGGCCGCGCCGACCGGTGGTCCCAGTTTCGTCACCGCGCTGATTCTGGCGCCGCTGACCGCCCTGCAAGCGGACGGCAACCTGGCGGCATTTTGTGGACCGAAGATCGTGACAACACCTGGAGATCAGGTGATTGTCGGGCGCACCGAGCAAGGGATGTATGTGACAACCGACACGGGCAGCCAGACCTTGCCGGTCGCCAGCGACGGTACCCTGTGGCTGCGGCGCGACGCCATGGGCGTGATTCGTTTGGGACGCGACGCCGACACGCTCTGGACATCCAGTCAAGTTTTCAAAAATCCTTCGCGGCTGCTGGCGTTGTCTGCAGCAGACGTCAGCCTCATGTCTCTGCGTTGGCAAGGAATGACGCCCTTCTACTGCATGCCCAGTTGCCAAGGCGCCACGTGCGGCGACGACGGTTGTGGCGGTTCTTGCGGCGTGTGCAGCCCGAACGGTCAGTGCCAATCTGGCACATGTGTCTGTAATGCGACGTTTTATGGCAATGGCATCACGTGTTCGCCACCGATTGGCACGGCGACCCTTCCGGCCCCGAGTTGCGCAGCAGCGCTCGCGGCGATGGTGCCATGGGCCGCAACACCGTGGATTGATCCCGACGGTGCTGGCCCTGAGCCGGCGTTTCAGCAAGCGAATTGCAGTGCATCGGCGCCTTGGACCGTGCCACCGCAGACGTTCCTTGACTTATCGCCGTTGTTGCTCAGCGACCCGGCAAAAGACACGTGTGTGTCCTGGCCCACCGGCTCGTCGCCCATCCTGTTCGTGAATCCGTCCTACGGTTTGAGCGGTAACTTCGTCGCCGCTGGCCAGTTCGCAGCTGCGACTTGGCAAGCGTTCGACAGCAAGGCATTCGCGCTCACGGCCTCGCTGCAACTTGGCGTCAACGGCGAAGTTGCCCGCGTCCACCTGGATGCGCAAGACCATTTTGACGCCGTCACAGGTGCGTGGACCAGTTGGCACGCTGGTTGCGGCGGATCTCCCGACCTCTCCCAGCGCGTCACGATCACGTTGGATGGCCAAGGACTTTGGGTCGCTTCTGGACTCGCGGCGCCGCAGCTGGTTTCGGCTGTTGGCGGAGCCAGCCAATGGGTCAAGATCGAACGAACCAAGGACAGTCTATTCCTGTACTTGACCACAGCCGGCTCTCCGCCGTTTGTCTACAAAGGGGCGATTCCCGACAAACTCCGCGTTGCCGCAGAAGTGCAAGGTGGCTCCTACACGACTGTGAACCTGCACGATCTCACATGGCTTTGACAGCGCCGATGGCCAACGTGAGAACCAGGGGTGACGCGGCGTGGCTGACGCACAAGTGAATGAGCAGGGGCGCGTACCCGGGTATCTGTGTACCTCGCCCACCGCCGCATCTTGCGGCCAGAACCACAGCATCGAGACCAGTGTGACCGTGCCCGATCGCCCAGTCAAGCGCCTGCTTTCGCCGGGCGCATCCGCAAACTGATCTTCGATCTGATTCCGCAGACTTCCAGCCGCCCGCTGTGCCAGTAGCCTCGTAACCTCGCAAAATGACAATGATGGCGTATCGTTCCGGTGACTTCAAAACCACCGCGTTCACCGTGAAC